>JARKQC010000158.1 GCA_029974985.1 Bacteroidota bacterium | reverse complement strand
AATATTCGACAGAGGATATTACAAATACGAAAACTACCAAATCGGCATTTCCAAATACAAAATCGTTCCTTTAATCTTCCCAAAAGAAAAATTCAAACTACAAAAACTCAAAGACAAATTAACCTACCCATTACGCATATTTAAAGATAAAAAGACCGAAACCAAAGCAAAAAAACTATACAAAACATTAAAAAAGATACTAATCCAAAAAATACAAAAATGGAAACAATACAAACCAATAAGAGGAAAAATCGAAGACTTTTTCAAATTATGCAAATCAGGATTAGGCTTGAAAAAATTACACAAATACACACCCGAATCAGCTAAAAAAACCAGCATATTAACTGTATTATTAGCAGGACTCATCACAACACTAGGTTACAACTCTAAAACAGCTTTACAAAAGCTTTCCGAAACATGAAAAATCTAAGACCCTAAATTGTCTATTCATGATTTAACAAAGTTTAAGCGATGATATCGCTAAAAAATGTTTAGATCAGAATTTAGTTATGTTTTGGTGGTTTATAAAAAATAAACTCCAAGAGTATCTATTTTATTGATTGGAAAATGATGTTAGCGGTGCTAGTGATTTTTTCTCTATTTGAATAAGGTCCGTAGACCCCAATTCCATATACTGTATCATTTATTTTAAAATAAAACACATTATGGCTAGTTTTCTCACCATTTTCATTGTATACAATCGTCATTCTAATTGTTTCTACTACAATACCATTAGGGTTTGTTTCGGTTGTCGAGGATAATACTTCGCTTGTAGATAAATTTCTATTTTTAGAAACAGTCTCATCTCTTAATTCTACAGGTGAAATATCCGTTTTATTTTTAAATACGTTTATATATTGTTTATTAAATAAATCACCACTTACAAAATAAGCTACTCTCTGTATTTTTGAATTATTAATTTCCTGAGTTTCGGTGTTAAAAATCCCTGGATAATCAAAACTCATAACACCATCCGAAAATGTTCTTGTTCCAGTGTTAAAAGAACTAATGCAACCTGATGCCAAAATAACGAAAATCAATATTCCTATAATTCCTATCTTCAGAATAGTGTTGTTTTTCAATTTTACCACATTTCGTGCTATTGTAGAATTTTATTCAACTTTAGATCCGG
>JARKQC010000142.1 GCA_029974985.1 Bacteroidota bacterium | reverse complement strand
TATTTCATCGCCATCATTAGCATCTATAGAAAATATTGCAACTGCTGAATTTCCCGTTCTGTTATATTCTGGAATTAGATATTTAGGCATTGGGCTAATGGCTTGCGCTAATACTCTGCCCGATGAATTGGCTGGATATGTCAATGTAGCATTTTTTACCAAAAATGCTTGATAGCCTTGCCCCGGTTGCATATTTCCTATTTGATTAATACTAAATTGAGGAATATAGGATTTTCCTGAGATATCTTTGGCGATATTCAACGCACTATCGCTAACTAATGTTGCAAGCGCCGTAATAATACTTTGATCAGATTTCCTTAAATAAGAAATCATAGACCAGCCTGAATTGAGTGAAATTGGAGTATTTTCGGGTTCTAATTCAGTTCCGTTGATTTCGAGCGTTTTATTTTGACTCATAAATACTTGATAACCTTGATATTTATTCCAATCGCCAATTTGATTAATATTAAAACTTGGAATATAACTTTTTCCAGATATATCTTTTACTAAATTAACTGAGTTTAGAATATTAAACCAAATTGAGTCCATTGTTTTATCAATGGGTTCCACATAAGTTGAAATCATATTCCAACCTGAAACTAAGCTGATAGAATGTTTAACACTTAAATTACAATCAGAAATATTAGCTAAAAATCCTTCTGAGTCATAGTATTGTAATGAGTTATTGGTTAATTTGATATCATTTGAAAAACTTAATTCAATACTATTAAAATTACCGGCTAATAATAATTTATTTTCATCATATACTAAAATACTATTCTCATAATCATTAAAATTACCAGCTAATCTTTTTGCCCATACAAAATTATCATCTGCATCGAATTTTGTAATGAAGATATCAATATTATTATATAATGGAAGGTTGAATGCACCATTAATATTCAAATCCTTATTACGATAAGAAGCTGATAAATAATAATTACCAAGGCTATCGTAACTTATATAATTTCTATGCATATAATTCTCAAAATTACCAATAATATAAACAATACTCGAACATACTCCTGCAGTGTCATAAGTAACACAATAAATATCGTCTCCAGTTGGATGTCCAGAAATTAATTCAATTCCATTATTGGCATATAAAGATGGGCTTGAAAATTGTCCCATTACTCTAATTTTATTATTTTTATCTATTGAAATATTAAAAGCAAGGTCCATATTATTACCATAAATTTTATCAGCCCATTGGCACACTCCATTATTATCAAATTTGATTATAAATCCATCAGCACCACTTGGACCATCAAGGAATTTACCATTATTTAAACTAATTCCATTCCCGACATAGTACCCAACAGCATAAATATTATTATCACTATCTTTTGCTATATCCATTATATAGTCATTTCCATAACCACCAATATTTTCAGCCCAAATACACTGCCCACTACTATTATATTTTGCTAAAAAACTGTCTGCATTTTTTACATTAGATAAAGATATTCCATTATTAAAATTTAATGAAGTACCCCAATAATAACCAGAAATAAAAATATTATTATTATCAACTAATAAATCATAAGATAATGCATCTGAATTACTATAAATTCGTTCAGCCCATTGGCATACCCCATTGCTATCAAATTTTGCTAAAAAACCATTTGAATAATTATTATTTGTTAAACTTATACTATTATTGAAATTAAGAGTTGGACTATCATAAAATCCAGTAATATATATATTGCCATTTTTATCAGTAGCAATATCATAAATATACTGATAATTTGACCCAGTTATAGAAACAGCCCATAAACAAGTATCATCAAAATATTTGGCTAAAAATAAATTACTTGTACCAACTTTATTTAGAGTTATACTTGGAGTGAAGACGCAATCATCATCATAAAAAGCACCACCAATTACAGTATAACCAGAACTATCAAGAGCTAAAACATCAACCGTTTCTGAGCCAAGTCCACCAATTTTTGTAGCCCAATTACAATTATGTGAATAAGAAGCTGTTATCATAAGGAGAAAACTAATTAATACAAGAAAAAACTTCTTCATAAAAAAAACCCTAAATAATTTTAAAATATAAAATTTCAAATTTGTAATATTAATTTTAAAAAATAAATAATTGATTAAAATAAAATTTATATAAAAATAAATAAATATTTTAAAATAAATAATAATTATTTTACTGTTGTCTAAAAAAATTTAAAAATTTAAAAAAAACGGAGTAAAACTAAATTTACTCCGTTAAAAAATGAAAAAATTAATTTAAATTATTACTAATCGATATCTTTTGTTCTACTTGAAATTTGTTTCGTTTTGTATTTCTTAATTTGTCTTATGATTTTTTCAGAAGCATTATGCAGACTTTTATGGAAATCATCAGAATCTTCTTTTGCTGCAATAGTATTACCAGTTAGATGAACGGTAATGCCAACAGTTTTATTTACTTCGTTGATAAATTCAACATTGGTAGAAATAATACCGTCGTGATATTTAGTAAATCCATTTGCGATGCTCAATGCTTCGTCATGTAATTTAGGATGAGTCGCAGTAGTGTGCCTGAATGTTATTTGGGTTTTCATATCAACCTCAATCAATTTATAATAAAAAATTTGTAAATTATATATTACACTTTTTTTTTAAAAAAAAAGCAAAAAATAAATCAGTATTTTCAAAATTTAACGTAATTATTAAAACTTTGTTTTATTAATAATTTTCAAGTTTATTAAAGTTAAAAGTTAACGCTACAGAAAAAATAAAATAACCGGGCAAAATATTAACTTTATTATTTAATTCATTTTTCTCTGGGAAGAATTGATTTTTAACACTTTTATAAATCTCAGATTTTGCGATAGTATAGTTATAAGATACTTCGAAAACTAAACTTCCGAGGAAAGTATATTCCGACATTTTATCAAACCCCAATTCTAATCCAGAATAAATTTTTAAACACGTAAACACATCAGTTGAATTAAAATTTAGTCCTCCTTTACGCTTATCTAAAATTATACTTGAATTAATTCTCTCATTCCACTTAATATTCCTAATTAAAAAACCTAACCCACCTCCGACATAAGTTCTAAATTGAGAAGTATATGGAAGGTATTCCGCAGTTAAAAAAATGGGAATATCAGAAATATCAAATATTTGCGAATATTCTCTATAACCAGAATTATCAACTTCATCAACAATTTCGCTATAAATATCTCTTAAATTTGTTTTTTGATATAAGAATTGTACACCAATTCTATAATTATTATCAAAACGAAGTTTTGTACCAGCTATAATTGTTGGTAATAATTTGAAGTCTTTTTTATATCCTTTAAAAAATTTATCATAATTATTAAAAAAATCTTTTGAACCCGAACTAAACGGCATTCCTAATGAGAAAAAAATCAAAGAAGTAAATTTTCTTTTCTGCTTTATCAATTTTTGATCATCTACATCAGTCTTTGAAAAAGCATTATTAACAAAAAATATCAATATTATTATTATTATATATTTCATAAGTAAATATACAACATTTTAAAATATCATACAAATATATTATAAAAAAAATTACTAATTTAGTTGATTTCGTTTAAAAAAAATTTTATGTAAAAAAAAATATTTAATAAAATATTAAGTAAATTTTATTTTTATAAATAATTTATGTATTTTTAAATTTTAATTTTTATAAATAAAAAATTACAACAAATTGAATTACGAAGAACAAAATAACGAAAATAATAATCAAGAAAAAATTCATAAACCTTATAGCAAATATAGAAATAAAGATAACGAAAATTTTGGGATAAAATTAAACTATGATATTAAGAAATTAAGTCCATATTTGATAATACTTTTAATATTCTTTTTATCACTTTATTTTGTATTTCTTCTTTTTGATGGAATTATTATGCCATCAATAGTTCATAGTAGAGATTTAGTAAAAGTGCCTAATTTATCAGGTAAATCGCTTGATGAAGCTATCATTGAATTACAAAAAAATAAATTATCTTATAAAGTAGTTCAAGAAATATATAGTGAAGAATATCCCGAGAATGTTGTTGTAAAACATATCCCTACATCAAATCTTGAAATAAAAGAGGGGAGAACCATATATTTAACTTTAAGCAAAGGTAAAGAAATGGTTGCCGTACCAAATTTAATTGGATTCCCTATTAGCATTGTAAGGAACGAGCTTAGTAAAGTAGGGCTCGAACTAGGTGAAATCAATTACGATAATAGCGAATTTATTGCAAAAGATACAGTAATGGCACAAAGTATTTCTATCGGAAAAATGGTGCCTTATGGTACTTCTGTGAATATAGTAATTAGTCTTGGTTCGAATATTCAAATTAGCGTTCCATCACTTGTTGGGCTTAGATATGATGAGGTAATCGAACTTTTACAAAAAATAGGACTTTCAATAGGCGAGATTTCTTATAAACAAAGTGAAACATTTACACCGAATACAATTATTGGACAAGATCCCGAAGCAGGTGAATTTGTTGATAAATCTATATTAATAAATTTAATAATTTCTAAGTAATACAAAATTTTGAGAATAATATAATAATTGATAGTATTAATTTGATAATTTTACTAAAAAAAAGGATTTGAATGTAAAAAATATTCAAATCCTTTTTCTCAATTTTTTAAAAATTGCTAATTACACTGACCGCTATCTTCGAGAGATTTCAAATTTTTCAAAGCAGTTGCATTTTTAGGGTCAATTTTTAGAACCTTTCTATAATTTAAACACGCTTGTTTACCATTACTTAAATTATGATATGCAATAGCGGCATATAAATAAGCAAATGGTTCATTTTCAGCAATTTTTGACCATTCTTCAGCAATTTTTGCAACATCAGTAAATTTCTTTTTATCGAGATATAATCCAGCTAATTTACTATATGCTTGTGTTAGAACAAATTTATTTTTATCAGTATCTTTCAAAGCAATTTGAATAGTACTTTTGAATATACTATCTGCTAAATCAAATTTTTGAGTAGCAGAATAAGCATCTCCCAACGAAACTCTTGAAAATAAAAATTCTGGATCGTTTTCAATAGACTTCTCAAATGGCTCGATTGATTCTTCTGGTTTTCCAGATTGAATAAAAGCTAGACCTAAATAATAATAAACAATATGTTGATATTCATCTTTACAAGGTGCAACTTCGATACGTTTTTTCAAAATATCAATAGATTTATCATACATTAATAATTTTTGGTATAAAATTCCCATTTGATTCATAATTTTACAATTTTCATCGGGATTGATTTGAACTGCTTTTTCCCAAGTAGATAAAGCATTTAAAGTGTCTTCTAATAATAAATATGCTTGACCAAGTCTTTGCACATCAATGACTGCAAGATTTGTATCTGCAGAAATTTTATTAAACATATTAATAGCTTCTTTATATTGTTTAGTATCGAATAAACATAAAGCAATTAAGTAATTAGCTTGTTTTTTTACAGTATCAATTTCTTTTGCAACAATTTCTAAATGTTTAATTGCAGAGTCGCAATTGCCAATTTTTTCCAATGATTGTGCTAAGTACCATCTTCCTAATGAACCAGATGGGCGTAATAGAATGAAATTATTCAATGATTTTGCAGCATTTTGATACTGTCCACCAAAAAATAACAATCTACCTTGTTCATAAAAAGCACGAGCATTTTGAGGGTCTTGTTGAGTGATTTTATTCCATTCTTCTAAAGAGCGATTATACAATTCATTTCTTAAATCATTATCAGTTTCTTGATTAGCTAAACGAAAATAGGCTGTTGCAAGTTTTACACGAGCATCCACATTATTTGGATTAATAGCTAAGGCTTCTTCAAAATTCATACGTGCTAGCTCATAAACTCTTTGTTTTTGATATAAATCTCCCAGAGCAATGAAAGCGTCGGGAGATTTTTTGTCAATTTCACGAGCTTGAGTAATAATTAATTCAGCTTTATTCAATTCATCCATAGCAATATATGAATTAGCTAAATTTAATCTTATTTTAAGATCGTTAGGATATTTTTTAACAGCATCTTGGAAAAAATCAACTGCTTCTTTGTGTTTTCCGTTTATTGATAGCAGATTGCCATATTTATTTAAAGCTTCAATATTTTTTTTGTCTAAATCAAAAGCTTTTTTATAAACTTCTAAAGCTTTATCATTTTTATCCATTTCTGCATATACATCGCCAGCTAATAGTAAAATACTCTGATTATCAAAGTTTTCACTAACCGCTTTATCAACAATCTGAAAAGCTTTTTCAAAATTTCTACTATTTACATATTCTCTTAACTCATTTGCAGATTGATTTTGAGAAAATAAATAATAGGAATTTATTAAAAATAAGCCCAAGATTAATAATTTTAATTTCATTTTACAAACCCTATTGATTTTTTAAAAATTATTTTTTTTCGATTTTAATTTTAAATTTAGCATATTCGGGTACTATCCCTTTTTCTAATAAATATTTTTGAACAATTAATTCCTTTGAAATGAATGAAGCAAACCAAAATGCTCTATTTTGTCTATCTTCTTTTAAATATATTCCGATTTTGTTAATATATGGATATTTTTCTTGTAATATATACCCTTGATGAACAGTTTGCGGAAAAATACGCTGGCCATTTTTGTTTATAAAACCAATTTCTAAACATTTAATATTTTTATTTCCAAAGACTTGTGATAAATATGCAACTCCAATTGTATTTGGATTATTCTCTACATAAGTAATTACAGAATCTGTTGTATTAAAAACATTAAGATATTTATTTAGTGTTTGATTTTTTAATACTAATAATTTTAAATTTGCAAATTCCGATGAATTAGTAGAATTGCATACAAACTCTGGTTCAACACTAAATTGTGGAAAGATATCTTTCAGTTTTTTCTCATTTTTAAGAATTTGGATAATTTGTATATCATTAATTGTATCTAATGGAGTATCATTTCTTGTAAAAAATACTAATGCATCAGAAGCGGCAATCATTTCTGGTCGCTCAACTTTAAACTCTTTCATTAGAGAGTCCTCATCTGGTAAAAAACTTCTTGCTGAAATAATAGCTTCTGCTTCGCCAGAAAGTAATACCTTCATAGCCTCGCGTGAGGAAACAATTTTTTTGTTTAATACAATTTTTGGATAAGCATTTTGATACATTGTGATTGCGGAATCTAATAAATTATGCATTGACTCCTCACAATAAACTGTTAACTCACCTGAATTAATAGAATTATATTTTTCACCTTGGAAATCTTCTCTATCAGCGTTACACGAAGATATAAGTAAAACAAATAATAGAAAAAGTACAACATTTAATATATTCTTATTTAATATCATCATCGTCTTCATAGTAATCATCTCCATTGTCCATAAATCTATATTTTTTTTCTTTTGAATAATATATAGTAAGACGATAAATACCGAAAAGTATAAATACAATTCCGAATACAATTCGCATATTAGTGTCCATAGTCTTAAGAATAATACCAAAGAGTATTAATATTCCAAAAACGACTATTAATATTTTAACAGCATAATTTATTATTCTTAAAAACATGGCACTTTCAACACCAAATTAAAAATTTAAAAAAATAAGGGTATCGCAAAAGTTATTTATTATAACAATATTTAACTTATGAAATACCCCTAAAAATAATTATAGTCAAATTCATTATAAAATAGAAATCTACCTTAATCTGAATGTGATTGGAATACTAACCCAACAAGTTATTGGTTGACCGTTTTGGATAGCAGGAGTAAATAATCCATAGTTATTAATTGCAGTAACAGCGGCATCATTTAGCATTACATTATCTGTATCTTCAATAACAGTTTTTCTTGCTTTACCATCAGCACCAACTAATACTCTAACAATAACTTTACCTTCAATACCTGCACGACGTGCCATATCTGGATATACGATACTTTTTTGAAGTTTAGCAAGGTCCACCTGTGGGTCTTTTTCAACAGCAATAAAAGCATCAATATCTGGTTCTTCTTCAACTTGTTTCTTAATTTCTACTTTACCTGTTCTGTTCAAATCAATATTTGGCGAGAAACCACCAATATCAATAGAACCGTCTCCACCGACTGATGATGCTCTAGATAACTCGTCCATTTTAGCAAAATCTTTCATATCAGCAGTAATTTGCGCGTCTGGTACGGCGATTGGTGTACCCGCTCTCGAAGCTGGACCAGTATTTACAATCATCTGTGGAGGAGGAGCTAAGTCCATAGATTCTTGTTCTTGTGGAGGTAAATCTTCAATATTAATTTTTACAATCGGAGCCATAGGTACGACAGCATTCCGAGCGGCTTCTTGATTTTTTAGTATAAAATAATATGTTAATAATAAAATAATCAAGAGAGCAGTAGTAAAGATAAAACCTTTATACGTATTTTTTGCAATAAATTGCTTAAGCTCGACTGCTCCATAGCCAGAGCCTTGTGGAATTTCAACTGCAAAAGTTTCTGATTTAGCCATGATTATAAGCCCTCAATTTTTGCGTTTTCTTCTTCGTTAATTGGTGCAATCGTAAATCTACGTTCTCTTTCTTTTGGATTTCCATTTTCATCAACTTGTTTAACTATTTCAGCTGTAATAGCAATTTCAGCAAGATTTAATTCATCAAGAATAGAAACTACAACTCCATACGATGCGTCTTCTGATGGTTTGAGCGCAGTAATTAATTTATTTACCATATCTGGTTTTAAATTTTCTCTTTCTGCCAAACCTTTTATTTGTTTAAGTTCAATTTCAGTGGGGTCTTCTTGCCCACGAGCATAGAAAATCTTATTATCATTTCTTACAAAAATCGTTAACAACATTGACTCACCAACTTCTACTTCAGTTTTTTCTGGTGGTATGGACATCTCCATAACCTGTGGAGTAGCCATAGTTGTAGTAAACATAAAAAATGTTAAAAGTAAAAATGTTATATCTACAAGAGGGGTCATATCAAGATGAAAACCAACTCTTTTCATTTTCTTTCTATTACTAGCTTTTCCTCTTTTCTGCCTTTCTATTTTTAATTGACCGCCGCCAGCCATAAATTCTCTCCTTTAATTCTCTTTTTATATAAAGACGTTTTGATTAATAAAAAAGTTACTGTTTCTTTTCTGTAACATAATTAAATGTTGTTGCATAATTCATTCGTAATACATCCATACCGTCGCTTATCCATTTAAAGCGAAGCCTTCTATCAGCGTCAATAGCAAATTTCGTTTCTGGACGTACTAATCTGGTATTTTTGACTAATTCATCTAATACCTTTAGGTCAACAGGTAGCTGTGCTTTCGCTTTAGCTTCTTCGGTCAAACCCTTAGTACGAGCCCAAACTTGCTCTCTATCGGCTTCGTTTGTAACTTCATAATAATATGTAGTATCATTAGTTAATGAATCAACAGCAATTTTAATAATCGCAATATCTCTATCTGGTACTTTCGAAGTATCAGCTGAAACACGTGGTCTTTCGATAACAAATTTTTGTTCACTTTCTGCTTGTGATTTAAATTTAGCAGTAAACATAAAAAATGTTAAAAGTAAAAACGTTATATCTACAAGCGGGGTCATATCTATCACAAACCCCATTCTTTTTTTCTTTATTTTTGGCACAGAGTAATCTCCTTCTGTGTGTAATTATTATCAAAAATTAACTTTTTATTCTGATTGTGAAAATCTGAGTAATACTTAAGATTGCTTCGTCAATCATATAAACAAATGCGTCAACCTTAGTAGTAAAATAGTTATAAAATACAATTGATATAATTGCACCGATAAGTCCACCAGCAGTATTATAAAGAGCCTCAGAAATACCAATTGATAATTGAATTGCTGAAACAGTTCCAGAAGCCGCTAAAGCTTGGAATGCTCTAATCATACCAAGTGTTGTTCCAAGAAGACCAACTAACACAGAAATAGATGCAATTGTTGATAATATTACAAGATTTTTTTCTAATAATGGTGTTTCAAGGTTTAATGACTCATCAATAGCTCTTTGCACTTCTGAAATTTTCTTTTCGCCTGCAAATTCAGTATCATTTTCGATTTCTTTAAATCTTAAAATTGCCGCTCTTAGCACATTTGCCATTGAGCCGCGTTGCTTATCGCACTCCAAGAGTGCGGTTTCGAGGTCTCCTTTTGCTAATAGTGTAGTAACGCTTTTAATAAATGTAGCGGGATTACCTTTGCCCTTAGCTTTATTGATAGAGAAAAAGCGTTCAAATACAAAAGATAACGAAATTATAATAAACGCAAGCAATAAACCAACAAGAGGTCCACCTGTATAAATTGTACCATATATGTTGCCATTTTTTGGTTCTTGTTTTGTTTCTGGGTCATTAAAGTTATTAGGATTTCCTAATACTGTAAAAAATACTGTGTATGCCACAACAAGTGCAAGTGCTATTACTATAGCGTTAAATAAATTCTTCATTAAAAATTACTCCATTTTTTTTTGAAAATTAATTGATTTCTATATTATATTAATTAAATAACTTTTTTGCATCTTCGATTGTATCAGCTATTGAAAAAACTAATGTTAGTTTTGTTATAACAAAGATATTTTCAAGTGATTTACTTACATTGCATAAAATAATTTTACCATTGCGTTTAACAAAATTTGTATGAGCAGATATTAAAACGCCCAGAGCAGTAGAATTTAGATATGTAACATTCTCAAGGTCTATTATGAGATTATTCTGATTCTGGTCAGAAAAATGCTTTAAAGCATCTCTTAATTCATCAGTTTCAGTTCCACCTATGAACTGACCTTTAAGGTGAAGAATTGCTCCACCGATTTGTTCCTCAACTCGTAATTGCGACATAATCATACTCCAAAAAATAAATATTTTAAATTATAAAATTTGCAAATTCTAAATTAGTAATTTTTTACTAAATATCGTAAGTAAATTATGGTTTATTTTCAAAAATAACAAATTATTCATTAATAATGACAAAATATTAATATAATTTTTGAATTATTAGCAAAATTCTTTAAACTTTTAATAAAAAAATACATATTTTTAAAAGTACCCTAATAATTATTAACAATGATTAAATTATTTTTCAAGAATTATTGTTACTGGACCATCATTAATTAATTTTACTTCCATCATCGCTCCAAAAATTCCACTTTCAATTTTAAGATTACTCTTTTTTAAAATATCGAGCATATATTCATATAGTGGTATTGCAGTTTCTGGTCGAGCCGCATTAGAAAAATTTGGTCTATTGCCTTTTTTGGCATCTCCATAAATTGTAAAATTTGATATTACTAATATTCCGCCATTTATATCACTTATTGATAAATTCATTTTCCCTTCTTTATCAGAAAAAATACGAAGTCCAAGCAGTTTATTACATATCCAATCTACTTCTTGTTTGGTGTCTGTTTCGCAAAAAGCAACAAGAACAAGAAGTCCACAAGTAATTTCACCATTTATCTTATTATCAATTACAACATTTGCTTCTTTAACTCTCTGAACGACAACTTTCATTTTTTATAAATTATTTTTAAATTATTCGTCAATACAATTTATATTAGAAGTTTTAGTTTTATTGTTATTATTAAAAAATTAAAATTACAAAAAAATAACTGATGAAGACAAAAGAGAGAATTTTGATTGAAAATTATGAAATTATAGAAATTCTTAAACCAGAAAGATTGAAAGAATTTCGTTTACCGCTTTTTCTCGAATCTGTATCTGCTGGTTTTCCATCGCCAGCAGATGATTATTTAGATAAAAAACTCGATTTGAATGATTTATTAATTAAAAATCCAGCGGCGACTTTTTTTGTTCGTGTACAAGGCGACTCTATGATAAATGCGGGTATTTATTCTGGTGATATTCTTGTTGTGGACCGTTCTTTAGAAGCTAAAGATTCTTCGATAGTTATAGCAGTAATAAACGGCGAACTTACTGTAAAAAGAGTAAGTTATAAAAATGAAAAATTATTTTTAACTCCAGAAAATGGAAATTATAAACCAATTGCAATAACCGAAGAGATGAATTTCGAAGTTTGGGGGGTAGTTCGTTCGGTTATTCATTCTGTCATTTAATATATTATGGAATTTAAAATTTATGGATAATTCATTTAATTCGATAATTGAACGTGAACAAAATTCAATTTATCAAACCTACAAAAGATTGCCAATTGTAATCGAAAAAGCAGAAGGCTGCAGAATATTTAGTAAAAATGGTGAGGTTTATCTCGATTTTTTAAGTGGTATTGCAGTAAACGCATTGGGGCATAGCCACCCAAAAATTATCGAAGCCATTGAAGAGCAAATTAGAAAATATATGCACGTTTCTAATTATTTTTATCAAGAACCACAAATTGAATTAGCAGAAATCTTAATTAAACATAGTAAACTCGATAAAGTTTTCTTTTCTAACTCGGGAACAGAAGCTAATGAAGCGGCAATTAAATTAGTTAGAAAATGGGGTAATACTATTAATAAAACTGAAATTATTGCATTTTCGGGTGGTTTTCATGGTAGAACATACGGTGCATTATCAATAATGGATAAACCACCTTATAAAGATGGTATGGGACCTTTTCTTGATAATTGCAAAGTTATCCCATTAAATGATATTTATTCATTAATGGAAAATATAAATTCTAAAACTGCCGCAGTAGTTCTTGAATTTATTCAAGGCGAAGGTGGAGTTTCTCAACCAACAGAAGAATTTATCGAAACTATTAAAGAACTCAAAAGTGTACATAACTTTTTATTAGTTGCTGATGAAATTCAAACAGGTATAGGAAGAACGGGAAAAATGTTCGGATTCGAGCATTTTGACATTAAGCCCGATATTATTTCGATGGCTAAAGGAATGGGTGGTGGTTTGCCTTTAGGTGGAATTATTGTATCAGAAGAATTATCAAAATTATGGAAACAAGGAAATCACGGTACAACTTACGGTGGTAATGCAGTTGCGTGTAGAACGGGCTATGTTGTTATTGAAGCTCTCGAAAATGGTCTTTTACAACAAGTTCAAGAAATTGGCGATTATTTGCATAATGAATTAGTCAAAATTAAAAATGATTTTAATTCAAAAGTTATTGAAGTAAGGGGTAGGGGGCTTATGAAAGGACTTCTACTTAATTTTGAAGCCGCGATTCTTGTTAAACAACTCCTTGAAAGAAATGTAATTTCTAATGCGGCGTCCGGCAATGTATTAAGAATTATTCCGCCTCTAATAGTTCAAAAACACGAAATTGATGAGTTTGTTTCTAAAACACGTGATAGTTTAAATAATTTATAATTTTTTTGATAATTGAGTATAAAATAGAATGTATCATAAAATAAAATTTCTTCTTAAAGATACTATATTATATGGTACATTCTCTGTAATTAGTAGATTAATGAGTTTTATATTAACTCCAATTTATTCTAACTATTTAAGTACTTCTCAATTTGATTTTCTCATATTTATTCTTTCCTTTACAACATTTTTGTCTGTTGTATATTCCATTGGTATGGAGGGCGCCTATTTAAGATTTTTTAATCATAATGATGAAAAAATTAGTAAAAATGCCTTTTCGATTGGATATTTTTCAATAAATATTGTTAGCTTTTTATTTACTATCACTATTATATATTTTTCAGATTATTTAACGGAAATATCATCGTATTCTGACATACCGAACTCGAGAACACTAATTATTTTAGCCGCATTAATACCATTTGTTGATGTCTTATCTTATATACCATTCAACTATTTACGCTCAAAACGGCAAATAATTAAATTATCGTCAATTAGAATGATTGCTATTTCAAGCTCTTTGATATGCCACGTAATTTTTCTTAGCAAATTTAATATGCAGGCTGAAGGTGCTATCTATTCTCAAATAATTGCAAATTCTCTTACATTTTTAATATTAATACCCATTATTATCAAAAATATAGATTTTACTTTTGATAAAAAAATTTTCAAAGATATGTTTAAATTTGCTATACCAACAATTCCTGCTGGATTATCCGCTATAATTTTACAAGTTTCCGATAGACCCATTCTAAAATTTTTGACTAATTCCGAACTCGATATAACAACGTATCAAGTTAATTATAGATTAGGGATTCCAATGCTTATTTTTGTATCTGTATTTGATTTTGCTTGGCAACCATTTTTTATAAAATATTATAAAGATGAAGATGCAAAAAATGTTTTTGGACGTGTGCTGACCTATTATACATTTATATCAGCACTAATAATGCTAACACTAATATTTTTTGTAGAAAATTTTATTAAAATTCCATTTTCTAACGGTACTTTAATAAATTCATTATATTGGACGGGGATAAATATTATACCAATAATTGTTTTAGCATATTTTTTCTATGGATTATATATCAATTTCTCTGCAGGAATAATAATTGCAAAAAAAACATATACAAGCTCGGTATCGCTATTATTAGCTGTAATTATCAATGTTTTATTAAATTTTATACTTGTACCAATATATGGATATTTAGGAGCCGCTTATTCAATTTGTATTGCATATTTTGTTTCAATGATTACGATGTATTTATTTAGTAAAAAATATTATAGAATTAAATATGAATGGTTTAGAATATTTATAATAATAATTCCGGCTTTTATAATTTATTTTACTCATAATTATATTATTAATTTTGAGTTTAATGAGTATTTAAAAATTGCTATTAAAATAATTCTTTTGATATTATTTATATTATTATTATTTATATTCAAATTTTTCAATAAAGAAGAAATCAATCATTTGAAAAAATTATTTAACCTAAATTAGAAAATTTGATTTATAAAATATGGTATAACCTCGGGGATTAATAATATTAATAGCACAAGACCTGAAATAGCCCCCCATAAATGAGCTTCGTGATTTATCGTGTCCATAGATTTTTTCGATGCAAAATAACTCCATAAAAGGAAAAGTACTGCATAAATATACGAAGGTATAGGTATAGGAATTGGCATTATCATTATACTTGCATTTGGATTTATGAGAATCGAAGCAAACAAAATACCCGAAATAGCGCCGCTTGCACCAAGACTACCATAATTTTCAATATTTCTTTTTTTTATGATTGTACTAATATTACTAATTATCATACTTCCAAAATATATAATAGTAAAATTTAAAGAACCTATTGATTGCTCGAGCCGAAAACCAAAAAAATAAAAAGTAAACATATTAAATAACAAATGCATTAAATCTGCATGAATAAAACCACTTGTAATTATTAAATAGTATTGTTTGTGATAATAAACAAGATTTGGTCTTAAAATCCAAGAATATAACAATCGTTCGTTTTTATATATAGTATATAAACTAATGCTAATTGTAAATAAAAAAATAAGCAATCCAACAGGTGCAGAAGTAAAATTCATAAACTTTTTATTAATTGTATCGTTAATATATTATTGAAAAACATTTTTTTTTATAATTTATTTTAAATTATTATAATTTGATTTTGATTAATAGAAATATAAAATTAAAAATTTTTATAAGCATAATTTTTGCTTTGATTTTTAATATATATATTTCTTATTCAGATGAAAAAATTGATTATATCATTGATGATAATTTGCTTACTATTAATATTTCAAATTTAAATGCAAATTGTTGCTCAGCATATTCGATAGATTATCATATAAATTATAATAATGGGCTTATTACATTTACTCTTAGCGATACGACAACCCAAAAATGTAGATGTAATTGTAATTATGATTTTCAAATTAATTTAGGCCCCTTACCACAAGGAAAATATACTATTCAAATCCTAAAAGAAGAATTAACAAAATTCAATTATTCAAAAGATAAAAGAATGAATTTAGGGAGAAAAGAAATATCAATTAACTCTCCTCATCCTAAATCCCCATTACAATTGGAATTTAAACAAAGTACGTGTAAAAATTCTTCCGAAACTCAATCAAATGATGAGTATCTAAAAGACGGTATAGAAGTATTTTCTAATTCAACAATTGGCTCAGTAAGCATCAAATTTAATATTAAAGAGACTGAAAATATTAATATTAAAATACTAAATTTCTTAGGAAAGGAACTTGAAGATTATAAATTTAAAAATATTAGAAGCGGCACAAATACTGTTCATCTCGATTTAAGTGATAAACCACCCGGTATGTATATTGGGAAAATTCTTAATTCTACTGGATTATTATATAGATTCAAATTAATATGGTCGAAATAATCTATTATAAAATTTATAATACAAAATTTCGTTTACACATTTTTATAAATATTAACGAGAAAAATTGATGAAAAAATTATTATTAATTCTATTATTTGTATTTGGTTTTACATCATTGTATGCATTACAAGACGATAGATTAGACGATTATTCTTATGATTCAAGCGAACTTGTAACAGAAACTCCACCATATTTCGCAATCGCTGGTGGAGCCACATTCACATTTCAATTTGCAAATTTTGACGCTTTAAATAAACATATAATTGATAAAAAATTTGATTTGAGTGATTTTAGTGGACAAGTTAATCTTTGGGGTGGGGAAGGGTTCACTGGACTTGTTTATATTCCAAATTTGCGTGTTGGATTTTTTAGTTATGGTGGCTCTAAAAATATTTCATCAAATATTTCTTTCGAAGTAGAAAATGCGAAAGTTAAACGTGAATTAGAATATAAAGTTGGAATGACTGGTTTATCGCTTGAATATGCAATAGTACCTATGAAATCTTTTGCTATTACTGCTGGCATTTCAATAGGAAGAGGTGATTTAACAATTAATTCTTATGAAACAATAGATAATGCTGATTGGAATGATTTTATTCCAAAAGCAAATTCGAGTAATTATTTGAATGTTGCATCCTCAAATTATTGGTTAGTTAAACCAACAGTAAATTTTGAATATGCAATAACTAATTTTTTAATGTTTAGAGTGGGTGCTTCGTATAATTCAACATTTGCTTATGATTGGAAACAAAATTTCAACTCCAAATTAAATAATGTACCCAATGATTTAAATGCAGATGCTTTACAAATTCAAGCAGGAATTTTTATTGGATTATTTAATTATTAAAAAATAATTTTTTCAATTCAATAAAAAGTATTATTTTTGTATTCTCTATTTAACGCAATGATGAATTAAAATTGCTACAAATACTGGGGCCTGTAGCTCAGTTGGTTAGAGCAACGGACTCATAATCCGTTGGCCGGGGGTTCAAGTCCCTCCGGGCCCACAAATAAGAAAATTTTAAAATCCTGTAAGTATATTAAAATAAAATATTTACAGGATTTTTTTAAGAAAAAACAATACACTAACAGAATCATTTTAATCCATAAAAAAAATTCTGTTAAAAAGGTTTTTGAATAATAATTTATTCTTCAAAATTATATTCATTTTTGCTTGGTTTTATTTTATTATATTTTCCAAAGGTTTGTTCGAGACCATAAATAAATTTTTCACGGTCTTCTGTATTAATATTTGCTTCATTATGCATTATAGTATATATCCATAAAGGCATTTTTCCTTCATCAAATTCGTGTGCAGATTTTTTTCCATCACCGTGATGATATTCAGACACATTAAATTCATCACGACCTTTTACAACATCGTAAAAAATTAAAAAAGAGAAAGGTGGAATATTGCTATACCAGGGCCATTTGGTTTCGTTACTATGACAATCACCGCAAGCACGCATGAAATTTTGTTTAGTTTCTTGTGAATCCCAAGCTGGCTCATTTATAATTTGTGGATTATCTTGTTTGATAATTGATATCTGCAAAATAAACATCAATATTATAATTGATATTACTATATAAATAATTTTTTTCGACATAAATCCTTCCTTATTAAAATATATCAATAACAATAGGGCAATGGTCTGAACCTTCTATATCGGACAAATGATAAGAATTCTTTACATATTGCAATATTTTTCCGTTTACAAAATGATAATCAATGCGCCAGCCAATATTGTTTTCTCTTGCTCTTGCACGATTACTCCACCAAGTGTATTGCTGTGGTTCTTTATGAAACTCTCTGAAAGTATCTATATATCCAAGACTTACTATCAAATCTAATTTTTCACGTTCTATTGGCATAAATCCCGAAGTCTCAATATTTTCTTTTGGTCGTGCTAAATCAATTTCGTGATGAGCAATGTTATAATCGCCGCTTACAATTATATTTCTACCCGTTTTACGATATTTTTCTATATAATTAAATAAAGCATCATAAAACTCGAGTTTATATTCGACACGATGCATACCTGACGTACCATTTGGGAAATATATATTAAAAAGAATAAAATCATCAAAATCAGTTTCTACAATTCGACCTTCAATATCAAATTTTTCTATACCAATATTGATATTCACACTTTTGGGTTTGAATTTTGAGTAGGTAACAACACCACTATATCCTTTTTTGGCTTTTGAGTGGTTAAAATATCCATAATATCCCGGGGGATAGCGTAGCTCTTCGTTAATTTGAAATTCTTCTGCTTTGGTCTCTTGAATACATATAATATCTGGTTTTTCAGTTTCGATAAATTCAAAAAGTTTATTATGATGCGATATTGTGTCAAATTTTCGAGTAGGGTTTTGCCCAAGAATAGACCTAATTCCGTTCACATTCCAAGATATAATTTTCATAATATTTAATAAAATTTATAATTTATTTTTTAACGTAATAAATTTTATTTTATTATTTATTAAAAAATTTTGATTATGATTTATTTATCCCAAAAAATTCATCATTTTTTAAAAATATCATATTAACTACATATTAACTTATGTATAAATACACATAATTGATACAATATTTAGAATAATGTTTTTTTATTCACAATATTTACTTTATTTTGTATTGTAATTTTTAACAATTTTATTGTTTTTTTTATTTTGTGGAATTTATTATGAAAAAAATAAACCGCAGAAATTTTTTAAAATATTCATCAGCTTTATCTTTAGCAGGTGTAGGTATGAGTTCGAGTGCCAAAGCACAACCCGAAAATATCTTATCACCAGATAGAATGGGCGTACTCGTAGATACTACACAATGCGTAGGTTGTCGAAATTGCGAATGGGCTTGTAAAACAAGCCATAACATACCCGCTGATGATATTGAAAAATTTCACAACAGAGATATATTCAAAACTTTTAGAAGACCGGGTAACGATTCTTATACAGTAGTAAATGAATTTAAAAACAAAAAAAATGAACTTATACCAATCAATGTAAAATATCAGTGTATGCACTGCGACAAACCAGCGTGTGTATCTGCTTGTATTGTTGGAGCATTTACTAAAAAAGAGACTGGGGCAATAGTTTGGGATGGAGATAAATGTATTGGTTGCCGATATTGTATGGTTGCCTGTCCGTTTCAAATTCCAACATATAATTTTGAAGCCGCTTTTAAACCAAATATTAACAAATGTGATTTTTGTTATGAGGAAAGAACAAGTAAGGGACTTATGCCAGCTTGTGTTGAAATTTGCCCTGTAGAAGCACTTACTTATGGTTCGCGTACCGAACTTATTAGAGTTGCTCGTCAAAGAATTAAAAGATATCCAGATAGATATAAAAATCATATTTATGGAGAAAAAGAAGTCGGTGGAACATCTTGGATGTATCTTACTTCTCCTTCTGCTGATTTCCAATATTTACAATTACCGAAACAACTCGAGAGAACAGCTCCCGGTGTTTCTGAATCTATTCAACACGGTATTTTTGCGTATTTTATTCCTCCTGTCGCTTTATATGCTTGGCTTGGTGGATTAATGTGGCTATCTAAACGCCGTAAAGATATTCTTAAAGATGTAGATTTAACAGATGAAATTGAGGGAGGTAAATAATGGCACACGTAATTGCTAAACCTATGAACCATGTTAAATTCTTTACTCCTTGGGTTATTGTATTTACAGTAATCGCCGTAGTTGGTATGGCAACACTTGGAGTTAGATTTTTATTTGGTATTGGCCTCGTTACAAATCTTGATAATTTATATCCTTGGGGTATTTGGAACGCTATTAATAAAGCTGGTGGTGTCGCTCTTGCCGCTGGTGGTTTTATTTCTGCGGCAATTGGTCATATAATGCACAAGGAACATTATCATACAGTTGTAAGACCCGCTCTTCTAACTGCAATGCTTGGATATACTTTTGTCGGATTTGCAGTATTTTTTGATATTGGTAGATGGTATTATATTTGGCATCCAGTAATAAATTGGAATCCAAATTCTGCTTTATTTGAAGTTGGTATATGTGTAATGTTTTATTTGACTGTATTATATATCGAATTTTTACCTATTGTAACTGAAAAATATAAAAATAATGTAAATATGAAAGGTATATTTAAACCTTTTAATAACATTACTAATAAATTACTAATTTCGCTTGATAGTGGTCTTGATAAAACTATGTCATTTTTTATAATAGCTGGTGTTGTATTATCATCTTTGCACCAATCATCACTCGGTACTTTAATGATCATAGCTGGACAAAAAATGCATCCGCTTTGGCAAACTCCAGTATTACCATTATTATTCCTTATGTCTGCTGTAGTGGTTGGCGTTCCAATGATTATTCTTGTATCATTAATTAATGCTAAAACGTTCAAACTTAAACCCAAAATGCCAGTTTTATCAAGAATGTCGTCTTACGTCGGTCCACTTCTCGGAGTATATTTATCATTTAAAATTGGTGATATTGTAATTAGAGAAGCATTTGTTTATCTTGGTCAGTTTACATTGCAGAGTGTGATGTTTTATATTGAAGTTATTGTTGGTATTATAGTTCCTTTATTCCTTTTCCTTAATAAAAAGGTATTAAATTCACCAAAATTATTAGCTATTGCTTGTAGTTTTGTAATATTTGGAGTTGTAATCAATAGAATAAATAATTTCTTAGTTGCTTATAAGCCTCCTTATGCAGATTATTTATATTACCCAACAATTTATGAAATTTTAGTTACACTTGGTTGCGCCTCTGTAATAATTCTACTTTATAGATGGTTTGCAATGTTTTTCCCTGTGGTATCGCCTGAACAAGGTACTGATGAAAAAGTAATTGTAGAAATGGAGGAAGCAATATGAAAAATTATAAATGGATAATACTCGTTTTCCTACTCACCGCGGGTACAATATTTCTATTTGCTTCAAATTTGAAAGATAATATTCATTTTTCACAAAATGAAGCAACTTCTAATACTACAAAGAAAGTATTAGTTAATAAAGAAGATAATTCGACAATGCCAAAAGATCATTCCAAAATGACTATTGACTGTAAGACTTGTCATTATTGCGAATATCCTACTTTTAATGAACCCTGTTTACTAAATTGTCCTCGCAAGGATATGGTTTCTGTGCATCATACCTCGGAAGAAGGTCCAGAAATCGTTGAAATGGATATGATAAAAGGGGATTATGGTGTTGTTGTTTTCTCGCATAAATTGCATGCAGAAATGAGTGAGATGTCTGGTGGTTGCGAAAGTTGCCATCATTATAATACTACTGGTCCTGTTTTAAAATGTATCACTTGCCACGAGCCTAATCGTAATCGTGAAGATTTATCAAAACCAGACCTCGAAGCCGCTTATCATAGACAATGTCTTAATTGCCATAGACAGTGGAGTCGTGAAACTTCTTGTCAAGCATGTCATATAAATGAAAAATCGCCAGATAAACAAAAAACTATTGATAGAATTAAAAATTCTAAACATCCTCAAGTACAAGAACCCGGTAAAATGGTTTACGAAACTGGTTCTGATAGAGGAAGTATAGTTACATTCTATCATGATGAGCATGCTAAAGTCTATAATTTAGCTTGTATTAACTGCCATCAAGATGAAAACTGTATGAGATGCCACGATGTCAATCTTAAAAAATTAAGATCTGACGCTATGGCTGAACAACATAAAAAAGTAAAAAAATCATTCGAAGAGCATCACGCTATATGTAGTAATTGCCATGATACTAAGACCGATAACCAATGCAATAAGTGTCATAAAGCAAGCGAAATGAAGAGATTTGATCACTTTGAAAAAACTGGATTTAATTTAAGTCCACGACATAATCATCTCTCTTGCGAGTCTTGTCATAAAAAAGAAGATTCATATAAAGGTTTGTCAAAGAGCTGTACATCTTGTCATAAAGATTTTGTTCAAGGAAAATTTGATCATAGAAGAATAGGTATTGAATTTGATGATATTCATGCTGACCAAGAGTGTAAAGATTGTCATAAGAGTTCTTTCGAAAGACAAACTGTATGTACTGATTGTCATGATGATAAATACTATCCAAAACATTTGCCGGGTAAAAGAATTTCATTACAGCCCGCAAAAACTAAAAAATAGATAAATAGTATTTTGAAATTTAAAAAATGGGGATTTAATTTAAATCCCTATTTTTTTTATTTTAATATTTCACCCGTTGATGATGCCCAAAAAAGTAAATCGAGTTCATCTATTGCTATGTTTATAGATTTGGAATATGAAATAAATTCGTTTTCTAATTCGATATAGTGTTTTTTTGATTTTATTTTGGGTATTTCGGTAAATATGCCGCAATAAGTAAGATGTCTAAGAATATGACGGTCTAAAATAGCTAAATTACGATACCCAATATTTCTTAAAAAATGTGAACTTTCTTTCAACCCAAAGCCATTGATATTTTCAGCAATCCAATTGCGCTTTTCATATTGATTTAATTTTGATTCTAAAACATTTTTAATATCATTAAAAATAATTCTTGATTCTAATAATCTTTTTGCTTTTTGATTGTGAAAACGTATATAACGAGATTTGTCTCTTAAAATATATGTAACATCTAAAGCACAATTTAAAAAGTCCATTTCTTGCAATAATTTCTGAACTTCATAAGCATTTTTTGCCTTAGATTGTGGAGTTAATATACAATAACAAAATTCATAAAAATAATCCTCTTTTTTGACATTTTTAAATTCCTTCAATCTATTTATAATAAATGGCTTTAAATCATTATATCTTTCTAAATATTCAATTGGAAGTTTATTATTAGCCATAAAATATTATAATTTATTATTTTTTAAAAAATCATTTGCCTTTACTAAATCTTCGGGAGTATCAATTTCTATCCCTACGTAATTTGTCTCAAATACTTTAATTTTCATACCATTTTCTAAGAAACGGATTGGTTCAATTTTTTCAGCAATTTCATTTGGGGTTTGCTCTAATTTACTAAATTTCATCAAAGCAGATTTACGAAAAGCATAAATACCAATATGTTTATAATAATTTATATTTTTCATATTATCACGATTAAATGGTATTACTGAACGCGAAAAATACATTACAAAATCATTTAAATCTTTTATTAATTTAACATTATTTGGATTACGTATATCTTCTTCATTTTCAATTTTTTGAACTATTGTAGCAACATCAACACTTTTATCTTCAAAAGAAGAAATAAGTTTCGCTACGCTATCTTTATTAATAAATGGCGTATCTCCTTGAACGTTAAATACTATATCTGTGTCAATAATTTCAGCGGCTTCAGCAATTCTATCTGTTCCCGTATTATGATATTTCTTACTATAAATGGTTTTACCACCATTATTTGTAATTTCATTATAAATCTCTTCGCTATCAGTAACAACTATAACATCATCAAATAGTTTCATATTCTTAGTAACAAGATATGTTGTTAATATTACTGATTTGTCATTTAATTTTGCTAGCATTTTGCCCGGAAATCTCGAAGAATTATATCTTGCGGGTATGAGTGCGATTACTTTCATAAAAATTCCAATTATTATTTTTTAAAATATATTCAGCTATTTTGATTGATGAACCACTATTATTTTTAATATAATTTTGATTAATTAAGCCAATTCTTTGTCGTAACTCTAAATCATTAATTAATTGAGTTAAAATTTCGTTTAATTCATTACTATTACTAATAGTTTTTAATGAATTAAGTTTATTTAAAGTAACTGCATCGGGCATCTTGTAAATATCCGGACCGCTAATAATTGGAATGCCATATCCCGCTGGCTCTGAAACGCTATGAATTCCACTACCAAAAGCACCTCCGATATATGCTATATCAGCATTTGCATATAATTTTAATAATTTCCCAATACTATCTACAATTATGTGGGAATTAGCAATTTCTTGCTCTAAAAATGGTGAATTATTTTCAATTTTATTTAACAAATCACTAAGTAAAATTGTGTTTTTGTGATAAGATTTTATTCGCTCAATATTGTTTAATGTTGGTAAATGAGGAGTGTAAATTACTCGAATTTTAAATTCATTTTTATTAATAATATTTACTGCGTTAGAAATTAATTCTTCATCTTTTTGCCAAGAGCTGCCTGCAACTAAATTTACAGAATTATTTAATAATTCATCTGTGATTATTTTTTGACTTTGAGCAATATTTACTAAATATAAAATTCTATCAGAACGCGTATCACTTAATGTTGTTATAGGACTTGTAACATTTATAGATTGTAAATATTTAGTTTGAATCGCATCAACAGTAAAAATATGTTGAAATTGATTATAAGAGTGCATAAAATATGATTTTGCTAATTTTTTACTGCTAAACCAATTTTCGCTTGGTTTTGCCGCACATATTAGAAAATTTTTACAATTTGCTTTATTTAAAGCAAGTAAAGTATTTAGCCATAAATCATATCTTACAAAAATTGCAATATCGGGCTTTAAAATATCAACAAATTCCTTTGCATTTGACTCTGTATCTATTGGTAAATATAAGGCATTATTAATATATTGATAATTTTTTTGATTATCATAGCCCGATGGAGAGAAAAACGAAGCCATAATTTCGCAATCATTATAGATTTTTCGAATTTCCTCAATTACTGGCTTTGCTTGTTCAAATTCACCCATCGAGGCAGAATGAATAAGTATTCTCAATTTATTTTTTTCCGGAACAGAGTATAATAAATCACGCCATTTATTTTCTCTATCGAAAGATTTTTTATTAAATAAAATAAAAATTTTATAAAATAAATATGAAATACTAATTATTAAATAATTATAAATAAAATATACGAAACTAAAATTAATCATAGCAATTAAAATTTTATATTATGCAAAATTTGTTAGCTTATTTAAAGTTAAAAATGTAATTTCTGGATTTACTCCTAATCGCATAGGAGGCCCCGTAACTCCAATACCACGATTTACATATAAATATTGATTTCTTATTGAATACAATCCTTTGTAGTATTTGTAAATAATTTTTGCAAAAGAAAAATTAAAACCTAAAAAATCCAAAGCAATTTGTCCTCCGTGAGTATGTCCCGACAAAGTAAGTTCTACATTTCTTTTACCAACTATAAATTGTTCCCAAGTATTAGGGTCGTGGCTCATCAAAATAGTAAAATTATTAAAATTTATATCTTGAAAAGCTTTATCAAAATCTCCATAAGTTTGCCTCGAACCATAATTATCAACACCAACAATATTTATCATCTTACCATTTACATCTATTGTGATATTTTCATTGATAAGTAAATTAACTCCTGTTTTCTTTATGCTTTGTATTAATTTTTTATGAGATGACTCATTCATATAATGATCGTGATTACCTAAACAAGCGTAAACACCATATTTAGCATAAAGATTATTTAAAAAATCTCGCCCAAAATCTAATTCTTCATATCTAAAATTGACAAAATCACCAGTAATGAAAATTAAATCTGGTTTTAAAGTATCAATACGCAATTTTAATTTTAATAAATATGATTGATTTATATAGGAGCTAAAATGAAGGTCAGAAATATGAATAATTCTAAGTCCTTTATGTTCGATTTCTAATTTTGGAAAAAATAATTTTTCAAAATAAATTTTTATATCATATATTGTAATTGTCAACCCTTTAAACGCGGCTAAAAAAGGGATACCTGCAACCCCCCAAGTAACATGACTAATAAATTTTCTTCTGCTCGATAGCACTTTTTCTTTATTATATTCTTTTTTATCTTTTGTAACAATTTTTTTAACAAAAGATGTAAATAACTGTATTATACTGATAATTAAAATAATTAAAGAAATGATTAATTTAGGATAATACCATAAAGTTACAAGAATATTTATATATTTTAAATAATAAGGAGTTGGAAAAAAATAATAATTATAAAAATCTGCATAAATCATACAGAAAAACATAATTATTGCAAGTATAAAGGGAATAATATATAAAAATATATTTTTTTTTCGAAATTTTATAAAATTTTTCCATTTGATTAATGTGATAAAATCAAATATTAAAAATAGTAAAGACTTGACAATAAAAAAAAATATCATTAAAATATTAATTATAAATAAATATAATTTCAAATGACGATTTTTTTATGTGATTCGTTTTATTAATTAAAATGTGTTATTAATATTTATTAAGCCATGGCAGCAACTTTTTCAAAAATGATTCCGCTTGGTAGCAAAGCTTATAATTTTAATTTATATAATCCAATTTTAAAAAAATATCAGAATTTAAATGAATTAAAATCCGAGATTGCAACTATTATTACTTTTATTTGTAATCATTGCCCTTATGTTGTTCATATAAATCCAAAATTTGTAGAAATTGCGGATATGTATATGAAAAAAGATATTTCATTTATTGGAATTAATTCTAATGATATAAAAAAATATCCCGAAGATTCACCTGAAAATATGATTATTCGAGCAAAAGAATTTGGATATAATTTTCCATATTTATTTGATGAAACTCAAGAAGTAGCTCGAAAATATTCTGCTGCCTGCACGCCAGATATTTTTGTATTTGATAAAGAATTAAAATTAGTATATCGCGGTCAATTTGATTCCTCAAGACCGGGTAAGAATATTGCAATTTCTGGTATTGATTTAACAAACGCTTTAGATGCCTTACTATATGGAAAAAAAGTTTCTGAAATACAAATTCCAAGTATTGGCTGTAATATAAAATGGAAATAAGATTTATTTCAAAATAAGTTTCTAAATTAATTCAAATACGTTTGGCATATTCATTGCTAAATATAAATTTGAATTATAAATAAGGAATTTATTTATGAAATTGAATATTTGTATTCTTTTTGCGATATTATTAGGCTATTATTCGACAAGTAGCCAAACATTAACTATAAATAGAACTGATGTTCATAATCCCGATGCAGATTTTGTAACGGCAACCTATACATTTTCCATTGAGGTATTTCTCGAAGGTTTAAAAAATAGTAATTCAGTATCTTTCAAATTGAATTATGACCATTCTGATTATGTTAAATTTTCTCAATGGAAAAGAGGGGATTACGATGTTTTGCAAGCTGTAAATTTCGATAATGAAGATGGTACAGCTTCTTTAATAATTGGGGTAAGTTCTGGTTTAATTGCTCAGCCTGATGAAAATACAACACCAAAAGTAATAGAGCTTGAATTTGTAGTTAATAAAAATGCCCCAGATTTAGAAACTTTGATTATGACCTTCGAGCGTCCTGTAGCTACAACATTAGATATTTTTGTAGGCGAAAAAATTCCTTTAACTACTCAAACATTAAGATATTTTATTCATAGTTTTGTAGAAGTATGGCCAGGTGATACAGATAATAATGGAATAGTTGACCATCTTGATTTTGCACCAATCTCGCAATATATTGGGTATAGAAGTACTTCTGATGGAATGAGAAGTTTTAGACGTCAAAATTCGAGTGCAATGTGGGTTCCGCAACGCTCGCTTACTTGGGATAGTGCAATGGTTACTTTTGCAGATTGCGATGGCAATGGTGATATTACAACAAGCGATTTATTGATTGTTACTTATAATCTTGGTAAATCAATTGATAATCCTTTTGGTGGAGTTAATAGTATTAAACAAAATGAAAAATCTATAAATAATGAAAAAGAAATATTTGCATCTCAATTATATGAAATACCTATAAAAATTAACACAAATAGACAATTTACAGGTATAGCTGGTACAATAGAATTGATAGATAATATTGATAATTTTAGTAACATTTCACTTGGAAATATTTTGCCAGAGGATAGCTATGTATATTATTTTCCAAAGGGTAATTTAGTTCATTTTATAATATCAAATCAAAATAATAATTATAATATATTAAATAAAGGAACTATATTTAATATTAATTACTTAAATAAAACACTTAACCCAAGTTATATAATAAAAGATTTATATGCAATAGATAAAAGTGCTAATATTTTTGAACTATCAACTTTAATTAGTTCAGTAAATAGTAATATTGATGAATTTGATATTAGATATTCTAATAATAATATATATATTTTATATTCAGAAAATATTGAAAAAGTAAGTTTATTTGATATAATGGGAAATTGTTTGAATAATTATTCAATATCGAGAAATAATCAAATAATAGATGTATCTAATTTATCAAGTGGTTTATATTTTATTAAAATTAATATTAATAATACAAATTATTTTCGCAAAATATCAATAATTAAATAATAATAAATTCAATTTTATTTTAATAAATACAAATTCTAATAATATTTAAAGTTATTAGAATTTTATTTAAATTACTTCTATATCTTTATTATTTATCCAGCCAATATCTCCATTTTCGACTTTAATTTGAATCCAATCATCTATAGCATCCATAATATGAATTTTCGTACCTTCGTGAAGTATAAATAAATCAGTAGAGCCAGGGTCGGGGGCACTTTTTACATAAACGCTTGGAGTAAAAATAATTGCTTTATTTTTAGATTGCTCGTTTTGATATGCTTTATAAGCAAATACACTTGATATACCAGCAATAATCAAAGAAGAGAATAATAGAAATAAAAACCATAATCTAAATTTAGGTGCAAAATTAATAATTAAAACAAATAATGAAGCTAAAAATACCCATATTGATATAATAATAATATTAGCCCATACCCCAGAATATAAAAAATTCATAATATAATCTAACCAAATAAAAATAAATAGTTTAGGTACAGGCTCAAATTTATCCACAATTTTCAAATTTGCTAATTTTAAGTTGAAATCAATATCATCATCATTAGGTTTTAGTCTTTTTGCACGCTCATAATTAAGAATTGCTGCTGGAATATTATTAAGTCTAAAATATGAATTTGCAAGATTATAATATATTTCGCTTTCGTGATAACCGCTATCTAATAATGACTCGTATAATTGGCGAGAAAGCTCGTACTCGCCATTGTTAAAATAGTCATTTGCTTTTTTAAAAGTATTAATATTAGAAGCCAATAAATTGTTATTAATCAATAAAAATATAAAAAATAAGATTAATTTTAAATATTTCATTTTAAAGTTCCTTCTAAATCTGTTATTACTTTTACAGCTAATCTATAAATATTATCCATACCTTCTTTTGCATCGCCCGGTGCGTATCGAGCAAATTCAGCAGCGTCTAATGTATCAAGAAATTCATTTATTATCGTCTCGTCAACGCCTTTGCTATTTAGGGTTTCTCGTGTTTTATCTTTTGTTAATTCTGCATAAGGCATAAATAATTTATCACTAACATAGCCCCAAAGAGCTTTATTAATTTCCTCATAAAATTTATCATATTCTAATTTTATCATATATTTTTTTGCAATCGAAAGTCGTTTACTTGATACTTTTGTTGCTCTTTTATTCTTAAATAATGAAATATCAGCATGTAGATTTCTTCGTTTTCTAAGCCAAAAGATTATTATAAAAAATAAAATAAAAGGTAATAATACAAATAACCAAAATAGATTAGAAAATAGCAAACTTGTTCTATTTTTTTCAAAATCATTAATATTTAACTTTATAAATCTAATATCTTTGCCAATTAATTGAACTTCTTCTTTTCTAATTCCAGTTACTACATTATTTACTAACTGTTGATTTTCATTTTTATCAACTGTAATGTCAAATTCAGTTGATTTCACAGTTGTAAAAGCATTTTTTGATAAATCAAAATAAGAAAATTCTATTGGTTCAATTTTAAATTTTCCCGCATTTCTTGGAATAGCTAAATATTCAAAAGAAATATTACCCGTTGCTCCACCAGCAGAAATTGAAATATTATCAATAGTTTTTGGATCATATAATTCAAAATCTGGTGGGAAATTTACTTTTAATTGTTGTATTAATTTTAGATTTCCTTTACCCGAAATTTTAACTTTCAAAGTAATAGGTTCGCCTGCTTTAACATTATTTTTATCCAACCAAGCATCGAGGGAAAGGCTTCCTACTGCACCTTCAAAACTACTTGGAGCTGAGCTTGGCAATGGTTTTACATTTATAGTATATGTTTCTGATTTTGGCTTATAAGGAAAATCTCTATATGAACCACCAAAAAATGGGTCATCAAAAAAAGAACTAAATGGGTCGTTAGAACGGCGTCGAGTCTGAACTTTTAATCTTGCAATTACATCAAACTCATAAGGATCAATAGTAAGTTTGCCAGACCTTTGAGGAAATAAAACTACTTGTTTGATTACTGCAGAATTATATGGAATCCCATTAACTATCTCTCTTTGCCAACTAATTTTATCTGTATTTAATTCCTGTGCCCAAAATCCATTAAAAGAAGGAATTTTAGAAGGATTTAACTGAACAATATTAAGTTCTGGATGAATAAATAACTTATAAGTTGCTGTAACTTGCTCGCCTTGAAAAACATCTTTCTTGGAAATATTTAATCGTACGAAAATATTATCTTTCAGAATTTTAGTAGCTTGATCTCCAAGAGATTTTTCGTGTTCGGCTTCTTGCTGTCTTTGTTGTTTTTGTGCGTCTGATTCTGGTAATACTTTTATTTGAACTGAATTAGATTTTAATTGTTTGCCATCACAACTTATATATGCGGGATTAATCGTATAATCACCAATTTTGTCAGCACTTAATAAAAAGCTGAAAGATAAAGAGCGACTCATAGCCCCATTTATTATTTGAATATTTTGAGATTGACTCGGTCCGCTTAAAACAGAAAACCCTTTAAAATCTGGGGCCTTAAAATTTGAGCCTTCTGCATTTACACTAAATGTTATCTGAAATCTCTCACCAACAGTTACGGGGGTTTTACTAATAGTAGCAGTAAACTCCTGAGATTTTGAATAAACAGAAAATAAAATAAATAATAAAATTATAAAATTTGATTTCATATTAAGCTCAATATAAACAATATAAATAATATTTTAATTGTTAAAAAATATATTACCAGTTACGTTCAATTTTTGTTCTTTCGCCTTTTTGTTTTCTTAATTTCTTTTGCAAATCTTTTTCATCTTTTTGCAAAGCATTTAAAATTCTTTCCGCATTTTCTTTAGAAATTTCTTGTGTTTTAGCTTGATTCATATCTTGTTTATTTTTATCTAATGGCTTTTCAGACTCATTGCCTTGATTTTGCTTATCATTTTTTTGTTCATTATTTTGCTTGTTATCTTGTTTATTATCTTTATTTTGTTGATTTTGATTATTTTTATCTTGTTGTTGATTTTGCTGGTTTTGATTTTGTTGATTCTGATTATTTTTATCTTGTTGTTGATTTTGCTGGTTTTGATTTTGTTGATTCTGTTTTTGTTCTTCTTGCATTTTTAGATATTTTTTTGCTAATTCGAGATTATATCTTGTATCTTTATCGTTAGGATTTAATTTTAATGAATTTTTATATGCTTTTATGCTTTCCTCATATTTTTGAGTTTGAAAATATGAATTCCCTAAATTGTGATTTGCTTTTGCAAGTGTTTTTTTATCTAAATTTTTTTCAGTGATCTCTTTAAATTTTTGAATAGCTTCTTCATAGTTATTTTCTTTATACAGAGCATTAGCAAGATTATATGTAGAATTAATACCATTATCAAGTTCTTGTGCTTTTCTGTATTTTACTTCAGCTTCATTGTATTTACTATCTTTATATAATTTATTACCCTCACGAATAAGATATTTTTTATCTTGAGAATAAGAGGTAAATAATCCCAAAGTTAAGAATATTATTAAAAAAGATATAATATTTTTCATGATTTCCAACCTAAGAATTTTAATAATGTTATTAATGGGTTAATTTTTTTATCAGATATAAAAAATTCAAATAAAATAATAAAAACTACAATTAATAGAAATATTTGAAACTTATCATCGAACTCAGTGAATTTTTTTGTACCATATTCTTGTTTTTCCATTTTAGCAATATTTGTAATTAAATCAGTAAGATTAACATCAGCAATATCTGCGAAAACAAACTCACCATTACCAACCGAAGAGATTTCTTGAAGCATTTGTGAGTTTAATTTTGTCATTATGACATTTCCTTGATTATCTTTTCTATAGCCTGACATTTTACCATTCTCATATATAGGAATTGGTCCGCCACTACTACTTCCCATACCAATAGTATGAATAATTATACCTTTTTCAGCCGCTATTTTAGCCTCTGCAACGGCGTCGTCTTCGTGGTTCTCACCATCTGTAATAATGATTAATGCTTTACTTTTTGTATCATCATTTGAAAAAGTTTCCATTGCTAAATCAATGGCAGAGCCTATAGCAGTGCCTTGTGTATTCACTAAATCAGGACTTAAAGTAGATGTTATTAATCTTGCCGCAGAATAATCTGTTGTTAGTGGTAATTGTAAATATGACTTACCTGCAAATACAATAATTCCAATTTTATCATCTTCCAAATTATCAATTAGTCTCATAATTGCTTGTTTAGTACGTTCCATTCTATTTGGTTTAATATCTTCTGAAAGCATACTATTTGAAACGTCAACAAGTAAAACAACTTCTACCCCCAATCTTTTAACTTCTTCAAGCTTTGTACCAATCTGAGGTCTTGCCAATGCAAATATTAAAGATGTATAAGCTAATAATAGTAAAAAAAACTTAATAATGGATTTTGATTTCGATGTGTCTGTCATAAGTGATAAAACAAGATTTTTCTCACCTATAGAATTTATTTTTCTTCTACGCCAAATTCTGTAATAATAATATATAAATATCAATAATGGGATAGCAAATAAACCATATAAATATTCAATATATGCAAATTTTAGCATAAGATTTTTTTTTGAATTATTAATAAAAAATATTCAGACGATTTTTTTTTTATCAAAGTGTAATAATGTACAATTTGTAATAATTTAATTATGTTATTTTGATTTTATTATAAGAGCAGATAATCTTAAAATTAATGTAAATAATATCAATATAACACAAATAAGAGAAATAGGAGGGAGTGAACCCCACCATTTCTCAGGAGTAAGCCATTCTTGGTATCCAATAAGACTTGCGTGTATTAGTGCTATAAAAAAACCTAAATAACCAATTCTTTGTAATATTAGCCATTTATTATGTTTTAGTTTTTTCCGAAATTCTAGCATAGAGCTTATTGCTGGAAAAAGAAATAGTAAAAATGCAAAAATTCCTAAAATTATAATTATTTTTCCGAGACTTGATATAATAGAATCTTCTAAAAAAAATTGTGGTAAAACTTCCTGCGAAATAATCCTAAAACCGAAAAATATATGTAATATAATAAAGTAAAAGCCACTTAATCCGAAATATCGTTTATAACTTATATATTTTTTAGCTAACTTGTTTTCATATTTTGATAGTGTTGATAAATTATAAGAAATAAAAATTGACAATACACTCGTAGCTGTAAATGCTTGATTTATCGTAAAATTGGCATATACTATAAAATCTAACCCTCTAAAATGTATATTTCTTAAATATGAATAAAATACAAAAAAAATAAAACAAATAATTACAATCAAAGCTGTAAAAAGTTTTTTCTTAGCAATTTTTTCCATAATACCTTATAGTTTTTCTAATTTAGCAAATTGCAACATCAATACTTTAACGCCTACATTTTCGAAACTAACATTAGCCTTTAATTGACTTCCATATCCACTAATTTGAATAATTTTTCCTTTACCAAAGTTTTGATGACGAACTTTATCACCTACTTTAAATGAATTAATTTTATTCGGTATTTGTGAATAATTATCATCTGGAGCAATTTGACTATATTCATTTACATTATTATCATATTTAGCTCGCGAAATTGATTTTTTACTTTCTGTATCTGTAAAAGACATTCCAGTAGAAAATGCTCGATTTGTATATTCTTTCGGGATTTCTGATACAAATTTCGAAGGTCCTTGATTAGATATTTCGCCAAATTTCGCACGTCGCAAAGCATAAGTGATATATAATTTTTCCTTAGCACGAGTAACTCCAACATAAAAAAGTCGCCTTTCTTCTTCTTCTTCTTCTTGATTAAGTCGAGTTCGTTCTAATGGAAAAAGTCCTTTTTCAACGCCCACAATAATAACAACGGGAAATTCAAGCCCTTTAGCAGTATGTAGTGTCATTAATGAGGTTTTGTTATCATCTAAATCTTTATTGTCAATATCAGTTATAAGCGAAATTTGTTGTAAATAATCATCGAGTGTACTAAGCTCATTTTCATCAAAATAATTATCTATATCTATTAATAATTGCTCTATATTTCTTATTCGATCATAGGCATCATCACTTGCAATTTCTTCGTACATTTGAATAATACCCGTAGCATTAATATAGTCTGAAATTGTATCACCATTACAATTTTCTTGAATAATTGTTTTATATTCAGAAATCATCTTGTAAAATTCTAAAGCAGAGTTCGCTGCTTTTCCCTTAATTTCTGGAATATGTTCGATATTTTTACAAGCATCTAATAATGTAGTATTGTTAAATTCAGAATATAATTGAAGATTTCGTAAAGATGTAAGGCCAATGCCGCGTGGTGGCTCGTTGATTGCTCTTCTAAAAGCTTCGCTATCTTTATCATTAACCAGCAAAGTTAGATAAGATAATACATCTTTTATCTCCTTTCTCTTATAAAATGAAATTCCACCAATTATATCATAAGGAATTTTTTGCATTCTTAAAGTGTTTTCGAGGCTAAGCGATTGAGCATTAGTTCGATAAAGTACGGCAATGTCGTTATAATTCATTCCGCGTCGAACCTCATCTTGAATTATTGATGTAATTTTGAAAGATTCTTCTCTATCGTCTGCACATTGATGTATTATAATTTTATCGCCTTGCGGGTTTTCAGTCCATAATTTTTTGGCTAATTGATGGTGATTATTTAGTATTATATGGTGTGCCGCTTCAATTATTGTCTTAGTTGAACGATAATTCTGTTCAAGCTTAATAATTTTTGAATATGGATAGTCCTTATTAAAATTTAAAATGTTACTAATTTCAGCACCACGCCATCTATAAATACTTTGAGCATCATCACCAACGACACAAATATTTTGGTGAGCTTTTGCAAGTAATTGAATAGTGATATACTGAGCTTTATTAGTATCTTGATATTCATCAATTAATATATATCTAAATAGTTTTTGATATTTTTCGAGAATTCCTTTATCTTGTCTTAATAGATAAATAATATTAAGTAATAAATCATCAAAATCCATAGCATTGTTATTTTTAACTATATATTCATATTCATTATAGATTTTTGAAATATATTTTTCTTCTATAGTTTCAGCTTTACTAGTAAATTCCTTAGCAGAAATTAATTTGTTTTTTAAAGATGATATTTTATTGCGAACATTTGTTGCATTAATGCTTTTATCAGAAATGTTCAATGATTTTATTATTTGTTTTATTTGAGCAGATGAATCATCAGTATCATAGATTGAGAACGCCGATGTATAGCCCATACTTTCAGCTTCACTTCTTAAAATTCTTGCAAAAATAGAGTGAAAGGTGCCCGCCCAAATATATTTTGCTTTTTCATATCCAATTAATTGAGCAATTCTATTTCTTAATTCTTTTGCCGCTTTGTTTGTAAATGTTAATGCTAAAATATTATGAGGTAACACAGAATTATCAATTAAATTTGCAATTCTATGAGATAATACCTTTGTTTTGCCGCTACCAGCGCCTGCAATAATTAATAATGGACCGTTTAATGACTCGACAGCCAAACACTGATTTTTATTCAAACCATTGAAAATATCTGAATTTTTATTACTATTTGTATTGTTCATTATTATAGAATTGTTTAGTGATAATTAACAAAAATAACAAAAAATAATAATATTTGATTATAATATTACAAATATGAAATAAAAAATTTCCTATTATCTTTTCTTAAACGATAAAATAAATTAATGCAAAACTCAAAATTTATTTAATTAATTAAAAAAGTTAAAAAAAAATTCATTTTTTAAAAATTATTGATATTATTAATAAAAAATTATTAGATTTGAACATTAATAAATTATCATAAATTAATAATATTTTAATAAAAATTGGGAGTTTCGATATGAACCATATTACACCATTTATTATATTGAAAATAATTATATTATCATTTATTTTTAATATATTATCTTTTTCGTTGTTTGCAGAGGGTTTACCAGATGATTTACCAATTCCAGTTGTTACAAAAATCAACAATCCTTCGCCTGGGGCATTGTTTATGTCTCCATTTGGTGATGATGTGAGTCCCTCGGGGCCGTTTAGCAACTACTTACTTATTCTTGATTCAAGTGGACAAATTATGAAATACTTTTTAGTACCAGGTCAAGAAAAAAGATATTTGGCTTATCATTTTAAAAGTGAACCTAATGGTTTGTTTTCTTTTATGACAAGAAAAGAATCACAAGAATTAGATGGTTCTATTTATATTGCTGATACATCATTTAATATTTTAAAAACATTTAAAGACACTATAAATCCATACAAACGCGTAAGGTACTATGGCGCTCATCATATTATGCCAAATGGAAATTCCTTACTTCTAAAATATGATTTTAAATATGTTGATATGTCGGAATATTTTCCGAATGGTGAGCCTAATGGAGCAACTTTACAAGGTTTTGTTCAGGAAATTGACCAAAATGATAATGTGATTTTTCAATGGCAATCTATGGATTATATACCAATTTCTGATACTTATAACCCTGCGACTCCCGCCATAGAGTATTTTCATGGTAATTCATTAGCTTATGATGATGATGATAATATTTTAGTTTCTGCAAGAAATTTATGCGCTGTAATGAAAATAAATAAAAAAACTGGTGATATTGTTTGGACTCTTGGAGGTAAATCAAATGATTTTAAATTTATAGGTGAAAACGAAGCAAATGCCCCGACATATTTTTCTTATCAGCACGATATAAGACTACTCGATAATGGCCATATCACTCTTTTTGATAACGGTCAGCAGCATAGCCCAAATTATTCAAGAGCTGTTGAATATGCTCTCGATGAAAAGAATATGACTTGTACTATGGTTTGGGAACATCGTAGTCAGCCCGATATTTATAGCGCGATTTTTGGAAATTACCAAAAATTACCAAATGGTAATAATTTCATAAATTGGGGTTCTTCTGCAAGTCAAGGCGAGATTACATTGCAAGAGTTAAATCCAGATGGAGATATCGAGTTAGAAATTAAATTACCAAATAATCTTGTTAGTCAATTTACATACAAACTTCCTTATCCATCGTGTAATAAATCTGGTGATATTACTAAATTTGAAATGATGCAATTAAATACTTACGATTTTAATGATGGTGATAATAGAACGGGAGTTTCTATTAAATTCGACAACCTAAATGCTTTTATTTATAATGAATTAAATATTAAAAAATATGATTGTGCACCCGTATTTCCAAAATTTAATGAAAAAGCTCCAAACGTAATTCCATATAGAATTGTTATGAAACCAAGCTCAATTTATGAAGTTGACGGTGAATTAAGAATAAATATTAAAGATTTTAAAATATCTAAAAATCAAGAAGATTATAAAGTTTATTATCGAGAAAAAGAAGGGGAAGGATTTTTTGAACTTCTTGAAACAAGTTTTGAAAATAATGAGTTAATTGCAAAAATTAATTCAGTTGAAGGTGAGTTTATTATTGCTAAAAAAACTATTCTTATGCCTCCACAAGCTCCATTTTTATATAATTTAAAGGATAATTCAAAACCAAATATCAATCAAAAAATTATTTTTTCTTGGAATCCACGTGGTTATTTTGATAAATCACATATTCAAATTTCATTAGATTCTGAATTTAATTCTAATATTATTGATATTGTTGTTAATATTATTGATTATCTTTATTCCGAACCAATAATTGGACAAAAGCAATATTGGCGGGTTAGAACTGCAAATGAATCTGGTTGGGGAGAATGGTCTGAGACAAGAACATTTACTCCAAGTGGTCCAAATATTCAAATAAAATATCCTATTGGTGGCGAAATATGGGAAGAATCAAGTTATATTATTAGGTGGGATTACAATGTTTTAGATTCAATAAATTCAATTTTTAAAGTAGAATTATATCGGAATGGCGAGTTTTATAGATTATTAAGAGATAACTTATTTAGCGTTAAATATGCTTTTAAATGGAATTTACCAGAAAATATTGAATCTGATTCTACATATCAAATTAAAATTACTGCAAAATCAGATACAAATATTAGTACAATAAGCTCTAACTATTTTACAATTAAAAAGAAAAGTACGGATATAAATGACGATAAATCTCATTTATCTGAATTAAATATAATGAGCTATCCAAATCCAAGTACTAATATCATTAATTTTGAATTTCATGCTCCAATAGATGATAATTATGAAATTACTCTCTATGATATTAATGGAAATTTCTTAAATAAAATTTTTAATAATTTTGTTAAAGAAGGAAAACATATATTTTCATTAAATAATTCAGACATTTTAGCTGGTGTGTATTTATATAAAATTAGTAATTCAACTGAATCAAGAACAAAAAAATTAATTTTAAATAAATAGTTAATATTAAAATTTCAATATAATGATAAGCTAAATAATGCATTAGATTATAAATTTAATAGAATGATATGGGTAAATAATAGTTATTCTGGGCGAAAGGGAAGAATCCTAATAAAATATAAATTGATTCTTCATTTCGTTCAGAATGACATATTAACTTATTTATAAACTACTTTTCAGCCACTCTCATTAAACTTTAATAAATTAGACAAGCAAGAATTACAATTTTAGCAATTTCTATATAAATTACTAAAATAATATTTATTATGTATTTTTTGAATGAATTATTATGGATTAATAAATTCTTTTTCGTAATATTCTATACTTTAGAAAAGTAAAACATCACAAAGTCTCATTTTAAATCATAATATACATTCATTATTAAGTGTAAATTTAAAATATTTTAGATATCCACTTGAATTTGTGGTTGATTTTTTGGTATAGAAAATGAAAAAGTCGAGCCTTTGCCTACAGTACTTTTCACCCATACTTTACCATTATGAGCATCAAGCAATTTTTTTACAATCCAAAGCCCAAGTCCAGTAGTTGATTCGCCTTGTGTTGGTTTTGCACTAAGTCTTGCACCACGTTGAAAGGCGTGTTTTAAATCTTCTTCGGTAAGTCCAAGTCCATTATCCGAGACTTCAAAAACAAGATTATCGTCTTGTCTTAGCGTTTTAACACTAATTGTACCTCCGACGGAAGTATATTTAATTGCATTAGAAATCAAGTTATCAATTACTTCATCAATTCTTTGAGGGTCAATTTCAGCATCAGGTAATGTATTATCAAGCTCGTGAAACATATTTAGGTTTTTATTTTTTGCATTTATGTAATTACGATGGAATACATCTTGCACGACCTGATTTAAATCGCATTTTTCGAAATTAAGCATCATTTTACTTGATTCGAGCGATAATATTCTTGATACTTCTTGCGACAAAGCAACTATCTTTATAGTAGTATTCGCAATATCATTAATAATCTCTTGTTGCTCAGTAGCAGATAAATCATAAGAAGTTAATAATTCAACTAAGCTTTTTATTAACGAAGCTGGGTTTTTAATATCGTGAATAATTACAGCAAATAATTCATCTTTTTGTTGTTGTAATTCTTCGAGTTCTGTTTTATGTTTAGATAATTTAGTTAAACTATTTTGTAAATCTTTGTTTTGATTGGTAAGTTGTGAGCTACGAACATTCATAGCGTCAATTTGTCCGCGAAGAGAAGCAATTTCTGCTTTTTGCCTACTACATTCGAGTTGTAGTGTATCAAAATCAGTTTTATAAACCATATTTTGTAGCAAATTAGAATCGAATTGCTTATTGCTATCAGTATTTGATTTTTGAAATTTTTTAGTTTTTTGTAATTGTAAAAATGTATAAATAAATAAAACAAACAATATTAGAGATAATGCGATTAAAATATATGCAAAAGTGTTTAATCCACTTTCAGCTTCGAGTGCGTTTTTAGGTGGATTTTTAACCAAATCAAGCATTGTTTTAATTCTTATATCTAAAGAGTCCTTAACTTTCAGTAATTCAACTTTTTCATTATCAATATCAAAAATTAATTCAACGGGTACTGCACTCCATTTTCTTTGTAAATCAAATGCAGAGATTCTTAAAAAATATTTATCATTCTTTAAATTTTTAAATACAATAGTCGTAACACCCATTGTCTTAATTGATGAGTCTAAGCCATTTCTAAATGTTGTTTGAAATAAAAATGCTGTTTGCGGAGTACCTTCGTTTACTTTCAATTTATAATTTATAGTAATTGAATCATTTTCGGAAGCAATTATTCTATTATTTGAAAAATTTGCAATTTGCCCATTAATTAGTATATTATCAATTACTACAATTTTTGAATTATCAATTGGCTGAGAAAAACAGAAATCAATTGTTGTAAAAAATAATAATAAATAAATATAAAATAATGATATTTTCATTGACTACTCTATAATATAATACAAAAGTTAAATTAACTTAACAATTTTATCAACTACAAATATCATATTTTTTTTTTTTAAAACATTGATAATTATTTTTTTTTAGAATTTTTTATTATTATTTTAGAATTAAAGAATTTATGTTATATTAGAACTTGTAAAAATATTGAAAATAAATTATAATTTTTATTATGATCAAAATTGGTTTATTTCCGCTTAATATAATACTTTTTCCCGAATCAATTTATCCATTACATATATTTGAGGATAGATATAAACATCTTATTAATGATTGTTATAATGGTAATCTTGAATTTGGTATTAACTACATCAATTCAAGTGGTATTAATGATATAGGTTGCACTGCATTAGTTCAGCAAGTATTAAAAAAATATTCCGACGGAAAAATGGATATTATTGTTCAAGGCGTTTCCAGATACCGTTTACTAAATTTTAATGAACGTGAAAAACCATATTACATTGCAGAAATCGAACCCTTTGCAGATGAAGATTATGGTAGAGACGAAAAACTTTTAGAAGAAGCAATAAGACTTTTTAACAAAATTGCTGATGGTATTACAAGTTTAAAAATTGATAAAATTAATATGAATGATATAAAAGTTCAGTATCCATCTTTTTTAATTGCTCAAAAAGTTGGCCTTACACCCGAACAAAAGCAATTTTTATTAGCAATTAGAAGTGAAAATGCAAGGCTTGAGCATATAAGCAAACATTTGAGAAAAATTCAACCACTAATAAAACGAGCAGAGATAATTTCAAATATTATTAAAAATGATGGATATTTACAAAATGAAACTCTTTAATTCACATAATTTCCCCTTAGTTATGGGGATAGTTAATATCACTCCCGATTCGTTTTCTGATGGTGGAAAAATTACTAATGTTGATAGTGCTGTTGAGCATAGTTTAAAAATGCTCGATTGGGGTGTTGATATTATTGATATTGGTGGAGAAAGTACGCGTCCGGGCTCAGAACCTGTAAATATTGAGACTGAACTTAATAGAGTCATTCCTATAATAAAAAATTTAAAAAAAATTAACTCTAATATTAAAATTTCTATTGATACAACTAAATATGAGGTCGCCAAAGAAGCATTAGATTGTGGAGCAAATTTTTTGAATGATATTTCGGGATTAAGATTCGAACCTAAGTTAGCAGATTTAGCTTATGAATATAATGTTCCGTTAATATTAATGCATTCTCGCGAAAATCCAAAAATAATGCAAAATAATCCTTTTTATAATGATACTATAAACGAAGTGAAGAATGAATTAAAAGAATCTATAAAAAAAGCTGAGTCAAAAAAAATTAGTAAAATAATTATTGACCCCGGAATAGGTTTTGCAAAAGGATATGAACATAATATTGAAATAATAAATAATATTGATAAATTCTATAATTTGAATTATCCTATATTGCTTGGTATATCAAGAAAAGCATTTATTGGACATATTTTAAAAGAAAAGACACCTGAAAAAAGAGATATTGGAACTCTTATCATACATAGTTTATTATTAAAATTTAAAATAGATTTTATTAGAGTGCATAATGTTGAATTGATAAGTAAATTAAAAACAATTTATAATGCTCTTAATTTATAATTTGAAACTCATTTTTTATACTTTTATTAGACTATCTTTATCAATAGTAATTAACATTGTTTTATTAATACTTTCAATTTCAATTATTAACTTTTTAGTGCCGCTTAATTCAACTACTTTGCCTTTGTAACCTTTAAGTACACCAGAATTGATTGTAACTTCCACACCTTCTTTGAGAATGCCATCAATTACTTCAATTTCTGTTTTATTATTTAACACAAATTTAATACGCTCAATTTCAGAATCTTTGATTATTGCTGGTCTATTATTAAAAACAATGTATCTAATGATTCCATTTATTTTTGTAATTTCACTAATATTATATTTTGAAATACGAATAAAAATATATGATGAAAAAAGTGGTAGTTCTACTATTTTTTTTCTATCGCTCCATTTACGAACTGTTTTTACTAATGGTAAAAATGATTCATAACCAAGTTGCTTTAAATTTTCAAAAACTTTTTTTTCAAAACGGCTTCTTGTATAAAAAACATACCAATATAATTCATCATTCAGCTCAGTATTAATTTTATTATTATGCATATAAGAATTTCAAATTATAAAATTTAAAAAAAATTATTCAAAAATACTTATTTTTTTTAGTAATATATATCTAACTATTTTATTGATATGATTTAATGAGTTGATTCTATAATTATTTAATTTTTAAAATAAAACAATCTCAAACAATGTAGATAAAGCCATTGAAAATATATCTATTTAGATAGTATCTTACAAAAGAAAATTCAAATTACAATTAAAAAATAATTTAAAAAAAATAAGGCTAAATCAAAAAAATGAGTTAGCCTCACATAATATTAATTATCTTTTTTAGCAATTTTTGCCCAAGTATCTTTTAAAGTTACAGTTCTATTAAATACTTTTTTATCTTTTGTTGAATCTTTATCTACGCAAAAATAACCTAACCTTTCGAATTGGAATTTATCACCAATATTTACTGACATTAAAGAAGGTTCGATTTTTGCATTTGGGATTATTTGTAAAGAATTTGGATTTAAGTAATCTGTAAATTCTTTTCCTTCTTCGATTTCACCAGCATTTTCTATTAATGAAAGTTGCTCATAAATTCTAACTTCTGCGTCAAAAGAATGTTTTGCAGAAACCCAATGAATAGTTGATTTTACTTTTTTCTCACTTGGTAAACCACTTTTAGTTTCGGGATAATAAGTACATAATAATTCAATAATATTACCATTTTCGTCTTTAATTACATCATCACATCTAATTATGTAAGCATATCTAAGCCTTACTTCGCTACCCGGTGATAATCTGAAAAATTTCTTAGGCGGATTTTCCATAAAATCATCTTTTTCAATATAAAGCTCTCTATCAAAAGGAATTTTACGAGTGCCAGCATTTTCATCTTCGGGACTATTAACTGCATCGAGTTCTTCACTTTCTGTTTCGGGATAATTTGTAATAGTAATTTTTAATGGATTTAATACTACCATAACGCGCTGAGCTATTTTATTCAAATGGTCTCTAATAGCAAATTCCAATTGACTAAATTCAACGACGCTTTCATTTTTAGCAACTCCAATCATTTCTGCAAAATTACGTATTGATTCGGGCGTATAACCTCTACGCCTTAGTCCACAGATAGTTGGCATACGAGGGTCGTCCCAACCGCTTACGTATTTTTCCTGAACAAGCTGTAATAACTTTCGTTTACTCATAACAGTATAATTTAGGTTAAGCCTTGCAAATTCAATTTGTTGAGGGTGATATAAATCTAATTCATCAAGAAACCAGTCATAAATAGGTCTATTATTTTCAAATTCGAGTGTGCAAAGCGAATGAGTAATTCGTTCGATAGAATCAGAAATGCAATGAGTAAAATCATACATTGGATAAATGCACCATTTGTCGCCAGTTCTATGGTGATTAGCTCTGCGTATTCTATAAATAACTGGGTCTCTCATTGTAATATTCGGATGCGACATATCAATTTTAGCTCTTAAAACTTTTGTTCCATCTGGAAATTCACCATTTTTCATTCTTAAAAATAAGTCTAAATTTTCTTCGATAGTTCTATCTCTATAAGGGCTATTTTTACCCGGTTTTGTTAAAGTACCGCGATATTCCCTCATTTCGTCAAAACTTAAATCGCAAACAAAAGCTTTGCCTTTTTTAATTAATTCACAAGCATATTCAAAAAGCTGTCCAAAATAGTCGGAAGCATAATATAATCTATCTTCCCAGTCAAATCCGAGCCAACGGACATCTTCCATAATCGAATCAACATATTCAACATCTTCTTTTACGGGATTTGTATCGTCAAATCTTAAATTAGTTACTCCGCCGAATTCCTTTGCCATTCCAAAATTTAAACAAATTGATTTAGCATGACCAATATGTAGATAGCCATTAGGTTCGGGAGGGAAACGTGTATGAACTCTTTGATTCCATTTTCCCGTCCTATTATCTTCGATTATTATATTACGAATAAAATTAGGAGCTGGCTTACGTTCTTTGTCAGAATTTGCATCATTACTTATATGCTTGTTGTTTTCCATACTATTGAAATAATCCTAAAAAAATGTGTATTAAAATAATATTATAGAAACGGTTTTTGACTTGTTTTATTTACGTTGAAAATAATTTGGCACAAAATAATAATTAAACAAGAGTTTATCCATTTTTAAATTTAAAATAAAGTATAATACAAGAAAATACTAATGTGAAAAAATTAGCAATAATTATTGGTAATTCATTTAGCATAATTCCATATATTAGCCACATTAATATACCAAAAGTAAAAATAATATACATTCCAATAGAAATATCGCGAGTATTTTTTTCTTTTAAAATTTTTATTATTTGAGGAATAAAACTAATTGTTGTACAAAAAGCGGCAATAAATCCAAATATTGAAATCATAAATATTATTATCGAATAATTAAATAAAATTGTATAAAAATACAAAATTATATGTATATATATTGTTTATTAAATAAAAAAATCTTATTTTTATAAATTCTTAAAACTATTATTATTTGTATAAAAAATCGAATAGGTGTGCCATGAATTTTAGAATCGAAAAAGATTCAATGGGTGAAATTGAAGTGCCAACAAATGTCTATTGGGGCGCTCAATCAGCAAGATCTTTAATTCATTTTGATATTGGTATAGAAAAAATGCCAAGAGAAGTAATTCGCGGTATGGGAATTCTTAAAAAAGCTGCTGCGATTACTAATTGTGAACTCGGTGTTTTGCCAAAAGAAAAAGAAGTTCTTATTGTGCAAGCCGCAGATGAGGTTATAGAAGGTAAATTAGACGCTCATTTTCCATTATCAATTTGGCAGACGGGCTCGGGTACTCAATCGAATATGAATTCTAATGAGGTGATTTCTAATAGAGCTATCGAAATTGCTGGTGGCGAAATGGGTAGCAAAAAACCTATTCACCCAAATGATGATGTTAATAAATCTCAATCTTCTAACGATACTTTCCCAACTGCTATGCATATCGCAGCCGCAGAAGCTTTGGTACATAGATTATTGCCTTCAATTAAGCAATTACGTGATACATTAAACGCAAAAGCAAATGAATTTAAAGATATAATCAAGGTTGGTAGAACTCATCTTATGGATGCTGTTCCATTGTCATTAGGTCAGGAATTTTCTGCTTATGTACAACAGCTTGACGATGCTATTGAAAGAGTAAATTTAGTTTTACCTGGAATTTATAAATTAGCACTTGGTGGTACAGCCGTTGGTACTGGTTTAAACACTCATCCACAATTTGCTGAAAAAGTTGCAGCAAAAATTGCCGAATTAACTAGTTTGCCATTTGTTTCGGCACCAAATAAATTCGAGGCTTTAGCATCACACGATGCATTAGTTTTTGCTCACGGTGCATTGAAAACATTAGCTTCTTCATTGATGAAAATTGCAAATGATATTCGTTGGTTGGCTTCTGGACCACGTTGCGGGATAGGAGAGCTTACTATTCCCGAAAACGAACCGGGCTCTTCAATTATGCCGGGTAAAGTAAATCCGACACAATCCGAAGCAATGACAATGGTGGCTGTACAAGTAATGGGTAACGACGCCTCTATAAACTTCGGCGGTTCACAAGGTAACTTTGAATTAAATGTGTTCAAACCCGTTATTATATATAATTTCTTGCAATCAGTTAGATTAATGTCTGATAGTATGAAAATGTTTAACGAGCATTGCGCCGTAGGAATCGAAGCAAATAAAGAGAAAATTCAACATTTTGTAGATAATACTCTAATGCTTGTAACTGCATTAAACCCTCATATTGGATATGATAATGCGGCAAAAATTGCTAAACATGCTCATCATACTGGTGGCACATTAAAAGATGCCGCAGTTGAATTAGGCATTTTAACAGCCGAAGAATTTTCTAAATTAGTTCGTCCCGAAGATATGTTAGGACCAAATATTAAGAAATAAAATATTTAATTTAATTAAAAAAATAATTGGTTAAATTATTCTTAATTTCTTAATAAATACATTATTATTTCAACAGATGTCCTATACTTCCAAAGGTGTAGGACATCTAATCTTTGTAAATGGATAGGATAAGCATTCTTATCTGTCCACTCCATAAAGTAAATTTTCTTATTGAAAAAAAATGAGATTAGTGCTAATAAAATTCTGCAAGGTACTGTTTTTTTCTTAAATTTAAAAACCCTGAAAATATGATATTTTATAATACTTACAAGATTATCAAAGTTGTTTCTTTGTAGAGATGATGGGCGTGAAACAGCAAAAATGTTTCAATTCAAAATTAATGCAGTGGTCAGAGAGGGAATTGAACCCCCGACACGAGGATTTTCAGTCCTCTGCTCTACCAACTGAGCTACCTGACCAGCTCAAAATTACAGAATTCAAAAGTACTAACTTTTTTTGAAATAACAAAGAAAAATTTTTACAAAAATGATATTCTTAAAAAAAATATTCAAAAAAAGCTGTCTTTAATAAGATAGATAAATTTCTAACGTGGAGTAAGTTCAATAAATGGAACAATCATTTCCTCCATAGAAACTCCACCGTGCTGAAAACTATCACGATATCTATTTAAATAATGATGATAATCCGTTGGATATACAAAATAATAATCTTCTTTTGCAATAATATTATTAACTGTAATACCTTGCGAAGGCAAACGAAATTCTTCGGGTCTTGATAATTGAATTGCGTGTCTATTATCAGCTTTTACATTTTTTCCGAATTTATATCTTAAATTAGTAGATGTATCTCTATCACCTAAAACTTTAACACCTCGCATACAACGAATAGAGCCGTGGTCAGTTGTTACAATTACTTTTAAATCTTTGTAAGTTGATAATGCTTTTAGCATACCAAGAAAACTCGAATGTTGGAACCACGATTTCGTTAATGAACGATATGCGGATTCGTCGGGTGCTATCTCTTTAAGAATAGCATAATCAGAACGTGAATGTGCAATCATATCTACAGCATTTATAACAATAGCAGTTAGTTGATTATTCTTAAATTGATGAATATCTCGTTCAATTTTTTGCCCGAATTCGGTATCAAAAATTTTAATATAAGCTGGTTTATTTTTTAGCTTTATTCTTCTTCTTTCAATCCATGCTTCTAATAGTTCTTTTTCGTAAGCATTCAATTTATGGTCTTCGCTATTTGTATCGGAACTCCACCATTGTGGGTAGTGCTTTTTTATATCAGCAGGGAATAATCCAGCAAAAATTGAGTTACGTGCAAATTGTGTAGCAGTTGGTAATATAGCACAATAAAAATTTGTTTTAAAAGAATAATATTGAGAAATTAATTGCTGCATCATAAGCCATTGGTCGTAACGCATACAGTCCACAACAAACATCAATACATTTTTTCCATCTTGTAATAGAGTCTGTAAATAAGTATCAAGTAAATGTGGCGATAATACAGGGTCTGCTTCTGTATATTTTTTTTGAATCCAAGTTTGATAATTGTCTTCAACAAATTTTGAAAATTCTGCATTTGCTTCTCTAAATTGATCATCAAGAGTTTGTTTAAGAGCAGAATTAGGCATTCTATCCAAATCCAATGACCAAGAAACAAGTTTTGTATAAATTTCTACCCAATCATTCCATACCATTCTATCGAGCATTTTCCGAGAAATTTCAGCAAATCCAGATAAATATACTTGTGTAAATTTTTCTTCTTCTATACGCGAGGCTTCTAAAAACTTTTTTACTGCTAATAAAATTTGCGTCGGATTTACTGGTTTAGTAAGATAATCATCTATTTTATTGCCAATAGCGTCCTCCATCAAACTTTCAGCTTCATTTTTTGTAACCATAACTATGGGAGTAGTAGGGTCAATAGATTTTAAAACAGGTAATGTTTCTAATCCAGAGATACCAACCATAGTTTCGTCTAAAAAAATTAAACTATAATGATGAGAACGAACCATTTCGATAGCATCTTCGCCATTTGTTGCTGTATCAACTTCGTATCCTCTTTGTTTAAGAAGGATTATATGTGGTCGAAGCATTTCGATTTCGTCGTCAATCCAAAGAATTTTACCTTTTTGATTTTCCATATTGCCACTCCAATAAATTAATTATTATTAAAATTTTTAAAAATAGTAGCAATCTTCATTAGTATTAAACCAAAATTATTTGACAAACGATTACTTACATATCGTTTTTACATAAATTTTATTTTGTTTTTTTAAATTTATATTAAATTATTAAAAAATGATTTTAAAAAGAAAATAAAAAACAAATTAATTAAAAAATTGATTTTATTTTTGAATAATGTATAATTACATAAATGTTTTTTTAATTTTGGAAAATTAATGCTTAGAAATTTTTTACCTAAAGAATACAATTTTTATGATTATTTTGAAAATCATATAAAGCTATGTATCGAGGTATCCAACGAGTTTTTACTTTTATCAGATGATTTTAGTAGATTTGAAGAATCAAATATAAAGATAAAAAAACTCGAAAAAGAAATGGATACAATTACTCATCAATGTACCGATGCACTATTACACACC
>JARKQC010000106.1 GCA_029974985.1 Bacteroidota bacterium | reverse complement strand
AAAAATACCAACTGATGCATTAGTACTAATTTTATTCCCAATTATAGTAGTATTATATATTGTACCCTGCAAAAAGATAGCATAATCATTACTAACAATGGTGTTATTAATAATACTAGTAAAATAGAACTTTTTATTATTTGTTTTAAAGTAAATACCATAAGAACCAGCACGTATATTATTTCCTATGATTATTGCGTAAGAAGTAGCTAAACTAATTCCAGGATCAACTTGAGTTTTAATAAGGTTATTCAAAATTTTAGTATTGTTTCCAATAATGTTTATTCCCACACCAAAATTATGAAAATCAATTTGATTATTTTCAACAATTATGTCATCTCCCTTAATATAAATTCCATTATAACAACCATTAGTTATAGTTATTTTATTACCTGTTACAGTGATATTTTTGTTATATCCATCAGAACCAACATATATGCCCCCACCATAATAAGAATCAACTGCTATAATAGTATTATTTTCCAAAAGTAAATTAGAAGAAGTGATACTAATTGCATATGCACTCATATTAATTAGTGTATTTCCAACAACAGTTGAATTAATTCCATAAAGACTTATTCCATAAAATTGATGAACTAGAGTATTATTAATTATTTTATTATTTAGTTGCTCTGAATATACAAGTTGCATTCCAATTACAGTATCCCCAGCATATATTGCATATAAATAATTGTTTGTAATAGAATTATTGTAACAATCAGCGGGCCCACCATAATCTGCATGTCCATAAGGATTATAATAAATTATGTTTGCTGCAGTAGTTTGCATATAATTATAGGAAATATTATTGTTATGACATAAACCCATAGGCATACAAGTACTCCACGTACTAATCAGCCTATTATAAATAATTGTATTATTAGAAGACCATCCCATAGGCATGGCAAAAACTTTCAAAGCATCAGCAACTTGAACAGAATTATTAAAAATTAGATTATTATTAGTATTAGTCAACCAAATACCATGTAAACGAACAACATAAACACCCTGATACACAATATCAGTCTTATCATTAAATATCTTAAGATTACTAATAGTAGAACCATCACTACCTGCAATTAAATGAATAACACCATTAGTTATTTGAACATCAGCACCAGTACTAGTTAAAGTCAAAGGAATATCAATAATAAAAGCTTTATTAGAAACATTCCCAATTTTAATAGTATCCCCTGGACTAATACCAGAATTAGAAAGTAATTTACCAGTAAACAAACTAAAATATTGAGAATAATTATCATCAGTGATTATAAACACCTTTGAAGCAAAAGTACTTACACCAGATTTTTCAACCTTAGATGATGATTTAGTAGCTGTAGAATTATTATAATTATTATTAGAATTAATATTATTAGAATTAGAATTATCAATAGAAGAATCAGAAGGAAAATCAGAATTAGTAGAATCAGTATCAGTAATCTGAACATCGTTAACAGCATAATTATTAAATCCATTATCGATCTCAGAATGACCATCAGCACTATCTAAAGATTCTCCATAAATAGGACTAATCAAAAATAAAACAGAGAAAATTAAAATTAAAACTAAAATGGATTTATTACTTATTATTATGCTAAAAACCTCCTTTAAGATGACTCTATTAATACAACTAAAAAAATAAAACAAATTGTTTTATAAAATATACTTGATTAATTTTAAAGTTTAATTGATAATATATTAATAAACATAATATATAAAGATTACGAAAAGCTTTAAAAATAAATAAAATTAGATAATAAAATTTTTAATAACCTTTAAAAATAAAAATAATAATTTAAACTGAAAAATGAATAAAAAAGAATAAAACGAATAGAAAAGAATAAAAATAAAATAACTAAAAATAAGCATATTAAATAAAATAATGATGAAAAATTTTATAAAAAACTTCCCATCATCTAAAAAAACAAAATTTCCTTTTTATTTTACTTTTATATTTTTTAATGCATTATTTCCATAAACAACTGAACCAGCTGATTTTTTAACAGAATTCTTAATATAGTACTTGCCTTTTTTAGCAGATAAAGAAACAGTTAAAATTGCTGATTTAGACTTACTAAGTTTTAAATTCTTAACAGTCCAAGACAAAATACCAGTCCTCTTATTATACTTAACAAGACCGCTAGTAAGAGACCTTTTAAGAAGTTTAACACCTTTAGGTAGCTTATAAGAAATCACAAGACTGCTTTTATCAGGACCAAAATTAGCTAAAAGAGTCTTAAAAGTAATTTTTTTACCTTTAACAGCATATGAATTCTTGATTTTAACTTTACTTAATTTTGGAACAGATAGTTTACTAGAACGAGTAGAACTTTGATAAGTACCGTCACTAACTGAAATTGCTTTAATAGTTAAAGAACCAGTGTTTTTAACTTTATAATTTAATGCAGCTAAACCTTGAGAGTTAGTTTTTGCTTGACCAACATATTTATTGTTCACATAAAACTTAACAGATCTACCAACAAAAGCTTTACCACTTGCATCTTTTAAAGTAGCCTTTAAAACAGTATTTTTACCATAAGTTCCTTTAGAGTTGCTCATACTTGTGCTTGATTTTATTTTATTGATTTCAAATTTAGTAGTTTTCTGATTATCAACATTAGTATAATCATCAGTATAATTAGCTATTACACTTACTTTACCAGGATTACCACTTACAGTCCAATTAACATAAGCTTTACCACCTACAACATCAAAAGTACCTAAATATACACCATTAACATATACCTCAACAAAACCACTATTAACAAGAATACCATTATTATCCCGAACATTAACAGTGATTAAAACCTTATCACCACGATTACCATTTGTTTTAGATAAATCTGTAGTTATGTTAGTAGGGATAGTTAAAACTTCAAATGGTGTTGTTTGAACAGATCCATTATAAGCATCATTTTTATGATATTCTGCATATATTTCATGAGAAACATTAGGTTCATTAATAACCCAATTAAAAACAGCTACGCCATTTTCAACAGTGATGTTTCCTAATGATTTTCCATTGAAGAAGAATTCTACAATACCTCCATTAACAGGATTACCTTGATTATCTTTCACATTTGCTGTGATAATAATAGTACTGCCATTTTTACCTTTAGGATTAGAAACTGTAACATTAGTAGTAGTTTCTAATTTATATATTTCAAATGTTTTTGAAGAATTGAAATTTTTAAAAGCAGCTTTTACAGTATGATTACCATAATCATTACCTATGAAAGTAGAGTTGAATCCATAATCACTAACATTACCTTCGTTTGGTGTTATAGAACCAGTATCATTAACAACTTCCAAAATAAACTCTCTATCTTCAGGAGGAATAGGAATATTGCTAGTATCATAATAATGTAAAGTTCCATTATTATCAATAGCTCTTGAAACAACACTAATATTCTGAGTTAAACCAGGACTACCAGTATTAACTAAAGCCATAACAATCCAATAATTAAGGTTAATAGTAATATTAGAACTACCAGCACCCATTATAGGTTCAGGTTTGGAATTGTTTCCCCACCAATTATAATCTAAATCATATACATAAAGACCTCCTCTTGAAAGTGTTAAAGGAGCATATATACAAGAATCCTTGATAGAAGTATTTCCATTTAAAGTTAAGCCTCCAGTGATATTTTTAAAAGTACTGCCTGAAATATAGCTAGTTATACCAGTATAACCAATACCGATACCAGAATCGATATTCTCAAATGTAGAATTAACAATATTCCATAAATTACCAGCATAAATATAGAAGTTACCAGTATTATTAAAAACAGAACCAATTAAGGAAATTTTTACAATACCACTAGAACCACTAATACCCATACTTTTAATATTGTTAATAAAGCTACAATTTATAAATACATTTTCTCCACCAAGATAAACAGCACCACTATTAGACTTATTCTGTAAAGTATTTTTTATAGTTGTATTCACTAAATAAGTATAAGTAGTATTTTGAGTATAGTATCCTGTGAAAATTTCTGAGCCATAATTAGTACAATTATTTGCATCAAATACAGAATTGTAAATATATGCATTAGCAAAATTAGCTAAAGCACCACCATTATAACCTCCAGTATTATTTGTAAAGTAACAATTTTTTACAGTTAAATTACCCCAATAGCTAGCTAAAGTAACATCCCTATTTCCAGCAGAATCACGTTCATTAACTAAAGCAGTTCCATTGCTATTTTTAAAATTACATCCTTCAACAATTAGATTACCTAAATTATGAACAATACCAAACCCAGATGTTGCACCTCCTTTTGATGACCCTTGAGTATTAAAGTTAGCAATAGTTAAATTAGCAATAGTTGATACACATTCACCAAAATTATTAAAGAAAGCCCAATTTACAGAATCACCATAAAGAATAGTTTTATTCATTCCAGCTCCTGCAATAGTAAGATTAACAGACCCAGGTAAAGTAATATTAACATTTCCACTACCAGAATATGTTCCTTCTGCAAGATGCACTCTAAGGTTTTGAGTTCTCTCCAAACCAACATTTATAGCTTTAATAATTGTAGCAAAAGGATTATCTATAGAACCAGTACCATTAGTATCACTACCATTAGTTGCAACATAAACATCTAAAGAGTCTAAAATACTAGAAGAGATATTTAAAACACCTGATGTAATTGAAGTATCATTTCCAGCACCTTGATATTCACCAGTTATTTGATAAATTCCATTATTTAAGCCTACAACATTTAATCTAGCTTCTCCATTTATTAACTCTGCAACACCAAGATAAGTACCATTAGCATAAAATGAAACATTTGTTCCACCAATAACAATACCATCATCATTTACAAAGTTAGCTATTAAATAATTTCTAATTAAAGTAGTGTTAATAGATTTAAAAACCAAATCAAATCCATCAATTTTCCCACCAGTATATGTTAATCCATAAATATATCCATATACATAAATATCTTTACCATTTAATGTAGCATTATTATTTGAAAAAGTACAGTTTGTCAAGTTTAATAAGCCAGTTAAGTAAATAGCTCCACCATATTGTAAAGCTCTGTTATTTTTAAATGTAACATTTGTAAAGTTTCCAGAGCCAGAAAATGCTCCTCCCCGAATAGCAACATTGTTCTCAAAATAATCATTAGTACTATTTACAGTTCCTTTTAGAGCTGAACCTCCAGTATAAGATTTAGGAGATTCCAATATAGTGTTATTGATAAATTTATTGTTGTAAGTCTGTGCAATACCATTTACATATAAGATAGCAGAGTCATAGTCAGATGATACTATAGTATTGTTAATAAACCTAGAATTGTTAATTATACCATTACGAATGTTAAGGATACTTGATCTAACATTATAGTCAGAAGCAGCATAAACTATACCAGAGTTATTAATAAAAGAACAATTATCAATGAAACAATCACCCTCCAAAATAACTAAATGGTTCATATCATGATTACTATTAAAAGTACAATTAATTATATTCTTAACTGAATTATATCCTCCACCATATATAAGAGTGTAATTTGTATTATTTACAAAATTACAACCAGTAATGTTAAAGTCTGCATCACTAAACTGAATAATAATCTCAGTAGGATACTCACTTTTGCCACTAAAGTTTGCAATAGTTAAATTCACTAAATTCACTTGAGTATAAGAACCAAATTTAAACAAACAATATTGAACTTCACCATCTAAAATAGTATTAACACTACCAATAATAGTTAATATTCCTAAATCATTGAAAGACATATTAACATTACCAATACCCTTATAGACACCATCTTTAGTAATGATAGTCGGATATATTGAAACTGCAAAACCTCTATTAATAGCGTTTTGAATTGTTTTGAATGGATTATCCTCAGTACCATCTCCAGAATCATCATTTCCACTATTAGAGACATAATAAGTCACAGGAGACCTATCA
>JARKQC010000079.1 GCA_029974985.1 Bacteroidota bacterium | reverse complement strand
TTTTGCAGTTTAATGTAACTTTCTCCAACACGACGCAGGGTAGAGCAGTTGGCAGCTCGTCGGGCTCATAACCCGGAGGTCGCAGGTTCGAGTCCTGCCCCTGCTAAAAGAAAATCAGGCTCCCAATCGGGAGCCTTTTTTGTTGCATTTTATCCTTATTTACAGGGCATAATCGCTATTTCCCATAAAACGCAAATATCAGTAATGGTAAGCGTGCTAAACTACTTACCATTGAACAACTGGTCTGAGACAAAATTCATGGCCCATATCTCGTTAGCCCGACTCTCCTTGACGGGTTCAACGTACGGCCTTGAAACCTGCTTTCTTCTTGTTTTGAGCCGCACATTGAGATTTTCAAGCCTGTACAGCCAGTATATCCGTTTCTTGTTCACCTTCAGCCCCTCCCTCTGGAGAAGCACATGGATCCTTCGATACCCGTACTTCACCCGGAAGGTGGCATAGTCCCTGATCTTCATGCGGAGCGCCTTTTGCTCGTCACGATGCCCCTTGTAGTAATAGCTCGAACGATTCATCGAAAGCGTTTCGCAGGCTGTCCGTATGCTTACCCGGTAGGTGGCGACTAGTTCGTCGACCAATTCATGCTTCCGGGAAAGCGTCAGACTTTTTTTGACAGCACCTCCTGCAGCATCTGCTTGTCCAGGCTCAACTCTGCCACCATCTGCTTCAGGCGCTTGTTTTCATCTTCAAGCTGCCGCAAACGCTTCACCTGCCCGTTGGGCTCAGCATATACAGCTCACTTTATTTTCCCGCCGTCGCTATCTAAGGACCAGGACTTATTACAATATTTTTTCTTGCATATTTAAAGCGTTTTTTATTGACTCAAGCATTTTATACTTATTTAACTCATCAGGTTCTAAATAGCCTCCTTCGCCCCATTCATTCCAAGCAAATAAAAACAAATATTCTTTTTTATATATTTTTTTACATCTCTCAATTTGTATACTTAAGTACTTTTCAAATTTTTCTGGCGTTACTCCATCACAATAACTTCCTCTTCTCTTGTGTCTTGGAGTATTATCCCAATCCACGAAAGCACCTGGATACATATATCTTTTTTTAGGGAATTCTTTTATAATTATTTCCCATAACTTATCATAAGAATATTTAAATCCATATCTTTTATTCCATATAAGTGGGAGTTTATCAGCCACATAATTAAGAGAACTTTTTATATAATATGGTATTTTATAATACTTATTTTTACTAAAATCCATTGCATATTGTGGTTGATATTCAATTCCATATTTTAATATTTTACCTGCTTCATCATTTTCAGGATTATAGTTATTTTGTTGGTACATAAAAAATATACCATTTAATCCATTGTCTATTGCTAAATTGTTCCATAGTTCGAACATTTTTTTTCTTACGTGAATATTTTCTGGTCTATAAATTATTAGTATTGGCTTATTATCTTTATATATATATCTAGAATCTTTAAAAAATCCTAAAAAATAATTAAAATGTTTTATCCAATCTTCGCAATCCCCATATGTTTGATGAATCAGAATTTCCTTTGTATTATTCGCCCAAGACCTAGTCCAAGTTTCATTTGCCCAACATATACAGTATCTTAAATTAATATTTTTATTTTTTAATAGAATTTCCATAGGTTTTTCCATTAATAGTTTACCATTAAACCAATAATGATAAATACAAAAACCATATATTCCATATTTTTTTGCTAATTTTGCTTGCCACTTTAATGTTTCACCATTATCGTTTAAGCAGTAATAATTTTTATTTAAAGGCTTCCTAGGTTGATTATGTTCTAAAAAATATTTTTTTGCATTTTTTACAGTCGTCCATTCAGTAAAGCCATTACCCCACCATTTATTATTTTCAGGAAATGTATGAAACTGGGGTAAATAAAATGCAATTATTTTTATCGTCTTTGACAATTTTATATTCCTTCTATTGCGCGGCCATCCAAAAAAATTTATAGGGCCAGACAAATTGGTATTGCGGTCTAAATATTCCCCATATTAAAGAATATGCAAAGTACATGCATATAACCATTATTTCAAATAATATTTTTTTACCTCCTTTTTTATTAAAAATTGAATTTGTCAATCCAACAATTACAATAATAGAAAAATAATCTGCTATTCTGTCTATAGCATTCAATTTTAAAGAAATTATTAATATAATGGTCTTAATATATGTAATATTCAAATAAAAATTATATTTTAAGATTTTTTTTTCGGAATAAATAGTAATTAGTTCAATTATTGAAATAAATATTAAAAATACAGATGCAGTATTTATACCATCATCATATTTTGATCCAATATACCTTGAGTAGTCAAATGATATATTAATTAATTTAAATAAGGAATCCCCAAAAAATGTTACAAAAACTATAGAAAATATTATTACAATATAATATATATATTTTTTCCATATTTTATTACTTATAATTAATGATATAGAAAATATTATAGAAGACCTATGAAAAAAAAATGCAATTACTGCTAAAATATAAAATACTTTTTTTTTATAATATAAATTTCTATATCCAATAAGAATTATACTTATTGCTAAACACTGCCTTAATGCACTTAATGAAAACCTGAATAAACCACCCAAAAAAAATATCAAAAAAGCAAGCCATAAACATTTTGATTCAAAATATAAATATCTATAATACGATACGAATATTAGTATACTTGTTATAAATAGAAAAAATTGACAACTACTGGATATTTTCGATAATATACTAAGAAATACAATAAAACCTGTCTCAAATCTTCCATATATATATACAATATTATCATTTATTCTAGAAATACTACTATACAAATCACAATATACTGATGTATCTGCTCCAATAGAAATAGATCTAAATGCACTTAAACAAAATAGTATAATAAAACCAAATTTGAAATACGCCTTCTGCAATTCACCTTTATTCAGAATCATTGCAAGTATGATAAAATATAGTGATAAAATAACAAATTCTATCAACTCATTAATCCTTTATAGAAATTTGTCAACATTTTAGCCTGGTATGAAATATCAAAATAATTATCAACTTTTTCAAAATTTCTTCCAATATTTGCTTGCTCTATTGATATATCTGCCCATTTTTTTTTAGAATTGTATAATGATAGCTTATATGCTCTCTTTGATATAAATGGTTCAGAAGGTACTTTATCGGAACAAATACATGGTAGCCCATTTATTTCTGCTTCAAGTAAAGATAATCCGAATCCTTCAAATAGGCTAGGGAATAAAAAACAATCTAACATATTATAATAATTCCAAGTATCTTTAACAGTTCCAGTAAATATTACATGATTTTCAATTTTTAATTTTATACATATCTTTTTTAGTTTTTCTCTTAATGCACCATCACCGATAAAAACCAATTTTGAGTTTGGAAATCTTTTGATAATTAACTTAAATACTTTAATCATAAATATATGATTTTTCTGTTTTTTTAATGAACCAACACTTCCAAATACTAATTCATTTTTTATTCCATATTGTTTTCTAATTGTTTTTCTAATATTTTCATCAAAATAGAACTTTTTATAATCTATGGAATTAGGAATTATGTATAATTTTTTTTTCCTTATACTTAGTACTTTTCTCCCAAAGAGAAAATTACCGGCCTTTTCAGAACAAGCACAAAAATGGGTTGACATAAACTTAATCGGAACCGATAAAAAAAAATTTCTTATTGAGCGAATTTTGTTTTCTGAGTATTTAGTATTATGGCTATGTGAAATATAATACTTTATTCCATTTTTAAAAGCCAAATTCGAACATATTGCGTCAATTTGATAAAAATGTGAATGTATGATATCATAGTTAGTTTTTTTAAAAAATTGATCAATAAATCTAATAAATTCATATATATTAAATAAGCTTAATTTTGGCATATAAAATATTTTACATCCAAATTCTGTTAGTTTACTTACTATTTCGTTCTCTGCATCAATTATTAAATAGTCAAAATTTACTTTGCTTCTATCAATACTACTATTATAGTTATATAAAAATGATGTTACTCCAAAACGTTGCTTAAGTGAATCACTTATTTGTAGAATCTTCATTATCTATCTCCAAGTAGCATAATGCTCTTTTTCTTTTAATAACAGAATCAACACATATATACTTTCCACTATGACTCCACCTCGGATGTAAGTCGCATCTAGTTTCATTATCGTACTTAAATGGCATAAATACTTTAGCAACTATTAAAGGATTATCATTTTCTGTCATGCAATATACGTTAGACATTCTTATTCGATTAGGATAAGAGTCTGTAACTACAAGAGATAGATTAGGAGAATAACTTGGATGTCCATCCTGTACTAACCCTGGCCATAAATGTTTGAATTTGTGACTTTTGTCTTTTAACAAATAATAACCAACACCTATTTTTTTCATATTAGCAAATACAATAATCTCTTCATCGTTTTTCCAACTACAATGAGATACCATATCATGATCTAAAAGATTATACATATTCGAACCATCTGCATCGCAAGTTATTAAGCGAGAATATTTTTTTTGCTTTTTTATCCATCTATGTAGAAACATAAATCTTTTCCCATTTGGAGAAATCATAATATGATTCACTTTATGCTCAGCTGATATCATATCATCCCTACTCTCAAAACAATAAAGATCATTATAATAAATTATAGGTTTAATGCTCCCATATTTTAAATCAACTCTCCAAATACATGGCCCATTTGGAATTAATATTCCTTTAGTTTTATCTGGGATATTTGAATATCCATATCCTTTACGTAATCTGTGTAGACGAGAAAAATCTAATGTTAAAGCAAAATTAGCAGATTTATTAACACTATAAATTGGCATATCAAATATCTTTTCTTCATGATTATTTATTGAAAGAATAACAGAACAATAATGATTGTCTCTAAAATCATTAAAAATAATCTTATCTTTAAAATCAGGACCTAACCACTGTAACATACATCCTTGTTGCACATTCCAAGCATGCGTCTGACCAAGAACTTTTATCTCGTTATCATTTTTTGTATCTATTAAAACAATATTAGCGGGCTCTTTGGGTGCAACATCTTTATAAGTACGTTTTACTTTTAAACATAATACATATCGATTTGAAATATCCCATGGTGATTTATCATAATAACCAAAAAAGTATTCATAACCATCATTTGGTGTTAACTGTATTAAGTTACACGAATTTTGCTTTCTCAATGAGAGCAAAACAAAGAATGATTGATATATTTTTTTTATATTTTTTTTTAGCTTTGGGAATTGTTGGAGAATTGTATTGATTTCTATTTCAAGATTCACTTTTTATTCCTTAAAAATTTCATATAAATAATCTTTTGAATTTTTGTAGGTAGAATAAAGATACCCACTTGTGAAAAAGCTACAATACAAAAATCTAAAAGTGAACAATACTTCAATTTATACGCTTCATATCTTATTGAAATAAGCAACTTTGTATTAATCCAACTTTTCCTTTTTTTGTATGTATTATTATTAAACCTAAAAAAAAACAATACTTCAGGAATATTCATTCCAATACAACCATTATTTATCATTCTTAACCATAAATCAGTATCTTGATTTTTTCTAAGATCTTTATAACCCCCTATCTCTAATAATTTTGATTTTCTATATATAACTGTTGGGTGATTAAAAGGATCTCTTCTTCGAACATATTTTTTAATTAAATTCATTGTTAATGGAACTCTTCTAATTCCAACAACGTTTTCAGTTGAATCGATAAATTCATATACAGGACAACCAACAATATCTAAACTAGGATTTTTCTCAAATTCAATGATCTGTCGCTCACATCTCTTTGGTAATGAAATATCATCAGAATCCATTCTTGCTATTAATTCGTTGTTACATGCTTTAAGTCCTTCATTAAGAGCTAATCCTAGTCCAACATTCTTTTCTAGTTGAATCTCTTTGATAAGTCCTGTAGTTAATTTATTTACTTCATTTATGATTAATTGAATGCTTTTCGGAATTGGTCCATCTTTCACTAAAACAATTTCATCAGGCTTAAAAGATTGATTAACCATACTCATAAGACTTTGTTGGAAAAATAAAGGACTGTCACCACTATAAACAGTCATTAAAACACTATACTTCATAGATTTCTCTTGACAATACTTTTAATAGTCTTAAGTAAAAGAAATAATTCTTCAATAAAACAATAGTTTTTCAAAGATTTTAAATTTACTTTCATTTTTTCTGGTAAAATCTTCTCTATATATACTAAATCAGTATTTTCATTCTCTTTAAATATTTTTTCTTCATCTTTATATTCAATGCTTGCTTTTGAAGTTACACCTGCTGGTAGCAGTAATGTAGCTTTCATTTCTTGACTATAATAAGATACATATTTTAAAACTTCTGGTCTTGTCCCTACGAAAGTCATATCACCTGTAAAAATATTCAATAGTTGAGGAATCTCGTCCAGTCTGTACTTGCGTAGTTTCTTTCCAATCCTTGTTACTCGTATATCGTTGCTAATCGTAACTAAAGTACCATTTTTATCGGCATTTTGTATCATAGTACGGAATTTAAAAATTTTGAATATTTTACCATACTGAGTAATACGTTGCTGTCTATAGAACACAGGACCTTTCGAGTCGAATTTTATCAATAATGACACTATCAAGAAAACAGGGAAAAGCACTATAAGTAATAAAATTGACATTACAATATCGAAGAGTCTCTTTATTATTAAGGACGCGGTCTTTTTACGCAGCAACTCATAGTATGGTCTTACAGAATCATTCTGCATATCTACCGGAAGCTTATCCCATTGCTTAATAAGCATGTTGAACTACCTAGTAAGAATTTTTCTGATGTTTTGTAAAATATAGTATATTTCTTGATCAGACAAACATGTATGCAATGGTAATGTCACTTCATTTTCAAACTGCTTATAGGTATTTGGGAAGTCACCGATTGAAAATCCAAGGTTTTTATAAGCTGTATGCATGGGAAGCGGTTTATAGTGCACATTGGTAGCTATGCCAGCTTCGGCCATCTTCTTTATAAATTCGTTTCTTTGATGCTCTTTGTACCCACTTATTCTCATCAAATATAGGTGCCCGCTTGATGTATATGTATCGCTATAGTGAATTAATGAAGTAACAGGAAGATTTTTCAAACCTTCATTATACATTTCTATAATTTGTCTTCTTCGTTTTAGTATTTTTGGATATCGCTTTAGTTGCACCAATCCTAAAGCGGCCATGATGTCAGTCATATTGCACTTGTAATAAGGACCGACGATGTCATACTCCCAAGCTCCCAACTTGGTTTTAGCTAATGCATCCTTGCTCTGCCCGTGTAAGGACAATAACTGGAGTTCATGATACAAGGCAGCATTGTCTAATCCAAGTCGATCTTTCCAGGTAAGCGCACCGCCCTCAGCAGTAGTGAGATTTTTTACCGCATGGAAAGAAAAGGCTGTGAAGTCGGCAACTTCTCCAGCATTCTTACCCTTATAGGTAGCACCAATAGCGTGAGCGCTATCCGCAAGTATTATTACTCTATCAAACGCTGCCTGTACTGATGAATTTGAAGTATATAAAGCTTTTTTAGCTTCTACTATTTCGTATAGCCTGTCATAGTTACACATCACCCCACCGATATCTATTGGGATGATTGCCTTCGTTTTCTTAGTAATAGCTCTACCAATAGCTTCATAATCCAGGAAAAAGGAATCCGGTGAGGTATCGATGAGAACGGGAGTTGCCCCTACATGAATGATAGGGCTGCAAGATGCTGTGTAAGTATAAGTGCCGGTGATGACCTCATCGCCAGGGCCTATACCCATGAGAATCAAAGCTAATTCAAGCGCTGCAGTTGCGGAGTTTAAACAGCAGACAGTACTGGTATTACAAAATGCCGCAAGATTCTTTTCAAATTGCTTTGTCTTAGGGCCAGTTGTTATCCAACCGGATCGTAGTGCGTCAACAACTTCATCAATTTCCTCTTTTGTAATATCTGGAGGAGAGAAGGGAATCATTTTGGGATTGCTCAAAGAAATTCTCCTTTTAGTTTCGTTTCAAAATTTTTTAGAAACTTATTGGTTTTCATTGAAAAACATTTCGCTCATCTGCTGAAACGCTTCGCAAACCCATCATTTATCGAATGGGAAATCCAGTAGATAAGTGCTATAAATATTTATACAGTATAGCATTTATTCTGAAGAAATTCTTCTAGAAACAGAATAGCGGTTTCGAAAAAGTTTACACAATTTTTATTGTATATTAAAATTAGTATTTTTCTAAACGATAGTTAATCGAATTCTTATTAATTTTTAGTATAATAAAAAGTGTAATGTTTTAGTGAGTTTTTATGTCTTGCCTTCGTTTTTTATTATCTATTACTTATAATTAGCGTCTTTCGTAATTTTTTTCCATCCAGGCCCGGTATTCACCGGATTGAACTCGCTTTACCCATTCTTCGTTGGAAATGTACCATTTCACAGTCTTTTTAAGGCCTTCCTCGAAGTTTACCGATTGTTTCCATCCTAATTCTCTTTTCAGTTTAGAACAATCAATTGCATACCGTCTGTCATGGCCCGGTCGGTCTTTCACATAAGAGATAGTCGAACAAATCTTTTCTACCGGTATATACGTGATTGACGCCACAATATCGATGAGCTTTTCCAGTAGTTTAATATTTTCCCACTCGTTCTCGCCGCCGATATTGTAAGTCTCTCCAAGCCCACCCTGCTTCATCACCAGCCAGACTGCTGAATTATGGTCTTCTACATAGAGCCAATCCCTGATATTTTTTCCATCCCCGTAAATCGGAAGGACTTTCCCGATTCTCATATTAGAGATCATAAGGGGAATAAGTTTCTCAGGAAACTGGTAGGGTCCATAATTATTTGAACAATTCGTGCTAGTTGTAGGCAATCCATAGGTATGCCAATACGCCTTAACCAGATGATCGGAGCCAGCTTTTGAGGCCGAATAGGGACTCCGGGGATCGTAAGGTGTATCTTCGTTAAAAAAACCGGAATCATCTAATGATCCATAAACCTCATCGGTGGATACATGGTGGAAGAGCACATCTTTTCTGTCTTTCCAGAATCCCCGCGCTGCTTCTAGAAGGGTAAAGGTACCCATTATATTAGTCCTGATAAAATCTTCAGGGCCATGAATCGACCTATCCACGTGACTCTCGGCGGCAAAATGGGCAATCGCGTCAATCGAATATTTTTTCAGTATTTCATTGACTTTTACCCTGTCGCAAATATCCGCGTGTTCAAAAAAATACCGCTTCCCACCGAATTTTTTGTCTATCGTTGTTAGGTTTTCCAGATTCCCCGCATAGGTTAGCTTATCGAGATTGACGATTCTCCCCGTAAATCCTGTATCAGGCTTGAAAAGGTAATGTATAAAATTTGAACCAATAAATCCCGCG
>JARKQC010000077.1 GCA_029974985.1 Bacteroidota bacterium | reverse complement strand
TAAAAAAAATATTATAATTTTTTTAGTTAAAAAAGAGCAGATTTAATAAATACGATAAATTTAGATAATATATTATGAAAAAAAAGATGAAAAATTGTAAATTAATTATTTGAAAGATTTATAATAATTAAAAAATAATCTAAGAATAAAATAGGCTCATTATTGAAAAATTCTTCATCGTGTTTAATGAATAGAAAAATAAAGAATAATTATTTATCATATTTATCGAATTTACGTATAATCTATCTAAAAGTTAGAAAAAAATTTTTTAAAAAAAATAATTAATAAAGAATAGATGAGAAAAGGGGAAATTAGATAAATTAGATAAATATTATATCAATATATCATCATCATATTTTACCTCATTATTATCCTTTATATCATTACTACCCTTTTCAAAAACATCTTTATAAACTGAAATAGTTGAAGGATTATCATCATCATTAACAATAGCGATTTTGCCTTGAATAAAACCTTTATCTAGCATAGCCTTTTTTATTTTATGCAAACTAGGATTAGCATGAATAGAATCTATTCTGCCCTTATCAAATAAGTCCCTTAAAAACATTTTAATCATATCATTGACCTCTGAAACAGGAATATCTCTGCATTTTCCAGAAAATAATTCATCAGTATTAGGTACTTTGAAAAATTTATCAATAACATAATTTAAAGGATCAGACCTTAAATCCCATTCATCTAACATAGCCTTTCTAGATTCTTTAGAAAATAAGCTTTTCCGATTCTCATAAAACATATTAATAGATTCATATATTAATTTAGCTAATCCTTTATCATATTTTCCATTACTTATATCATATTGCAAAGTATCATCTTTTTTATCTTTAGATACTTTATTTTCAGCTTTTATCAATATAAGTCTTCTTTTATATCCACTACCTTCAACACGAGGCAAAGTATTCGTGCTTCCAATTAATTTCGGAGTATTATATTGATTTAATGGTAATCTTCCATTTTCACCTTTAACTTCTACTTGGATACCATTACCACTAACAAAACTATTTAATTTCCCTATATTCTTCCAAACTTCCGTTTGAAGATCATCATCAATATTTATATCCTCATCTATTGCAGGATACAATGAAAATCTATCATTTCTAATAATATCTGGGATAGGAACTTCAGAATAGCTAAAAACTCTCTTTAAAATAGTTAATAAAGTACTTTTACCAGTTTCAGGAGGTCCGAGCAATATAGTAAAAATTTGAGGTGCATTAATCGGCATACAAATATTTCCAACACATTTATAAAAATTATCAATATTTTCCTCAAAACCAGGGCTTTCAGATTTTAAAATATCATTTATTAGATTTTTTATTTTATCTTCTTCATCATCTTCAAAAATAGGATTCCATTCAAAAGGAAATACTCTTTTTGGCACAGCATTTACATTAAATTCACCCTCATTAAAAATATAATCCTCATCATTTAATTTTAATGTTCCATTTGTAAATTCTAATAAAGTATAATCTTTCTCTATGTTTCTTGTAATAAACTTTAAAACACTACCGCAAATACTTTTACTAATTTTATTTGAACCAAATGCTTTATTACAATAATCTGTTATTTCTTTAATAGAAATATTTTTTATTTGCTCTTTACCTTTTGAATTTTTAATCTTAGCATAATATTTCAAGGTAGAATGGTCAACATATAGCTTTGCATATTGTTCTATTGAATCTACTAATAATTTTGTATTAGGTTGACCATCATTTTCAAGAATATTATAAATTTTTCCATCAACAAATTTTTTAATATATTTTCCTTCATTAATATTTTTTATTTCTTTAGCAATATTTATTATATCTTCAACAATATAATTGGGAAATAACTCCCTAAGTTTTTTAGTTTTAGTTAATTCCTTATTATTTTTTTTAAATATAGGTTTAATTAGAGATATTATTTTATTTTCATTCTCTTTTGCTTTTATAGAACTCTCAATAATATAAATTATCTCATCAGGGTATAATTTTTTAAAACATAAGTAATTCACCAAACCAATAGCTTGTTCTTCTTTAAAACAATTCTTCTCTAATATTTTTATTAATTTCAGAAGAAATCTCTTTTTATTTACTCTAGCTGCTTTTTCTTGTTCATATAACTCTTTTCTCTTAGCTTTTATTTCGGATTTAGTAGCTAAAACTACTTTTGAAGCTGAATCATGACTTTTT
>JARKQC010000366.1 GCA_029974985.1 Bacteroidota bacterium | reverse complement strand
TTTCTCTAACTCTTTATTCACTAGTTCTTTAGCTACTTCTTCAGCTTTATCTTCAATTTTACTATCAATAATTTCTAATTCCTCTTTCTTTTTCTTCTCATCGTACTGATCAATAAAAGTAATAAGTATAATAGCTAAACCAATAGCTATCATTCCTACTAATATTCCTATTTCATGAAAACCTTTTAAGAAAGGATGATCTATTATTCCTGCAAAAATACTAACAATCCCAGTAGCTATAAGGCCGCTGCTTATTGTTGTTTTTAGAAATCCTGTGATCCAAACCCTCCTTTTATAAGGAATTTGTTCTATTAGTGGTTTTAAGGTAGGTTCATTATGTTTCATCTTCACCCTCACTATTATTATTAAGTTCAATATCTTTAGCCAAATAACCACCAATTATACCTAAAGCTGCAAGTACAATATTTTCTTGACCAAGATACATTCCATACAAGATTGCTATTATCAATCCTGAGAGCATTATTGTTTTAGCTAAACTTATTTCTTTAAATTTCAGTTGAATCCGTCCTCCAAAAATAATAAAATAATAAAAATAATTTATAAAAAATAAATAAAGTTATAGTAATGTTTTTTGTTTTTCTTCACAAGTTATTTTTTCAACAAAATTATCTTCTTCAGGAACAGTCATTTCAGTAGGAACTTTTAAATCACCATTCATTAGTAATGGTAATAATTTATCTCTCAATTCAGCAAGATATTCATTTTCACGATTATTGAGGTATCTTATCATCATCTCACAATGACTAAGATTAGTTTTGAATGTTTCTGACAATTCTTTAAGATCTGTATTTTTAATCTCATTTTTAGCTGATCTTGTAATTGTTAACCATTTTTCTTGTGTTATTCTTTTATCAGTATAAAACATATCTTCATTTATTGCATCTATGGTTTCTTTTGATTTTTTATATAACTCTTGTAATGTATCTAATCTTTCTAATAATTCATTAGTTTCTTTGATAAGTTCATTATTCTTATCTTTCTCTTCTGCTAATTCAACCCATGATTTTAGTTTTTTAGCTATTGTTAAATTAAGTGTTATTTTGAATTTGTTTTTATCGTTTATTGTTCTATTAATATCGTCTATAATATCTTCAAAACTACGATGTTTTTCTTCAATACTTACAAAATCAATATAACGATTAGGGGTTATTATACAATCGTTTTCATGAACTTCATCTAATTTCACAGTTTTACTGAATCCTGCAATGTCTAATTTTTCTGTAATACTAAGTTGGATGTCAGTTATTTGTTCATCACTTAAACTATTTAATTTTTTATTATAAACTCTGTTTTCATGACATTTTTTACCAGTTCCTCGTGTATGTATTGTTATTTTTTCATCTGCTTGTTCAATATTAACAAAACTTATTTCTTTATTCTCTTGTTTAGATAATATTAAAATACAAGTTGGAATACTTGTAGATTCAAACATTGACCCGGGAACCGTAATAACTGCTTTAACTAATTTATTATCAATTAAATATTTACGATATTCATGTTCAATCCTGCTCGATAAAACACCCAAAGGTAATATAAAAGCCATTATTCCATTATTATTCAGATTTTTTAATCCTTCAAATACAAATGCATAATTTAGTGAACTTTTTTTAATTGTAATATCCTCAAATGAAATATCTTTTTCATTTTTTAGATTAAAAGGCGGATTACTTATAACAGTATCATATTTAGGAATCTGATTATCCCTAATACTAATTTCACTATATTTATCTGTTTTAACTAAACTGTAAATTTGTTTAATTTCACCTGAGAGAATATCTCCATTTATAACTAAGCCTTGCATATTACGCAATGCTAAGTTAAACAATAAGCTACTTATAGTATCCTCATTAATTTCATGTAAAATAAACCTTTTTTCAGTATTTTTATTTAAAGTTAATGCTCCTGTCCCAGCACACATATCATATATTATTTCTTCATTTTCATGAGCACTTAAAACACTTATCAATTTTGATAAACTATTAGGTGTGAAATCTTGTTTTAATTCTTTGCGGTCTGCTAAATAATATTGGTAAATGTTTTGTATAAAATTAGTATCATTACCAACGATTTGTAAATAATCATCATAAATAGTAGTATTATTACCCAATACTATTTTTAATAATTTTTCAGGTATTTCTTGGAAATTTTCACAAGCAAATAAAACTTTTACTTTATTTGCCTTATCTTTAAATTCCATTAAAACACTCCCCTAGAATATAAAATAATATTAAAATATATTAAAAAATAATAAAAGTATTACTGAATTTTAGCTATTTTAGCATTCATTTATAAAAGAATCTAAAATATACACTGGTGATCATTTTCACCAGGAGCTGTAAAAGTAATACTTTGTAAATAAAAAAGATATAATAAAAATTAATAATTAGTAATTCGATGGATAAAAACAAAAAAATATTCTATAACCCAAAAGAACATGGAAATCTAAAGAAGAACAATGAAAAAAAAAAACACCTTTAAATCATTTGTTTCTATCCATCGAATTACTAATCTTATCATTCAATTGTTTAGCTTTCCAATTTTTATGTTCAATACTCATAACAGGAAAACTAGCATACTCTAAAGGAGTATGATCTTCTAAATTCTCTCTTAGAACAGTACCACAATTATCACAATAAATTATATCATGATGTTTATCATGAATTATATTTTCATTTGTTTGACAATTATAGCATATGCTAACTTGATTGTTAGCATGCTGGAAATTATAACTTTTACTACTTTTAAAATTATCATTAGATTTCATAAGTGTCCTTTACTATATATTACCGACAGTGGCGACTAGAAAGGAAATAGTTTAAAATAAGATAAAAAATAGTAATATGTATTTAAATTAATAAAAAAAATAAAATAATTATCTAATAGAACAATGTTTATAAAAATAATCCCCAATTCTATCAGAAATAGTTATATATCTTTTCCAAGTTAAATTATAATCTTCCCATATCTTATGCCTCTCTATCTCAGTTTTACGATATTTCTTTTTAGTTCTTAAACAAATCACAGATATAATCTGTTCACTACTACAATTTTTACATAAAATATCGAAGTTTTCGATCCTAGTTATTATATCTAAACATTCTTGTTTTTCAAAATTATTAAGATTACAACAATTAGATATATAATTAAGTATTCTCTTCTTATCATTAAAATCAGCACCATACGGATTATTAAATCTAGCTTCAAGTTTCTTAATCCTATGATACTTCTGATTAGTTTTCAATGAAACATCATTTAATATACTACCAGCAACAGCCATAAATAAAAAACACCCTGTATTTAAATAATTATTTTTTATATCTCTTTTTCAGAGTTCTTCTCCTCTCACTAATAACTTTTTGATAAGCATTAATAGTTATCTCTTCTTTTTCTTTTTCAGATATTTGGTCCCAATTAGGATCATTCTTAAAACCATTAATAACACTATCAACCTGTGTTTTAAGTAACCCTTCCATTACGCTTTTAGCTCCTTGTTTTTGATTTTGAAAAGGATTACCTTTCATATTATCTTGAAGAAACTCTAATTCATCATTATTCATAATTTACCTCTTCATGAAAATTTTCTAATATAACTATATTTACAATATTTTATCAACTACTTCACACACATATAATAATAAGGAGGTGAAAAAAAATGGTTAATCTTAAAAGACATCCAGATTACAAATCCATAAGACATAACCCCATAATGAACTCATTACAAATAAACACTAATGGGGACTCTAAACCATACATGATAATCATAAAAGATTTCACAATTGATGACTGGGACGATTTAAAGGAAACTGAGTATAGTAAAAAACATTTAGAAGAAAACATTTTCAAAAACCCAGAATATCACCTTTTAGGTCATAACGGTTCGAGCGTGGATAATAACTCCTCTGACAATTTAGACTTTGGAAAATATGAAACTTGGGTTAAAGTAGTTTCATAATTATATCTTTTTTAAAATGAGGATAAATAATCCTCCACAATTCCCATTTTTTTTCTTATACATTTAATCTCCATACACCATTATCACTCTTAAAACGTTTAGGATAACATTTAAAAGTAGCACGGCCAAGAATATTACTAATATAACTAGTAGAAATAGAACCATGCAACAAATTATTTTTATTAATGAACAATGCTATTTCCTTAGCTGTAGCCTCCCCTTCAAGTTTTAAATAAGTATGAGCTATTGCTTTAATTATTTCCCTACGATTCAAGTTTCTTTCTGATTTAGAAGCCATACTTATAACTCTCCTAAATTCAACATTTATTATTCTTAATATATTCCATTCGACAATCATTACTACAAAAACAATGCAAACTATCATTTGCAGTTAAACTAGCTATATTCTGATTATTAATTGTTTTACCACAACATTCACACTTGGCCATCATTTAACACCTCTTTATTATAAAAAAAATTTTTTAAATTTCTTATCAACACAAACATTTTATTAACCTCTTAAAACAAAATAATATAATAGGAAGTGGATGAAATTGATTTATCTTAAAAACCATAAAGACTATAAAACACTCGAATATGACCCTCAGAATGAAGAATTAACCATTCATACTACTAAAGAATCCAAACCATATTACATAAAAATAGTTGACTTTAATATGAGTTTATGGGAATCTTTTAAAGAATCTAAATACTCTAAAAAGTTTTTACAGGAAAATATATTTAATAATCCAAAATATGTTGTGTTAAATGAAACAATTGATTATAAAATTTGTTCTCCTTTTACTAAAGACAACTGTAAGATAAATGAAGCATGGATTGAAAAAGATAGGATTAATTCTTATAAATAACTCTATACTGTTTTTATATCCTCTTCTTCTAATTCAACTATTCCAACTACCTCCATTGAAAAAAATGAAAGTTGTTATTATTACTAATATACTTTTCATACTATCTACTACTTTTTTCT
>JARKQC010000350.1 GCA_029974985.1 Bacteroidota bacterium | reverse complement strand
GATAACATCCAGAAGAGTTAACCCAATTATCACCGCATCAGTAATCTTTTTTACTTCCCGGCTTCCCATGAACCGGTTGAAATTTATATTTTTCATGTAAAACCTTTATTTTGATTAATGCTCCCCTATTAAATGCCAATTGAATATTCCGGATAGAAATGTCCAAAAGACTCCCTGTTGATTCATTGTACAAGGATTATAGTGTGATTTTACTAGGATAAATAGGGTTTGTTTGAGGAATTGATTATCATTACAAAAAAAAGAACTGGGTAAATTACTTCGTAATATAAGGCTATAACGAAGTTAATGCAAAAAAATTACTTATTAATTTTTCATAAGTTGGTTTCATCCATTTTTTTCATTAAAGAATTATATCTTTTTGTTAGTTTTTTAACCAAAAGAACAGATAATCCATACAAAATATAATTCCCATCAGTTCTACAAGCTATTCTACATAAAAAGTAATTTATTAACAAATTTTGTTGTTCTATTGAAATTTTTTGTTCTGATATTTTAGAGATGAATCCATGTAACACTCGAATCGAACTTTTAACTATATTAATATCTGCTTCATCTTTTAAAAATGCCTCTGAAATATTTAACGAAACAAATACTTCAGGTATATTAGGATGATTATTCTCAAGAGTAACAAAATCTATGATATTAGTATATGGGTTTGATAGTTTAAATTCAGCTTCTTCAGCAGCTAATATTAATGTATTTGAATTATAATTAATTCCGGAGTAATTAAAACTAAGTAATTTGACAATAATCTTATTATAATCATTTATTGTTATGTTATTCCTCTTTAAACATTCTAATAATACTTCCTGAGTCCAGATGCCATTAACACCAAATTTTTCTTTAGCAATTAGTCTTAATGGTCCATCATCAGAGTAAAATAAATTTCCTTCTTCACTAGCAATTAATATAGTATCCATAAACGATTTAGTTAACAAGTTATTGAATTGAACTCTTACTTTTCTATTAATTTTAAGAGCAGCTTTGCATGAGATTACATCACAGTTGTGCTTTATCCAATCCAATAAATCTTCCAAATAGTTTATATTCCTTTCAATACTTTTAGAATTGATATCGTATAATCTAAACTCATCATCAGATGACATTTCAGAGTATGATGATCCTCTCTCTTTGAGCATTTTCTGTTCAGTTAAAGCTCGGACAATTTCATTTATCGTTGATTGGGCTATTCCAAGTTTTCCAAAAGTTTTAACAATATTATCTTTTATTTTTGTTTCATGGATTGTCAATAAGGAAACAATATCTATAATCAGTTTTTTTTTGGTAGTCAAGAGATTACCAATACTATTTTTTGAATCACATTTTAAACTCAAATCAGAATTATTAATAATGTGGTTCCAGGTGTCAATTAAATTAGAACCAGTAAATTTAGCAAACGCTCCAACAGGAATTATTTTTTCATTAAATGTTTTTTCGGCATTATGAATATGGTCACGTCTGTCTTTCAGAACATCTAAAAGGGGTTTAAATTTATTTTTTTCGTCAGATCCTAATGAAATAGGAAATAATCCAAAATTATCTGAAGAATATTTTAATAGTTCTCCACTCTCTTGGGAAGCATATATATATTTACTCTGAATTTCTTCTATTATAACTTCAGTTGATGATACACCCTGGCCAATAGTAACTGTTTCTCCAATATATTTACCTATTAACTCTTTACTTAATGGGTTGTCCTGATTAATCTCTCTAGATTTGAAATCTGCATCTTCGCGTTTTTCTAAAATGAACCATTCTTCTCTTTTACTAGAATTATTCTTTAGACATACTGCCATATCCCAAGTTACTTTGATAGGAGTGGATTCAGAATCAGTATATTTGAATAACAATGATTTAAAATATTCAGCATGAGCATCGTATTCATTAAAATACTTACGTCTCATATTATAAATTATTTCAAGATATGTTTGTTCTTCAAAGCCTCTGAAGTGATATAAGTATGCCAATTTTTTGAATTGTTCTAATGAAAGTTTATTTAAATCAATAGGAGATTTCAGAAAGTTATCTACCTCAGAACTATGATTTGAATGTAAATTGATTATAGCTTGATTGATTCTCATATCTAAATTCGTTGAAAAAACAGCTAAATATTGATTGATTAAAGTTTTAGCTTCTTCCAGCTCATCTATTTCTACTAAAATCGATATTGCAACTTCAGAAATATATTCTAGGGGGGTTTTATACTTTTCAACAAGTGTTTGACATAAGTTTAGAGCATTGCCAATTTCACCAGAACGATAATAACAATCAATAAGACGATGTGTAAGATTGCTATTTACCTCTTTATCAACAAATTTTTCATAAATTTCTGATGCATCTTTAAGTTTTCCAATCTTATAAAACTCATCGGCAAGCATGGATAATTCTTGAGGTGTTGTTAAATCTATTATACTGGATTTAGCCTCATTTATAATGTTAATATACGCCTCATTATCACCTTCCAATCTTGAGATGTGAGCTTTGTATACCTTACTTGATATGTCATTTCTTGAATCAAAGAAAGAATTGTAGAGTTTTCTGGCTTCATCAACATTTTTAGTAATCAAATAAAGTTCAATTAATAATTTATGTGTAGGATATTGGAAACTTTCATCAGAATTTACTTTTAGGGCATTTTCCAGAGTTTCAATAGCCTCCAAATACTTTTCCTCATCTTTCAACTGGAATGCAAGAATTAATGGAGCTTGAGAATCCTTAACTCCTATGTTCATCAAAATATCTTTAGCATCTTCAGCTTTTCCCGTATTAAGAAGTAAGAATGCCCTATTTTTTTCGAAAAAAGGATTTGATGGATCTATTTTTATTCCTAGATCAATATATTTCTCGGCCCCTTTTAAATCATTTAAAAGCAATTTCACAGTACTTAAATTAGCTAACCAGCTTATCCTAGCTCTTTGCATTTGAATATCACATATACTATCCCATGCTTCTTCTAATAATACTTCAACTTCTTTTAACTTTTCTTTCATTGAAGTATCTATCTCATCAGTATATACTAAATAAGGGTCATCACTTAATTTCATTTGGATAACTTCACCCAAATTAGCCTTTAAATCTGGAGAATTTCCTTCATTTTTCTTTAAGGCTATTCTTAACCATTTTTCAGCTTCATTAAGATTGTTCTTTATTCTTGCAATAAAGCCTATAGTATAAGCAACATCTTCAGTTTCTCTAAACTCTTCGGGAATTTCTGAAATAATATTTACAAGATTATTATCTGTAGTCTCAGCAATTATTGCATAAGCTTTGAAATTTGCTTCATTTTTTTCTAAAACCTTTTTAGCCCATAAATTAGCCTTTTCCTTTTGATTTAAAAGCAAATGTCCTAAAGCTTTAATAAATAAAGATTCTTCGGTATCCGGATTATATTGATAAGCCTCAACGAAAAGTAGTCCTGCTTCTTCATTTTTAAGCAACTTTTGTTTTGCAGACCCCATATATTTCAAAATACCATATTTAACGATAGGGGAAGCCTTATCCCAAATATCACTTTTTAATTTTATTAAATATGTAAGAGAATCTTCTATTTTGAGATTGTCAATCAAATCTTTAGCATGTTTTAATTCTCTTTGATGCTCAGTAGTTAATAAATCAGATGATAAACCTAATGGAACATTACCTACTACTAATTTTTTATCTATTGAGCCAATTGAAGAATTTAAATCAATCAATTGATTTTCAAAGTTCTCATTCATATCATTTATCTGATTATTTAATATTTCATCTCTTTTAGATAAATGAGGATAATGTTTATTTATTAATTTATCATATTCAGCCAGTTTATCCTTTATATCATTCCAACTCCACACATGGACAGAAAAAAGGCCTTTTTTTAAATGTTTTTCAGTAATTAATCTTGCTAATTTCTGTATTTTTTGATCTCTTGGCCCGGTTATAGCAATTATAAATTCTGAAATATCTGGATCAAAAGATTTAGCTTTACCAATTTCTTCAAGGAGTTCTTCTTCAGTAAGAGCATTACCTGCAAGAATATCTTTTCTCTTACATTGCACCCCTGCCCATTTTTCACCTTGGTTTGGTCTTCCAAATACATCCACACCATTTTGAGGTTGTCCTTGCCTACCATTTTTTTGTGTATTTGGATCATTCCATATTTTTTCCCATAAATCACGACATATATCTTCAAATTCCTCCCAATTTTCTGGAGGATCAATTTGTGAGCTAGATATTGTTGGCATTTTAAAAACCTTAATGTATCTATTAAACTTTAACCTCGATAACTTGTCTATTTTAAGACTATAATAAAGTAAATAAAAAAATATTCGGTTAAAAAATTATTATTGGAAGTTTTCAGCTAATCAATAACATAATTTTTCCCGACATTCTTGGCAATAATTAGCATAATTGGGATTTTCTGTCCCGCATTTAGGGCATTTGTAATTTTAGATTCATTTAATTCGTTTTCAATATCTTCGGAATAGACCAACTCCCTTCCACAGTCACATTCGTTAATAAAATCTTGTGCTTATTCCCCGGGTTGAAGTTCATAATAGCCTTTGCATTCCATACAAATAAGATAGCCCATTATAATCCCCCTAATAAAAATAATAGTTTAAATAAAAAAATTGAGGTTTTTAAACCTCAACACTGAATCTATTTAAACAATTTTTCCATCTTCTATAGTAGGTACAGTTCTTGCTGCACCCGTTACAGTTGTATATGTAGATGGCCCGGTGTATGTTCCAGTTACTGTTACAGTCTGATCTTCATATGCCGATAAACCAGTTCCTTCGATTAGTATATCTTGATAATCCGAGTTTCTTAGTCTTAAACTATAACCATCTGACTGTGAAACCGTTCCCGTAACTTTTACTAATGTCCCTTTTGCCACGCTACCTGAATTCAATTCACTTATTGTTACAGTAGTGGGTGTTTTTTCCGTACTTGCAGGTTGTGTTGTAGTTTGTGTATTTGTAGGCTGTGCTGTTGTGGTTGTAGTGTTTGTACTTGTTGTCTTATCTGGACTGGCCATTCCAGCTAATACTACAATTCCTATAAGCCCAATGCAACAAAGTCCCGCAACGATAATACCTACCTTTGCGCCACTACCTCGTTTACTCCACCATGCACCTATCCCACCAGTTTTTGATGGTTTACTGGTAGCTTCTGGTAATTCTTCACCACAGTTCTCGCAGAATCCCGATGAATCTGCATTTTTCGTGTTACATTTTGGGCAAATCTTTGTCATTCAATCGCTCCTATTTTTTTTAATAATAAAAAAACATCAACCACTAATTACCAGCCATTTTATTGCTTTGACTATAATTGCTAGGCCTATACCCCCAATTAATCCCGTTAATAATCTTAACCCATTATTACTCAATCTTAATCCTATTAACTGTGTAAAACCATCTAAAAATGACGGAATTAACATTATTATCGCGATAGAAATTAAATAAAAAGTATATTCTATGTA
>JARKQC010000328.1 GCA_029974985.1 Bacteroidota bacterium | reverse complement strand
GGATGCCCTGAGGGGTATAATTCTGCACCAGTCAGTGCTGCCGGTATATCTGGATGTCATCATAATCGCGGTATTTGCCTTAGTGATGATCCTGATATCCTCGTTGATATTCAGCAAAAAAGAGCAGAGTTTGATGTAGATTAGGGCTCAAATCATGATTTGATGGAATTGAGCTCTTTTTTTAATATTTTTTTTTAATGTATTGATTGAGAACAATGTATGGGGTGATTTACTATATTTCGTTATAGCCTTATATTTTCGCCATACTGTGGCTAAATGATCTTTATTTTAAAAATTAAATGATCTTAATTTATTTAAAGTAATTTAAATGATAATAGTGTACATATTTAATGATTAAATAGCATATAACCTTTATGTAATCTTAAATTGAAATGTTCAGAACTCAATAATAAAAATCGAATTGAAGATGGTTGGTGTCCTTAAAGAGTAAAATAATAATTTATTCATATTTCTCATTGGGAAATAATATTAAATAGTCTTAATTTAAGGAAAGTTTCTCATTTTCATAAAAGGTGAAAAATTCTTTTATTATTTCCACAAATAACCCATTAACTTTATCGATGTCTCCTACAGGGATAAGACGGCAAGGGATGGTAATGATCAACCCAATTAATAATATACCATCAGACTCATCAAATTTTGTTTCATGATCAAATTCGTAATCTGGATTTAAACTTAAAACAAAGTTTTTTAATCTATCCTTTAAAAATAAAAATTGTTTTTTGGAAACAGAATCATCTTTGACATTTAGAAACATGTCAAATGCTGTTGGTTTTGTTCTTTCAACGTCAATCTTTACAATTCTAACATTTTATCACTTCTAATAACATATTTGGATGTTTAGGCTAGTAATGCTACAGATAAAATTATGAAAATTATAATGGCAAATGATAATATTCCTGCTAAAAAACAATTCATTGCATGGTTCACAAATTTTTTTTGTTTTTTTGATTCTTCTTTATTTTTTTCAATATATGATGCCAAGTTAGATGATAATATGTCCATAATTTTAACTTTGTGGTTGCGATAATATTCTTCTAACAGTTTTTCAGCATTAAAAGTCTTTAAATCTTTAATATAGTATGATTTAATTGATAATACAATCGAAATGATTAAAAAAACATAGGGAAGAAATAAGAAAAAAACTAAAGTATGCATCAAAAAAAATGTATCCATGACCTTTGAGTTTAACAATTGGATTATTGCTAAAGTTATTAGAGTAATTAGTGTTCCACAACTAACTATAATCCCATTGGCTTTATTATTCAAAGAGTCGAATGATGACATTACTAACTTATCTTGGCGTTTGATTTCATTGTAAAGAATTTCCGCTGATTTTTCGATTTCTAAAACATTTTTATCTGTTTCGTCTAGAGTGTTGGAAAAAAATGGGAGAGATTTTAGGTTCTCGCCAGTTCTTTCTGTGGAATTGTTTTTATCTGTCATTTAATCTTTTTCTACCTTTATAATTTCTTTAACAGTCTTATTAGATTTTTTAGGTTTGGAGATACTGTTTAATATGCAACCTTCAATCTTAAGATCTGGTTCAGGTGGTTTTGGTTTATTTTTTTTATTCTCTTCTCCGTCTTCTGACAAATAATAACCCCCAATCTTATTTTTGTTTTTCTAAACTTTTCTGTATTAGGCCGTTTAACTTTGGATTAGGCTTTGGAGGCCTAGGCTTTGGTTTTTCGGCTTTTTCTTTGGACACTTAAACATCTCCTATATGTTTTGCATAATTCAGCTTTGCGCAACTAAACTTTCCAAGATAGTGTAAATAGGTAAAGAAGTAAAGGTGTAACTATAAGTGGAATATCATTATTTAATTCACCGTCTTTCGTCATTAACCTTTCAATGCTCCCTGGTCGAGTTAAATTATATCCATGATGAGTATTTCGGATGTCCCTTAAGTCTTCAGGTGTTAATTCAGAGCATTCTAATTCTTCTATGGCTGAAGTAACAATATTAATTAAATGTTCACCTGTTTTATTTGGAAGATTATGTATGTTTTTAAGAACTTCTGAATACAGAAAATCTTTATTTACAAGTTTTATCCATGCATTATGTTCCGAAGTCTCTATTTTTAGCAGGTACATTATATTAGCTAGCTTGTCTAAGAAACTAAAGAAAAATACCAGTGAAATATATGGCAATTCATTAGTAACAGACATTATAGCATCTGCTATTGTTCGATTCACAGTCATGACAAGCTTTTCTCTTAATAAAGTATCTTCAATTGAAATTATGTCCTTCATCCTTCTGTCAATTATATCAATAAACCATTGGAAATAATCTAATTGTTTTATTGGATTTAAAATTACTTCATTAATTGAACTTTTCGGACCCCTAGATCCATCAAATGTCCATTGATCGTCAAACAAATGATGAAAATCCCCCATGATTTTAGTATATAATGTGTCAGCTTCAGTCATCTGGGAATGCTTAAAACTTCTATCAGGTATATATAAAAAAGTTAAATCATTTATTATACCTGTTAAGAAAAAAGTGCATGAGATTAGAGGGTATATCCCATAAGATAATATGTAAAGTGCATTTTGAGGAAAAATATCAGATTGTAAACCAGTCATTTCTTGGGGAAAACCATTAGGATTAATCTTATCGTAATCATACTTTATTCCTAGTTCTCTTCTATCTTCCCTTATCTTTTTTGCCCATTTTTGGGGTGATTCAATAATCCATATCTCCCCTAACGGAAATTTTCTAAAGAATAAAGGCCAAAGATGGTAATAGCTAAGTTTACCAACATGGTTGGGGTTACTGTAATTTGAGTAATTTCTGATCCAATAAAGACTATTCCCAAGTGAATCTGGACATTTTTCAGTAACCATAGTAGCATAACTTTCGAGATCTTCTTTATTTTTGTAATCAAAATTTATTTCAATACTACCATCAGAAAGCTCGGGATTCACATAAAACTTATCATCTAGCCATGATTCCAATTCATTATTTCCAATTAAGTTTTCAGCAGTGATTTTATGGACAATTTTAAACATTTTTTAACCGAATATTTTTTATTTACTTCGTTATAGCGTCATATTACGAAGTAATTTAACCATCATTCTATCTTTTTAAACTATAAACATTTCCCCCATCAAACCCTATTTATTCTAGTAAAATCACATTATAATCCTTGTACAAATGAATCAATAGGGATTATTTTCGATTTTTTTATTCTTAATCCCGTAATTGACATTAATCAGGGAGCATTAATCAAAATAAAGGTTTTACATGAAAAATATAAATTTAAACCGGTTCATGGGAAGCCGGGAAGTAAAAAAGATTACTGATGCGGTGATAATTGGGTTAACTCTTCTGGATGTTATCCTGTTAACCGGTATAATCTTTGTACAGGTGAACTCGGAAACTTACCAGCTTATTGTTCTATTTGACTTAATTGTGGTATTTATTTTAGCCTCCCA
>JARKQC010000322.1 GCA_029974985.1 Bacteroidota bacterium | reverse complement strand
GTTTATTGAACGGTTGATACTTGCCAGGCTCGATGGTTCATATATCAAACTGCTTAATCAACTCGAAAAAGTACCGCTGATCATTCTTGACGACTTCGGCCTGGCCCCATTGGATCATAATACTAAACTAACCTTGCTGCAGCTACTCGAAGACAGGTATGGGAAAAGGTCTACCATCATCACTTCGCAGCTTCCTGTAAAATCCTGGTATCAATACCTGGATGAACCTACCCTGGCCGATGCAATTATGGACAGATTGTCAGGTGCAGCCCATAAAATTGAACTAAAGGGAGAATCACTAAGAAAGAAATCCAAAGAATAAAAAACCTATTTTTGCCCTCTCACCGTTCATTACATAGTGGCCTACTTTCGACCGGAATCACTGGCCTAGTTTGCCCGGAATATTCATTTGGAGAAGTTGGTGCTTCAGTAACTGAATTTTTGACATCAAAATTAGTCACTCTTTTTGTTTCTGCAATTAGACTATTTGTTGACATATTCGAGAATAATATGTGTTATGAAAAAGGTAAAAGAAACACAAAGAAATAAATATAAACCTTTTGACGGTTTTGATATTTCTTTTAATTGTTGAGAATCAAATTTTGAAATTCTAGTTGAAATTAACAAATTGGTGATAATATCGGGCGCACGCGATATTAAAACAAAAGTGGAAAGACCTAAAAACCTAAACTTAAGAACAATATTTGAACCTCTAAACTTAGGAGCCGTTAGAATTCCAATGAGTAAGTCATTTATTAAGCTCAATAGGAGATTTCTTAATAGAATAAAAGCTTCTAAAAACACATTTAGAAACTTAATTTTACTAATAGACACTAAGAAAATATCAGTAATTGTAGGAATCAAAATTATAATGGAAATGAAACCGTAACATATAATTCTAATGGTAATTATTAAAGTAGAACTTTCATGAAAGGCGGCATATACACATAGAGCTAAAGAAATAATCAGAAACAATATGTAACCTTTAGAAAATAGTTTATACAAATATTTCCAGTCTTTTTTCAATAAAACTAGATAACTGAACGATAGTATGATTAATTCACAAGTAAGCCAAAACAAATTCATTGATTCAGTTGAAAATATTCCAACAACTATTAAAGCGATAACAATGATATTTATTAATGTAATTCTCATACATAATAACATTTCGTAAATGTATCTAATACTTTTTTCTGACCAGTAATTACAATAGCTTTTCCATGAGATAAGGCTAATTTAAATAAATCAAGTATAAATCTATGATTATTATCATCTAAACCTGCAAAGGGTTCGTCAATACATACGACTCGGTAATTACTAATAAGACCAAGTGCAATGGCGAACATTTTTCTTTGACCATAACTTAAACTAAAAACATCTGAGTCACTATTTATTCCTAAAAAATGTTCAAAAAATAATTTTGTTTCCGGTAGGTCATGCTTTCCAATAATTCTTTTTAACTCGTCAAAGATTGTTGGGCCTAAAATATGGTATATTGGATCGGTTTGGATAAAGAGAATCTTTGGATAGTGAAATGTGTTGTTAAAAAGTTTTTTATACATAAAGTACGAATCTTTCCATAAGTTCTTTAATAATGTGGTTTTCCCAGAACCATTATCGCCTATTAATGTAACTAATTCGCCACTTTTTAAACTGATATTGATTTTCTTCTTTTTTTTATCGCCATAATAAACTACATTAGCACTAAAATCAACTTTGTAAGTATCATTATTAGTCTCAATAATTTTATTCAAAAGTTTAGAATGAACATCTTGCAATTCATTTATTTCATAAATTGGATTGATATTTGATAAAATAAATTGATTTTCCGAATTAGACTTACTGTGAAATTCTAAATGTAAACCACCAGAGGAATAATATTTATTAAATAATAATTGAATTTTATTTACCCAATTATCATCTAAATGTATCGACCACTCGTCTGAAATTATTAATGAAGGATTTGATATTAAGGCTTTACAAATGAGCAACCTTTTCTTTTCCCCATCAGACAAGTCAATTGAAGAGATTTTGTTCATTTTTTCAATTTCCAGTGTTTTAATGACATCCTCTCTCCAAATATGATCATTCGTTTTTACAAGTTTAATCTCCTCCATTGGATAAAATCCTAGAATTCCATGTTTCCAACTTTGAGGAATTATGTTAATAAAGCTTTGATTAGCAGGAAATGAGCAAACAGAAGATTCGAAGTAAATATTTAAAATAATTTTTGTTTTAGCTGAAATATATTCCGGGATTACACCAGCTAATGTTAAAATTAATGATGTTTTACCGCACCCATTATTACCAACAATGTGCATGGGATAATTGCTTCGAAAAAACTCAATCTTTGGAAGTTTTAAGAATTGACCACCATAATCAATTTCAAAACTTTCTAAAGAAATTTTATTGATTCTCTCCAATATCAGAAATGTTTTTAAATTGATTTAATTTTTTTAGGCGCTTATCGTAAAGACGCATTCCAATGATAATTCCTATAAGTGTTATTACAAGATTCATCATAAGAATAAGTAAAAATTGACTTTCATATTTTTCGAGAGCTTGAACTGCATCCTTACCAAAACCAAGTCTTAAAAATATAACCAGAGAAAACATTATACTAGCAGACCCTAATAAACCACCAACAATTAACCCCCAATTTTTATATTTACTTAACCAACTATAAAAACAATCCCATAATAAACCGGCTAATAAGCCAATTGCAACTTTATAAATGCCTGGAGGGCCTAACGTTGTTGTAATAGAGGCAAGTAATGAAAATGTAATCCACATGGTTGTAGCGCCAAATAAGAATTTACGAGATTTTAAACCAACAGTTAATACTATACCAGTAAAAACGCCATTAAGAAGACCGCCAATTAATGGAATCCCTGTTGTCATAGTTAGAATGCTTCCTAATCCAACAGCTATTACAAATGCTATTACACCAAAGGAAACAAATGTGAAAATTGATTTTCGTGCCATATCGTTAATGCTTTATGTTTTTACTTATTGTTTTATAAATTACGAAATTTGCTTTAAAACTTGGAATTTGACAAAATAATTACACTTTCCCTCAGTTCTTTTACTTCTGGACTGTATTTTGTCTTGCGCTTTTTCACATACCTAAGCACACCAATTTCTTTTAAGTACCAACCCGCTTTTGTGGCAATATCTCCAATTATTAAATCTACCGGAACTTCTAGTCCTGCATAAGCTGAATTGGAAACGACAAACCAAACTTGAGCATTTTTAGATGCTTTAGTTTTTAGCAGTTTCAGTATATTTAGCATATCCTCAAAATATGCTTGAATCATCAATGGGATGTTTTTATGCATTAAATTATCTCTATTCTCATTGATGTGTTTCATTGTCTGCTGAAACAACAATCCAAAATCATTATGAGTTGGTAATTGCCATTTAGCTTGTATATGAGAACGTATGGTTTCTAACCGTAAATCATATAGCTTTTGTGAACCTCGTATAAATTTTCCGAGAAACAATTCCGGCCTGTAAATGTCAGTATAATCAAAAGTATTTAAATAGGGTGGAGAGGTAATGCATAGTTTAAAATCATTTATTTCATTTGTTGATTTCAAGATATTTCTAGAATCACCTCTAAGTATTTTTGATTTAACACTTATTGGAGCAATTTGAAGGTCATCCTTGATATTGGAAATATTTAATAACAATGATTCAATAAATGTGTCCTTATTGAAGCCATTCCTATCCCAGTTATTGCGATAACGTAAACACTTTCCGTCCCTTTTCGCATTACCATTTTGCATAGTGGTTGAAATTAATGCTAAACGAATAATTTTGCGCAAATTATATCCAGAAATCGAATTTGAAAATTGCCAACCGCCTTCAAAAGATTTTAAAACTTCATCATTAAAAAGCCACTTATCAAGGTTTTCCTTTTTTGAAAAAGTTGAAAACTTAAGTAATGGAGAATTAGAACCAGTATTTACTGCTTTTAATAATTTATCTTCAATTCTATCTAACTGTGAAACTTCAACGTTTTTAACTTTTGCATCTGACAAAAAAGAAGTAAATGGATTTACCTCAATACCGATTGACTTATATCCAAGCATAGAAGAAGTGAGAGTTGTAGTGCCGCTTCCGTTAAAAGGATCAATTATTAAATCATTTTTAGAAATGCCAGCATACTCAATTGCTTTTTCTACAAAGTTTGGAGAATATCCTTCCTTATAATAATACCATCTGTGTCTAGGCAAACTTGTAGTGTCCTCGTAATTAGAGTAACCGGCATTTTTAAGAAAGAAATTATCGTTAATCATCTTTTATGTTTTAATTATAAGCAAATCGGTTCAGTAAACATCTTTATTGGTTTTTCAAATCCTTGTATTGACTGATGAAAATTTTTATCTCCATCAATTAAAATGTCAACATTTTTAAAGTGCATTCCATCAGCAACACAAATTGTAGTTTGTGTTTTTGTTAAGTTGTTTCTTCTTCCATCAATAACCACTAAAAATGATTTAATTATGGTTGTTGGAGTATCAGATGAAACAGCATCATGGTAACCTTTAAGTTGAGTAATTCCTTTATTTGCTCTTGGGTCTGAGTGAGTATAAATTTCACCATCAGAATCTTTCTTAACGGTGCCAATAAATTTCAATTCAATAAGTGCAGTTCTATTAGCTTCTCGCCAATTAATCTTGATATCAACTGGTTTTGGTTTACTAAAATCACCGACAAGATTATATTCTCTAGATGATTCCATCGTAATACCACGAGCAAAGTATGTACTCATAAACTCATGTAAAGATAATTGCATAAACTTCTCGGGGATATTGCTTCCACTTCCTCCCCCTCTAAAAAATAGTCTATTTTCATCAGCCCAAGAATCTGAAAAATGCTTGCAGGTAGACTTAAGTATCTTGGCTTTAGAGTATTGATCTAGTGCTTCAATCAAATCATTAAATTGAGTTGCAAACCTGCTTCCTTTATTATAAATAGTAATATCTATCGTAGAGTCATTAGCGTAAAAAAACTCTTTATTGTTCTTAAAATAATAAGTTAAAGTTGTCTTTTGGTTTAATAGTTCGCTGGGATCTTGATCTTCCCAAATAATCATTTTACCACTATCATTAAATATTTGAATAATCATTAATCCGCTTGTGCGATTTAAAAGGATGTTTTTATCATAAAGAAGTGCTCCTTTTGATTCATCAAAGCATAATTCATCATTAAAATTTTTACAAACGTAAAAATCCCCATAAAAAAAACTAGGCTCAAAGTATCTGTATATCTCTTTTAATGATTTTGCGATTACTTCAAGAGCTTTACTTGCAGGGTCAACATTACCAAATGCTCTCATTACTTGAGAAATGTAATGTGTAGAAATATTTCTTACAATTTCTTCTTTGTCTTGCATCTGAGTTCTGTTTTTATCGTTGGCTTAAAGAGTTAATTAGTGCTACGGCTGGAATCATCAAATCCTGTGTCTTTATGCCAACAGCTTCGCTAATATCTTTGAATTGAGGATAAAAACTCATTTGGTCAAGCCATTCGTTATTATTTAATTCAATTTGTTTTTTTAAATCTGGTTCGTTTAATAATGCCCTTACTGTCTGTGAGTAAGGAATCAGAATTGTAGTTGTACACGCAGCATTTAATAATTCTTCTCTTTTTGTAAAAGTAGATAGTACTTTGAATTTATTAAACTCATCTGTACCTCTACCGGATATTGTGAAGTATTCATTTTTGTTTTCAAATAGTCCGTTTTGTAAATGTCGTTCCATTGCTTCATTAATTGTATCAGAAAATGGAAAGCCATTTGATGCAATATATCTATGAGGCCATGTCGCTATAGAATTACCTCTGTAGCAAAATAAAAATGATGAAAAATATGAGAACAAATGAATTTCTTCTAACTTAAAACCATCTAGAAAATTATCCAGTTTGTGAGCTAATGATAAACTATCAAAAAAAGCTTCTGGTGTTACTTGTTTACTCATGGATTATTGATTTTGAGTTAATGCTGTTTCAATATTATTATAAACTCTTTGGAAAAGAACTTCTCCTTCTTTTTGTATTTCTGACAAATCAGTCCATTCCAACATTCTGCGAAACTTCATCTTACTTTCACCGCACTTTTCAGCAAGTGAAATAAGTAGCTGAGAAGCATTAATGTTTGCTGTCATAAATAGATTTTGGTTATATCTTGTAACGAATTCAGCAAACATATTTCCAACTCTACTTTCATAGGCAATATCTAGTGAACCTTCTGGAGTGTCAATCAGCATGGTTGCACCTTTTTCCTCATCTGAAAGAAATATTGCAAGCGACATTCTCAAGGCAATATCTAAAAAGAAACGTTGACTTTCAGAAAGTTGAAATGACTCAGTTCTTGCTGTATCTTTAAGTTCTAAAACTAATTTAATGGTCTTTTCACTACGTTTAGGTTGTATATTTAGCTCTAATCCAATAAAACTTTTAGCTAACTTTTTAAAAATTGGAACAAATACAGTCTCTGCTTCCCTGTAAGCAACTTCTACTTTTTTTAATAATTTTTCATATTCAGGTTTTAATTTATCTCTTTTGATATATTCATCTTTTGCTTCTTGCGCAGCCAGTTCATATTGCTTTTTGTATTGCTCAATCAAGGTGTCAATGTTCTTGCTGCCGGTACCTTTAAACGAAATATCTGGATTAACTTCTGTAAAATCATCAACTCTTCTTCTAATATTTTTTAATTCGATTTCTGCTTTATCAAGTTCATTTTTTTTTGTTTCAACACTAATTATTAAGTCATCTAATTCAGAATTTTTTAAGGATATTTTTTCATCGTTAGTTTTGATTAGATTTAAAAGATTTTTCTGTTCCTCATTATCTACCTCGTTAATAATTGTATTGCATAAAGGACAGTTTTCTTTATGTATGCTTCGTTCAATACTATCAACAATTTGAGAACCAAAGGAACCACAAATACAACAAACCTGATTCTTTAATGACAGTTGGACATTTGTGTTTTCGATTAAAGTGGATCTTGGCTTCGAGTAGCGAGAAAATAAACGAGTATGTTCAATTTTCAGTTGCATTATCTCAGAATTGACACGACTTTGCTTCTTTAGCATTGAATCGTACTCGATCTTTATATTATTAAATGTCCTCTCAGAATTCTCTAAATCCTTATGAAGCTTACCAAATTCTTTTTCTAGTTTTTCAAAGTCAGCCGTTGGTTTAATTTTTATCTTTTGCGAAAGTTCATCGATCTTCTTTTTTGCTTGAGTCGATTGCCATTTTAAATTTCGTGCATTTGACTCATGCTTCTCCATTTTTCTTGTTAAATCCGATATCCTTTCTGCTTCATTTGGGTCAGAATTAAATGCTACTGCTAAAGCATTTGAAGATGCCCTGTCATCCCAGAAAATCATCCTTCTATTTTCATCGAAAGTCAGAACATAAAGTTGAAAGAAAATAAAGTAATCAAAATTAGCGAATCCAATTTCTTTTGGTAACAAATTCTGATAGATTGAATTTAATTCTTTTGAGTTTTCATTTTTTGTATAGAACAAGGAATCCTTTTTGCCGTTATGCATCTTATAAACCTCTAAAAGTCTAAGACCATCTCTTTCAAAAAAACCCCGGGAAATTCTAAAGAACTTATCATTTATCGAGAATAGTATCTCAATTTCTGCTTTTTCCTCATCACTTGCATTAATCCTTCCCTTGAAATATCTTTCCGTATATTTTTTGTTTTCATTGACAATTTCACTAGGTGAATATGGCTCTCTATTTGGCTCTAATACGACACCTGTCAAGCCATAATTTATTGAGTTCATAAATGTTGTTTTCCCAAGTCCATTTGCGCCAGCTAAGCAATAAACGCCATTGTTTATTGCTTCACTTACTTCGTGTAATTTCCCATTCTTTTTATATAAAGAGAAATTTCTAAGTACTATATTTTGAAACTTAATAAAGTTGTATTTGCCTTGCATCTTCTGCCCTATTTAGTTGAATTAATTAATTCTTTCACATCAACACTTAAAGCCTTTGCAATTAAAATAAAAGTATCCATTGATGGCTGAGTTTCATTAGTACACCAACGGGAAATTGTTGTTTCATTCTTATTGAGCTTTTCAGCGAGCCATTTATTAGTTTTACCTTGTTCGGCTAATACTGCTTTCAATCTGTTTATTGGCTTTGAATTCATATTTATTAGCATTTCGTGCAAAGATATAAACATTTTACGATATGAGAAACACTCTTTTATTGCGTGACGGGAAAATTGCACTCTTTGACAAAGCTTTGGTTTCAGCGTTGGCCTGTGGGGCTTTGGCAATGTGTGCAATGTGGGTCGGCAATTGTTTTAAAAAATGTGCGATGAGAAAAAAATAAAAAACATTGGGTCGGCTTGAATGTCGGCTTTTTTGTCTTGTCAATATTTCTTTTTCCTGTCCTTTCACAATGGTTTACTTTTTAGTTTTCTGTCTGTCGTTGTCTGTTTCCTACACTTGGCGGTAACGGCAAAAATATATTTAGTGCAGACTTGTGATCCAAAGTTACTCAGATTGCTCATTCTTCACACCTGCATTGAATATATTTTTATGTTGTGTGGAGTTTTTTCTTTGTTGTTAAACAATCCTTGAAAAAAC
>JARKQC010000321.1 GCA_029974985.1 Bacteroidota bacterium | reverse complement strand
TTGCGGAACGTAAACTAATAGTTTATTATAATTTATGCTTCCCAAAGTAATATCGCTTGCTTTTTGTAAAGTATAATTCGTATTTATATTAAAAATATTATCTTTCGACTTATAAGAGGCAATAAATTCAATACCTTGATTTAGAGATTGCCCAATATTTTGTGCAGACCACGTAATTGGACTTTTGGGCACTGCAAGAATTAAATCTTTTGTATTTATTAAAAATCCATTTATTTCAAAATTAAAATTATTATCGAAATAGTTTAATGATAAATTAAAAGAATTAGAGCGTTCGGGTTTTAAATTATAAGTTCCATAATTCAAATAATATAATTCATTGAAATTTGGCATTCTAAAATTGCTCGAAATATTTGCTTTTATATGAAATGCTGAATTTAAAGGTATGATATTTATGCCTAAAAAAGGAGATAATGACGGAGAATTATCAGTAAAAATATCAAATCTAATATTCGTTATTATATTAAATTTTGCTAAATTGCTTAAATAATTTTCGTAATCCGAGCTTAATACAGCACCAAGATTTTTCCTCGAAACAGATTTGCCAACTTCAGGCTGTAACATATCACCATTCAAATCCGAAGTCGTTAAATCCAATAGGAAATATAAATCAGCAAAATCATTTTTATTTTCGATACTAATATTGAAATTATTTTCAACAGAGAAAAAATTATTATTTAGAAAATTAATTCCATTATTTATATTTTCTGAATTTCTGTATTGACTACTATTTGCTTTTGAGCTAATACCCGCTTTTAAATTGAACACTTGGGATAGCTTTTTTTCTAAATTTATTGCCATAATAAAGCCTAATTCATCGAGTTCTGTATTTAGCGATTCTATATGCCCTTGAATAACAGCACCCGGCACTCCACGTTTGGAAGAATTTCCTAACAAGAGAAGATTAAGTGTTAAATCATCTTTATAATAATCGGATAAAAAAGCAACATTTATATTTGTTAAAGCATTATTAGTACGCGAAAATTCCTTTTTTTCTCCGAAATGCCTGATAAATATCGGATAATTACCGTCAGAATGTTTGTATTCAATAGCACTTGAAAAATTATAATTTGAATAATTTTTTGCGGCATATATTGTATAAAGATTTTCATTAAAACTGCCTAAGCTCGCTCCTAATGAAAATTTATCAGAATTGCTTTTTGATAATAATAAATTTACAGCGCCTCCCAAGGCACCCGAGCCGTATTGAGCTGAAACGCCCGATCTAATTAGTTCGATATTATCGAGCATAGAAATTGGTAAGTTCCCTAAATCACTCAATCCACTCTGATTTGAATTTAGTTTTATTCCATTCAACGAAATAATAGTTTGATTAGAATATGTGCCGCGAAGCGAAATTGTTTTTAGTCCGCCTAAACCACCATAATCTTTGATATAAACCCCGGGTAAATAGCTTAAAACTTCCGAAATATCAAGAGAACTTAATTTGTTGATTTCATCTTTAGAAATATATGTATTAGAGGTAAATTCTGATAGTTTTATATCATTTATTTTGGTAGAAAATACTTTAACTTCGGGAAAAATTTTTCGAGTCGAGTCTGAAATTCCAGCTTTCTCATCATCTTTACTAAATAGTGAATAATTAAAAGTAAAGAAAAAAAATAAAACTGAAATAGCTACTATAAAGTAACTATTCCAGTTATTTATATGAGAAAGAGTCAATTTCATTATTTTACGATACTAAATGGTAGAGCTTTAATTTCTTGTCCATTAATAATACGTAAAAAGTAAGTTCCGCTTGATAATTCGGCTTTTTGAATATCAATAGTGTGATTAAAACTATTTGTAGCAGGGATGCTCAATTCCTCAATTATAATTCCCGTCATTGAAATAATTTGAATTCTCGCATTCCCATTTGCCTCACGAAAACTTGTTTCAATATTAATAAAATCAGAACTTGGATTTGGGTAAATCTTTATCTGGCTAATATCACCCGTTGGATAATCCTGCACAGAAGTAATAGGATGATATAAAATTTTAATAAATGGATTAGGAGATTCATCTTGGAAATATTTATTAGTGGCTGCTAAGTATGCATAACCGGACGGCATATCGCAGTAAGCGATAGTTTCTGCACTTATACCTGCTGGTATAATTCCTTCTAAGCGATAAGTGGGCATAAATCCTTTATTATCAATATTAACAGACCTATAATCACCTAAATATGTACTTGCTACAAAACCCATTTGCTTAATTGCAATCAAATCTGCAGGACCATCATTAGATTTCGTACCTAAATTAATATGCGTAATATCATCTTCATCTACATTTATTATCGAAAGTAAATTATCATCTAATGAAATCACTCCTAAAAATATATTATCACCAACTTTTAATGATTTAATTTTTATAGCATTTTTGCCTACCATTTCAGTCTTCATTTCATTATATTCACCATTAATTATCGTTCCATAGCTAATAGAAGATTCTAAAGTATTCGGATCTTTTCTTAATATTGCAATACCCAAGCGATAATTTTCACCCTCACCAACAAAATGCTCTAAATTTACGATATTATCGCCTGCATAAAAAGAGCTTACATATTCATTATTCGCCACGTCCCAAATAATTACAGAATCTGCACCCGATTCTGTAGCAGTTGCTATGAATAAATAATTACTATTAGGGTCTCCATAACTAATTGGATCTGTTGAAGCAAGTGCTTTTGCAGTATAAGGAGCTACATTATCATTTATAGTCTTATCAAGCAAGTTATATGACTTAACTCTACCTTCCACAGGGTTATAGATTTGTGTTTTATCGCCCGATAATATTCCTTTGAAAGATAATTCATCAAACTCGCCATACTTGAATTGTAAGTATTGATTACTATAAAAAGAATTTCCATTACGAACTATTTCCCAAATAGATGCTGGCTCATCACTATCAGTAGCATCTAATTCTACACGTCCAGCACAAACTACATACAAAATATTTTTAATTCCATAGAACATACCGAGTGGTTTCATACCAACCCTTACTTCGGTATCAGTAAAAAAGTCATTATTATTTTCTACCCAAGTAAAAACTTTATTGTTTGTAGAGTAAAATTCACCCGTAGGGCTTGTAGTAGTTATCAAACCATTCCACTTTGTAATACCCTCGAAATCAATATCTTTACCCGAAGAGAATACACCAATAAGATTTCCCGTATTCATATCAATAACTCTAATATCGCCCGAATAAGTTGTTACAAACAATTTATTACCATCAATATATGATTCTCTTGGACCATCCCAACCAATAGTCCCTGTGTACCA
>JARKQC010000289.1 GCA_029974985.1 Bacteroidota bacterium | reverse complement strand
GTTAAGTCTATTTCATACTGCTCAGGAGTATAGTCAAATGGCTTATAATAGTATTTTGGGTTTTCACGATCAAAAAACTTATTTACGGCTCTTACTGTATGTTTTCCTTGGGGTAATCTTGTAAACTTATAGTAGCCATTTACATCGGACATTGTTACTCTGTAACCGAGTATAACAGGTATTCCAGCCTGACCTTTATCACCTTCCCAAACTCTACCGCTGATAGTTAAAGTATCTTCTGGCTTCGGTGCTAAATTATCTTCTACCATTCTGTAGATTTCTCCATCAAAATTGGCAATTATCGGAATTGAACCAGCATATCTTACTTTCATTGTGGGTGGCTGACCTATTGAATCATGTAATTTGCTTTCATAAATCCAAGATTCGCCACCATCATAAGTATATAATATTTTACCAAACTGACCTACTGCAACACCTGTTAAACTATCTTTGAAAGCAATACTCTGCAACCCAAAAGGTGGAAAATATAGTCCACCAAATTTACTATCATCTGAATATAGATCTAAGACCCTTCTCCATGTCTTACCTCCATCTGTACTTTTGGCGATACCATCATTACTTGAGCCACCACTTAAAATATTACTTTCACCGCAAGTGAATATATTATGTTCTCCTATGTAACACATATCATACATTCCCATTCCAACCCTCATCCAATACAACTCATATTCGAATGTATTTATATTAAACTCACAAAAGGCGCCTCCACGCTGGCTACCGCGTGAATTACTGATTATACAGGTTATGATACTATCATTTTTAAATCTAATTGGATAATAAAAACGCAAACTTACACTATCATTTTTCTGCCAATATTTTTCATAAGTATAAGTTTGCCAACCATCTTTTGTAACCAAAAATGATGAATTACAAGCAACTCCTACATTCTGATTTAACATCTCTATATTTTGGACATCATAAATTATAGTAGTGTCTATATCTATTACTACAACATCTTGTCCTTTATTCACTGATTTATATATCTTCTTTCTAAACCCAATATAAAACGAATTAGTATCTGGACAACTCATATCAAATACACTTAAAAAAATATTCGTAGCATACACCAATTCCCATGTTTTTCCTTGATTTGTTGAATTATAAATTAACTTATCATTTGCTCCTGTACTAAACAATATATTTACATAATTTGAATCAACAACTTCTATTTTTATTGGATGCTGATCATATATGTAATGAGTCAGCTCCCATACGTTTTGCGAATATAAAGGAAATGACATAAATAAGAATAATATATATATTGCGAGTCTCATAATTTTCATTCCCTTTATTTAACTATAATTAATTTATTAGTTTTACTACATATCCCATTTAGCTCTGATTGGATAATATAAATTCCTGTATTTAAGTTATTTATATTTATACTAAACTCATTATTACCTTTTATAACATTCTTATTCTCTTTTAGTAATAACTGTCCCGTAATAGAATATATTGAAATATTAAAATTATTGCTATTTACATCACTATCAAAAATACAGTGCAAGGCGTTACTATTAAGATATGTTAATAATTGGCATTCATTACTTATAGATATTTGATTATTTGGTGCAGAAGGCAATGCTCTCTTACCTAAGCCATAAAATGGATCGCTTTCTAATATATTGAGTATATCGCATCTATTTATATGTAAAGACACAAAATTTTGCGTCTCTACGGATGCATTCAGATGTCCGTCATATTGCTTTTTCAACATAATATTTTTCCTTTAATCTGCTATTTTGTCTTAATCT
>JARKQC010000287.1 GCA_029974985.1 Bacteroidota bacterium | reverse complement strand
GTTAAGTCTATTTCATACTGCTCAGGAGTATAGTCAAATGGCTTATAATAGTATTTTGGGTTTTCACGATCAAAAAACTTATTTACGGCTCTTACTGTATGTTTTCCTTGGGGTAATCTTGTAAACTTATAGTAGCCATTTTCATCGGACATTGTAACTCTATAACCGAGTATGATAGGTATTCCAGCCTGCCCTTTATCACCCTCCCAAACTCTACCACTAATAGTTAAAGTATCTTCTGGTTTTGGTGCCAAATTATCTTCCACCATTCGAAAAACTTTACCGCTGTAAGTAGCAATTACTGGTGTACTTCCTGCATATCTTACTTTCATTGTATTAGGTTGCTTTAATGAATCATGAAATCTCGTTTCATAAATCCAAGATTCACCACCATCATAAGTATATAATATTTTGCCAAACTGACCTACTGCAACACCTGTTAAACTATCTTTGAATGCAATACTCGATACTCCAAATTCTGGTGGTTGATGATCGGTTCGCTTAAATTTACTATCATCAGAATATAGATCTAAGACCCTACGCCATGTCTTGCCACCATCTGTGCTTTTTGAGATTGCATCATTACCAGAGCCACCGTTTAAATTATCACTCTTACCGCAAGTAAATATATTGTTATCATCTAAATAATACATATCAGCAGTACCAATTTGTTTATCTCGCCAATATAGATTATATTTGAATGTATTTATATTAAACTCTCCAAAATAAGTTCCGCGAACTCCATTTGCATTTACAACTAAACAAGTTACTATACTATCATTCTTGAAACGTGGATAGTAAAATATAAAACTTACACTATCATTTTTCTTCCAATATTTTTCATAATAATATGTTTTCCAACCATCCTTTGTTACTACAAACGATGCGTTGTATGCTACTCCTATATTCTGATTTAACATTTTTATACTATTTACATCATACATAGCAAGAGTGTCTATATTGATAATACTTGTGTCTTGCCCCTTATTGAGTGATTTAAATATTCGATGTCTTAGTCCATAGAATACGCTATTAGTATCCGGCGAGCTAACACTCCAATATAATGATGGAAACTGGACAAATTGTAGTAATTCCCAGGTCTTACCTTTATCGCGGGAGTTATATAAATAGCCATTATCTGCTGTAAAAGTATAAGGAGCTGAATATAATACATTTATAAAATTTGAATCTAATACCTCTAAGTCCTCAAGAAAAATAGATCTATCGCCCGGTAGTGGAGCTACATGAGAGTATTCCCATACATTCTGTGAATTTGCAATATTTGTAAATATACAAAATAAAATAATTATAATCTTTTTCATTTTATTACCTAACTATGATTAATTTATCAGTTTTACTACAAATACCATTTAGCTCTGCTTGAATTATATAAATTCCTGTATTGAGATTGTTAAGTGGTATAGTAAACTCATTATTACCTTTTAATACATTCCTATTATCCTTTAGGAGTAACTGCCCCGTAATAGAATATATTGAAATATTAAAGTTACTACTATTTACGTCGCTATCAAAAATGCAGTGCAAAGATTCGCTATTAAGATATGTTAATAATTGGCATTCATTACTTATAGATATTTGATTATTTGGTGCAGAAGGCAATGCTCTCTTACCTAAGCCATAAAATGGATCACTTTCTAATATACTGAGTATATTACATCTATTTATGCAAGGCACCTTACGGTTTCCAACCGCATAATCACCCGGTAAGACTCCTCCAGTAGGTCCACCACCGCCTCCGCCACCAGGTGGAGATAGAGTAGGAACACTAAGGCTATCCACAATACATAAATCAGGATTGGATAATCCCTGTAATGTATCTATTGTTATATAAGGCGGTTCACCATAGTATCTACAAACTCTTAGCCCAACGGTACAGCAAGCAGTATCACAAGGAATATATTTATCAGTAGAAGGCTGAAAATCGCCTGAAATTATACGCCTATCATTACTAATATGTGTCCAGCATGATGATATTGATACCCGCCATGTATCATCACATAGAGAGTCAGGGTTTACTGGGCTTAAGATAGGTTTAAATCCCATATTATTTTCAAAAATAGCCTGTAATATAATTTTCTTATGTAGATCTGCCATAGAACCCATACAAGGTCCGCAAGCCAAAGTATCTCCTAATGAATTGTAAACTTCTATTTCTGTTACTTGTAATTCTTGTAGTACAGGAAATTCGCAAGTATTTCTTCTTGATACATATTTACCTTTCACAAAGCAATCAGGACAGCCTGTCAATGCAAATGTTAAGGAATCAAGTTTCCACTCTACACTATCGCAACCAGTTTTACAGAATATAGGCTCAGTCTGTACTGGACAATACGCATTCTTGAGTACAACACAGGGTACTGTATCTACAAATTTTTTCTTTATTAAAATTTCAAATGTTTTTAATGTTCCGGCTGGAATACAAAAACTATACGTAGTTTTACCTTCTTCCATCAAACCGCGAGTAATCCCATCGATATTAAAGAAACGATAACAATTATAAAATGGCGGTATATCTATATTGACCGTTACTTCGCACATACCTTCTGGACAGCTCTCGCCAAGACCGCCGGGAGTAGTAATTACTTCTATCCAATCTTTTGCTATTTCAGGCTCGGGGCAGTCGCAGGAGCATGCCTCTAAACTGATTTCAGGTGAATCACACAAAATATCGCCATCTATATATGAAAAATAAATTATTTCACTTGAATCTTGTTCGCATAATTCCCTACTAAACGATAAGATATAATCTTCATAATCATAATTTAAATTAGGAACGCTACTCAAAAGAACATCTTCTGCATTTGTATCACTTACTAATTTTATTCGATTAGCAATTTTATGTAAAATAGGCTTATTTCTCGCACAAGTATCTATTACTTTTATACTTACAGTATTTATGCAACAGCCCGGCCCTGTCGGTGTTTTATTCGATGTGATTTCAAACATACCACACAAATCAAAACTTATTCGTACTCTAAATTCATTAAATTCACAGCCCGGATTATTCAATATCCTGCCTTCGCCATCGTAAAAATCTATTGAAATAATTAGTTCCTCTTTACCTTGCATATACAAATCAAGCAGTTCGCAATTATCATAACAATGAGAAAAATTCAATTCTATAGGTTCATAGTCAAAATATGGGTCAAAGTCTAAAGTTTTTTGCTCACCATCATTATAATATATTCTATAGCCTTTTGGTAATTCACCGCCCGGAAATAGATTGCCTGGTATAGGGCTTACCGTTAGACATTTTGTTGTATCATTCCAAGTAATATAATCAATAAGATTAAAATTACAAGGTTGCTCCACAAAATATGGAGATGGACACTTTTGCTTATTATCAAGAGAAGGCATCCAATCACGCGTTGAAGTAAGTGTATCATTACCGTAGCGATGCTGATAACTCGATTTATTAATTAAATTATCTATAGAATCAACTAAATAATAAGTACTCATTTTTTTCTTAGTAGGTGATGAGTAACATTCATCTGTAAAAATATAGTCACTATTAAGCTTATACAATAAAGCATGATAAGAATATCCTTCAATATTTTTACCGTTATCCCCGGTAAGAGCTATCCCTAATCCCATTATCTGATTACTCTTTGTAAAGTCTCGTATGGTTAATTGGCTTCCAGAATATCCAGAAAAACTTGAAAAATAGCTACTATCGGATACGTGAAATTTAATATTTTGGAAATAAGTGTTATAATTCACCATATAATTATCAAAATAGGTATTATAATTTTCAAATATTGAAGTAGGCTTTTTGGCTCTTCTTCCTAATATTTTAAAATCACTTGGCTGAAATGCTTTGTTATCGTCATCAACATCAAAATTACCCTGTGCAGTCCATCCCAAATGATGTTCTTTATAAAATGGTTTCTGCACCATTTTTAAAATAGCTAAATCAAATGGTACTTTCTGATAAGCAAAAACTCTCACACCACAATAATCAATCACTTCGCTAAAATCTATCGAAGAACGCCATAATTCAAAATTAGTTTGATTGGCTGAGCAATCAACATCTTCCAAATTCCAAGGTGTGCCATATTGATGCTGCCAATTAAACCGTATCAGTACCTTATCTAATAACTCGGTATTAGCAACTAAATCATTATTATGACCACCAGATTTTATAACCGAATCGGCACGTACAATATCTTGTATCGCTCCTAAGTGATAAGCTGTAAAAATAAATCCCTGCCCGCAATTAGAGGGGTCTTGGCAATCTATATATGGAAAATTCATTAGTGTTCCGTTTTCTCCTCCATAATTTTGATTTGTATAACAAACCGGAATCATAATTACACAAGAAGACCTTGAAGCATTGTAATTATAGTCATTAACTCCTTTTAGATTTTCCATCTTAAAAATTTCATCATTATTTCCATGACCAAGCCAATTACATTCGCTTGTCTCATCAATAAAGTCTGCATAAGATTTTATCCCGTCATTGCAAGTATGGCAACTATCATTTGCTCCAAGAAGCATATCAAAATCTTGCGACTTATCTTTGCCTGAATTCCCAGCTTGCTTAACTATAGAATAGTAATTTACTTCTTTTAAGTTGAAATTAAAGTCTTTTAAATCATTTGTAATTACTTCTATAACGAGTTCATCTGCGGGGATATTTTATTATCAAATAATCTTGAATTGATTTTTGATAAATGGGACCCGCAACAACTTGATAATCTGTTGAATAAACATAGCAGTAAGAATTATTTTTTAATTCTATTTTATCCATTATTATTGACATCATTCCCAATTTTTCAGCAAATATTTTCACCTTCATCCTTACAATATACTGAGTTTGAAATAATTCAACACTGGAATTTTCAATAATATTATAATTAATATTATTTTCGATGACATTCCCAAACTCATTAGTTTTAAAATGTACCGTTGGCAGTTCGCTATGTTCCTTTAAACCATCTTGGAGATAAGAAGGAGGCTTATCAATATTATACATAATTTGGCTCAATGCAAAATAGTGAGGTATAATTAATACAATAATTAGTAAATATAACTTTTTCATCATTAAAAACCTTTAAACTTTTTATAAATTCTTTTTTCAATTTATTACAATAATAATATAATTATAGTGTCCTAGCCTTGTTGCTTATTACTAAAATTTCAACAACTCATTACAAATTTAAGGACTTATTGTTAAAATCCGAAAAATACTTTTGCTAAATTAACTAATTTTTTTCATTCTTGCAAAATTAAATTTACATTTCTTTCGCTTGATTTTCATTTTCCGTACAATAAAAATAAAAAAGACGCAAAATGTTGCGTCTCTACGTATTCTCCAGATGTCCTACACTTTTGAAGTGTAGGACATCTTAAGCCTATTTAATCAGCTATTTAGTCTTAATCTTGTAAATCCTGGTTCTGACAATTCTCTCAGAATGACCACCGTACATTTCTCCAGATGTCCTATATTTCCGAAATGTAGGACATCTAAAGCAATATATATCAGTTGTTTAGATATTTACTTCTTTAAGAACTACATAGTAGTTTAATATTTGTTGAAAATATATTTTGCAGAGACGCAAAATTTTACGTCTCTACGTTACCAGTTGTCCTACACTTTCGGAAGTGTAGGACAACTTAAGCCTATTTAATCAGCTATTTAGTCTTAATCTTGTAAATCCTGGTTCTGACAATTCACCATTAAAAAAATGCCCTACACTTGATAAGAAGTGTAAGACATCGTTAATTAATTTTTAAGTTGATAAAATGTTCCCTTACCTTATTATTACTATTTGTTCTTTTAAATAAGTCCATGGGGCTTCTAAATGTAAGGTGTATGTGCCGTTACCTAATTCTATAGTATCGAAATAAAACTCGCGTATCTCGAAATTTCTATTTGTTTTTACAAAGCCGTTTTCGGCTACCTTTCTGCCTTGAATATCGTAAATTGATAGCTTAAATGTACCTTCTTCTTGTGATTTCAGCTGAACTTTCACTCCTCTATCACTCGGATTAGGTGTTATCGTCATTCCCGTAGGCACAAACATCTGCAAACCGCTTATTTCATTTACGCAACCTTCCACTTGCAGTGAGCCTTCCTCCACTTCGTAAAAATATCGCTCTTTACTAAATGTCGCATCTACTATTTCTATTGGTGCAATATCATCACCGCCTATTAGTGCAGTGCCATAAAGTGCATTTATTTCTGTTCTGTGTTGCATAAATATTGCATCAGAGGATATTCGTATCACTCTATTATTCCCAATAGTTTCATTTGATAGTATTTTGCCATATCCTACACTATCGGGTAAAAAGTAATTTTTGTCTATTGTGATTTCCAATTCATAATCTAAATGTATATTCTGCGGTGCTGGGCAGACTATCTCCGCATTTATTGGGATTTTTATATAATCACCCGGCTCGGCTTGTATCTCCCCAAGTGTGTATCTTATTATCTGCTTTGCACTTGCTTTGATTGGAATTATTAATTCGTAATCACAAGGATCCACAGATTTTATCACTAATTCATCATCATAATAGCCTGCTTCTGTGGGCTGGAAATTTACAATTACTTCGATTGTTTCACCATTTATCAATACTTGCTTATCGTATTCTATCTTGTAACTATCTGACTTTGTTGTTATTTCGGAAATATTAAATATTTCTCCCGATGATAAAGTTATATTTATAATTTTACTTTGAGATTCTCCAATACACAAATCATCAAATTCGAAATTATCAGTATCTACAGATAAAGCCGCGTCGTATTTTGTGATAGTAATTTCTGCACTATCTATACAGCCAAAGCTATTTGTTGCCCATAGCTTATAAGTGCCTGCCTTTGATACACTTATGCTTTCACTTGTCTCGCCGCTCGACCATAAATAAGTAGAATATTCTTTTTCTGTGTATAATCTTGTTTCCTCTCCAAAACATAAATTAGTATTGTCTGCTAAAATTTGCAAATCTAATGCTGGATGGATTATTACACTAACTTCTGATGTATCAGCACAATAGTTGCTATTACTTACTATTAATTGATATGTACCAGATTTATTTACACTTATGCTTTCTCCATTCTCGCCATTTGACCAATTATATTGGTATTTTGGGTTAAAATCTTCTGCTGTAAGCGTGATTACTTCACCCGAACACACCTCTATCTCGCTTGCTAAAATTACAGATTTTGGCATCTCTAAAGCATTGATAGTTACTTGGGCAGAATCTAAACAGCCATTTTCTGAAATTGCTATTAGAATTAATTCTGCAGATTCTGTAAATATTCTTTCCGCTCCCTCAATTCCATAAGACCATATATATTCTGTATTATTCAAGATTTTTAATGGCTTAATAGTAAGAGATTCACCCTCGCAAATTGTATAAATTTGCTGTGCAAAACTTACTTCTGATTTTTCATATTCATTGATAAATATTGAATCTATTCCTTCGCAACCCGATTTGCTTACTACTCGCAAGATATATTTTCCGCCCTTTGTGATTAGTATATCAGGAGTTACTTCGCCCGTGGACCACTCAAAATTAAAATCCGAACCTTCTAAATTTGTCGTAAGAAGAAGTGTATCGCCTAAGCATAATTTATCCGAAGAGGTAAATTCAAAAGTAATATCATTTATATTTTCTACCGTAACGGTATCATAAGATTGGCAACCAAAGCCATTTTCTACCATCACCCAATACTGACCCGCTTTATTTACTGTTATACTTTGGCTTGTAGCTCCATTAGACCATTTATATTTGTAACTTTCTCCACTATTTGCATTTAGCACCGTTGTGCCTTCTTTACAAAATGATAAATTGCCTGATATTTCTGCTTTTGGCTTGGGATATACTCTTACGAAGCTCGAATCTTCTCTAATTACACTATTTATATCTACTTTCACATAATACATTCCGCTATTATTTACTTTTGCGTTGGGTATGCGTATTGTTTTGCCCGTCATTGTGCTCCCATCGGGCAATATCCAAGTATATTCATTTGCTGTTATATCGGGCAGGGCATCTGCTGTAACAATAAGCTCCTCTCCTTCGCAAGTAGTTGTGGCATTTATCTTTACATCAAAGCTAAACTGCCCTCGCGGCATATTAATAAACTCATCATTTGAGCCTGTAAATAGTATTCCATTCGAACCAAAAAGCTCAAAGCCACATGAATCACCATTTAAATTCGGCTTTGTTATTGCTGAAAATTCAACGTATGTAGGACCTCGTCCTCCTCTTGTATTTCGAGCAATATAAATTTTACCATTTGGTGCAAGTTCTAAGTAACTCATATCACCATAACGAGGTGTATCGTAATCTCGCCATTCAGTATTTTTTTTTATTAGCTTTTTGCTGTTATTTATAGCATCTGCTTCCATAATAGATAGGTCGTACTGCCATAAGCTATTTCTTATTAGCTTAGAATTCCCCTCGTCATCTAAATCATTGTTATAAGAAAGATCGGCACCAGCTATCACGTAGAATTTTTTACCGTCTTCTGAAAACTCATAAGAATAAATTATCTCTGGGTAAGTCGGTACATCCAAATCAAAATACAATAATGAACTTATAGAACCCGTCATTTTATCAAATTTTAGAAATTCGATTTTTTTTTTTAAATCCTCGAAATAATAATTTAATGCTAATATATCGCCCTTTTGATTTGATCGCATTTTTCTAATACTTTGATAACTACCAACCACTAAGGGATATTCATTAGTGGCAATGTCGGTTAAGAACATTCCGGTTGAACTTATTATTGGATTATCAGTTTCAAGACCATTTTCATTAAGTAAATAGACTTCAAAGCGCCTTGATGGTAATCTATGAGTGATTATCCAGTAATCCTTACCATTTGCATGCTGGATTACATTAAGAAGACTAGAAGATAACGCTGATTTTGGATTACTCGCGTGGCTACTTATTAAATTATTTATTGATACTATTTCGCCTTTGCCTTCATTCTTACTCATATCTACTATTGAATAGCTATATGCAGTGTCAAAATTGTTCCATTGTAATATAGAAACGAAAACATAATAAATATTCTCTTTGCCCGGTTGCTTTACTATAACAGAGTTCCATTCGCTTAAATGATGTCCTTCTTCTATTCCCATTTTTTTATTATCAAACCTTCTTGTGGGTCATTATAATACATCTTTTTGGTTTCACCAACATAATTATATACATAAGCTCCATCGGTAGAAAATAAGAATTTGCCATTAGAATCTGCTATAGCTGAATGAGTTAAATTGTAACTTGCAGAACCTTTCATCCATTTGTTTGTACTTTTCATTAGTATTTGAGGTTCACCATCTGGGGTATTAAATGTAACTACATTAGGACCATCAAAATCCCAAGTATAATTTTCTTTTTGTGCATTTGAGAAATAGAAGATAGAAATAAATATGAATATATAGTATAGTATTTTCATTATATTTCTCCGTAATAATATATTTGTTTAAAATGGATGCCCTACACTTGATAAAAAGTGTAGGACATCGTTAATTAATAAAAAAGAACTTTAATTCTTAATAAACTTAGTAGTAGTTATCAATTGACCATTGTCAATTAATTGTATGTAATATATACCATTAGCAATATTAGTTAGATTTATTTCAAAACCCGTCTAAATATTATTTTCTCTTCATAGTTTACCTTACTAAAACACATAAAAGCTATGGTAAAATATGAAATTATTTTAGCTTTTTATGATAACCTGCGGAAGAAAATATACCTCCCCACAATAAGCACAAATAACTAATACCAAGCTACGCAATTTTTCTTAATCTACCAAATAAATTTTGAAATTAAGTAAAAATATTTTGCAATTTTTATTATTTTTATAAAAATTAATCCTCCATATTCTATCGTCTGGAAAATTTAAAGCATTTCTATATAATTGATTAGTAATCATTATATAGATGATGAAATATAGCCTATTCTTGTACAATCTTGTGAAGTATTGTATTATTTTCTGCTCGTATCTGAATAAAATATACTCCACTTGCGATTGTATTTCCATTCTTATTTAGCATATCGAAGCTATAAATTTTATTCGTGTCAGATTCGATTTTCATCTCAAAATTGTTGATTTTATTGCCTAATAAATCGTAAATTTCTATATTAATATTCTGATTTGGAATAGGCTTTTCGAAAGCAAAGTTTACAGTTTTATTTGTAGGATTTGGGAATATTCTAACAAATTCATTTTCTTTTAAAATTGGATAAAATATGGAATTAGAAATTTTTCCCGTAGAAGTATTAATGTACGAACCCGAAGCAGTATTTTTCTTTTTAGCAACTTTTACCATATAGTAATTTTCATTTGCAAGAGGCGTTTTATCTATGAATGAAGTATCACTGATTGGTGTCGAGTTCAAAAGTTCATATTTAGCAAATTTTGAGTTTGCTCTATAAATATAATATCCTAAAATACTATCAATTTGAGATTTACTCCAAGAAATTATTATATTATTATCATTTTTGGATGCCGAAACGCTCTCTATTGGCTTTAAATAGTGCAATCTGAGTGATAAATCGCCTAACAAGGCAATATGGTTAAATCTGCGTGCATAAGGGTTAATTTGCAAATATACATCGGGATAGGAATTTTGGCTTAATAGAGCTGAATATCCAATATTATAGCCTTGTGCCAAATGGTGTAGAAACCAATATGGGCGCCCCGCCCACATAACAGCTAATCCAAAAGGCTCGGAGGCTAAAGCACATCTTAATACATTGTTATAAGAATCCCAATCTCCATTATAAGAGCCGAAAAGTAGTGCAAAGGCAGCATTAAAAGGATAATTTACTAATTCATCATTGTAAATAGTTTGGTCAATAGAAGTATAACTTCCCGCACCACAACCGTAAGCTAAAAGAAATGATTTTTCACGTACTGAATATCGCAATTTTTCTTCAGAAATCATATCGTAACCCGAAATTGCTGTAAAATTTGACCAGCCCGAAGTAGCAAATCCTTCTTGATATTCTAATCCGAAAAAATCATTAACTATCGTGGAATCAGTAGTATAAATTTCAGCATTTCTATATAAATGATTTTTTCTCAAATATCTTTTTATTAATTCAGTTTCGCTAATCTCAAATATTGGTAAATTATAAAAATCAATTCTGCCGAGTTCTAATTTTGCATCATTGGGAATTATTAATTGGTCGTATTTGCCGTCGTTTGGTAAATTTCTATTTCGAATAGAATCAGCTTTTGTATAACTAATAGTATCAGTCCATTTTCCATACATAACAGAATAAAAAACATCTGTAGGCCAAGCGCCTTGATGCTCGGGCGAATGCCCATCAACAGCAAAATTTCCCGAATATGGCACAGGCACGCGTCCAATTAGTAAAACAGCTTTCAAATCATCATAATTTTTATAATAATCATCAATTATAGCTTTTGTTTTTAGAACGCTATCACTATTAAATTGTTCACTTCTTGGAGCTAACTCAAGATTTGGAATCCATCCGTCGCCAATTAAATCATATTTTAGAGTGTCAATATTTTCTTTGATTTCTGAATAAATCGTATTATCGCAAAGTAATAGAATTCGTCCTTTGTTGTGGATTGGCTCAATATCATAACCCGCGAAAATATATCCATAAGCCCAATAATCCCAAGCATCTTTTTCTATCATAAATTCGATTTTTTGATTTCTTTCGATATGAGTAGTAAATGAATTAATTTTCCCGTCTAATTCTGCAATATAGTTTCCGAAACTTGTATCATTTTCATTTTTTTGATAAATATAATATTTATATGCGTTTGTATCAATTTGCCAAACAAGTGTAATCTCGCCGTTTTGCTCATTAATTTCCGATTCTACCATTACGCATAAATCACTAACCTTATTAGGTTTTTTAGCAAATAAGTTCGAAAAAAGAAATAAAAATATGATAAATAAAAGAAAATATTTTTTCAAATTTTTACTTTTATAAAATTATTAAAAAATCAGACAATTACTTTACCCAAATAGCTATTAATAGGTTTGGGATATTCCATTTTTAATTTTGTAAATTCATCAACTAAAATATTAGAAATAATCAAATCTCGATACCATTTTTTATTCGATGGAATAATGTACCACGGCGCCCAATCAAAACTTGTTTTATTTAACACATCGTTATATGCTTCGATATATTCATCCCATAACTCTCGGTCTTTAAAATCATTTGCTTCAATTTTCCAATGTTTATCGGGATTATCTATTCTATTTTGTAATCTTTGTCTTTGTTCATCTTTACTAATATGAAGGAAAAATTTAAAAATATGAGTACCTTCGTCATATAAAAGTCTTTCAAAATCTATGATATGTTTGAATCTTTTTTGCCAAACTGATTGTGGCTTTAAATTCTGCACTCTAACGATAAGAATATCTTCGTAATGGCTACGATTAAAAATTACTAATTCTCCATCTGCTGGAACTTTATTATGCACACGCCATAAAAAATCGTGCGATAATTCTAATTTAGAAGGCGAACCAAAGTGAGCAACGTAAACTCCCGTTGGATTAACACTTTGAAAAATATTTCTAATTGCCCCGTCTTTGCCGCTTGCATCCATTCCTTGAAAAATGATTAATATTTTGTGTTTTTTTCCGCTATAATAGATTTGGTGTAATTTTTCGAGTTTTATATTTATATCATTTAATTTTTTAATAGCTTTTTCTTTAGTTCCATTAAAAGTATTGTATTCATTTGCATCAATATTTTTTAGATTAATATTATCATTTTCACGGACAAGATATTTTTTTAAGTCTAATTCACTCATATTTTTTTTAAGTTTTCTAATAAAATGTTTTAAAAAATCAAATTTACATATTTCGTATTAATAAAGTATATATGCATAATTATCTAAAATAATTCAAATTAAAATACTTGCAATAATTGCAGTCATCAAATTTGTTAAAGCGCCTGTAATCATTGCTTTTAATCCATATTTTGATAATTCTTCTTTCCGATCTGGAACAAGAGAGCCAATACCACCAATTTGAATGGCAATAGAGCTAAAATTTGCAAATCCACACAAAGCAAATGTAGCAATAGACGCCGTGCGTGGGCTAATAGCACCGTTACGCATCAATTCGCTTAAATCTGAAAAAGCTAAAAATTCATTTACAGCCAATTTTGTTCCTAATAAAGCGCCAAATTGCTGTGCTTCCGCCCATGGAATACCCGTTAAAAATGCAAATGGCATAAAAATATAACCAAGTAATTGCTTAAAAGAACTAGGAAACCAATCAATACCTATCGGCACCAGCCAAGAATGAATAATAGCAAAAGCTCCATCAATAATAGCAATTAATGCGATAAAAGCAATAAGCATAGCAATAATATTTATAGCTAATTTCATACCATCGCCCGCACCATTAGAAATAGCCATAAGAATATTTTTTTCTTTTGGAATATCAACTTCGTTCAACTCTTTAAGAGACTTTATTTTATTAGTTTGTGGAAATGCAATTTTTGATAATACTAATCCACCGGGAGCAGAAATAATACTCGCTGTAACAAGATAAGTAGCACTAAGACCCATTGCAATATATGCCGCCATAACGCCGCCCGCAATTGTAGCAAAACCCACAACCATAATTGCAAAAATTTCTGAATGAGAGACATCTTTTAAGTAGTGTCGTATTAAAAGAGGTGCTTCTGTCTGACCAAGAAATATATTAGCTGATGCCGATAAAGACTCCACGCCCGAAGTCCCTAAAGTTTTTTGCATAATCCAAGCCATTACATAAACAATTTTTTGTATGATACCGAAATGATAAAGTAAGGATACAAAAGCAGAGAAAAAAACTATCGTACAAGTTACTAAAATTGCAAATTGAAAACCAAAAACTTGACTATGCTCGGGTGAAATAGCGTTCCCAAAGAGAAAATTAGCACTTTTATAACTATTATTTAAAAAATCTGATATTGCATCGCCAAAATATTGAAAAGCAATTACTCCCGCTGGTAATTTTAGCACTATAAATGCAAGCACGAATTGCAATAACATTCCAAATATTACAATTTTCCAAGGAAAAATTTTTCTATTGTAACTCATCAGCCAAACAACAAATAAAATTACGCAAATTCCAATACAACTAATAATAGTATTCATATAAAAAATTAAATTCTTAAATTAATAAACTACAAAATTACAAAACAATACATAAACAAAGTGCTTTGTAATTAATAAAAATCTAATTATTTTTATCTTTTTTTATAAATCAATTTATGAAAATAACAGAAATACCAGCTATAAAACTTTTTTTGTTGCTAATTTTAATATCAATAACTTTTTCTTTACTTGAATTAGATATAGCAACAATATATATCGTTTCAGGTGTAAGTCTTTTATTTTCAATCTTCTTTTTAGTAAAAAAGAAATTATTTATAAGTTATTTTATTTGCATTATTGGGATTAGTTCTCTAATAAGCTATAGAATTAATTATTTTTCTGAAATTTATCCAACAAAAATTATTCCTTCGCAAAAAGCATTATTTAAAGGTGAAATAAAAGACATATTAAAATATAGTGAAAAATATATTAAATATATTGCAGTCGGTGATTTATATTCGCCCGAGCTTCCCACAGTTAAAAATACAAAAATATTATTAACATTGATAAATCCGAGATTTTCCGCATTACCGGGCGAATATATCGTTTCTGATATAAATTTGAATTTTCATAGCGAAGATTTTTCAAATTCAAATTTTTCATTTAGAAAATACCTTAAATCATTAGAAATTGATTGGAATGCTACTCTATTTTCTAATAAAATTACAATCACTCATAAAGAAAATTTATTTACAAGTACATCTTACAATATTCGAAAAAATATTCAAAAGAAAATTTACGAAATTTTTGATAAAAATTCTGCGGCTATTGTTTCAGCATTAACTACGGGCGATAAATCATTAATTGACACAGAAACAAAACAAAATTTCGTTCTTTCAGGTACAGCTCACATACTTGCACTAAGCGGATTGCATGTCGGCTTAATATCTTTTATTATATTTAATTTGCTGTCTTTTATAAATAATAAATGGATAAAATCAATTTTAAGCATATTATTGATATTTATTTTTGTCTATATAACCGGATTTCAAACATCTGCATTAAGAGCCGCTATAATGATTTCGGTTTATATAATTATGCTTAACTTTGAAAGAAAAATCAACCCACTAAATAGCATTGGACTTGCGGGATTAATACTATTTTTAATTAATCCTAATATCATTTTTTCGGTATCATTTCAGATGTCATTTTTATCAGTTTTAGGAATACTTTTTTTATATCCAAAAATTTATGAAAAATTTACCGGAATAATTAATAATAATAAAATATTGAATTTTGTATTTAGCTCATTTGCACTTACGATTTCATCTTCAATTTTGTTATCTCCGCTTATTGCATATTATTTTGATATTTTCTCAATCATTAGTCCATTTGCAAATTTACTTGTTGTTCCGTTAATGATTCTTGCATTAAGTTTTGGATTGTTTGCACTATTAATATCATTTTTATCAATAAATATTGCTGAAATTTATACACTTTCTTCATCTTTTATGATAAAATTATCTAATGAAATAAATAAATTTGCAATTAGTTTTGATTGGTCCTATATAAAAGGAGATTTTAGTATTTGGCTTGCTTTTTTTATATCTTTTATTATAATTTATTTGATTTTTTCAGAAACGAATAGGCATTTTATGTTTAGATTTGTCGTTTCAACTTGCTTGCTATTTTTGGCAATTTTAAATATACCCGAAAAACAAAATAAAACTTATGAAATCGTTGCAAAACAAAATTTTTCTGCTCTAATATTAAATAAAGATGAAAAAAGCGAATATTTACTTATTTTTGATAGAAAAAATAATAATAGATATTATAAAGATTTTGAGTTAAGTAATTATATTAAAAATAATAATAAAATTAAACTGATTGCTTATACTGGTATTTTCGGAAATAATGTAGTTAATGATATAAATAAAAACGAAAAAATATCGAATTTGGAATTAGGAATAAGAGAGCAAACATTAATTTTTTCATTGCTCGAATTAAAAGAAAATCCATCAACAATAATTGAATTTTGATAATGATAGAAATTTTAAAACCAAATATATTTGATGAAAAAAGAGTTTTATCTGGGATTACAAAAAGGAATTTAAAGAATTACTCGCCTTATGGGTTTACAATTTCTAATGCAAAAATTGCAGATAATGTAAAACTTGAATTAAATCGAATGGATTTAGCAGAATTTTTGGGAATTAGTAGAAATAATATTGCAATTCAAAAGCAAATACATAGTGATATTATTAGAGTAATGAGAACTGAAAATAATGAAATTTCCGAAAGTGATGCTATGATTACAAATGAAAAGAATTTTTTCATTAGTATTTCAATTGCTGATTGTGCCGCATTATTGATATTTGACCCAATTAATGAAATTATTGCGGGAGTTCACTCGGGCTGGCGTGGCACGCAACAGAAAATTGCCTTAAAAACGATTTTCCGCATGAACGAATTATTTAATAGTAAAGCAGAAGATTTATTAATTTATATTTCGCCTTGCGCCGGGGGAGATAATTATGAAGTTGGCAAAGAATTTCTTGAATATTTTCCCAATTCAGTAAAATCATTATCAAATGATAAATATCTTTTCGATAATAAAAAAGAATTAAAATCTCAATTAATATCTATTGGAGTTAAAGAAAGAAATTTAGAAATTTCTACGATTTGCACTATTAGCGATACTCAATATCATTCCTATCGCAGAGATAAGGATATTTCAGGTCGTATGTCTGCATTTATAGGGATGATTAAATGAAAAATTTTACAAATAGATTATTTCTTTTAATCAGTCTTTTTTTTGTTTTTTTTATATTTGATTTGAATCTTATATATTCAAGTCAAGAAGATAATTCAAATCAGAAAAATCTATTTCTAAACGATTGTTTAAGCAAATTATCGCAAATTTACTCAATTTCGGATACTTGGTTTGATAGATATTATATTTTCAGGCAATCGCCATATAATAGTTATTCGATAATATATAATGATGTGCCTCTTAATAACATTCTCGACGGCTCGTTTTCAAATAATTTATTTTTATTATCAAATTCTGAATATCAAACTAAACAGCAAAGTATTAATATCTTTACAAATACTAATAGTTTACTAAATGGTGTTAATATTAGTGATACTGATATTGATAGTAATTTAATAAACCTAAAAATTCAAGGCGGAAATATTTTTGGGAACTCAGCATTCATTTTACGCAATAAATCCGATAATTTATATTGGACTACGAAAATAAATTATATTACATCATCGGGCTATGATATTTCGAGAAAAAAAAATGATAGTATTAGTTTATCACGCTCAAATAGTGCAAACGAGCAGCTGAGTGTAAATTTTAAATTTGGAATTTTTGATAATAAAAGTAGTATTAGTTTAGAATATAATTTTTCTCAAATTAATCAGCAATTTCCATATAGTTTAAGAAAAAATGAACAAATATATTTAAGAGAGCCGAATACAAAATATAATTTTATAAATATAAAATTTAATACATTAATGAATAGTGATTTGAATATTCTTGGAAATTTATATTTTGTAAGAAAAAATACTTTTATGGAAAGATTCGATAACAATGAATTTAATTCAATGAATTTAGAAACGAGTTTTAAAAAATATTTTGATGAAAGTAAATATGGCATTAACTCCTCAATAGAATTTACCGAAGGGATATTACCACCCGGAATTATAGCTCTAAATTATAACCGTGAAAATATTAAATATCAAAATAATTCTGAAAAAGCAATAAATAGTTTTTCATTAGAAAGACTTAGTCTTGGAATTGATTTTTTCGATACTACAAGCGTATTATCATATGATTTTTCTATTTATTATAAAATATTAAATCCATTAACAGTATATATGGATTTCGAGTTAAACACATATAAAGATTATGAATATTCATTTTTATTAAAATTAGCTATTTATAAAAACTTAAAAATCCATAGCCTTTTATCAAGAAATATTATGCTACCATTGCCTTATTTAATATATCCAGAATTAAATGAAATAAATCTTTCATCAAATAATATAGAGAACACGATTAATCAAACTTTTGAATTTGGAATGAATTATACAATAAATAATAAATTATCACTTGAAATAAACTATTTTAATTCATATTTTGATAATATTCAAATTCCATATAGCTTAATTAATTTTTCTATTGAAAATATCGAAAGTAAGTTTAATTCTGTGGGTTTTGAGCTTGCTTTAGTATTTAATTTTGATATTGTGGAGATAATTCTAAATACAAATTATTATTTTAATAATATTTCAATTTTCGATAATTTAGGGCGAGAGCTTATGATTCCAAATTGGAATACAAATTTGACAATAAATAAAAAATTTGATTTTGGATTAAACTTTTCAATTAATGTAAAATATATTTATGATAGAAAATCAAATATAGATGAAAATTTTATAGCAAAAGATTATTGTCTTATTAACCTATTTATTAATCAAGCGATTTGGGGAAAAAATAGCGTATATTTAAAAATTAATAATCTTCTTGATAAATATTATGAAATATTTAGGAATAACCCAATGCCCGGAATATTTTTTGTTGCTGGAATTAATTTAAATTTTTAATTGGAATTTCGATAGCAAAAGTTGTTCCCTTGCCAATAATTGATTCTTTAACATAGATTTTGCCGTCGTGATATTCCTCTACAATTCTCTTGCATAAACTAAGCCCAAGGCCCCAGCCACGCTTTTTGGTAGTAAAGCCGGGCGTGAATAATTGTCTTTTTAATTTTTGTGTCATACCCTTGCCCGTATCTTTAACAAAAATAAATATCTTTTTATTAGGTATAACTCGCATAAAAATATAAATCTGTCCCGTTTTTTCTTCTATTGCTTCGGCTGCGTTTTTTAGTAAATTTTCGATTACCCAAGCGAATAAATCAATATTTACCTCAACAAAAATTCTATCATCAAGCGAGCGAATAATTTCGATTTTTTTTCCAAGATGGGGGAGACGCTTATCATAATAATTACAAACATTATCAATTAGTTTCGATATATTTATAAGCTCTTTATCTGGTGTTGAGCCAATTTTTGAGAATCTAATAGCGATAGTATTAAGTCTTTGAATATCTTTTTCCATTTCGGAGGCAGTCTCGGTTACCGCTTGCGGGTCGTCGGAACTAAATTTTATGATTTCGAGCCAAGCAAGTAAACTCGATAGCGGTGTGCCTAATTGATGAGCCGCTTCTTTTGCCATACCAACCCAAATTTTTGACTGCTCGTTATCACGCGAAGAATTAAAAGAAATATATCCAATGAGTATAAAAGCACCAATAATAATTAATCCAATAAATGGGAAAAAACGTAATTTATCAACAAGGGCAGAGTGAGTAAAATATATCTTACTAATAATTTTGCCATCTTTATCTTTTACTAAAATTGGCTGATAAGCGCCTTGCATTTTATTAAGAGTTTTTAAAACAATTTCGCGTTGTTGATTAATTGGCATTTTTGAATTAATATCTACATTTAAAGTCCAATTTTCAAAAGGCTCGTAAGGCTCGCCATTCTCGTAAGTAACGATGACGGGAAAATTTATCATCGTTTGCTGAATTTCATCGAGGAAAAATAAAAATATATCTGTATCCGACGAGCTTGTCGGCTTTTCTACGGTATCAAGAAAATCTTCGATTAGCTTAGCATATAGCCCAGCAGCGTCGTGCTCGCGTTTAATTAATTCCTTAACAAGTGATTGAGTAAATAAGAAAATAGTAATAATAATAATCAAGGCAATAAAAACAAAAATAAATTTTACTTGCCACTTTGCTAATGAATTAACAAGTAAATTTATTGTTCGTCTTTCGGTGAAAAATCCCATTATATTATTTTAAAATTTAGTGTTTTTAATATTTTCAATTTTTATTTCAGATTGCTCACCTGTTTTCATATTTTTTACTAAAATAGAATTTCTGTTGAACTCATCTTCAGCAAAAATTATACAAAATTTAGCACCAGATTTGTCGGCTTCACGCATTTGAGCTTTAAAAGATTTTCTTTGTAAATCATTGATTACATTGTAATTTAGATTTCTTAACTCTTCTGATATTAACAAAGCAGTCGAGTAATACTTTTCATTGCTCGATACGATGAAAAAATCACATTTTGATTCATTTGAATTAAAAACGTTCAAAGAATCGAGTATTAAAATTAATCTTTCAACTCCCATTGCAAAACCTACTGCGGGAGCGTCTTTGCCACCTAATTGCTTGATTAATCCATCATAACGACCACCGCCACCGAAAGCATCTTGCGCCCCAAGTAGAGAGCTACGAAATTCAAATACCGTATGGCAATAGTAGTCTAATCCTCTTACTAAATCACTTTCGATTTTATATTTCACACCCGTCGAATCGAGCAGATTTTTAACACTTTCAAAATGTTTACTACTTTCTTCATCAAGAAAATCTATGATTTTCGGAGCATTTTTAATTATAGATTTATCTCTATCATCTTTGGAATCTAAGATTCTAAGCGGATTTGTTTCAAATCTTGATTTACTTTCTTCGGACAAATCATTTTTGTGAATAGTTAAATATTCAACAAGTTTATTTCGATAATTCGAGCGTGAAATTTCATTTCCAAGAGAATTAATTTGCAATTCGTAGTCGTTAATACCAAGATTTTTAATTAGCTGATTAGCTAATAAAATGATTTCAGCATCTGCCTCGGGATTAGGCGACGCGATACATTCAACTCCAAATTGGTGAAACTGTCTTAATCTTCCTTTCTGAGGTCTTTCGTAACGAAAATACGGACCTAAATACCATAATCGCAAAGTAGAAATATCATTTGTAAGATTATTTTGAATAACGCTTCGGATTAAAGCGGCAGTTTGCTCGGGACGTAAAGTAATCGAATCTCCACCTTTGTCGTTAAAAGTGTACATTTCTTTATTTACAATATCAGTATTCTCGCCAATACTACGAGAGAACACCTCTGTTTTTTCAAAGATTGGTGTTCGTATTTCTTTATAATTATATCTTTCTGTAATATTTCTTATTATATTTTCAATATAGTGCCATTTAGTAATATCAACGGGCAAAATATCTTTTGTCCCTCTTACAGCTTGTATCATTTTAAATTCCTAAATTCAAATTGCAAACTACTTAGTAATAATCATTTTGTTGTATAAAATATCTGATGGAGTTTTCAAGCAATAATAATAAATTCCCGGTGATAAATTCGACACATCAACATCAAAATTATAATCACCTCTCGAAAGATTTTGATTTACTACATTTAACACCTTATTTCCAAGTAAATCATATATTGATAAAGAAGTTTTACCGTTTTCAATGATAGATATAGCAATATTTGTCTTATTAACAGCTGGATTGGGGATATTTTGATACAATGCCAAACCTCCACCTGGTAAGAAAAATCGTGGCTTACCATCTTGGGTGCAAATTCCTTTTAATTTGAATGTAGCAGAATTTTCTATAATATCAATTTTTCCATTACCTCGCGGGATAGTGTATTCTAATATTAGAGGGCTTATTGTATCATTTCCCCATAATGCTTTAAATTGCAAAGTATGAATTATCGAATCTGATGGAATTTCTTTTGGTAAATCAATAGATAAATAACGCTCACCACCAATAATTTCAGTTTTTGTAAATCCAGAAAGTGGCTCTAACAATGTTGCATTAAATCGCATATTTGTTGTAAAACCAGTAATTAAATCAGTCGAAGAAAACGTGCCGAAAGATCCAACATAAATTGGCAATTGGAAAATATCACCAGGATATGCTTCTACATCTTTTATATAAATCATCAACGAATCAGCTTTTCCACCAATACCTTCACCAAATAAATTTACTAATCTTGGCGATGCTTTTCCTTTGTAACTTACTATATATTGAGCATTTTTTCTACCATTATTTATTGGAGTAAGCCTTATAGTTACGGGAATTGACTCGCCCGGTGCTAAAATTTTACTTACATTTTGCACTGCTCTAAATTCTGTTTTATACGAACCAACGACCTGAAAATCATCTAATTCGATATTTTGACCAGAAGTATTAGTCATTATTATATTAAAAGTAGAGTCTTTAAATGACCCAACTTCTACTTTCCCATAATCTACGATAGGATAATTAATTTTTAAATCAGCCAAATCACAGAAACCAGAAATTGATGATTTTACTACAACGCCAGCAGGTAAATTAAATTCGAGTTCGGCGCTGCGAAGTCCCGTAGCACTTGGCAAAAATCTAATTTCGAGCGGGATACTTTCGCCCGCCTGAACTGTCATAGGTAATTTCAGATTTGTAAGAAGTTCGAAATCTGATTTATTAACACCAGAGAATTTAAAATTGAGAATTTGATAAGCAAAATTCGATTCATTTATGAATACTGCGGGAATAATTGAATCTTTTAATTCACCAAGATAAACTGTACCCATACTAATATTCATACCTCGACCCTTTGCATAAGCTATTGTAAACCTTTTCGAAGTATCGGTTTGAAGTTCGTTTTGGTCTCTATTCCAAATTTTTGCTGTAGAATCCCAACTTGCAGTAAGAACGCGAGTACCAAATTTATCCGATACTGCTGTTGAAACAGAATTTCTATGCTCACTTAAAATATTATTTGTTATAAATACATTAATTCTCTCAGGTTTTCCCGTTGCGGCATCCCAAAGACGTGCAGTTTCGTCGGTACTTGATGTAAGGAATACTTCTTTTCCTAAACTTGGGTCGAAGAAGAAAGATGAATAATTAATAGAGTTATTATCTGATGTATCACTATTATGCGATATAGAATATAGTGTATCTTGTAAAAAATAGTCTGTTTTGCTTGGATTTGAAACGTCCCAAACATATAATTTCTTGGGATTACCAGAGCTTGTTGTTGCTGAAATTTTTGTAGCATTTGTATTATATGTTGCATTGTAACACATAATACTTTCTGTATTGAACACTCTATCGGGTTTGTCACCCATAGTAAAATTTCGCCAATTCCATTCTTTTGCCTTGCCATCACCATTAGATGATAAAATTAAATCCTCATTTACGGGAGAAAATTCACTATACCAAGAAGGACCATAATCATTAGACTTAATTATTTTTTCAACTTGCCACTGCCTATTAATTATATATGAATAGCCAGAATAATCCGAAGTTACAAGATATTGCCCTGTTCTACTAAAATTAACGGATTGAAGTTTTGCTGTAAAAACATCTATCACTTTTACAATTGAGCCATCTTTCTGACTCCATATAATTACTGTCGAATCTTGTGAAGAAGTTGCTATATATTCATCTAATGGGTCGAATACAGCCCAAGTAACAGGTTTATGATGAGCTTTCAAAGTAAACTTTTTTGCACCCGTATTAGAAACCCAAACTACTGCTGTTGTATCATTACTCGCAGTTAGTACTAAATCTCCGGCTGGATTAAAAAATGCAGAATTTACATCTGACCTATGCTTTAAATCAAGTGTAAAACCTACGTTATTGGGCCATAGTTGTATAATTCTTACTCTACACGAATCGCTTGGAGTATCTGGGACAATCCATTCTTTATTTAACCCCATTACGTTTTTTGCTAGCGGAAGCCAAGTTTTTCCATCATCTATAGAGTATTCAAGCTGAACGACGTCTTCTTTTAATAAACCTATCCATTTTACAGAAGTTGTATCACCAATTATTAAATAATCATTTTCTTCTGGTTTGATTATTCTTACTGTTTTGGTTGAATCATTTAATTTAGTATTTGGAAAGCCACCTGTAATATAAATAGGTTCTGTTGTGCAAGCGTCCGATACTATTTCAAGCTGTGAAAAAACGATGTCTCTTTTTTCGGGATTATATTCTACTGTTAAATTTATCGAAGCATCTTTTTGTAATAAATAATTAGTAACATTGCCCGAAACAATAGAAAATGGTTTTTTTATTAATAATTCTTTTATAAATATATCTCTATTAATCGCTGTGATTGTTAGTCCTAATTGTTTTTTTTTGCCGACTTCTACCGCTTTAAAAGCAAGAGATTGTGGATTACTTAAAATAGTTGATTTTCCAAAATTATTAAAATTGAATGAATAATCATCTTGAATATTTTTTGATGGTAATAAAACCTCGATTGAATTGATATCAATACAAGAATAATCTAATTCATAGCTAATAGTGCAAGGTTCGTAGCCCCTTGTCATAGCAACAACCGAATAAATTACAGAATTTATATCGCTTGCTTTTTCGATATTAAATATCCAGCCATTCGACGACGCCACTACATTTTTTAAAGCCTCAAGTTCGGGTTTTCTAATTGCAATAATGAAGATTTTTGCGTTTGATTGAGCTAATTGCTGAATTAGAGCATTTTCATCATATTTTCCCGCACAATCGGTAATTAAAATAATTGATTTATCGTATTTCCCACGTGAATTTATTTTAAATGCGCCCGCTGGCTCTTCAATAAATGCCGCATCGAACAAAGATCCCTGTGCCGCTTGATATTTTATTAATTCATTACGAATGCGAGATTTGTCGAATGTAAATTCGCTATTTAAAAAACTACGATAATCGAAAGATGTTAGAGAAATTTCAGTAGTTAAAGAATCTAAAAAATTTATAAGTCTATTAGCTGTTTGAATACCTAAATTAAAGTTGCTCGGATTATGAAAAGTATTGTTTAACCCCAAATCGAATACTATTGTTAATGAGCTACTATCAATTTTCTGTGGATTGGGGCAGTGATAAGTGCTTATATTTTTGATATTTTCCCCATTATTTCTTACAACAAAATTCGTTTTATCAAGATTTGTAACTGGAATACCTAAATTATTAAATACAAATACCTTATTTTCTATGATAGGATAATTTGTATAATCATAACTTAGTATTTTTAAGGCATCTTGGGAATAAATATTCGAAATTATTGATAAAAATATCAATGTAAAAATTATGTACTTCTTCATTATGCAAAATTTTAAAAAAAATGATAAATATAAATTGCAAATGTATGAATTTTTTAATAGATGACAAATTTTTGAGATATTTTATTACTAGTCAATTTAAAAATTATCTAAACTAATATTTTCAATTAAAGATTTTTTAAAATTATATTAAATTTATTTTTAATTTTAAATAATGAATATCTTAATTATTATATTTTAATAATTAACCTTATTGAATATGTTTATATAAAATGGAAGAATATAAAAGATGAATAATTTTAAATTTTATGAAATGGTTAATTAATTTTTTAAAATATATTTATTGATATATAGTTTATTAAATTTTTTAGTAAAGAAATAATTGAATTTATTAAAAATTTAATATAAAATATCATTTAATTTTTATTCAACTAAAAAAAATAATTTGATTTGTTAAAAAATGTTTTATATTTGTATTATTGTTTTTTGAAAGCTATTATTTGGTTTTTAAAATAATTTAAAATCATTTATTTATTATTGAAAAGTTAAATATAATTACAATGCAAGGATGTATGAAATTATTTCTACTGATATTAATAAATTTTAGTTTAATTACTAATATATTTTCTGAACAAAATTCGGATTATTTTAGTTTTACACAAATTAACACCGAAAGTATTACTATTCAATTATCTAATAATAAACAAACCCCTCAAAACTTGCTCTTAATTATTAGAAATATGGATAATGCTCAAATTGCTCCAAAAATTGAAAATAGATATTTAACAAGCAATACTTATATTAATTCGAATAATGAATCTTTTTCGGGTGAGGGGAATCTTGTGATTTATCAAAAAGACTCGCCAAGAGAATTTTCAGTTGCTGATTTATTGCCCGATACATATTATTATATAGATGCTTATACAATTGAGAAAAAACAATATAAATTATTATCATCAACTAAATTTACTACGCTTGCTACTCCGCCAAGTAGTCAAGTTCAGAAAATTATGTGGAAAAACCAAACCGCGAAATCTTTTGAAATCGTTGCCTCGGGAAGCGATAGTAAATCAACTTTAATTACAATAAGCACTAAACATAGCGATTTTACTCCGCAAAATGGTATTGATTATAAATCAAGTAGCTCTTTGGGTATGGGAGAAATTATTGGTGATAGTAATTTTGTTGTTTTATCTGCAAGTGATACCGTAAATTACGTTCGAATTACGAATTTAACGCCCGATACACAATATTATATTAAGGCTTTTGCTGTAAACGGTAAAGATAAAAGTTGTAATTATTTAACGGATTTAACCAAACTTAATAATTCTATTTTATTACCTACTTTATTAGAAAGTCCAAAAATTTTAAAATTTGAAAATAAAGAACAAGGCGAATGTAGCGTCGAGTGGACAAAAGTTTTGGGTGCGGTCTCATATTATGTCGAGCTTGCCTTAGATAGTGAGTTTAACGAGCCAGATGAAGTTTATGATAGGGTTGATGTTGGCGATGTTACGAAATTTGATTTCGAAGATTTGCAGCCAAATAAAACATATTATGTGAGAATTGCCGCTATCGGTAAATTAAGTGTTTCTGAATATTCTAATGTTATGAGTAAAAAAATGTAAATTTAAAAAAAGATTTTTATAAAATTTATTGTTTATTTTTTGCTTGCTTATAATTGAAAAATTTGTATATTTGAAATATTGGCTAATGCTATATTAGTTTATGTAAAGTGTAATTTTGTTATGATTAATATCTAATTTTTATTTAAATAACAAAATTTTAGATAAGTTTTATATTTTACTAAAATATAGATTTTTTGTTTTTTTAATTAATAATTTTTTTGTTAAACTTTTTAAGGGTATGTTTATGCAACGTTTATCCTTGTTGTTAGCGGGCTTAATGCTCTTTATGCTAACAATTAATGAATCTTTTGCAGCACCACCTACCGTTCAGTCAAGTGGAATATCTTTTAGTCAGATAAAAGATACCGAATTCAGAATACTGATTGGAACAAAAGGTGATGGAGATAGCAGAATAATTACTATTGAACCAACTAGTAGTTATAATGGTATTCATGAACCTGCTGATGGTGAAGATTATACTGCTAATGCTAATTATGTTTCGGCACCATCATTAGTAAGCTACGCCACTGCAAAAGTTGTGTATGCGGGTACTGGTAAAAATGTTATTGTTACGGGATTAACTCCTGGTACACAATATACTGTTCGAGTGTTTGAAAGAAACGGAACAGGAGGCGGAACGGAATATTTAACATCAACTGCTACTAATAATCCTCGTTCTAACTATACTTTACCTGGTGTTCCTGCTACGGTATCCAAAAGTAATGTTACTCATACTTCATTCCGTGTTTCTTGGACTAATCCAGCATCTGGCGGTTTTGAAGGATTTCACGTAACAGTATCAGACGATGCGTCATTTTCTTACGGATTGAATTGGTATGATGCTGTGGATGTTGGAAATGCTCATCAACTTGATGTTGAAGATATTTCGCCTACGGATATTCTTCCAAATACTACATATTACTATCGCGTAAGAGCTTATCAGGAATCAAGATATGGTAATTGGAAAACTGGTGCTATGGGGGTAACTACATTACCAGAAAATCCGACTATTTCTGCAAGTACTGCTACTATTTGTTTAGGCAATACTTATGTTTTAACTCCTACTGGTCCAAATCCAGGTAGTGGTACAAATCAACATAAATTTAAAGTGTATAATCAAGCATCTGGTGGTACTGCACTTTATAACTATGCTTTACTATCAATTAATCTTACTCCACAATCCGCTGGAGTTATTAATTATTATGTTGCTACTGTTAGCAATAAAACGGGATTAGAATCTGCAAGCAGAGAGACATTTACTCTAACAGTAAATGATGCTGGTCCTATTGCTGATGCGGGCAGTGACGTTGTTCTTTGTGAAAACGCTCCTTATACTTATACCTTCACAGGTAATAATCCAGCACCAGCTGAAGGTGAGTGGTCGCAAATTAGTGGACCAACAAGTATAAATCTTTCAGGGGTCGCTTATAATGGTACTGCTAACATAACTCAATACGGTACTTATGTATTCCGTTGGACTATTTCTAACGATGGCTGTACTACTACTTATGATGATGTTACTGTTACATTAACTCAGCCACCATCTGCTGCAAATATTACTACACAAGCTCCTCTTGAAGTTTGTGGTTCATTAACTGCAACAGTTGAAGCAGAAACTCCAGCAGCGGGAATCGGAACTTGGACTGCAATGTGTTTTGATAGCGAAACTGATACATTGATACCTTGTAATCCAGGTTTGATATTTTCACCAAATGCAAATTCACCAACAGTTAGTATAACTGCTCCTGCTTATGGTGTATATTATTTATATTGGACTGTTAGCAATGGTACTTGTGATCCAGAACAAGATGGAATTACTTTAATATTTGACCAAACTCCAACAGTAGCCAATGCGGGCAATGATGATGGATCTTGTGGGCAAACATCATACAATTTGAATGCTAATGCTCCTACGTCTGGTATTGGAGAGTGGACACAAATTAGTGGTCCTGGCACAGCTGATTTTGATGATGATGAACTTCATAATACTTCAGTAAGCGTTGATGAATATGGAGTTTATACATTTAGATGGACAATTGCTTCTCTAAATGGTGTATGTACTCCAACTTCTGATGATGTTGTTATTACATTTAGCGAACCTATTAGTAATGCAGTTGCTGGAGTCGCTCATACACTTGTTTGTGGTGATAAGTCAGTATTTCTTAATGCTACTCCTATAACAGTTGGCAATGGAAAATGGACAGTTGTTTCAAGCCCAACGGGAAGTACATATAGCTTTGATAATCCAACTTATCCAGATGCATTTTTCGAAGCTGATGAGTTTGGTTCATATACTTTAAGATGGACAGTAACTGATCCTAATGGTATTTGTCCACCAAAAACAAGCGATATTACTTTTGCATTCAGCGATAATACAACTCCAGCTAACGCGGGATTTGATAAAGATGTTTGCGGTCTGACAGCAACTTTAGATGGAAATTCTCCGACAGTTGGTGTTGGTACTTGGTCGCTTGATGAAGGGACTGGTACAGCTAATTTTTCATCTCCTAATACATATAATTCTAACGTAAGTGTTAGTGATTGGGGTACTTATTCATTTGAATGGAAAATAGAAAGTTCTTGCGGAACAAGTGTTGATTATGTTAATATTACATTCTGGAATGATTTAGCTAATTGGACTGCTGGTAGTGATTTTTCATCGTGTGGTACTAATTCTACTATTACTTTAGCTGCTTCTAATCCAACAACTTATGGTGCTGGAGTTACTGGCGAATGGACAAAAGTTAGTGGACCTGGCTTAATTTCTTATGTTAATAGTACTACAAAAAATGACTATAATGCACAAATTCAAGTTAATATGATTGGTACTTACGTAATGCGTTGGACTGGTTATAACGGACCTTGCACAAATTATGATGAAGTACAATTTACAGTCGTAACTCCTCCAACAGTTACATTTGCACCAGTTGGCGGACCATATTGTACAACTGATAATAGTGCAATAACATTATCAGCTACTCCAAGCGGCGGAACATTCTCAGGTGCTGGCGTAAGCGGTGGTAACTTTATTCCATCTCTTGCTGGAACAGCTGGTACACATACATTAACTTATACTTATACAAGTTCACCTTGTACAGTTATTAAGACACAAACAGTAGTTTTAACTGCACCTCCTACAATAACTTGGACAAATACTTATGGACCAGTATGTACTGATGCAACTCCAATTACATTAACTGGCGATGCAATTCCTACTGGTGGAACATATAGTGGTCT
>JARKQC010000274.1 GCA_029974985.1 Bacteroidota bacterium | reverse complement strand
TTTAAGTTTTCTAAAAGAAAACTACCCAAGCGTTATTAAGGATAACGAAATTGACTTGCAGGAGCTCAAAGCCATTGCGGGCTTACCCATTGATGAAAAGGTAAACGGTTACGGGCTAAACTTTGTAGGCAGAAACTTTGCAAGGGCTAAATATGCCCAAAAGACTGAAAAGGAATTACGCCTGAATACCCAAATGAGTAAAAACATTGACACAACCGAAAATTTGGTGCTGAAAGGCGACAATCTCGACAGCTTGAAAATCCTAAAAAGCCATTACACCGGAAAAATAAAATGTATCTACATAGACCCTCCATACAATACCACCAATGATGAATTTGTTTATCCTGACAAGTTTGACAAAGAAGAAGCCGAAGTGTTGGGATTGGCAAACCTAAGCGATGACGACTTTGCAAGAATGGATTTTAGTTTCAAAACCAAACAGAGCCACAATGGTTGGTTAGCGTTTATGTATCCTCGCCTATTATTGGCAAGAGATTTATTGAGTAAAGACGGGGTTATTTTTATTAGTATTGATGATAATGAGCAAGCAAACCTTAAACTACTTTGTGATGATGTTTTTGGGGAAGAGAATTTTGTTGCCGATTTAATTTGGAAGAATAAAAAAGGAGGAGGTAATGATGCTAAGTATATTGCAATAGAAAATGAGCATATTTTATTTTATTCAAAATCTATAACCAATTTGTCAAAGTTATTTCATAATTATTCTGAAGAGTATTTAAAGAGATACAAAGAGGAAGATGAAGATGGTTTATTTTTCTGGGATACCTTTAAACGAAAATCGGGTAAACAATATTACAAAATAGTCTGCCCTGATGGTTCTGTATTAGAAAATGATGAATATGGTAATCCGATAAGTTGGTTGCGTTCTGAAAAAACTTTTAAAGACGATTTAAGTTCAGGGGAAATTCAAATAATAAAAATTTCTGGACAATGGTCTGTTCAATTTAAACAAAGGTTACCAGAAGGGAAAAAGCCGAGAAGTATTATTGATTCTTATGGAACAACCAGTGATGGTTCTAAAGAATTGTTGCAAATGTTTGAAAAAAATTTATTCGATAATCCTAAACCTACAACTTTAATTAAACATTTATGCGAGATTGTTTTAAAAGAAGATGATATCATTCTCGACTTCTTCGCAGGCTCAGGCACCACAGGGCACGCAGTAATGCAACTCAATGCAGAAGATGGCGGCAACCGTAAATTTATTTTATGCCAAATAGACGAACCAATCAAAGAGGACAAACCAGCATATAAGTTTTGCATTGATAATAAATTGCCACGGGTAATTTCCAGCATTACCATAGAAAGATTGAAGCGAGCAGGTGAAAAAATTGAAAATAGTCTGAACCGTGATTTATCTGATTCTCGTGATTCAAATGATTTGTTTAATCAAGATAATCAAAAAAATCAAAGTTTAGACATTGGTTTCAAGGTATTTGACAGCGTAGAAGCACCAAAATTGGAAGTTGATGAGAAAGGGCAAATTTCAATAACCGAAAATGAAACGGATTCTTTAAGTCGTATTTACAATATGATATTCACCGTTGGTTTAGACGAGCCAACACAAGTACCGGAAGAGGTGGTAAAAGATTGTATTTATAGAATCAGCAACCATTATTACATCACCAATAGCGAGCGTATTACCAATGATGATTTTTCAGACGTTATTAATGCTTCGACACGCTCAGCAGGTAAAATATTCATTGACGGTTGGACAGCGAGCCTTAACGGAACATTGCAGAATTATAAAGAAGATGTGAAGATTGTGTTTTGATCCCACGCTAACAGCCACACACATTGTGCCAAGTCGCACCAGCCGACCCGCAAGCCAAAACTTGGCGGCAGCGTGTGGCTGTTTCAACGCGTTGCAGTTAGACAATTATCACAAAATGCTATGGTTCGATGACTTCTTTTAATTTTTTATTTTATAATGAAGAAGATAAATTTAACTCAAAAAAATAGTAATAAATGATTAATTTCCAATAGTTTTAATTTTCAAGATTATTTAATTTTTATTAATTTTTATTAATTTTTAAAATTTATTTAAAAAAAATATTTACTTTTGTTAATATTATTTGAACATATAACTATGTAAATAAATCAATATATTAATTTATAAATTAATTTGGTATTTTATATGAAAAAAATCTTTCTTTTTGCGATAATGACTTTATTTATTTTTGCTTGTTCTAATGATGATAAAGCAAAAAATGAAAAAAATGCAAACGATGAAATGATGGAGAATGGTATGCCATCGGGCCATCCTCAAATGGGCGGCATGGATGCTTTAAGCGAACTATCCGATGATGAAGAGCCGAATTTCGACCCTAATAATCCACTGTTAGAACTTTCCAATTTAACTTTTACTTGCCCAGATGCTTGGGAAAGAGAAAAACCAAGTTCCTCAATGAGAGTTGTTCAATATAAATTAAAAAGCGACCCTAATTCAAAAATTGTAGGATTTTTCTTTGGTGAGCAATCATTAGAAAGAGAAAATATTGATAGATGGAAACAAGAATTCGAAGAATTAAAAAATTCAAAAGAAGAAAAATTACTTGGCGATAAAATTACGATGGTTACATTTGAAGGTGTTTATAATGTAAAACCATTTCCAATGGCTCAAGAATTTACTCCAACTCCAGATTATATGGTTCTTGCCGCAATCGTGCCTTCTAATGATGGACCGTATTATTTTAAAGTATTTGCTCCAGCAAAAATATTAAAACCAGAGATTGAAAATTTTAAGAAATTTTTAAATTCTTGCAAAATTAAATAATAATATATCTAATTTATTATAAAAAGTGGAGTTATATTAAAATTTTTAACTCCACTTATATTTTATATATTAGTATATATTTAACTAAACAGTTTTTAAAGCAGTTAGTGCGATAATATCAATAATTTGATTTACCTCGTCATCGCGTTGTAAAATATTAACTGGTTTTTTCAATCCAAGTAGAATAGGACCAACGATGTCTGTTCCACCGATTTTATTAATTAATTTATAAGAAATATTGCCCGAACTTAAATCGGGGAATATTAAAATATTAGCTCCGCCTTTTAAATTGCTAAATGGAAATGTTTTCTCGAGAAATTCGGGAACAACTGCTGTATCAGCTTGCATTTCACCATCAACTATTAATATAGGGTCTCTTTCTTTAATAATTTTTAAAGCGGCTTGCATTTTTGTTGGAATTTCACCTCTTACGGAACCAAAATTACTGTAAGAAAGTAAAGCAACTTTTGGCACAATATCAAAATACTTAGTAAATTCAGCTGTTTGTAATGTAATATCTGCGATTTGCTCGGGTGTAGGATTGATATTAACTGTTGTATCAGCTAAGAAATACATTTTTGATTTTTTCTTAATTATATATAAACCAGAAGCAACTTTGTATTTCTCATTTTTACCAATTATCTCTAAAGCTGGTTTTAATGAATCTGGATAATGCGAAGTTACCCCTGTTACTAATCCATCGGCATCTCCTAAATGAACCATCATTGAACCAAAATAATTTGGACGTGTTTTCATTCTATTATATGCTTCGAGTTTAGTAACTCCTTTTCTTTGAGTTAATTTATAATATTCTTCGGCATATCTATCTAATTGTGGCGATAACGCAGGGTCAATAATATCAATATTGCTAATATCTAAATTATGGCTTTCTGCAACAGCAATAATATTTTCTTTATTACCTAAAAGAATTGGTTTTGCAATACCCATTTCTTGCGATAGCATAGCAGAACGAATAATTTTGCAATTTTCACCTTCAGCTAAAACAATAGTTTTTGATAATTTTTTCGCTTTTGTATAAATATTATTCATAAATTCATAAGTTCTGCCCATACGTATATCGAGTTCGAGCTTATATTTTTCAAAATCATCTATTGGACTTCTTGCAACTCCCGTATCCATAGCGGCTTTTGCAACAGCTGGAGCGACTCTTGTAAGTACACGTGGGTCGAATGGTTTAGGAATAATATAATCTTTTCCAAAAGTAAGAGTATCTACATTATATGCTCGCATTACGCTTTCAGGGACTTCTTCTCTTGCTAATTCGGCAAGTGCATAAGAAGCGGCTTGTTTCATTTCCTCATTAATAGCTGTAGCATTAACATCTAATGCACCTCGAAAAATAAATGGGAATCCGAGTACATTATTTACTTGATTCGGGTAGTCGGAGCGGCCTGTTGCCATAATGACATCTGTTCTTGTTTCAACAGCAAGGTCGTATGTAATTTCTGGATCTGGATTAGCGAGAGCAAATACAACGGGATGTTCATTCATTGATAAAAGCATTTCGGGGCTAACACAATCAGCTTGCGATAAACCAACGAAAACATCTGCTCCCTTCATTGCATCTGCAAGAGTACGGCAATCAGTCTCGACTGCAAATTTTTCTTTATATTTATTCATTCCAGAAGTTCTACCCTTGTAAATAACCCCTTTTGAATCACACATAATGATATTTTCGGGCTTAATTCCAAGTGAAATATGGAAATTTGCACAAGCAATACCCGAAGCACCAGCACCATTATAGACAACTTTTGCATCTTCAATTTTTTTACCCGCGATTTCTAAAGCATTAATCAATGCGGCTCCAGAAATTATTGCAGTACCGTGTTGATCATCGTGAAAAACGGGAATATTGCATATTTCTTTAAGTTTTTCTTCTATTTCGAAACATTCTGGACCTTTGATATCCTCAAGATTAATTCCACCAAACGTAGGTGATATTAACTGAACCGTTCTAATAATCTCGTCATTATCTTTAGAATTAATTTCGATGTCAAAAACATCAATATCCGCAAATATCTTGAATAATAGTCCTTTACCCTCCATTACTGGTTTACTGGCTTCTGGACCTAAATCACCTAAGCCCAAGATAGCAGTTCCATTTGAAACAACAGCAACAAGATTACCTTTTGCTGTATATTTGAAAACATCTTTGGGCTGTTTATGAATCTCTCTACAAGGCTCGGCAACCCCCGGTGAATAAGCTAATGATAAATCTCTTTGAGTATCGGTTGGTTTTGTAGGGATTACTTCGATTTTACCTTTTCTTCCCATACTGTGATAATTTAAAGCATCTTCACGCCTTATTTTCATTGCGTACCTCAATATTCTTTTTATAAATAGTAAATTATAATCAATGCAATTTAACAAATTTATATATATCTTAGTTCAAATTTATTAATATTTTTTTATTATTCGTAAAAAAAAAATTATAAATTTTTAACTTTTAAACAATAATTTTGTAAAGTATTGATGAGAAAGTGATATGAATTATAAAAATTAAGAATAAAATAACAAAATATATTTAAAATATTTTGTTAAATAACAGCACTAATTTATTTAAATGTCAATTGTTTACACAATGAAATCATTGATGTGCTTTTTTAAAATATCTAAATTAGAAAAATCTGCAATATCGGGCAGTAAAATTCTAAATTTATCTTCGTTTGATATACCTTTAATTGTAAATTTACCTCTTACAATTATTTTGAAATAAGGTTTGTCAAAATCTTGAAAATAAACAAGCTTACCTAATTTAGCTAAATGATTTATTAAATCATCATTTAATTTAATATTTAAATAAGCATCATAGACATTTTTTGCCTCGATGCAATCCTCAACAATTTCGTAAAAAGCAAAATTCATTATAGAGCTTTTATCATTTCTGTAAACAAAGTTGTTAATTTTGGAGTTGCAATATTTGCGGCATAAATTATCTCTTCCATAGAGCAAGTCTGCAAAGCATCGGGATAGCACTCATCAGTAATAATCGAAACAGCAAATACTTTTAATCCCATTTGTCTTGCAGTAATGCACTCAGGAATAGTACTCATACCAATAACATCAGCACCTATGGTTCTTACAAAGCGATATTCGGCTCTTGTTTCGAGACTAGGACCACTCATTGCCGCATAAACGCCTTTATGAATTTTAATATTATTTTTTATAGCAATTTTTTCAGCAAAAGAAATTAATTCTTGATTATAAGGCTCGCTCATATCCACAAATCTCGGACCGAAATAGCTGTCATACTCGCCAATCAAGGGATTATCACCAATTAAATTAATATGATCATCAAGAATCATCAAATCGCAACGGCGAATATAAGGATTTACACTTCCGCAAGCATTTGATATGAATAGCGTTTCCACACCTAATTCTCTTAATACCCTTATAGGTAAAGCAATTTCTCGAGCGGAATATCCTTCGTAATAGTGAAATCTGCCCTGCATAGCAACAATGTTTTTATCATTAATTTTTCCAAAAATTAATTTTCCTTGATGGCTTTCTACAGTAGAAACGGGAAAATTTGGAATATTTTCATAGTTTATAGTATTTGTAATTTCAATGTTATCAACTAATTTGCCTAAACCCGTTCCAAGAATAATGCCAATATTTGCTATATTGGGTTCAATGCTTTTTATATATTCAGCAGCTGCTAAAACTTTTCTTTTAATTTCTGTCATAAAAATTTAATATTTAATTTAAAAAATTAATTACTTTCAAAATTATCAAAAACAATACCTTCTCTTAATGAGTATGAAGAAATAAATAATTCGTTTATTGATAGTTCTTTTAAAATATTTTTAAGAATCAGTGCGCCCGCACTTATTAGTTCGGCTCTTGGCATTTCTAAACCATTAATTTTTGCTCGTTTACTTGGTGAATCTTTTGATAAAATCATCTCAAAAGAATTGTTTAAATCATTGATATTTATTGTAGTGTTGTTGATTGGGGTAAGAAATTCTTGATTATTATTTAATAAAGTAATTCTTGCAATTGCTTGAATTGTCCCAGAAGTGCCAATTACTTTATCAACTTTTTGAACAAAATTTTTTAAATTGAGACTTCTAATTTTTTCTAAAATATGCTCTTCGCATTTTTCGATTGATGATGAATGAGTTTCAAAATTTGGAAAAAAATCTAATGAAGTACGTATAGCACCGATTTTAATGCTATTTACGGATAATTGTTCACTATTTCCAAAAATTAATTCTGTACTACCACCACCAATATCAATTACCATAATATTTTTATTTTCTAAATTTAGCCCTCTCGAAACACCCTTATAAATTAGATAACCCTCTTTATTACCATCAATAATATCAATATTAATACCCGTTTTAATATGAACTGAATTAATAAATTCATCTCTATTTATAGCTTCTCTAACTGCACTCGTAGCAACTGCTTTGTAAATCACGGGGGAATAATAAAGAGCGTTTTTCTTAAATTTATTAAGAACATATATTGTCTCATTTATAGTAGAAGAATTTATTAAGCCATTGTTAATATTAGCACCTAATCGAATTGATTTTTTGTCCGTTAAAAAAATTCTAATATTTTTATTCTCATCAATATCGGCAATAATACCGTGTATAGAATTTGTCCCAATATCAATTGCAAAAATTTTTTTTGGTTTAGGTTTTCTAAATCTCATTATATATTTTTATAATACTTTTTTATTTACTTAAAAAAATTAATTATTTAACGAAAATCAAATATATTGATTTTAAAAAATTAAATAATGTTAAGTTAAATATTAGATTTAAAATAATTATTTAGAATCCTTAATTTAATAACATTGTAAAGCAAAGTGCTATATAATGTTGAAAATTATATAAGATAAGATGTGCTGCTTATGTAAAATAAAATTTTCTTTTTGATTAAATTTGTCCGTTTTATGCTAAAATTTAATTATTTTTGCTTTTTTGAGTTTATTAAATTAAAAATGGATAAATAATTGAAATCAAATATTGATATTAGTAAATACGAATTAAAAGTAAGTGATTTACGATGGACTTGTCCTAAAGAATTGTTAAATTTTAAATCTACCGAAGAACTTGAACCTCTTGATGAAATAGTTGGACAAAATCGAGCCGTAGAAGCGATTAGATTAGGAGCAGAGTTAAAAGCCAAAGGATATAATATTTTTGTTACTGGTCTTTCTGGAACAGGCAGAACAACTACTGTTAAAAAAATCGTCGAGGATAATGCAATTAGCTGCCCAATTACTTATGATTATTGTTACGTTAATAATTTTGATAATCCAGATAATCCAATTTTACTTCGGCTCGATAAGGGAAAAGCAAAAATTTTATCGAATATAATGGATGATACAATCAATTTTTTAAGAAGTAGATTACCAAAACTTTTTGAAGATGAAAATTATTTAATATCAAGAAAAAGAATTATAGAAGCATATCAAGATAATGAAAAGGAAATATTAATAAAATTTGATAAAAAATTGAAAACTATGGGATTTATACGCGGGCAATTAGAAAATGAACAAGGATATGTTCAGCCCGAAGTTTTCCCATTGGTTGATAACGAAGCTGTTTCGATAGATACAATTGACGAGCTTGTTGAACAGGATAAATTCTCGCGAAAAAAAGCAATAGAAGTAAAAACAAATTGGAAAATTTTACACGATGAATTATTTGATTTGTCAAGAATTAGTATGAAATTATTGCAAGAATTTCGTAAAGAATTAATGAATTTTGATAAAAAAGCTGCTGAATCTATTGTCAATTCAGCTTTTGATGAATTAATTAATAGTTTTCCTTACGAAAATATACTTGAATACTTTTCTAAAGTAAAATCTAATATTCTTGATAATTTGAATATCTTTGTTAATCCAAACACTACTCAAATACCACAATTATTTCCAACCGAAACTAATAAAGACAACTCTGATTTCTTTAATTTATTTAAAATTAATGTTATTCTCGATAATTCTGAAACTAATAAGGCCCCAGTAATAATCGAGATAAATCCAACTTATAATAATTTATTTGGTACTATCGAAAAAGTTTATGACCAAAGAGGATTTTGGAAAACTGATTTTACAAAAATAAAGGCTGGCTCATTATTAAAAGCAGACCAAGGATTTTTAATTGTAAATGCCAATGATTTATTTAACGAGCAAGGCTCTTGGAATGCACTAAAAAGACTCTTACTTTATGATAAACTTGAAATTCAGACTTTAGATTCGTATTTTCAAATTTCACAATCATCATTAAAGCCCGAGCCAATTCAAATTAATGTTAGAGTTATTATTATTGGTGGGCAAACACTCTATAAAATGCTATATACTTATGAAAAAGAATTTAAAAAAATATTTAAAATTCAAGCACAATTCGATTACGAAACTACAAATACAACAGTTATGATTTCTAATTATATTAGGTTTATAGCAAAAATTGTAAACGAAGAATCACTTGTGCATTGCTCACCTTCTGGAGTTGCCGCTATTATTGAATGGGCTGTTGAACAAGCTGGCTCGCAAAATAAATTATCATTAAAATTTTCTGATATCGCTGATTTATTAAGAGAGGCAAGTTTCTATTGTATTGATAGCCATAATAAATTAATTGATCGTGATGATGTGCTAAAAGCTATTAAATGGCGTAGAAATCGTAATGATTTAATTGATGAAAAACTTCGTGATGAAATATTACAAAATACTATATTTATAGATACTATTGGTGAAAAAATTGGTGTTATAAATGCACTAACAATATATAATAACGGAATTTTTGCTTTTGGTAAGCCCTCAAGAATTACTGCTAATGTCTCTGCTGGTACATCGGGAATTATTAATATTGAGCGTGAAGCAGATATGAGCGGAAAAATTCATAATAAAGCCGTACTTATTATTTCTGGATTTTTAAGAGAAAAATTTGCTCAAAAAGCTCAATTATCTCTTAGTGCTTCAATAGCTTTCGAACAAAATTATGGTGGAATCGAAGGCGATAGCGCATCAGCGGCAGAAATTTATGTAATATTATCTGCAATAAGCCAAATTCCTATTAATCAAGCAATTGCAATTACTGGTTCGGTAAATCAAAAAGGTGAAATTCAGCCAATTGGCGGCGTAAATGAAAAAATCATTGGTTTTTATGAAATTTGTAAAGCAAGAGGACTAAATAAAAATAATGGCTGTATTATTCCTTATGCAAATATCAAAGATTTAATGCTAAATGATGAGATTTATAATGATTGTAAAAATGGTAATTTTCATATTTGGGCGTTAAAAAATATTGATGATGGCATTGAAATATTATTTAATTACAAAGCGGGTGTTTTAGATAAAAATGGAAAATATCCCATATCATCATTTTATGGAATTACGTCTAAGCGTATTGATAAATTTGTTGAAGTTATTAAACCAAAGAAAAAAAATAATAATAAAGTAAATGAGGTTAAGAAAAATGAATAAAACTTTTAAAATTGCTCCTTCGATACTATCGGCAAATTTCACTCAGCTCGGAAAAGATATAGAAGATTGTGAAAAAGCTGGTGCTGATATAATTCATTTAGATATAATGGACGGGCATTTTGTTCCAAATATTACTTTCGGACCGCAAGTAGTTCATGATATTAGAAAAATTACAAAATTGCCACTCGATGTTCATCTAATGATTGAAAATTGCGATACATATATACCTGAATTTGTAAAAGTTGGTGCTGATATGATTTCTGTGCATACTGAGGCAACAAGGCATTTACATCGCTCATTATCACTAATAAAATCATTTAATATTAAAGCGGGAATTGTCTTAAATCCTATTACTCCATTAGAATTTGCATTCGATGCCGCTGAATATTGTGATTTTATATTGTTAATGTCGGTAAATCCTGGTTTCGGCGGACAGTCTTTTATAAAGTCATTTTTAAAAAAATGTGAAAAATTAGCTAATTATTTAACAAATAATAATCTTAATAATGTTGAAATTGAAGTTGATGGAGGGATTACTGCGGATAATGTTAAAATTGTAGTAAATGCGGGTGCAAATATAATTGTTAGTGGTTCAGGTGTATTTAAAGGCAATATCGCAGAAAATATTAAAAATTTAAAAATATAATTAAAAAAGAGGTTGCAATTTTGAGACAACCTCTTTTTTTTTGGATATAGTAAGAATTATACTTCTTCTTGCTGAGTTTTCTTATAAGTTTCGATAAGCTCGACTTGCACATTAGGCGGTACAGCTTGATATTCATCAAATTCAGAAGAATACGTAGCTCTGGCTTGAGTCATAGAACGCAAACCTTGAGAATATTTATCGAGTTCAGCCAGTGGCATACGAGCTTTAATTTTTTGATATTTCCCATCTGAATCAATACCGAGAATAACACCTCTACGAGAAGGTAAATCGCTCATAACATCGCCAACAAATTCTTCTGGAACTTTGATTTCAACATTATAAATAGGCTCGAGAATTTTCGGACTTGCTTGAGTGAAGTTATCTTTAAATACCATCATACCCGCAGTTTTGAAAGCCGCTTCGTTAGAATCAACGGGGTGCATTTTACCGTCATAAATAGTAACTCTAATATCACGAACATAAGAGCCAGTAAGCGGTCCTTCTTGCATTTTTTCCATTACGCCTTTTAGAATTGCTGGCAAAAATCTTTGGTCAATAACGCCGCCGACGATACAATTAACATAAACTAATTTTCCGCCCCATTCAAGGTCGAAAGTTTCTTTACCTCGAACATTTAGTCCTTCAGGATCGGGCATACCTTCCACCCAAGGTTCAATCATCATATGAACTTCTGCGAACTGCCCCGCACCACCGGATTGTTTTTTATGACGATAACTACCCTGAACACGTTTTTGTATAGTTTCTCTATATGGAACGCGAGGTTCGATAAATTCCGTATCAACTTTGTAACGATTTTCAAGTCGCCATTTAATAGCACTTAAATGAAGTTCGCCTTGTGCGAAAACGATAGTTTGCCTTAATTCTTGGGAATGAATAATATTAACAGTTGGGTCTTCAGTATGAAGAGCATGGAGTCCAATACCAACTTTCTCTTCTTCACCACGAGTTTTAGGAACAATAGCAGTACGAACTTTAGAAGTAGGATATTCGATATTATCAAATTTTACATTAAAACCTTTTTCGTGTAAAGTATCAGAAATACGAGAATTTTTTAATTTTACAGTTGCACCAATATCGCCAGCTAAAAGTTCAGTAACTTCTTCGCGTTTTTTACCATTAACGACATACAATCCGCCAAATCTTTCGTTCGAACCTTTTGATTCGATAATTAAATCTAATCCCGATTGTAATTTTCCAGACTTAACTTTAAAGTAAGACATATCACCGAGTTTAGCATCTGAAAACATTTTATAAATAAATAAAGAAACTTTTGAATTAGTATCGCAAGCAACTTTTACACTACCTTCGGCAATCGCTATCTCTAATTCGTTTGGTGCTGGAGCATAGTCGTAAACAAAATCAATTAAAGAAGAGATACCAACTTGATTTTTAGAAGAAACGCAAAATACAGGGAAAATATTACGAGAAATAAATGCTTTTCTTAATCCTTGAGTAAATTGTTCATGTGTCAAGCTACCCTCTTCAAAATAAATGCTCATTAATTCTTCATCAGTTTCTGCAACTGATTCAATTAATTCATTACGTAAACTTTCAGCTTTAGATAATTCATTAACAGGTATGTCGCTAATTTCTGGTTTAGATGAATTTTTAAAAGTCAATAATTTCATAGATAAAATATCTATGATTTGATTAAAATTATTTCCAGGATTTACTGGATATTGAAAAGCCGTAACTTTATTACCATATTGATTTTTTAAATCATCTAATACGCTATCAAATTTGCTTTGGTCATTATCCAATTTATTAAAAGCAAAAAATAAAGGTTTATTAAGTTTTGCGGCATAATGTAAACCATTTTCAGTACCAACTTCGATACCATTAGTAGCATTGACAACAATAAGTGCAGTATCGCAAACATACATAGACGCTATCATTTCGCCAATATAATCATCATAACCGGGGGTATCAATGATATTAATTTTTTTATCTTTATATTCAATATTCATTAAAGAACTAAACACAGTACAATGTCTTTCGTGTTCAAGTTCGTGAAAATCAGATACAGTATTATTATCTTCGATAGTACCCATTCTATTGATTGTACCCGCAAAATGAAGCATCGCCTCAATTAAAGAAGTCTTGCCAGTGCCAGCGTGCCCCGTAACGGCAAGATTTCTAATACTCCGTGTTTCATACACTTTCATAAATAAAAACTCCAATTAAATTTATTTTTTTTAAATTAGCATCAAAACAAATTCCAAATTATGTAATTATTATGAATTATTAAAATTATTTTTAAAATTTCGTAAAAATTATGCGTCTTTTATTTAATTTTTAGGAAAATAATGAGTTTTGAGCTAAAAAAATACGTTCAAGTGATAAGAGAAAAATTATCTAATGGTTTAGATATAGTAATTTTAAATAATCCAAAAGCGCCTATAGTAAGTTTAAATTTATCATACAAAGTGGGTTCAAAAGATGAAAAATTTGGAGTTCGAGGCTTTGCACACCTATTCGAGCATCTTATGTTTGAGGGTTCGCAGAATGTCCCCAAAGGAGAATTTGATAAATATTGCTCTGCGTCTGGTGGCACTAATAACGCCTATACTACTTATGATTATACTGCTTATACAATGACATTGCCGTCAAATAAAATTGAATTAGGCTTATGGCTCGAATCAGATAGAATGTTTTTTTCAAAAATTTCACAAAAAGCACTCGAAACACAGCAAAAAGTTGTTATCGAGGAAATTCTCCAAACAGTAGAAAATCAACCTTATGGAAAATGGCGTGAAAATCTTGCAATGAATGCTTATTCTGAATTGTCATCTTATTCTTGGGAAGTACACGGAAATAAAGATGATGTTGCAAATTCAACATTGGAGAATGTAAATGACTTTTTTGAGAAATTTTATAATCCACAAAATGCTTGCCTTGTGCTGTCGGGAGATTGCGAGCACGATAAAACATTAAAATTAGTGAAAAAATATTTTGATATAGAAAGTAACTCAAATCCAATTTCTAGAAATATTTTTTTAGAAGAATATAAATTAAAAGGCAAAAAAGCAATTACCTATGATAACGTTCCATTGAATGCAGTATTTATTTCTTTTCATTGTGAAAATATATTTTCAAAAGAATTATATATTGCAGATGTTTTAACTTTTATTCTTGGAGTAGGGAAAAGCTCTGAATTATATAAATCAATGGTATTAGATAAGCAAATTGCCGCACAAGTTGGTGCTTATGTTGATAAAAGGGAATTTACTTCTCTAATAACTTTTTTTGCAATAGCTAATAGTCCAGAAATTTCAAGCGATTTATTAACTGAAAGTATTTATCAAGAAATTGAAAAATTTAAAAAAGGTGATTTCGATAATAATTTACTCGATAAATGCAAAATTCAATTACTAACTCAATTATCTAATGAAATTCAATATTCGTCGGGTTTAGCAGATATGATAGGGAATTTTACTCTATTTTGGGACAATCCCGAAATGATATATGACATTTTAAATAAATATAATGATGTCAATCAAGATAAAATAATTGATTTTGCAAATAAATATTTAATTTATGACGAGGCAATACGTGTAGATGTATTATCTAAGGAATAAATAAAAGAATGAAAAAATTATATTTGTTTTTTATAATTATTATTTTTAATCAGTTTACTGCTTTTTCATCTCCTTATGAATTATCAGATTTTGATAATAAAATGTATTATACAATACCGACAGTTTTGGGATTGACTTACAAACTATTTTATCAAAATCCCCAAGGGCTTTCAGTAAGCGAGATAGAAAATCTAATGAAAAAAGAATTATTGAGTATAAATAAATTATCTGTAAATAATTACAATAATGATATAGCTTTATTAAGTGATATTTTACTAACTATGAGCTTATCTATTGCGGCATTTCAAGTTTTTGATGGGAAAATTATTTCTGATTGGCCGACTTACGGAGCTATGTTTCTTGAAACTACATCAATAACTCTCGGCACAACTTTAATAACAAAAAATATAGTTAGAGAGCCAAGACCTTATATATATTCAGAAAAAGCACCTTTGGAATTAAAAAAGGACCCCGACGCAAGCCAATCTTTTTTTTCGGGGCATGCCGCATTGTCTTTTGCTTCGATGATGTTTTTTGCTGAAATATATTCAAGTTATTATCCCGAAAATTCAAATCATTATTTAATATATTTAGGTTCGATAGCATTAGCAAGCACAAGTTCTATATTAAGGATTTTTTCTGCGCGACATTTTCCAATAGATGTTTTAGTTGGTGCTGTGGTTGGTATTACTATTGGTAAATTAATACCATATATTCACGAGAAAAAAAATGAACAGAATTTTATCATAAATAATAAAAGTCAAAAAATATTTTCAATTAATTTGAATTTATAAAAAAATAAAAAAGTATGTTAAAAAAATTAAATTAAAATAGATGAATAAAAAAATTGAGATAATGGCGCCTGTTGGCTCTTACGAAGCCTTAGCTGCCGCAAAAAATGCCGGAGCAAATTCAATATATTTTGGTGTCGGAAAACTTAATATGCGTTCTAAATCAACTATAAATTTCACAATAGAAGATTTAAAAAATATTGTTAATATTTGTAATGAAAATAATATAAAATCATATATAACACTTAATACAATAATGTATGAGGACGATTTAGGATTTGCTTTTGAAATTATCGAGGAAGCAAAGAAAAATGGAGTTAGCGCGATAATCGCCTCTGATATGTCAATTATTGATTATGCCCGTAGTGTGGGTATGGAAGTTCACATATCTACTCAATTAAATGTATCGAACCCGCTTGCAGTAAAATATTATTCAAAATTTGCTGATACTATTGTTTTATCACGTGAACTTAATTTAGAACAAGTAAAAAATATATGTGCTTATATTAAAGAAAATAATATTAAGGGACCAAATGGCGAGCTTGTGCAAATAGAAATGTTCGTTCACGGAGCATTATGTATGGCAGTTTCTGGAAAATGTTATATGAGCTTGCACGAATATAATAAGAGCGCAAATCGCGGGTCTTGTTTGCAAACTTGCCGAAGGTCATATATTTTAACAGATAAGGAAACGGGCTACGAACTCGAGGTTGATAATGAATATATTATGTCTCCAAAAGATTTAAAAACTATACACTTTTTAGATAGAATTTTAGACGCTGGAGTAACAGTACTAAAAATCGAAGGTAGAGGACGCTCACCTGAATATGTAAAAAGAACTGTTGAATGCTATTCCGAAGCTGTTGAATCATATTTGAATGGTACATTTACAGAAGAGAAAATTGAAAATTGGAATTTGCGATTGAAAGAAGTATATAATCGCGGCTTTTGGGATGGTTATTATTTAGGGCAAAAAATTGGCGAATGGAGCAGTAAGCATGGTTCGAGTGCTACGAAAAGAAAAAAATATGTTGGTGATATTACTAATTATTTCAAAAAAAGTTCAGTTGCAGAAATTACTCTAAAAGCTGGAAAAATAAGCATTGGAGATGATATACTTGTAATTGGTCCTACGACTGGAGTATGGGAAAGCAAATTACAAGAAATAAGAAAAGATTTATTACCCGTTGAATACGCAGAAAAAGGTGATATAATTTCAATTCCGTCAGATGTAGTTCTTAGAAGGTCTGATAAAGTTTATTTATGGCAAAATGATGATTCAATATAAAATAATATTAGAAAAAACTAATTTAAAAAACGTTTTTCAATATCATTTTTTTAATAACGTCATAATAGTTTATTTTATTATTATAAATTTATAATTATTGATTTTTTAATAAATGTGAGGTAGTTTTATGAGTGATGGAGTTTCTGCTATAAAGCAGGAATATGAATTTAAAGCTGAAATGAAACAACTTTTAAATTTAATAATTCATTCTTTGTACACACATCCAGAAGTATTTTTAAGAGAGCTTATCTCAAATTCATCTGATGCACTAAATAAAGTAAGATTTAAAAAAGTTACAAACACAGAAATTATTAGTCCCGATGCAGAATTAAGAATAAATATTTTAGTTAATAAAGAACAAAAAAGTTTTTCAATCGAAGATACGGGAATTGGAATGACAAAAGAGGAGTTGATTAATCAATTAGGGGTCGTTGCAAGTTCGGGTACTTTAAATTTTCTTAAACAAGTAAAAGAATCAGGAAAAAGCATTGATGAAAATATGATTGGACAGTTTGGCGTTGGATTTTATTCTGTTTTTATGGTTACTGATGAGGTAAGTGTAGAAACTCGCTCAGCAGAGCCTTTTTCAAAATCTTATAAATGGGTGTCTAATGGTGAATCAAGTTATACTATAGAAGAAACCGAGAAAGACACACGCGGTACAAAAATATCTTTCAAATTTAAAGATGAATTTGCTGATTTTGCTGATGATTACAAAATAAAAAATATTCTACAAAAATATTCGAATTTTGTTGAATTTCCAATCTTTGTAAATAATGAGCGTGCTAATACAATCGAGGCTATTTGGCATAAGAAAAAAGATGATATTAAAATTGAGGAAATAAATGAGTTTTATAAATTTATATCAAATGATTTTCAAGAGCCGCTTGGGTATTTACATCTTAATATTGAAGGGAATATAAATTTTAAATCCTTATTATTTATTCCTCAAATAGCTCCAGCGAATTTGTTTAGAGATTTTCAAGATAAATCAGTACATTTATATTCAAATAAAATTTTAATTAGAGAAGATTCTACTGATTTAATACCCGAATATTTGAGATTTTTACGTGGAGTTGTTGATACGGAGGATTTACCGCTTAATGTATCAAGAGAAGTTACTCAAAATAGTCCTATAATGGCAAAAATTAGAAATGTAATTACAAGTAAAGTTCTTGCTTTGTTAGATGAATGGGCTGATAAAGAAAATGATAAATATAATAAGTTTTTTGAACAATTTGGCTCACTATTTAAAACGGGATTAAATAGTGATTTCACAAATAAAGATAAAATAACTGAATTAATTCGATTTGAATCATCAAAGTCAGCTAAAGGTGAATTTCGTTCTTTAAATTCTTATGTTGCTTCTATGAAGCCCGAGCAAAAAGAAATTTATTACGCAACGGGAAATTCACGCGAGCAACTTGAAAGGAATCCCAATCTTGAATATTTTATTAAAAATGATATAGAAGTATTGTATTTTACTGACCCCGTTGATTTATTTGTAATGCCATATTTATTTGAATATGATGGTAAAAAAATCGTTTCTATCGAAAAAGCAGAACTTAATATAGATAAAAAAACTGACGAAAAAGTAGAATCATTAAGCGAAGAATCATCAGACGATCTAATTATAGAATTTAAAAATGTATTAGGTGATAAAGTCGAAGATGTTTTAGTTTCTAAAAGATTAGTAGATTCGCCCGCTTCAGTTGTCGTTGGAAAAGAAGGCTTAGACCCACAAATGGAAAAAATGATGAAAATGATGGATAAAGATTTCTCTGCTTCAAAAAGAATACTCGAAATCAATACAAGCCATCAATTAATAAAGAACTTATCAAGTTTAAATATTAGTAAAACAAATTCAGAATTATTAAAAAATTGCATAACACAAATTTATGAAGGTGCAATGCTTATTGATGGAAACCTCAATAATACAACTGATTTTGTTAATAGAATGGCTGAATTAATGACGATTGCTACAAATAAATAAAAAAAATAGATATTAATAATTCACAAGGATAAATTTTAATGAAATTATCAGAATTCAAATACTCACTTACTAAAAATAGTGTTGCAAAATATCCAGCAGAACCCAGAGATTCATCAAAACTAATGGTTTTAAATAAAACCACTGGCGAAACAAATGATATGATTTTCAACAATATAGTTGATTTGTTTCATAAGGGTGATACCATTGTTTTAAATGAAACCAAGGTGTTTCCAGCAAGGCTTTATGGTAAGAAAGAAAAAACAAATGCAAAAATCGAAGTTATGCTTTTAAGAGAATTAAAAGCAGAAGATAGAATATGGGATGTGCTTGTCGAGCCAGCTCGTAAAGTTCGTATCGGAAATAAAATTTATTTTGATAATGGAAAATTTTATTGTGAAGTTATTGATAATACTACATCAAGAGGAAGAACCGTAAGATTTAGCTACGAAAATAATCTTTTTGATATTATAGAAAAAATAGGAGAGATGCCTATACCAGAATATATCAAAAGAGAGCCTGATGAATTGGATAAAAAATATTATCAAACAGTATTTGCTAATAATAATTATTTAAATTCTATTGCTCCTCCAACTGCTGGATTGCATTTTACTGAAGAAATTTTGCAACAACTTGTAGATAAAGGGGTTAAAATAGCAAAAATTGTACTTAATATAGGGCAAGGAATTTTTGAAAAAATTGAAGTGGAAGATTTAACAAAGCATAGAATGTATTCAGAATATTTTGAAATTTCACGCGAGACAGCCGAAATAATTAATAAGTCATTAAAATCTAAAAAGAATGTATTTGCTGTTGGCTCAAGCGTTGTACGTGCATTAGAAGCTTCTGTTTTGACTACTGGAGCTGTAAAACCCAATCGTGGTTGGACAGATAAATTTATTTATCCACCTTATGAGTTCAAAATTGCAACAAGATTTTTGACAAATTTTCAACCACCTGCGACTCCTTCGATGCTCCTATCATCAGCTTTTGCTGGGCATGAAAATCTAATTAAAGCATATAAAAAAGCAATGAAAAATGATTATAGATTCTTCGCTTATGGAGATGCACTTTTGATTTATTGATATTAATTTTTTAAATTTATAATGGCTTTTTAAAAATATATTCAGTTTAAAAAGCCATTTCTTTTAATAAAAATTTATAAATATATACTCTGTATTCATTCTATTCGTTTTTAATCTAATACCATATTTATTATTAAACAAACTATCTAAATCTTTGATACTATTTATGGGTAAAGAAATATTGAATTTGCTTTTAGAGTTATCTTCTATAATAAACTCCATATTGAAAATACGGCTCAGCGAATTAGTTATATCAGATAGATAAGTATTTGAAAAATAAATACTATCCTTTGATACCTCCGTAGTCGAACTTTTTGTATTTTCATCTAATTTATATTTATATAATTTTGTTGTATCTTGTATAAATAGATTATATACATCTTGAAATTTCTCTTTTTTCTCAATTTTAAATTTATAAATATTACTTAAATTTGATAAAATAATTGAATCTGAATTTAACTCAATATTAGACTTTTTAATATATTGAAAATTAATAATCTTATTCATTTGCAATGCATTATTGTCTTCTATCAAGTTAAGATTTTTATTTTCTAATGTACTAATAATTGACTTTAAATCAATATTTTCTGAAACTATTGAATCAATTGTGGATGTATAAGTGCTATTTTTAGAGCTAGAAAATTCTTTTTCTACAATAAATAAACTAAAATTATCATTTTGAATATTTAATTTTTCAACACTCGAATTAAGAGAAATCAAAGTAACCACAATAAAAATTAAATTATGAATTGAGTGAAATAAGAATCCTAATATAAAGCTAAATCTAACTCTTAAATATCCAATAAAAAGCCCTAAAACAAATTGAGGTAAAATTAAAATTGGTATTGTTATTAAAATAATACTATTTAAGTCAAAATTAGAAAGATGAACAAAAGCAAAAGCTATTGAAGAAAAATAAAATATATAAATGTATTTACTAAACCAAATTGACTTGTAGTAATTTTCAATATTTTGAACATTTATAAAAATTGATAAGACTTTAATTATTGTTTTAATATAATAATTATACTCAAATCTTAGAAATAGTCGAAATATCAATTCCTCAAAAAAAGGTAAAATAAATACAACTAAAACAATTACCAGCCATATTGGGATAAGCTCTAATAATATTAATATTTGATGATTTTGTAAATTTAAGTTAATAAAATTATCTAATATATTGATAATAAAAGATATTATAGCGATAACAAGTAAATCAATTATTAAAATAGTTAAAAGAGAATTACACTTACTCTTTTTTGATTGAATTGGATAAATTGCATCGCTTGGTTTCTTTAAAAAAAATATTAAATCTTGGAAAATATCTTTAAACATTTTTTTTCTTTATATATATAAATAAAATAGTTAATTAATGAATATAAATAATAGCAAAATATAATACTTAATATGATGCAAATTGATTCTTATCAATTATTTTTTCGACTAAAAGTATCATAGATTTTATATTTATTATTTTAACTTTATCATTCGCTAAAATATTTTCTTTTGAAATAGCTTGCCATATTTCGCCTTGAACTAAAACTTTTCCTTCTCTTTGTGGCGAAATATCTGTTTTTGCTATTCCAATTTCTCCTATAATAGCAAATTTTCCAGTTGAATTTTTTATCTTTTGAGATTTTATACCAAGATAAATAATTATAGTTAATAAAACAATTACTATTATTGATATTAATATAATAAAAGCCATAGGAATACCCTCTAATTCAGCTTGTGAATTAATAAGTTCTTGGATAAATATTTCGAAAATTAATTTCAATATTCTATTGGATTTTGATTTATAATATTATTTATTTGTTCTGCAACTAATAAAGCTTTCGAGGCTTCGTAAGCATTAATAGAAATAGGAGATAAGCCATTAATTGCATTATAAAAAGCAATTTGCTCTTCTTCAATAGCGTTTGTTTTAACAATCTTTGGTTGCTCAAAATATATTTTTTTGTTGTGGTTACCCGTTTCAATAAATCCTAAAATTGTAGCTGGATTAGAATTTTGTGGAGCATAATTTTCGTCATAAATTTTGAATACTTCTACCTTATGTTCTTGAAAATCAAGAGATAAATAAGTATCTTTTTGAAAAATTCTCATTTTTCTCATTTGACTTGCAGATATTCTCGAAGCTGTAATATTTGCAACACAAGAATTTTCAAAAGTAATTCTCGCATTTGCAATATCAATGGTATCGCTAATTACCTTAACTCCATTGGCATCAATGCTTTTGATATTTGATTTTACTAACCAAAGTATAATATCAATATCGTGAATCATTAAATCGTGAATAACAGAGACATCAGTAGCACGAGGTTTAAATGGACTTAATCTGTGAGATTCTATAAACATTGGATTAATTGAATAATTTTTTATTGCATCAATAGAAGGGTTAAATCTTTCAACGTGTCCAACTTGAATAACGACATCATATTTTTTGGCTAAATTAATCAAATCTTCAGCTTCTTTATAAGTGCTTGTAATTGGCTTTTCAATTAATATATGTTTATTATTTACAATACACTTACTTGCAATTTCATAATGCAAAGATGTCGGAACGGCAATTATAATCGCCTGAGATTCTGTTACTAAATCATCAATAGTTTCAAACGAATGAATATTTAGTTCTTCTGAAACCGTTTTTGCCCTCTCTGAATTAATATCATAAATGCCAATAAAATTAAATTTATTATTATTTTTCAATAATTTAGAGTGAATATATCCTAAATGCCCAACACCAATAACACTAATTTTTAAGCTCATAATTATATTTTATTTTTATTTGTAAATAACAATAAGTAAAAATAAGCAAATTTATGCTTTTGGGTGTGCTTTTTTATAAGTATCTTTTAATTTTTCAATAGATAAGTGAGTATAAATTGTTGTTGTTGATAAAGATGAATGTCCAAGCATTTCGCTAACTGATTTAATATCAGCACCATTAGAAATTAAATGAGTTGCAAAAGAGTGTCTTAAAATATGAGGACTTTTCTTTTGAGATTCAGTAATACCAATTAAATTATTTTTTATAATTCTATACGCAAAACTATGATACATTCTTTTACCATTATCAGCTAAAAAAATAGCATCCTTATCAATGATTTTAACTATATTTCTATATTTAAGTAAATTTGATAAAGCATTTAAAAATATATTGCTTAATGGGACTATTCTCTGTTTGTTCCCTTTGCCCATTACTTTAACACTTGCATCTTGAAAATTAATATCTTGGATATTTAGATTTAGTGCCTCGCTTATTCTTAAGCCCGAGCCATATAATAACTCAATAAGAGCTTTGCTTCTTATAGACTTATAACTTGAATCATCAAATTTATCAACTAAATTATTGATTTCATTAACTTGTAAAAAATTAGGTAATCTTTTTTCACGTTTTGGAGTTGAAATAAGCGAAGCGGGATTTGTTTTAATATAATTCTTTTTAACGCAAAACTTAAAAAAAGATTTTATTGCTGAAATTCTTTGCCTTATTGAATTTCTTTTTAAACCTTTATCGTGTAAAAATCCAAGAAAAGGTCGTAAGTCATCAAGTGTAATTAATTGTAAATCAATATTATTACCAAAATTATCGTATAAGTATTCTGAAAATTCATCAATGGACTTTGCATAACTAATAATAGTATGTTCAGAAAAACCCTTCTCAATTTTGCAAAAGTTTAAAAATTTATCTTTAATTAATTCAAAATTCATTTTATATTCTCACAAATAATTTTTTATTTTTAACGCAAAAATCATTCCATAAAAAATTTTAAAAAAAAATTAATAATTATCTAAAATAATCAAAATAATAAAACGTGGAAACCAAAAAAGTTTTATTAGTTTACAATATGTTGTTTATGAAAGAAAAAATTGATAATAAGGAAAGATTATTAGAATTAGTAAAAGAAAAATTTTTTGATTTTGGTTATAAATCTATTAAAACAGACGAATTAGCTCAAGAGCTTGGAATTAGCAAAAGAACTATTTACAAAATATTTCCTTCAAAAGATGAGATGATAATCGAGGCACTTCGCTTACCTATTATCGAATTTACTCAAAATATAGATAGAATAGCTATTGAAATTGTTGAAGATGAAAAATTTTCTTTTTTTGAGAATTTAAAAATTATTTGGAAATTGATAATTGATCATGCCTCGCTATTTAATTATAAATTTGATGAGGAAATTAAAAAATATTTGCCACAATTTTATATGACAAATAGAATTCATACAAATGATAGATTTGAAAATATTAGAAAATTATTTGAATTAGGGGTCCAAAAAGGATATCTAAAAAACAATATGAATATTGATGTATTTCTTAATGTTATGAGATTTTCACTTAGTAATATCGTAAGATACGATAGTATTTCAAATGTTCATCTTAAAATCGAAGATATTTTAAAACAAGTTTTTGATATTGTTTTTACTGGAATTATGACTCAAGAGGGCGAAAAAAAATATTTAGAATCATTAGAAAATAATTAATTAAAAATATATAAGGATTAAAGAGTTTAATATTATGATTTTGTGTAAAAGTCTAAAAAACAAATTTATCTTTTTAGGGATATTTATCATTTCTCTTTTTAGTAATGATTTATATTCGCAAGATAAAGTATTTGACTTGCAATCTGCAATTGATTATTCTCTAAAACATAATAGAGATATAAAAATTGCTAAATTGGAAGTAGATCGTGCAAATGCTGCAGTAAGTGAGGCTTATGGTTATGCTTTGCCAACTGTGGATTTTACTGCGAGTTTATCACATTTTATTGAAAAGGCTAAAATGCCTTTTCCTGATTTTGGTGCATTATTAAACAATTCAACATACAAAGTATTGTTTGATGAAAAAATTATACCACAAGATAATTCAAAATATAAACCATTAGAAACAGTATTACAATCATTTGCTTTGTCAAATAATTACGATGCAAAAATTCAGGTTACACAGATTCTTTTTAATTCCGCTGTATTAGAAGGAATTGGTTCTGCGGGTATTTACCTTGATCTATCAAAAATATTATTACAATCTCAGATAAGTAAATCAGTTCTTGGAGTGCAAAAAGCATTTTATACTGCTTTACTTATGAAAGAGATGTATTCAGTAATTAATACAAGTTATGCTACATTCGAATCAACTGTAAATAATGTAAAATTATTATATGAGCAAGGATTTGTGTCGGAATTCAATTATTTACAGCTAAAAGTCCAATTAGAGAATTTTAAGCCAAGAGTTCTCGAAGCCGAAAATGCTTACCAACTTACATTAGACGCTTTAAAACTATCTATGAGTATGGATAAATCAGAAAAAATTGATATTCAAGGGACTTATGATTTATCTCAAATTGATATTCCCGATATTAATACTGCAATCAATAAAGCAATGAAAGATAATTTTGATATTAAATCACTTGAATATAAACGAAAAGTTGATAATGCTTTTGTAAATCTTAAACGCTCTGAATATTGGCCCTCGCTTGTTGCTTTTGGAAATGCAACTTTCTCGGGTGCAAGTGATGATTGGAATTTTACTAATTATAATACTTCTATTGTAGGCTTGAGTTTATCTATAAATTTATATAATGGCGGTAAAACTGATAGAAAAGTTGAGCAAGAATTAGTAAATGTTCTTAAAACAGACGAACAAATAAAAACTGTTAAAGAATCTATCTCAATTGGTATAACATCAAAATTGTTAGATTTACAAAGAATAAAACAAAATATTAACTCAACACTCGAAAATGTTGAATTGTCCGAAAGAGCATATCAGATTGCTGAATTAAGATTAAAAGAAGGTACTGGCACTCAGCTTGAATTATTAAATTCTGAACAAGCAAAAAGAGAAGCAATACTTAATAAATATAAAGCAATAAATGATTATTATAATACAAAATTTGATTTAGATAATCTTTTAGGAAATCTTAATCCAGAATATTTAAAAAATTATAAAAAATATTTGAATAATTAATTTAAATTGGAAAAAAATATGAATAAAATTAAAATTTATGGAATAATTATTTTGTTATTTGCTGGTATTTTTGCAATTTCTTGCTCAGAAAAAAGCGATGCCAAAAGTAGTAAAATAAAAAAATTATCAGAGTTAAAAAATCAATTAGCTGATATTGAAGCTAAAATTAAAGCGATAGAAAGCGAAATTGGCGACCAATCCGGTGAAGATGCACCCGTTCAAGTTAAAGTAATAGAAGTAATACCAGATACTTTTAATAGATATGTAAATATTCAAGGACGTGTCGAATCCGAAAAATTAGCTATGCTATCGAGTACAATGGGTGGCAAAGTTTATAAAATAAATGTAAGCGAAGGAGCTTATGTTAAAAGAGGAACTATACTACTCGAAATTGAATCAGATATTTTAGAAAAATCTCTTGCTGAACTATTAAATAGCTATGAATTTGTAAAAAGTATTTTTCAAAAACAATCAAATTTATGGCAACAAAAAGCAATCTCTGAATTACAATTTCTTGAAGCTAAAAATAGTAAAGAAGCACTCGAATTAAAAATTGAAACGGTAAAACGGCAAATTAGAGAATCAAAAATTATTGCACCTTTCGATGGAACAGTTGAGCGTATTTTTCCCAAAATTGGTGAATTAGCTGGATTAGGAATGCCATTAATTCAATTATCTGGTGGTGGAAATTTGAAAGTAGTTGCTAACGTATCTGAATCATATATAAATACATTTAAAGTTGGAATACCCGTAGAAGTTGAGTTCTTTGAATTTCATCAAAAAATTAATTCAAAAATATCTGTAATATCTAAATCTATTGACCCAAGAAATAGAACATTTAGAGTAGAAATACAAAATAGTAAATTACCTGCTGATTTAAGACCAAATATGTTATGCGATGTAAAATTCAATGATTTATCATTACCTAATAGTTTGATTGTACCAATATATGTTTTACAAAAAGCTGAAAGTGGATATTATTTATTTGTTGCCGAGGGCGACAATAATCCAATTGCAAGGAAAAGAAATGTTGTTGTTTCTAACGTTTCAGAAGAATATGCACAAATTTCATCTGGTTTGCAAGCAAACGATAGAGTAATTACCGAAGGAGTACTCGATGTATCCGAAGGACAAAAAATAACAATACTGAAATAGAGGTAAGAGAATAAAATGAGTGAATTAAAACCAAAATATTTTAAACCAACAAATTGGGCTATTGACCATAAAGTTCCTATATATTTTATTACAATTGCTATAATGATTATTGGGGTTATATCATATATAAAATTGCCAAAAGAACAATTTCCAGATATTGTAATTCCTACAATTATCGTTCAATCAATATATCCTGGTAATTCACCTGCTGATATAGAAAACCTTATAACAAGACCAATAGAAAAACAATTAAAAGGCGTTAATGGAATAAAAAAAGTTACGAGTAACTCTTTATCTGATGTTTCTGTTATTATAGTTGAATTTTTAACCGATGTTGAGCAAAGTGTAGCTAAACAACGTGTCAGCGATGCCGTGGATAAAGCAAGAAGCGATTTGCCTACTGATATGGATATGGAGCCACAAGTACAAGAAATAAATTTTTCTGAATTTCCAATAATGTATGTTAATATCTATGGTGATATGGAGACACAGATATTAAAAAAATATGCTGACGAGTTACAAGATAAAATCGAAAGTATAAAAGAAATAACAAGAGTGGATATCGTCGGCGCTCCCGAAAGAGAATTCCAAGTAGATATGGATTTATATAAAATGAGTGCGGCGGGAGTAACTTTTCAGGCTGTTTCTAACGCAATAGCTGCAGAAAATGTTAATATTTCAGGTGGTGAAATAGTAATTGGTAATTATAGAAGAAATTTAAGATTAATATCACAATTTAAAAAAGTTGAAGATATACAAAATATTCAAATTAAAACAGAAGGCGGGCAGTTTGTAGCATTAAAAGATATTGCAAGTGTAAAAGATGATTTTAAAGAGCAACTCAATTTTGCTCGTTTAAATAGAAAGCCCGTTATTAGTATGAATGTTATTAAAAAATCTGGTGAAAACCTAATTAATGCCGCTGATAAAATTGAGGAAGTAGTTAAAAAATTTGAAAAACAAAGATTACCCAAAGGTGTGAAAATTGAAATTACGGGCGATATGTCTATTACGACAAGGACTAATTTATCTGACTTAATAAATAGTGTTGTTATAGGATTTATACTTGTAGTATCATTATTGATGTTTTTCCTTGGCGTTCGTGATTCAATATTTGTTGGTTTGGCTGTGCCAATTTCAACTTTTTTAACATTTATGATGATGCCAACACTTGATTATTCGATGAATATGGTTGTAACATTCGCATTTTTATTAGCACTTGGTATTATTGTTGACGATGCTATAGTTGTGATTGAGAACACTCATAGGATTCATAATAAATTTGGTGTTCCAATTAAAGAAGCGGCAAGGTGGGGTGCGGGCGAGGTATTTGTTCCCGTACTTTCGGGTACATTGACTACCTTGGCGCCATTTTTGCCATTAATATTTTTTCCGGGTGTTGTTGGCGAATTTATATTTTATTTACCAGCAATTTTACTTATTACTCTTAGTGCTTCTCTTGCTGTTGCATATTTATTTAATCCCGTTCTTGCCGCACAATTTATGCATATTAAAGAAGGTACGGGTAGCCTAACAAAAATGCACATAATTTCTGCAATTTTGGTATTAGTAGGAATAATATCACATAATTTGGGCAGTGCCTTTTTCGGCAATGTAATTTTTGTAATTGTCGTTTTAGGATATTTGAATAGATTTTTTATAACACCCGTTGTAATTAAATCATTTCAAAAATACCTACAACCATTTATGATGGGCTTATATGAAAAGACTCTTAGGTTAGCGATGCGAGGACGAAATGCCTATTATTTCACTATTGGATCTTTCGCTTTATTAGTGGTTTCATTTGTTGTTTTTATTAGTTTCCCGCCTCAAATTAAATTTTTTGCTGGGGGTGATCCTAATCGTATTTATACATATATAGAAATGCCAATTGGTACAAATGCTATTGTTACAGACTCGCTTGCGAAGGAAATTGAGAACAAAATTTATAAAATTATTGGAGAAAATAATCCCGATGTTAGCTCTGTGATAACAAACGTTGGTATCGGTGCAGGCGACCCATATAATCCAGATAAAGCAGTAATGCCTCATAAAGCAAAAATTACTTTAAATTTTGTTGAATTTCATAATAGAGTAAAAACTTCTACCCCTAAAGTTCTAAGCCAAATTAGAGAAAAAATTAACGATTTTCCGGGCGTTAAAATTAGAGTTGAAAAAGAAGAGATTGGTCCACCAACAGGTAAAGCTATTAATATTGAAATTTCTGGTGATAGTTTTGAGGAATTAATTAGTCTTGAAAAGCTATTAAAAGATGAAATTGCAAAGAAAAAAGTAAAAGGAATCGAAAAATTAACATCTGATTTAGTAGCAAATAAGCCCGAAATATTGCTTAATGTTAATAAATCAAGAGCTAATGCACTCGGAATATCATCTGCATTTATTGGTTTAACAGTAAGAAACGCTGTTTATGGCACTGAAGCCTCGAAATTTAAAGATGATATTGATGATTATCCAGTACAAATTAGATTAGCAAAAGAATATAGAGAAAATCTAAGTTCTGTACTTAATATGCCAATAATGTTACCTGCTCCGGCTGGTGGATTTATTCAAATACCTTTGTCATCAGTAGTAGATGTTTCATATATTAATTCTTATGCATCAATTAATAGAAAAAATCAAAAAAGAACTCTCACACTTTCATCAAATGTTTTAGAAGGTCATACAGCTACAGAGATAAATGCTGAACTTAAAAAAATCGCCTCGAAAATAGATATACCCGAAGGCTATGAAATTAATTTTACTGGTGAGCTGGAAAACCAGCAGGAAGCAATGGATTTTTTAAGCCAATCATTTTTAATATCTATATTTTTAATATTAATTATTTTAGTAACTCAGTTTAATTCTTTATCAAAACCAATAATAATTATTTTACAAGTATTACTAAGTACGATTGGTGTATTGATTGGTTTTACAATCTTTCGTTTTTCAATGTCAATTGTATTTACTGGAATTGGTATCATTGCACTTGCGGGTATTGTTGTCCGAAATGGAATTGTATTAATTGATTTCATAGAAGAATATCATGAATCAACACGTGGTAGCATACGTAAGGCAATTATTCTTGGTGGTATCACAAGATTTAACCCCGTGGTGTTGACAGCGGGTGCTACAATATTAGGGCTTATTCCATTAGCACTTGGATTTAATATTAACTTTGTTACACTTTTTGAAAGTTTCCAGCCGAATATTTATATTGGTGGTAATAGCGCGCAACTATGGGGTTCGCTTGCTTGGACAATTGTTTTTGGTTTATCTTTTGCAACATTTATGACATTGATAATTGTACCTTGTATTTATTTCATAAATTATGCGGCTTCTGTCAGAATTAGAAGATATTTTGACTTACGTAAACGTAAAGCAAAAAAATAATTTAAAACATAAACTCCAAAAATAAAAAGCTGTCTTATTTTTAATTAAATAAAACAGCTTTTTTATTAAACTTGAAAATTTTAATTTAATGTATCTTCGCCAGCATGCCAATTACATGGGGTTAATTTTCCAGATTGAATTGCCGCTAAAACACGAATAATTTCTTCAGTATTTCTGCCAACAGCCTCAGGTTGAATCACAGAATATACTAATTCACCTTCGGGGTTTATAATATATGTTCCGCGTAAAGCATAGCCTTCTTCTTCTTTTAATATTTCAAAACTGCGTGAAATATTGCCAGTAAAATCTGCTAACATTGGATATGGAAGATGCCTTAAACCAGGGTGAGACGAGCGCCAAGCAAGATGTGAAAAATGACTATCGGTTGAGCAAGATAAAACTTCGCAATTCATTTCTTTGAATTTTTTATATGCTCTACCAAAATCTTCAATTTCTGTTGGGCATACAAAAGTAAAATCTAATGGATAGAAAAATAAAACTAACCATTGCCCTTTATAATCATTTAAACTAATTTCTTTGAAAGCATTTTCGGGATGTAATAAATGTGCGTCTCCACCAACTACGGCTGTACCTTTAAAATTTGGTGCGGGTTTTCCAATTAATAAACTCATTGTATCTCCATTGTGATAATTAAAAAAATATAGAATGATATTTTGACGATAATTAACAATTAATATTATGATTAAAAAATCTTTAATAATGCAATTTCAATAAGATTTAAACGTAAATATATTTCTGTATAAATTAAAAAAAATAATATTTACAAAATGAGTAAAGAAAAATCTATTAAATCGCTTGTTATTGTTGAGTCGCCAGCAAAAGCAAAAACTATTGAAAAAATTCTTGGTAAAGAATATGTAGTTAAATCAAGTATTGGGCATATAAGAGATTTACCTAACAAAGAAATGTCTATTGATATAGAAAATAAATTTAAACCGAATTACGAAATACCACAAGATAAAAAGAAAATTGTTTCTGAATTAAAAAAATATGCTAAAGATAGTGAAAATATATTATTAGCAACCGACGAAGACCGAGAGGGCGAGGCTATTGCTTGGCATTTATGTGAGGCTCTTGGATTAGATTATAAAAAAACTCAAAGAATTGTATTTCACGAAATTACAAAAAATGCTATACAAAAAGCAGTAGAAAATCCAAGACTTATTGATAAAAATTTGGTTGATGCTCAACAAGCACGCAGAGTATTAGATAGATTAGTTGGATATGAATTATCACCAATTTTATGGAAAAAAGTTCAAAAAGGATTGTCTGCTGGTAGAGTGCAATCAGTTGCAGTTAGATTAATTGTAGAACGAGAGCGTGAAATTTTAAATTTTAAATCAGAACCTTCTTTTAAAATAGTAGGCGACTTTTTAACAGAAAAAGGAAAAAAATTTAGTGCTGAACTTAAAACAAGATTTGATACTCTCGAAGAAGCTACTGAATTTCTGAATATTGCAAAAGATGCTAAATATAATATTTCTGATTTAATAATTAAACCAGGTAAAAAATCGCCATCACCACCTTTTACAACTTCTACATTACAACAAGAAGCAAGTAGAAAATTAAATTTTTCTGTAAAACAAACTATGGTAGTGGCTCAGAAATTATATGAATCTGGAAAAATTACTTATATGCGTACCGATTCGCTTAATTTATCTGAATTTGCAATTAACAGTACTAAGGAATTTATTAAATCAGAATATGGTGATAAATACTCTCATTTAAGAAAATATAAAACAAAAAATAATTCAGCACAAGAAGCTCACGAAGCAATTAGACCAACAGATATTTCTATTGTGGAAATCAAAGCAGATAAAGACCAACAACGTCTTTATGAATTGATTTGGAAAAGAACAATCGCAAGTCAAATGTCTGACGCTGAACTCGAAAAAACTACTGCAACTATTTCGATGAATAATTCTAATGACGTATTTATCGCAAATGGTGAGGTTATTAAATTCGATGGATTTTTAAAAGTATATTTTGAAAGCACTGATGACGATTTTAATGATGATGAGAATGGAAAAATTCTTCCGAAAATGAGTAAAGGTGAAAATGCTGAAATGGATATGATTTATGGAAGACAAATTTTCAAAAAAGCTCTACCACGCTATACAGAAGCAAGCCTTGTTAAAAAACTCGAAGAAATGAGTATTGGACGTCCCTCGACTTATGCGCCTACAATAAGCACAATTCTCGATAGAGGATACGTAGTAAAAGAAGATAGAGAAGGTAAAGAAAGAGAATATTATAAAATAGAATTAATAAACAAACAAATTAATATTTCAAGTGAAAAAGAAATCTTCGGAACTGAAAAATCAAAACTATTTCCAACTGATATGGGTTCGGTTGTTAGTGATTTCTTGATAAAATATTTTGCGGGTATCGTTGATTATAGTTTTACTGCTAAAGTTGAAGAGGAATTTGATATTATTGCTAACGGTAAATTAGAGTGGCAAGATATGATTTCAAAATTTTATTCTCCATTTCACGAAACTGTAATAAGTGCTTCGGATATACGAAGAAACGAAGCTGTGCAATCGCGAGAATTAGGTGTTGACCCTAAAACAGGAAAAAAAGTTTATGCTCGTATAGGACGTTTCGGACCAATGTTTCAATTAGGTGAAAGCGATGAAAAAGAAAAACCTAAATTTGCGGCACTTACAAAAGATATGAGATTAGAACAAGTAAACTTAGAAGATGCACTTAAACTATTTGAATTGCCTCGAATTGTTGGAAAAGCAAGCGATGGACTTGATGTAATCGCGCAAATTGGACGTTTCGGACCATACTTAAAACACGGTTCTACTTTTGTCTCAATTTCGCAAGATGAATTATATAGTATAACAATTGAAGAAGCTGAATTAAGATTAAACGAGAAAAAAACTGCAAATAGTACTTCAATAATAAAAGAATTTTCTGAAAATGATAAAATAAAAATTAAAAAAGGAAGGTTCGGACCATATATAAGTGATGGTAATATAAATGTAAAAATACCCAAAGGGACTGAACCCGAATTATTAACTTATGATGAATGTGTAGAGTTAATAGAAAACTCATCAACTAAAAAGAGTAAAACACGAAAGACAAAAAAATAATATAATTTTATTTTTTCGATAATTTTCAAAAAAAATATTAAATAATTATATTTAGGCATAAAATTTGATAATAAAGCCTATATAATTATATTTTTTGAGGGGGAAAAATTGAGAAAAAGTAAATTAAAAATTAAATTAGGTCGCCAACATTTAAATTATGTTATTATTGGCTTTTTAACATTGATTGTAACCATAATGGCAACATCATTTATATTGCGAGTTGCAGTTACACCGCCAGTGTCTGCTACAATTGATAGTAGTATTGAAAAAAGTAATAGCCAAGAAGTTATTCAAGTGAATATTTTAAATGCTTGTGGGGTTAAAGGATTAGCATCGAAAGCAAAAGAATTTTTAAGAGCAAGAGGTTTTGACGTCGTTGAAATCGGCAATAGTGATTTGTTAACAAATAATTCACAAGTAATTGATAGATTAGGTGATGGGAAATCTGCTAAACAAGTTGCTTACGCACTTGGTATTCGCGATACTATGATTACTTCTATTATTGACTCAAATATGTTTCTTCGTGCTACTATCGTAATCGGAAATGATTTTCAAGAATTAAAACCATTCAGAAATTAATATAAAATATTTATAATTTTTAACGTTATATTATAATTAAAAATTAATTTAAAAAATTACTGGAATTATAAATATTGTCAAATTATGGAAAACCACGATCAGCAAAAGGTTTGGCAACTTTGTGTGCAAAACTTGCTGATGATAAATTAGCTAAAGATATTGTTATCATTGATTTAGGTTCATTAGAATTTTCACCCACAAATTATTTTGTTATTTGTACTTGCGAATCCGAAGCACAAATTGACGCCGTTGTTTATAATATCGAAAGAACAATTAAAAACTTAGGACTTTTAAAACCAAGAATTGAAGGGCTCGATTCAAAAGATTGGGTTTTATTAGATATGTTCGATGTCGTTATTCATATATTTTTAAAAGATATAAGAAATTATTATAAACTCGAAAAATTATGGGGAGACGGTAATTTCTACGAACTTAATGAATCAAGAGAACTAAGAAAAATTACAGATAAAAATTTATTAAATGTTATTAAAGATAAGGTATTTAGCTAATAATGTTAAAAGAAAAAATTATCAATATTTTATCAGAATCTATTGGAAAAATTTATACAGATATCAATATAGATATTAATTGTGATATTCCTAAAAATTCAGCTCACGGCGATTTGTCAGTAAATATTGCTATGCAACTTAGCAAACAATTGGGTATGCCACCTCGAAAAATTGCCGAAAATATAATCAATTTAACTTCATTTGATAAGAATATTATTGAAAAAGTTGAAATTGCTGGACCCGGATTTATTAATTTTACTTTTACAAACTCATACATAATTGAATGTTTAACAACTATATTAAATGAAATTGATAGTTTTGGAAAACAAGAGATTGGTAAAGGCAAAAAAGTAAATGTTGAATATGTAAGCGCAAATCCTACGGGATTATTACATTTAGGGCATGGGCGTAATGCAGTTATTGGAGATACAATCGCAAATTTATATCAATGGATTGGCTATGATGTAACTCGTGAGTATTATTTCAATAATGCTGGAAATCAAATGAATAATCTTGCTAAATCTATATATGCAAGATATATGCAAATTGATAATAGTGATTTTCAATTTCCCGAAGATGGATATTTTGGAGAATATATAAAAATTATCGCAAGCGAGTTAAAAGAAGAATATCCACAGAAAATCGAAGGTAATGAAAACGAAGTATTGGAATTATGCAGAAAAAAAGGTGAGGAATGGTGCTTCGATAAAATTAAAAATACTCTTAAAAGAATGAAAATTTCGCAAGAAGTATTTTATAATGAGGACTCTTTATATACAGAAGGAAAAATTGCAGCTGTAATAGATGAATTTAAAAAGTTAAATCTTGCTTATGAAAAAGAAGGTGCTTTATGGCTACGACTTTCAGAAATGGGGCTTGAAAACGATAGAGTAATCGTTAAATCAACTGGTGAGCCTACATATAGATTGCCAGATATTGCATATCATAGAGAAAAATTTAAACGTGGATTTGATATTATTGTTGATGTTTTTGGTGCTGACCATATTGCAACCGTACCCGATGTTATGGCGGGTATAAAAGCTCTCGGTTATAACCCTGAACAAGTAAAAGTATTGATTCATCAATTTGTAAGTTTGACTGAAAATGGTGAACTCGTTAAAATGAGTAAAAGAACGGGGAAAAGCTATACTCTTGATGATTTACTTGATGAAGTTGGAGAGGATGTCGTTAGATTTTTCCTTTTAATGCGTAGCATAGGAACGCATTTAGAATTTGATTTAGCCTTAGCAAAAGAGCAAAGTGAAAGAAATCCCGTATTTTATTTGCAATATGCTTATGCTCGAATTTGTTCGATTTTCGATAAAGCAAATGAATTATCAAAATTAAAGTATGATTTGAATTTGTTAAAATCTAATGAAGAACTTAATTTAATTAAGAAATTATTATTATTTCCAGAAACTATTAGAAATTCAGCAAATAAATTTGAACCACATATTGTTGCAGAATATTTAAGGGATTTAGCCTCGCTATTTCATATTTTCTACCATAATTGTAGGATTATTGGAATTGATGAAACTCTTGGCGCCGCAAGATTAAAACTTGCTGAAGCTACTCGTTCAGTTTTAGGTAATGGACTTAGTATTCTTGGAATTAATGCACCCGAAAGAATGTAGATAACAAATTTCAAAATAGAGTTTATTTGAATTAATAACACAATTACACAAATAAAAAAAAGCAGTCCCAAATTAATAAGACTGCTTTTTTTGATGCATTTTATAAAACTTATTGTTTTATAAATGTCTTAGTAAATGTATTTAAATCAGATTCGATAATTAAAGTATAAACACCAGCAGATAATTTGGATAAATCTAAATTACCAGTATAAACATCTATATTACCTAAATCTAATGAATATACATTTTGACCAATCATATTCATAATTCTTAGTCTTACATTTTGATTACTTTCAAAATCAGCAACTACGTTTAATTCATTAACTACTGGATTTGGATAAGTAATTAAAGTACCAAAACCATTTAGACCAATTGTTAAGTCTAAATCAAATAAATCTTTCGATGCGCTTCTAATAACAATATATTGTTTTTCAACAGAAGTACAACCATTATCATCAGTTACTGTTAAATAATAGCGATTAGTACCCATTTGTGGGAATAAGTTAGTTGGGTCTATTTGATTTCCATTAATGTCTCTCCAATATTGAGTATATGGAGTAGTACCACCTGTAATTGTAATCATTACAGTAGATGGATCAGTCAAATCAATCGCACTATTATTTTTAACTTTCAATGATGCTGGACTAAATGAAACAGTTGGAGTTGAGTAAACATTTACTGTAAATACCTCTGTTACAGTATTATTATTAGCAACATCTTTAACTGTAAGATAATAATTCTTTGTAAATACTGCAGATTTTACAATTGGTCTTTGAACACTTGCATTTACAAAATCATTAGCTGGAGACCAAGAATAAGTAAAGTTGCCCGAACCACCAAATACTTCGTTAGTTAGTATTGGTGAGCTATTTTTACAAGTATAAATATCATCATGAACAACAGTAATTGGGCAGTTACCATCAACAACTACGCTAATATTTGCAGTGCCGTATTCACATTCATCACCAATTGCAGTAAACACAAAATTATATGTTCCAGTGTTAGTAAATGTATAAACAAAATCCTTGTCATTTGATACAACTATATTATTTAATTTCCAAACATAAGAGAATGTATTTGTGCTATTAATTGTAGCAGTCATCGAGACTGGTTCGCTCAAACAAGCTTTATTTGGATAGTAAGTATTTGCATTTAAAGTAACATCAACATTGGCAACACTTGTTTTAACAATATTTTTTGTTAAATTATCTGAATAATTACCCCAAGCAGCAGAAGTTCTTGTCAATTTAATTGTGCCTTGACCAGCAGCCCCCCAATTAACTTTTACAGTATTACTTGTAGATGAGCCTACAACAGTACCACCTGTAACAGTCCAATTATAATCAACTAATGGAGAAATATGAATTGAATAAGTTGCTTGTTTATTTTCACAAATTGTTAAATCACCATCAAAATAAATTGGTTCGAGTGTAGAGAACTTAAATGCTGGCGACCAATTACTTACCCCTTCAGCACTAATAGTTTGAACTTGCCAGAAATATGTTCTTTCTAAAATGAAATCAGTAACTGTTTTTTGTGTTCCTTGAATATTATTAATTGTTTTAATAACATTAAGCATTCCAACATCAGTAGCTACTCTTAAATTATATCCAGTAGCATTTTGTACAGCTTGCCAGACAAAATTAACTGTTGAATATAAATCTATTGCATTATTCGGTGGGAAAATAGCAGTAGGAGGTGGTAAAGCCATAGTCTTGAAAGTAAAGACTGATGAGAAAATTCCCGCTCCCGTACCTTTATAACCACGAACTCTCCAATAATGATTAGAATTAGTAACTAATCCCGAATAATTTGTGCTTGTTCCATTAATTCCACTTTGGTCAAATACTATATTGTTAAATGTATTATCAGTAGCAATTTGTACTTGATAAGAAGTTGCACCAGCAACTGCAGACCAAGTGCATGATCCTTGTAAAGGAATGTTAGTAGCATTATTAGCTGGAGTTAATAAATTTGGAGCAAGAACCTGAGTTCCAAAATTCCAAGTATCAGAAATAGCACCAGGACCGTCTGCATCGCGACCTTTAACAGCCCAATAATAAGTAGTATTATTATTTAATCCATTATAATTATATGAATTATTAGCTACATTAACATTTATTATAGGAGCTGTAAGGTCTGAATTAGTTGATACTAATAAATCATAACTTGTTGCTCCGGTTAATGATTGCCAATTTAACGAGCCATTTGCCGCAATAATACCTTGTGCACCATTAATAGGAGTGCTTAATACAACTTTACCAAGCATAGTAGTAAATTTGAAAGTATTAGAATACTGTCCATTACTATTAACATTAAATCCGCGAACTCTCCAGAAATAATTAGTTTTACTATTTAATTCTGAAATAGCTTTGCTTGTTGTATTAACTGTATAATCTTGTACAATATTTGTAAATGTATTATTTGTTGAAACTTGTACTTGATAACTTGTAGCACCCGCAACAGCATTCCATGATAATGTTGGAGTTAATGAAACTTGAGTTTGATTATTAGTTGGACTTGCTAAAACTGGAGCGGCTAATATAGTTGTAAATGCAAATACATTTGAATAAGCACTTGTTCCATCAGCATTTTTTGCTCTTACTCGCCAATAATATTTTTGATTTGTATTTAATCCAGCATAAGCAACATTAACAATATTAACATCATTTTGACTAAATACGATTGTATTGAAATTAACATCACTTGCTAATTGTACATCATAAGACGTTGCACCCGCAACAGCATTCCAACTAAGATTTCCAGCTAATGCTTGGTCAAATGAATTATTTGCTGGGCTTACAAGACTTGGTACGCCAATAATAGTTTTAAATGTACTTGTTGCCTTATCGCCAACACCGTCAGCATTTTTAGCATTTAAATTAATCTCATAATCTGTAAAATTATCGAGATTGGACATACTAAATGAAGTAGCAGATGTACTAGTGTTGTAGATTATAGTATTTGGCAATTTTTTAATAACAATATCATAACTTGTTGCACCGGATACTGCATTCCAAGTAACATTACCATTAACTGCAACACCTTTTGCATTATTCGCTGGTGATGTGATAACCGGTACACCAACGCGAGTCTTAAATGTTCTAACTGCAGAGAAGTTACTAAAATTGCCACTTGAATTCTGAGCTTTTACTCGCCAATAATAGTCTGAATAAACATCTAATCCATTAATTGTAGCAGAATTAACATTTACAGTTTTTTCAGTTATACCACTAGCAAATGTTTGAACTTTTGATACCTGAACTAAATATGAAGTTGCTCCAGATACATTACTCCAAGCAAAACTAACCGCTGATTCATTTAATCCTTTTGAATTATCATTAGGTGAATTTAATGTAGGAGTTGAAAGCAAAGTAGTAAATGAAATATTTTCCCACTCGCCATCACCTTCTCCATTAGTTCCGCGTGCTCTTGCATAATAAGTTGTATTATATGATAAATTATTATAAGCCGCACTTGTGATATTACCAGATGCATTAACTAATGTAGTTACAAAAGTATTTACAGTAGAAAGTTGAATAGTATGAGTATTGGCACCCGCAGCAGCATTAATAGTTAAATTACCACTTAAAGCAACACCATAAGCATTATTCGTTGGATTTGTAAAGCTTGGTTTAGCGGGTTTTTTTGCAGCGATTAATGAATTAATTTTTGCAAAACCATTTACTTGATACACATTACTAAACACATCAAAAGGTGGGTTTTGTTCAAAAACAGTACTTACACTCGAATACTCAACACCTTCGGAATCATCCCAAACACGAAAATAAATAATATCATTTGGTTTAGGTCCATTTGGATTTGTGTTTGTATTAAATCCAAAAACAGCTAAAGCAGTATTATTTCCATCCCAAATAACTGCACCAACACAAACTCCAGCAGATGTAAATGCCGCAATCTCGTCCCCTACAGATACTGGATCATTTCCAATCTTAACACTTCCATCAGCTAATAATACGATAGTCATATTATTATCAGTATTGTTGTTGAAAGTATAGTGAGCTGAATGTGCTACATTAGTAATAGCAAAAATGAAGATTACTAATGCTAAAAAATGTTTGAATAACTTCATAAATTCACCTGTAAATAAATAACACAAAATTTAATTTCATTTTGAAATATATAACAAATTTTAAAGTAAAAATAATTTTTCGTAATTCCTAATAAAATTTTTAATTTTAAATATTTTTTAATATTAATTTTTTTCTAAAAATCTTAATTATAAATACTAATATAGATTATTTCCTTAAATAAACAATTATAATTTTATAAATTTTTCAATATAATTATTAATTTTTATAAAATATGTGCCTTTGGGTAAATGTGAAATATCAATTTTGCATAAATTATCAATTAATAATGATTCTAAAACTTTATTAGAAAATATATCGTAAATTTGAACATTTATAATATCAGTTGATTCTTTAGCATCGTAAGAAATTGTTATAAAATCATTTGTCGGATTTGGGTAAATATTAATATTTTTTGTAGTAATGTTTTTAACTCCCACAATCGAACTTTCAATAGCTCCCGCAGACCTCGGTTCAGAAAAAATATTATTATAAAAATCATATTTGGGATAAGCATATCCATTAATATATCCAATTGCTGAACTTTCGCTTTTTAATTTAAAATTATAATTATCAAAATCTTCAAACATAGGGTCGAGATTAATTATTTCATTATCATCTTTTGTAGGGGTATTAGGACCAGCCCAGTTTGAGTTTTCAAAATTGTACCAAAAATTATTATTAAATAAAAATTCTTCTGGTGCAGTATCAGGACCAATATTTATAGCATTTTTTAGGCTTCCTAAATATATTATATTATTTGAAAAAACGCCCTGACCACACTTATAAAATCTATCTTCATCTACCGTTTCTTGAAGTATTCTAATCACCCAATTCTCGGGCTTAATAATTGTATTATTTATAACTTCAACCCTAATGCTACCAACAAATGCAATTGGCGCAACCGAACCAATAATAATATTAGAGTGTACCGCAATATCAGCCGCTTCAAAAGGCGCATCTTGAGGTCTAAAATACTCTAAATCTGTATTTCCACCAAGATTAAGAGTCCTTTGCCCACAATTTTCGAAATAGTTTCTGAATATTAAAATATATTGAGTACCACCTTTTGCTTGTATAGCATTAGAACCCATGTTTTTAAAATAATTGCCCTCAATACGTCCATTATGACAGCCAACCATATCAATACCACTACCACCTTTAGAACCATTTTCAAATATACAATTTTCAACAATGAAAGTATCAATACCCGATAATTTTAATAAATCATTATTACCAGTAGCATCAATATCTCGAAATGTACAGTTTTCAATTATTATTCTTGTTGATGGATTATTGTAATTGCCGCCATCGTCAAAATTTAAAATATTTCGTTTTTGTTTTTCAAAAACAATATTTTTTATAAATATTCCACGAACACTACTAAATTGAATAGAAGTATTAGAACCTTGAATTATAGTTTCTGAATCATTTTCACCGATGATATATAGGTATTTATCATCATTAGAACGCAGGTTTTCAATATACATACCTCCATTATAAACACCAGCTTTAACATAAATAGTATCACCAAAATCTGCGATTTCTACGGCTTGCTCGATACTTTTAATATCTTCATTAAGTCCAACGACAATTTGTTTAGAAAAGGAAGTAAAAATACTGAATATAATAGTTATTAATATAAAAAATAATCTCATATTTATCATTTCCTAAAATGCAAAAAATTTTGATTTTAATGTAACGATAATTTATGAAATCAAAAAGGAAAATATGAAAAAATAAAAAAAGCCGAGTAATAACTCGACTTTTATGTACTCAGAGAGGGACTTGAACCTGACCTTTTCATTAGTTTGCTTTAATTTGCTTAAACATTCATAAATAACTATAATATAATGATTTACATTTATATTTATTTTTATTATGTAAATTTATAATTGATAATTTTAAGAGATATTAATAAAAAGTGTCGGAAATGTGTCGGTAAATTATTATTTTTGTATTAATTAATTTTTTAGATTTATAGGATTATATTACGACTATTAATTTTTATCTCGACAGCAAACTTCTTGGTGATGGCACTAAAAGAATATATTGTTATATTCGTGGAATTGAGCCAAAAAGAAAAACAATGATAGATACAAAAATTAAAATTAAACCTGAAAATTGGAATTTTAAAAAACAAGAGGTAAAAAGAAGTGAAAGTTTATACTCACAAATTAATTTACACTTAAATCAAATTAGAGATAGAATAACGAATTTGTATTTAGAATACTTATCTGTTAGCACTCAACCAAATAAAAAGGAATTTGATAGGATAATAAAAAATAATTTATTTGTTGATAATACTAAGAAGAATAAAAAAACTGAAAATAATAAAAAAATTTATATCATTGATACTTATAAACAATTTTTAAATAGTAAATCCAGCACCATAACAGAAAGTACTATTAAAAAATATAAAACTGTCTATAATCATTTAATCTATTTCCAAGAATATTCAAAAATGCAGTTAACTTTCGATAATATTAATATTGAATTTTTTGATGATTTTAAAAATTACTTAATCAAAAATTGCAATCTTAATATTAACTGGGTTAGCAAAATCATTACAATATTTAAGAGCTACTTAAATTGGTGTTATGATAGAGACTATCATAAAGATTTGGCTTTTAGAAAATTTTCGATTAAAACAGAAGAAACAGAAATCTTTTTTCTAAGTAGCTATGAGCTTAATAAAATTATACAATTAGACTTAAAAGAAAATCAAAGATTAGAAAAAGTAAGGGATATATTTCTATTTCAATGCTATACAGGACAAAGATATGATGACGTTAGAAATCTTAAATTTTCAGATATTTGCGATAATATTTGGACTTTGAGAACTCGAAAAACTAAAGAAATAATTAATATTAGGTTATTTGGACAAGCCCTTAGAATTTATGAAAAGTACAAACTTAAGGGTGATTGTTTTCCAGCAATTTCAAATCAAAAAGCGAATACTTATTTAAAAGAATTATGCAAACTCGCAGAAATAGATACCCCTACTCAAAAAGTATCTTATATTGGTGGGAAACGTGTCGAAAAGAATGCTCCGAAATATGAATTTATTACTACTCATATAGCAAGAAAAACGTTTGTAACCTTATCAATCGAAAATGGGATTTTGCCAGATGTAATAATGAAGATTACTGGACATAAAAGCTATGATGTTTTCAAAAAGTATGAAAAAATCACATCTAAATTAGTAGATAAGGAAATGGCTCGTGTTTGGGATAATATAAATTAAATCCACCTCCACAACAGCCCTACAATGAAAACAATCTAATAGATATGATATGAATTATATCTATTACTACAAAATTCAATTACGCTCATTTATAGCTTAAATTAGTGTATTCTTATATTATTTGCTTGAAAAATGTAGAGAGGAAAATTAGAAATTTAAGAATTAAATAGAGGGCTGAGTAAACCCAGCCCAAAATATAGTTATTTTAAAATTATCACTTTTGATGTTGTTGTTATAAGCCCATTATCGCTTAATATACTTGCTTTTACTAAGTAAACACCATTTGATAAATCGTTAATAGGAAGTGTTATTGTACTATTTAACTGTGTTTCGCCTTGCCATTTTAGAAGTCCACTTTGATTATAAAGCTCCAACTTTATATATTGTGCTTGTTCATTTTGGCTACCGTAAATTAAAACATTCAATATTTCGCTCGCTGGATTTGGCATACATTTAATTTGTAAATTATGCGCCTTATTTAATTGTTTATTCAAATCTATTATATTTTTCGTAATTTCTACACTATTTTTTGAATATATTGTGTCTTGTACAAAAGGCTCATCAAAATAATAATTTTCGGTATATCGTAATACGGTGTCGCTATTTACCATTGCTAAGCGGTAAGAGTCATAATTGCCATTGACTAAATGTAATACCTGCTGTGCAAAACCTGAACCCGGTATAAAAGGAGCTGGTAAATCTATATAACTACTATCAGATAGTTTTTGTAACTTTATACTTACGTGATTAGTATCATCAAGTTTTACTAAATACTTCAAAGTAGCTATCGAATCTATTAAAATCCACTCTGTAAATATAGTATCTTGCTTTACAGCAACATAAAAGTTGTCTAAACTGTCATTCAGTTTTTTATAGGGTAATACTAAGCCTAAATTACCCTCATAGTCATATTGAGTAAGTTTTATACTGCTAATACCACCTCCACCAGTACCTGTAAGTCCATCACCGTATTCAATATATAGTTTCATTTTAATACATTCTGGGCATTCGGATAGTGGATGAAAATAGATTGGGTTAGAAATTATTGTGTCTTGGCTATTCATATTATAAACCCTGCTGTTTTTCCATACTTTATAGGCTTGGTCGTTTATTTTTTGAGAGTTTGCAAGATGAACATTAGTTCCTTTATTTACAGGATGTGCTATTTTATAGAAATCACTTAAAATATCGCTTGTTCTGTAATAATTATCTCGCAAGTGATAAATTATTTTACCACTGCCACCTGACATTTGAGAAGACCAATTATTGACAAAATTTAGTAGAAAATCATTAGTGAAAAATGAACCAAGAGAGTTACTGCCCATATTATATGAGCTTGCTTGTGATAGGGACGGCTTTTTAAAACTATTGAAATGTCCAGAAATTCCTATATGAATGATACTATTACCAACTATATTCGTTATTGGTTCTAAATAGGACTGGTTATAAGTATAATTATAATAATCGTAAAAGTGGGTAAATGTTCGCATTGAGATATTACTGCTTAGTCCAGCTGATGCCCAAGCTATTTTTTCTAATTGTAAGGAATGACCAAATATGAGTGAAAAGTTAGGGTCGTCATCTTGTCTATATATTGTCGGAAATGTATTATTTCCACCTTGTGAAAGCTCTAAACAATTATTTAATATTCTAAGTAAGCCTGATGATTGTATTTGATTTGGTAAAAAGTTTGCTATATCGTCTCCCTCTATTTTTAATTTTGTATAATATATTGATTTTAATGAACTATTGTCGTCTCGCTCTTCCCAGACTAATGAACAATCATTTTCTGTCCACGAAGGGTAGGAATAAGCATTGATTGACGGATGGCTCGCAAGTCCACCTTTGGCACTTACATAATTTTTATAGTTAAATTCTGTTAATGAGTTTTGCTTGTAAGCTACTCCAATTCCACAAACTGAATCTGCCCAAGCATAGTAATTACCCATAGAAGAAGCATTTATCATCGGACTGCCATATTCTTGCATATCGCCGTAAACTATATTTTGAATGACGCTGGAATACATTGGTTCTATTACACTGCCTCCCCCGACATCTAACACTACTTCACTTATGGGATTTTTATAGTGCCGACACGTGTCTATAGCTGGGTAACATGATGGTAGTTCACAAATTACTTCTTCTTCGGCTATAGATTGGAAGACTATATATGCCTTCGTTCCTGTTCCATCGTTCTTTACGGCGATAGCTGGATAATAGCTCGGTGGGGCAATTAAAGATTCTATGCCATTATTCGTTGGTACGAATACTTGCTTCGATACGAAAATCTCATCCTCCCAAACTATTTGCTTATTATTTGTGTTTATATCTATTGGATTGCTACGACGGTAAAATACACTCATTACATCGTGATAAACTTGGTTAGTGTCGGGATTTGGCTTGTGATATACCAAATGATAACGAACCTTATTTGTGTCATTTCCATCTTGATATACTATAAATTTTGTTTGATTTGAGTGTTCTAAATTTCCAGCTATATGCTCGGGTTTATAAATCTCTACTTTAAACATTTTGCCTTCGCCTGGTAAACACTTTATAGCAAGCGAACTATTTTGCGCAATTACTGTATCAATAGCATTATTAAAACGCTCCTTACGCCACCAAGACCAATTTTCATCATAAGTTTCATCGGCTTTTAATTCAGTAACGTGTAATAAGGCATAATCATCTCCAGTATCATCGCAATAGTTAAACGGCACAGTTATCTCCCGCGCTCCAAGGCGTTTCCAATAGTAAGATTGCCAATACTCTGGTGGCAGGCTGTCGCCTAAAAACTCTGGGTCTTGTCCTCCTTTGTCACAAAGTTCATCAAATTCTGCTGTTGATAAGAATTTTAGATATTTTTTAGTAGTATCTGTTGGGTCGGTACAAAGGAATTGTGGATTAGTTCTTCTGTTCTGAAGCCCAATGAATACAGTGTTTCCTGTCATATTACTGTCTGAAATAGGTCTGTGAATAAATACATCAAATAGACTTGAGTCCCAAGGCTCATAAAATGGATTTCCAACTGCATCAACTCTGTCAATCGGTCTTGCCTTAATATAATTAGATGGTATTGTGGTTTTATCATTTGCTGTATCGTTTGGAAATTTATAAATTATATGAGTTGTATCATATTTGATAATTTTATTTAAAGGATTACTTTGGTATCTAGGGTCAAAGTCTTGCCAAAATCTTATTCCTTTACTTAAAGATCCGGCTAGCCTCATATTCATAAGTAAAGAATCAACTTTATCATTCTTTATCCAAGAGTGTATTTTGTACATTTCCGTCTTAGGGCTCTTGCGTCCGTAGTAAATACGATGCGGTTTACATCCAAGATACTTAGCAGTGGTATCACGATTAACTGAATTATATTTTCCAAAATAACCAATACTGTCACCATTACTATTTAATTCATTAATAGGTGTATGGGTCATATTTGTTGCACTATCTACTTCTGGAATAAAATCTAGTCCACTCCAAGCATCATCTTTATAAAGAATATCTTCTGAAGTTGCATTTTCACCTAATAGTGTAGGTTTAAAAGTCAGTCCGTTAGTTACAATTTCTTTTCCTATGGGAACTTTATCTCTTACTCCACCTTTAAAGCCAGACATGTCCGCATCATACGCTAGCCCTTTAGCACCAAAAAGGATGGAGCGCCACATAGCCCATCTTGCTTCTTCTCCTGTAAATGGTCGGGTATTACTTTTTACTTTAGGAGAAAATAAATATTTTTCATCCCAATTGCCGGTTTTCCCTGTAGATCTTGCTTCAAGAGTATATTCACCAAAAAGATATAAATTCTGGTACCAGTTCTGACCGCTGTAAAGAAGTTTTTTAAGATTAGGTTCAGTATAAAAAGGGTGGGTGTGATATTCAATAGCCCATTGAAAAGCTTTACCTTCATCACCCCAGCTTGTTGCTACATTATAATAATCCATTCCTACGTATGTATTTGGACCGCGAGTGTAAACAGCACTATTAAGATTATTATACCTTAAATTATACCATCTATTAGGATCATTAATATTAAACCAAGTTTCATAATCCGAGTTCATCGTATCGGCAAGTGTGTTTTCAGTCCAATATTTGGTTTTATATCCCCCTGCAAAACCAATTCTTTTAAGAATTATTGAATCTATAAGATGCCAATTGCTTGGGTCTGTTTTATCAATATAATCTAATTTGTTATCATTAATTGAAAAATGTGGTACCGCTGTTTTTCCTAATGCTATTGAACCACGCCATTGTTTATCTGCTTCCGTTCTCCATAAATATCTTAGGTCGGGGCTGTTGCCTTCGGTGATTGCAAGTCCACCGACTATCTTATTATAATAACGCATGGCGTCCCATAGTTCGTAGTGTTCATCTATCTCATCACGTCCATAAAATCGAAAAAGCCTGTAATTTTTGTCTTTGATTATATTTATATGCTGCTGGATTACATTATGATAAGCAGTGTCAATCTCACCTTTCCATAGTTTATCACTTAATGGATTACCAACTCGGATATAATTCAGAAGAATATCGCAGTTCCCGCGATAATATACATCAAGACCAATAGAATCAATCATTTCATGTGTTTTATCTTTGGCACTCGTTTTGAATAATGGGTTTATAGGTAAGTCAGCCGCAAAACTGAAAGTAATTGTAATATCCGGTCCTATACCAGCAATTGTATCAGCCATATTAGGCAGCATATTACGTGTAATGACAATACTGTCAACAGATGTGATGCTTGTCATACCGAGTTGGTAACCACGATTAACAGTATGATTATTAGTTCCATCCGAATAGGTATAATTCATTTGTGTACGCGTTGTATAATCGGGTTTGGTATTGAATTTAATATTCCCATTAGAACCAGAACTCCCAGCTGTAAGATAATACGGCATTTTGATAACGAGAACGGGGTTATTATCTGAAATATTATTGAATGGAGCGAAATTCTTACGACGGAGATTGAGTGTAACTCTCCAGTATTTGCCGTTTATCAGTGTATCTAATTTTAGCTTATGGTCTTTAGGTAATGAATAAAAATTATTACATCTCCACGGGTTTGAAAGCACAGGGTTTGTATAAGATGTCGTA
>JARKQC010000270.1 GCA_029974985.1 Bacteroidota bacterium | reverse complement strand
AATTGACAAAGTCAATAATAAGATTATTTTTAATCTTAATAATCTAAATTCTAAAAATTCAAAAGATGAGCCTGTCTTTTTAGCTAATGATGAGATTATTCTCGGAGACGGATACACTACAACTGACGTTGGACAAAGCGACGACCAATTAGCTAAACTCAAATATTTTACATGTAATGTTGAATTGGGCGATTTTATCGTGATTAGGCAAAGTACGCAGAAAGAATCACCTTTTGAATATCCAAAAATTTCTTCAAGCAGTACTTGGGAAAATGGACCAGGCGATATTGATACTATTTTAGTTAAATGGAGTGGAACAAAATTTAATGTTGTCAGACAATTTAAAAATTCTATCAATGATATTAATCTTTCAATTTCCGGTGATATTAATAAGCAAACTTGGATTTGTAGTAATTTGATTTATAATTATAATACAACTTTGTATCTTGGAGAAAATCTAACAAAAATTGTTGATATTAAAATTAAATTTAAACCAATTTTATCATTTTTTAAAGATCTCTATGGCACTTATATGCTAAATATTGATACTTATAAGACATTTGAGCAGGGAAAATACGACCACGACTTGATCAAGCATATCGAAGAAGTTAGCTTTACACTTACATTAACTCAGGATGGTAATACTTTTGATATTTATACTTTAAAACAATTAAACGATAATCCTAAACTAAATACATTTAGTTTAAGATTATGTAGTAATCCATAAATTATTACTTTTTTTTTGGATATATCTTTCCAAGCGGAGTTTTCTTCCGTTCCCTGAGCGGAGGCGGAGTGAAGTTATTACCCATTTTCTATTATTTTTATTTCCTCTTCTGTTAAATCGAAGAGTTCGTAAACTATTTGATCTATTTTGTTTTCGCAATATTCTATTCTATTTTTTATTTGTTCTATTCTTTCGGGTAAAGTCTCATTTTGTATGTCTTTGATTAAGTTTAGTAATTGACTTGTTTGTTTTATTATATCATTATAATGATTTTGTTGTTTATTCTCAATTTCAGGAATAGGCAATTTTTCCAAATAACTTCCTTTAATTTTTGGAAAAGTTTGGCGTAAATCTGAAAAGTTTTTAGTCCAATAATCAGCAATAAATTTTGAGTTTAAAACTGCTAAAATAAATTTTAAGTCAATATTGTTTTCTAATTTTGGAACAATCATAAAAACAGTATTTAAACAAACATATCCATTTTCATCTAATGCACAAATCGGATGAGCTCCAATTTGACGTACAATGATTTTAGGATTTGTATTGTGAATATTTTCATCCCAACATCCACCTCGTTTAGCTTCACGATTGAAATATGCTAGTAAATTGCTGTATTGCATATTCCATTTCTGAACATTTTTTCCAGTATAGCAAGGTCTGTGAAATTCTGTAATTAAATCTAATTGAGAACTATTAATAACATCAGTTACAAATTTTTTACGGTCACGAAGTTGCATTCCGAATTTTACAAAATATTTTGTACCAAGTTCAAAAGTTTTAATTTTTAATTTACTTTTATTTTTTGTTGAAACAAACATTTTTCCTTTGTTTTGGTTGAAAATATCTTGATAAAATTCTTCAATTGAAATTTCTTCCAATTTATTTTTATTCCATTTTGAATGTATAAATTTTGATTTATTTTTACTGTTGAATTTTTCTAAAATAGAAATTGTTGTATCCACCGAAGCATCTAAAAAAACTTTTCCGTTAATTACGTTTAGCATTTTTATGTAAGAATTATTTAAAATAGTTTCACGCAATCCCATAAGATTGTTGTTTGAAAGGAAATTACTAGGTGTAATAAATCCTAACTGACCTATTGAACTTAAAAGTTCTAAACCTTTTTCAAAAAACAAATGATACATATCAATTTTGTATGAAGCACTTTTATAATTCATTTTAAAGTAGTTCAAAATTTCTTCATTTCTAAATTCTCCTTCAATTACAACATACGGCGGATTTCCAATCACAACATCGAAGCCCCCTTGATTAAACACTTCTGGAAAAGCTTTTTCCCAAGAAAATGGCTTAATTTTACGTTCCTCACCGTAATCAATTTCATTCTCATAATAATCAAGGTCAATGAGTGAGTTACCGCTTTTTATATTATTATCAAGCGAGGGCAACACACGGTCGTGAAATAGTATAGTTTGCGATTCGATAGATTCGCGAGTCTCCCCTTCCATACATTTTAGTAGTAGCGATAATTTTGTAACCTCCACAGCATTACTATCTAAATCAACTCCATAAATATTATTTAGCAAAATTCGCCTTTTTTCATTAGTGGTTAACTCTCCTTGTGGAGTGAGTGGATTATCTTTCTCGCCCTTACTAATTTTATCTAAATTATTGTAAAAATCCTTATGCCAATCGAGTAGATATTGGTACGCACCAATAAGAAAACTTCCACTTCCGCAGGCGGGGTCCACAATTTTAATTTTGCTAACTTCATCGGGTTTCTTATCAATTAATAATTTCCCAAGAGTATTTTTAACTATATAATCTACAATATATTGCGGAGTATAATAAACACCTCCCGCTTTTCGTACTTCGGGTTTTTCTTCTATTGTAGCGCGTCCCGTTTTGGATAAAGTAATTTGTTTCCCGAGAAACTGCTCATAAGCACTACCCAAAATTTCAACAGAAATAACGGAAAATTCATAAGGACATTCGGGATAATAAAGTTCTTTTATAATATTTTTGACAACTTTATTTTCAATAGAAATTCTATCGCTAATTTTATCTTTTTGAAAATCAAAGAGTCCCGAATTATATTTTTGGTCAGCAATATGAAAATATTGTAACAAGTTTTTATAATAATCTCCACTTGTCAAACAGTTTTGTAATTCACCATAATTTTCAACATTTCTATCCTCAGCAATACGTAAAAATATAATTCTGTCAATAGTATTCTGAACAACAAAATTTAATTCATCTTCGTTAATATCTTTATTACGTTTAGCAATATTCAAAGCAAGCTCCACCCTCCATTTATCAAGAGATTGCAAGAACTCATTATCAACAGTAGTAGTACCTTTTTTATTTTTATCGCTTGCAATATATTTATCAAAACTGCCTTTTAAAACGCGTTCTTTCGAAAAAGTATCCCAAATAAAATCAAAATCAGAAATATATTCATCATAAGTGAGATATTTAATGCGTCCAGTACTTGCTTTATCGCTTTCTTTTGGCTTTATAGTGCAGTTATAAATAGCCAATTCCTCAAAATCAGTGATAACAGAAATAGGCATTTTAGCACTCCAACCATATCTACGAATCTGATAAGCGGGCGCAATATCATCTTTAATATATACACTTGGCTTTTTTGCTTCTAAAAAGAAAAGCCGTTTACCACCAACAAGTCTAAAAGAATAATCGGGTGCTTTTGTAATTCCTCCAATTTTAACACGGTCTTCGTGAATCACTTCTCGATAGCTTTCAGCATATCCGTTTTCGTTATCAACGTCCCAACCGAGAGCTTTCCAAAAAGGGTCAATAAAATCACGTCTTGTTTGAGTTTCATTATAATCTTTATTTTTGTAAAATTCTTTTTGTTCGTCGAATCTTTCAACTAATGATTTAATTTTTTCTAAGGCTTCTTCTTTTGTCAGCATAAATATTCCAAGCAAGTAAAAATATTTTCGGCAAATTACATTAATTTCACCCAATATCAATTTTTACAAAATTAGTAATAAAAAAGTAAATAGAAAAATAATAATATACTATCAAAAATTTATTTCGTCTAATTTAAAAGTAAAAAATAAAACAAAGAAATGAAAAATGTATAGATATATTATAATTTTTATATTTTTTATAATACCAATAGCAAATTCTCAAGAAATATGCCGCGATTATCGAATTTACGATGGTGATGAGCCGCTTAATAATTTTGGAATGGATACCACATTTAATTGGTGGGCAATAACTCAGCCAACAACCGACAAATACCGACTTATAATAAATGGTGCAGAAAGTGATTTGTTTAATAATATCAAAAAGCCCGTATTTTCACACGATGGTTATGATTGGGCGACTTTTGTAATTGACCAAGGCACAACAGCACTTCTTTCAAGCGATACTAGTTTTTATATTTATTCAGCCGATCCAGGTGAAATTCTATTTTCATCAATAAGTGATGAGCTTGTTTATACATATTTTAAAGGTAGTATAGAATATGCAGTAATGCCCCAAAAAACTATAGAAATGATAAATAAGATTGGAAATTTATATGTAAATCAAAATGCAAATATTTATGCTTATGTTGCTCGTCAAGGTTCGTCATACTCATTAAATATAAATGGAATAAATACAACGACTTATGAAAAAATTATCCCTGTTGGTTTTGATATTGAAAATCGTTTTATTTATGCGGCATTTCTTGGTAATGGCTGGCAAATATATGCAAATAACAAGACGATTTCGGATATTTATCCAGATATTTATGAAACTGCTATAAATCGCGAAGGCACATGTTACGCATTTGCTGTTCGTTCATTTACAACGCGTCAGCAGATTTTATTATATTCACACGAGTATTTCGAGCCAATTATTAGCGAACAATACGAGTCGGTATCAAATATTGTATTGCATCCTACTCTTGCACTAATTGGATATAGTGCGTCATATCAAAATACAAGATATGTGAATATGAATTCAGCTGAATATTTTGGTGGAATACGCCCGGGCGCTCCACGATTTACTTTTGATGGGGAAGATTTTTATTTTTTAAGTTGTGATATGGATTGCTTTTTTAATCTTAATGGAAGAAGATATGATTTAAAAGTGTATATCGAGCCAGAAAGCCCCGTCGCAGTAGCCCCACGCTCAAGAACTTTTGCATATACAACAAGCTCTTCTATGATGGTATATTTTTTGGAGACGGGTGCCTTGCATTCTGGGATGATGGTGGACTTTACAATAGCGCCAAGATATAATCATTTTGATAAAAGATACGAAACCATCGGAGCGATTGGCAATAGGCTATATTTATTAACTTGTGCCCCACCAATAAGATAGAAAAAAAGTGGATTGAAATAAATAATCCACTTTAAAAATAAAATTTTATAATTTTTAAGAAAATTAATTATCGAGATCTTTCATCATAGCCTTATAACCTTTTTTATCTAAGGTTTTAAGAGCTTTTGCAGTAGCTTTAACTGTTATCCAACGGTTTTCTTCTGCTATCCAAATTCTTTTTTTCTGAAGATTTGGCAAAAAACGCCTTCTTGTTTTGTTATTAGCATGAGAAACATTATTTCCGGTCAAAACTCCGGTTCCTGTTAATTCGCATCTTCTTGCCATTTTTAAATATCCTTTTTTAAGATTTTCATTTTATACAAACTCAAATATAATCATTTTTAATAAAATAGACAAATAATTTTTAATTTTCTATAAGTTTTTTATAAGTTTCGTAAATAATCCCAATACTTTTTTCCCAAGTATAATTTTCTAAAACAAATTTTCGAGCATTTTCACCTAATTGTCGAGCAATATTTGTATTTTGTATTAAATAAATAATTTCATTTTCAAAATCTTTTGGATTATTTGCAATTATAAGCCCATCTTCCCTACTTGCATTAATACCTTCTGCTGCAATCGAAGTAGCCACAACGGGGAGCTTCATAGCCATTGCTTCGAGAATTTTGATTCTAATTCCCCCCCCAACGAATAATGGAGAAATAAATATATTAGAATTATTAAAATACGGCTTTACATCAGGGACAAATCCTTCGACATTCACACCTAATTCTTTGTAATTAAAGAACTTTTTAGGAGGATTTTTACCTAATAGAGTAAGTGTAATTTCTGGAATTTTATTTTTAACATTTGGCATTACATTTGTTAAAAACCACAAAATGGCATTAACATTATGTCGCCAATCATATGTAGTTGCATGTAATAAATTACAATTACTTTCGGGGTTTCGATTTGGATTCCAATTTTCAAGGTTTATGCCGGGACCAGCAACTTTAAAATTGGCTTTTGGGGAAATAGCTTTTGCTTTCGTAGCGTCATCATTCGTAATTGGAAAATTTACATTCATAAATCCCATAAGTGATGCTTCGTCTCGTTTAAGACGTTCTGCTTGCAATTTGATATACCATTTATGTGGTTTGTAAAAAGCTAATTCTTTGTAATAACGCTCCCAAATCAAATATTCTACATTATGAAGTCTTAAACCTATTGGTATCCCAAAATTTATTCTTAAACGTAAGGCATAAAAAGCCATTGCAGTATGGTCAATATGAACAATATCAAATTTTTCTTTTTCACACAATTTGAATATATAATTGTAAATTTCATCAGAGTAATGTTTTGATAAATACAGAGCCGTTTTTTCAAAAATTGATTTAAGAATTCGAATTTTTGTATTTTTTGTGCTATGTCCATATATAATAATTTTACCAAATTTTTCGGCTTCTTTAATATATTTTTCTTCAATTTCGACATCAGAAAAAGTAAAAAGAGTAATATCTGCATTTTTGGATAATTGCTTAAATGTACTTGCAATTCCAATGCGTCCACCATTATATTCAGGAAAGGGAAATTGTGGTGCTAATTGCAGAATTTTCATTTTTTTCTTCTAATTTTTCTTAAAAGCACTGATTTATATAATAAATATTGACTTTTAAATGCACTTGTTCCGAGAGTAACGTCATACATCATATTTTTAGGAACAACATTTCTTTCATTTCTATAAGCCATAAATGCAACAGATAACATACCAAAAAAACCCTCTAAAAAAGTTGCAATCCTTACCCTTTTATAAATTGCCTCAATAAATGCTGAGGTCATAAATACGATAGAGCGTCCAAGAGCAAGGTGAAACGGCATATATTTCCACTGATACCTAATAACTTGCTTATTAATTTTGACCCATCTATCATCAACAATTCGATTGCTTCGAGAAGCATAATGTAAAGTGCGAATATTAGGAAAATATCTAACTTTGAAGCCCGCCACAATTGCACGAGTGCAAAAATCAATTTCCTCGAATCCAAATTCCCAAAAACCACCGATTTTATCAAAAACGCGTTTACGAATTCCAGCCCCTGTTCCTGGGAAAATATGTGATTGATAGCCTTTTTCTGGCACATTTTCTTTATCCACTTTATACGGATACCATTCCCAAATTTGATAATTATCATTTACTTCGATATCTTCGGAGCATACGATATCAATATCATCATTTTTAGAAAAAATATCAACAACTTTTTTAAATGCATCTTTGTCTTCGGGAAAAGAATCATCATCGGTACGCCATAAAATATCGCCCTTGGATTTAGCAATAGCAATATTTAAGGAGCGAATATCAAAATTATCGGGCAACCAAGTATAGTTAATATCTGGAAAATCATTTTCCATCATTTGGATAGTCCCATCATCAGAGCCATTATCAACAATAATAATTTCTTTATTAGTATAAGACTGAGATAAATAATTTTCGATAGTAAATTTTAAATCTTTTTTTCGATTTCGAGTTACAATTATAACGCTTATTTTCATTAATTTTTCACAAGTGTATAATAATAATTCAAAAATAATAAAAGAAATCGAATAAATTTGATTATATCAGACTAATAATAGTAAGTAATTTAATAAATATTTGAAAATTAAAAGAAAATTGTTAAAAAAATTTGTATTATAGCAAAATATTTGATTTATTTGAATTTGTAAAAAGTAAATTTTTAATAATTTTATTTTTATTTTTATTTATTAATAATTTTTTAATGAATTGGAGAAATATCCATGTTAATAGGTATATTTTACGGAACAAATACAGGCTTTACTGAAACAGTTGCTCAGCGTCTCGAAGAAATCCTAAAAGATAATGGTTTTGAAGTTGACATTTATGATATGGCAAGTGCTAATGTTGATGATATGTCAAAATATGAATATTTAATTATTGCTTCATCTACTTGGAATGACGGTGAATTACAAGATGATTGGGATGCTGTATTCGCAGAATATGAAAGATTTGACTTTACTGGCAAAACTGTTGCTTTCGTTGGCTTAGGCGACCAAGACGGTTATCCAGATAACTTCCTCGATGCTATTGGTATTCTTGCAAAACCAGTACTTAAGAACGGTGGAAAAATCGTTGGCTATTGGTCAACTGAAGGATATGATTTTAACGAATCTGTTGGCTTAGCGGAAAATGGTAAATTCTATGGTTTAGGTATTGACCAAGACAACCAAGAAGACCAAACTGAAGATAGATTAAACGCTTGGGTCGCTCAATTAAAATCAGAACTTGGTGTTTAATATTTAATTTTCGATGTGTAAACACAAAAGCCTATTATTATGTTGATAATAGGCTTTTTTTATTATTAATCTTCTAATCCAAATTTATGATTATTGATTTTTAAAGAATTATAAGATTTTTCAAAAATTTTACTAAAATAATCAAAATTAGTTTCGGGTGCTTGATAATATAAATATATTAAATTATCCCCCCAAGCTAAGGCATATTCATACATTCCAAATAATAAATGATTTTCTGTTGCTTGAATAGTAGTACGATTTAAAATAGTTGCATGACCGAATAACTGTAGATGTCTTTGCCATTCTAATTTATAGATAAGCATATCTTCATTACTTTTATCAAGACTACCTTTCCAAAAATCAAGAATTTCAGTTTCGTTATGTACTGGAAATTTCGAACTCAATTTTTTTATAATACCAATCGTTACTCCTACAACAATTCCATCTGAATTAACAAAAGAATTTTCTGGTGAAATTGTAAATTCCATTCTATCTGGTTCTTCTTGTGGAGAATATATAATTGACCAATTATCGGGTAATTCTAATGTTATCGAACTATCTTTACTCATAAATTGTTTGAAATTAATATCTTCAAAAGGTGTAAATATGCTATTTTTTTTCTCATCGAGAAGAGTTTTATCTGATTCTGCTTCTTTTGTTTTATTTAATAACTTATATGTATAGGAACGATTATTTAAAGCATCTAACTCATCGGGGTCTAATTCGAGTGCTTTTGTGTAATCGTTAATAGCTTCTTCATACATTTCAAGTTTAAAATATGAATTGCCACGATTATAATAAATTTTCGAACTTGCAATTCCGAGTGCTATGGTAGTTGAATAATCTTTAACAGATTTTTTATAATCTTCGATTAAATAATATAATCTTGCACGTTGTAGATATATTTCTGGATTTTTTGGATCTATCTTTATAGCTTTATCAAAATCTTTGATAGCTTTATCATACTGCTTTTTAACAATATAAGCACTTCCTCTATTTATATATGCTTGTCCAAATCCAGGGTCTAATTTAATTGCTTTGTCAAAATCTTTTAAAGCATCGTCTAAATTTCCTTTATAACTTAGTGCTAAACCTCTGTTATTATAGCAATCAGCGTCGTCTTTAGCAAATTCTAATGCTTTTGTAAAATCTGTTATAGCCGCATCAAAACTATTCATATATAAAAAAGCGACTCCACGCTTATAATATCCATAAGCATTTTTACTATCTTTTTCAATGGCTTTTGTAAATTCTTCAGCCGCTTTTTGATATTGTTTAACTTGCATATAAGTATCCCCTAACTCATAAGGGTCTTTTTTTTGTGCATAATTATTATTTATCGCAAATAGCAATAATATAAAAGAAAATAAGAGAATTTTGTTATTCATTATTATTTAGTATTTTTTGTGATACATTAAATTTCTAAAATAATTAATTTATTTTTAATCTATGACGTAATACTTCGCTACTTTTGATATATTCATCAAGATATATTATTAAAATATCGAAATTATTTTTTTCTATATATCTTAAATGATTGAAAAAATCTATTTCATTTGTTTCAATCTTGTCAATATTATAATCAATTATATTAGTATTTTTTGCCATAAATGCAATTTTTTTTGAATTATTTTTTAAAAGAATTTTATCAATATTTATTAAGTCATCTATTATAATTAATTGATAATTCAAATTATTAACATCAAAAGTATTACTTTTTGATAAAACAATTTGCTTATCACGAGAAATAATTTTTTTTCCCAAAAATTCCTCTATTTCATTTTGAGAAATCGCGCCCGGTCTAATTAATTCGGGGCTATCATTAATTAAACTAATTACCGTTGATTCAATTTGATAACGGCATTTTCCCGCATTTAGAATAATCGGAATTTTACCATTCAAATCATCATAAACAAATTCTGCACTTGTTGGCGAGGGTCGCCCTGATTTATTTGCAGAAGTTGCGGCTATAGGTTGCGCTAATTGCTTTGAAAGCGACATAAAAATATCATTTCTTGGCATTCTAATAGAAATTGTATCGCCGCCACCGCTAACAAGCTTTGGCACAATATCCTTTTTATGTAATACTATTGATAAAGGACCAGGTAAAAACTTTTCTGCTAATAAATAAAATTCATCTTTAATATCTTTACATAATATTTCAACATCCTCAATATTAGATATATGTGCCGCTAATGGGTTAGTAAAAGCTCTTCCTTTGATTTTAAATATCTTTTCAACTGCATTGTAATCAAACAAACCCGCTCCTAATCCATAAACAGTTTCTGTAGGAAAAGCAATAGGCTCACCATATTTCAACCAATCAATAGCTTCATTTATGGAATTTTCTTGATAATTTATTGCATCTAATATTTTTGTGAACATAAAATTATGTTATTTTTGTGATTATCAAAATTTACTTTGTAATAATATATATAACGATATAAATGAATATTTATAACATTTTAAACAAAATTGACGAAAAATTTTTAATAGCTAATGATTATAGATTAGCTGAAATTTTTAATAAAATTGATTCTAAACTATGGGAAAAAACAAATCATAACCCAAAACTATTTCTTAAAATATACGATAAGGATAAATTATCATCTATCAATATTTCCAATAAGTTATTAAATATTATTAATAATATTCAGTATGAAAAAAATGGAAATAATATTAACAAGAAAATAGCTTATTTTAGTCCAGAGTTTGGAGTTCACGAGAGTTTACCAAATTATTCGGGTGGTTTGGGAGTTTTAGCTGGCGATATTATTAAAACTGCACAAATCGAAAATACGAGTTTTTTTGGAGTCGGCTTAATGTACAAAAAGGGATACTTTGAACAGAAAATTAGTAAAAATAACCATCAATTGAATTATTATAAAAAAATTAACTATCAAGATTTTCCTATTGAACCTCTTTTGGATAAATCTGGTAAAAATATCACTATCTCTTTAGAACTTAACGATATTACAATATTTATCAATGCTTTTAAATTAATAATAAACTCTACTTTTATAATTCTTCTCGACGCCAATATCAAAGAAAACGGCATTCTAAGTCAATTAATGGATAATTTATATACGGGAAGTCGCCAATTAAGGTTTTTGCAAGAGCTTTCTCTTGGAATTGGAGGAGTAAGAATACTTGAAAAAGCGGATATTAATTATGATATTTTACATATTAATGAAGGGCATGCAGCTTTTGCATTACTTGAAAGAGCAAGAATTTACGCTCAACAAAACAATGTTAATATTTATAATTCAATGGAAATTTTATCGAAAACTAATGTTTTTACAACTCATACCCCCGTAATTCACGGTAATGAAGAATTTGATATTAAATTATTGAAAAAATATATTTCTAAATATATTGAAAATATTGATATTTCGTTCGATGATTTCATAAATATTGGTAAATCGAAAAATATTTCAAAAAATGTTTTTTCTATGACAGCTTTTGCTATCAATTTATCTGAAAAAATTAATGGGGTTAGCAAATTACACTCTGAAACTGCAAATTTGATGTGGAAAGATTTATTATTTAAACAAAATAAGAAAATAGTTCCAGTTACAAATGGAATTCATTTCAAATCTTGGATTTCAGGTGAATTAGCTAATTTTTTAAATATTGATTCAAACAAAAATATCATTGAAACATTAAATAAAATAAGTAACTCGCAAATAATACAAATTAAACGTGATGTAAAAAGAAATTCTCTACAAGAATTAATTAGAATTATGCAAAAAAGAGTAAATAATAAGAGATTTTTAGATTTTAAAAATGCTTTTGATATAAATGAAGATTATATTTTAATATCCTTTGCAAGACGCTTTGCAAAATATAAAAGAGCAGACTTATTATTTAGTAATATCAACAAGTTAAAAATTTTATTTAATAATTCAAATATCAAAATTAGAATAATATTTAGCGGAAAAGCTCACCCAAAGGATATTGATGGTAAATCTTTATTAAACAATGTACTTAATCTTATAGATAAAAATAATTTAAATGAATTTTGCCATTTTATTCCTAATTATGATATTGAAATTGGTAGATTATTAGTTCAAGCATCTGATGTTTGGCTAAATACGCCAATAAAACCATTAGAAGCCTGTGGAACTTCGGGTATGAAATCTGCACTGAATTTTGGTATAAATTTAAGTATTAGCGATGGTTGGTGGTCTGAAGCATTTAATGGAAAAAATGGATTTTCAATAGAGGATAATAATGATCCAATGATTGTAAGCAGTAATATTATCAATATTATTAAGAATAATATTATCCCACTTTATACTGAATCGAAAAATTTTGATTTTAGAGCGGCTATTATGAAAAATTCATTTTTAACAGTATATAAAGATTTTTCTTCTGAAAGAATGTTGAAAGATTACAATAAATTGTATTTTTAAAATAAAATTTTAAATTATTTGGAATTTAACATCGTGAAACTCCCTTTAAGTGTTGCATATATATCAAAAAATGAAGAAGAAATAATTGCTAAATCTCTTAATAGTATAGCTGATATAGCTAATCAAATTGTAGTAGTTGATGATTTTTCAACAGATAAAACAGTAGAAATTGCAAAATCAATAGGTGCTGAAGTTTTTTCAGAAGAATGGAAAGGGTTTGTGGAGCAAAAAAATTCTGCAATTCAGAAATGCAAAGAACCTTGGATTTTACTTCTTGATTGTGATGAGATTGTAAGTAATGAATTGAAAAATGAGATTATAAATGTTATTAATTCGAATAAGATTGCATTTTTTTCAATTAATAGAAAATCTGTATATTTTGATAAGTTAATGAATTATTCTTGGCAACCAGATAGAGTTGTTAGATTGGTTCATAAATCTTTAAATCCTAAATTTATAGGTATAAAGATTCATGAGTATATTGATACAAGTAATTCTAAAATAATAAAATTACAATTTCCAATTTTACATTATTCTTATAAAAATATTGACGACCAATTTTCCAGAATGTTAAAATATTCAAAATTATCAGCTGAATCATATTTTAGAATAGGAAAAAAAGTAAATATATTAAATTTGATAATAAATCCATTGTTTGCATTTTTAAAAATGTACATTTTTAGATTAGGCTTTCTCGATGGTTGGAGAGGGATTATTGCTGCATTTAGCAGTCTTTGTTCGACATTTTTAAAATATTCATTCTATATTGAGTTAATAAATTCCAACAAAAAAAGAGAATAATATTATTTATTTTTTATTGTTATATAATTTTTGTATTCACCTATTCTGTAATTAGTATATTTTTCAATAAATCTTTTAATTTTTTCTTTTGTTGAATAATTTTTTCGACTTATATCAAAATCGAATTTCCAATTGATTTTATAAATTCTTTCTTGCATTACTTTTGGATGAGTTCCAGTAAATAATTCTAAAGAATCAATTTTCGAATAATCAAACTCCTCAATATTTTTAATATTTTGGTTTACCCACACATCAGAATGAAATAATTTATTGAAATTTAAATGTTTATCTTGTTGATATTTAGGATGTTTAACCCATCCATAATGATATATTTCAGCATCAATTGGAACAACTCTTAATTTATTATTTGGTAATTTTCTAAATCCTTGCGCATCTCGATAAGAGTAAATTTCTTTTAGATTACGAATAACTCGTATTTCATTTCTATACCAACGATATGACTCGCCAATATAATCATAAGAACCGTAAAAATGCTTATATTTAAAAAGTAAACCATCAACTCGATTATCTAATAAATTATCACGCATTGCTTTTAAAATAGTATCATAATATTTTTCATGAAGGACCTCATCACCTTGAATATAAAAAGCCCAATCGCTATTATCTGATATATTTTGAAATGCCTTATCAGTTTCTTTTGCTAAAACAATTCCACCTTCTCTTAATGAATCATCCCAAATTGTTTCTATAATTTTAATCTTGTCTGATGATATATTTTTTATTAAATTAAGTGTATTATCTTCTGATTTCCCAACTGCAACAACAAGCTCATCACAAATTGGTAAGATTGAATTTATTGCTTCAACTATTGGATAATCAAATTTTATTGCATTACGAACGAATGTAAATCCAGAAATTTTCATTTTTTAATTATTCAAAATATAGATAGTTTTTATACAATGAAAACGAAATAAAAAATAAATCATTTATTAAACTTTTAATTTTAAGTATAAAATACCAAGATGATGGCACAAAATTTGAGTAAAAAAAAATTCAATTAACAATAATTTTCCTGTTAAAAAGTGCTAATTATTATTTATAAAGGTATATTATGGTAAGAATAGATGTTGAATATTTAGGTGATTTACATTGTAAAGTAATTCATACGCCGTCGGGACAATCATTTTTAACTGACGCACCCGTTGATAATAAAGGAAAAGGTGAATACATTTCCCCTACTGATTTAACTGCTGCTTCGATAGGTTCGTGTATTGCTACAATTATGGCTCAAAAATCAGAAAGTGCGGGTTTTGATATTAAAGGGTTAAAAATTTCAGTTTCAAAGTTTATGATTAACGAACCTGTTCGTCATATAGCTAAGTTTGAAGTAAAAATTTATTTGCCTAAAAAATTTAGTGAAAAAGAGATGTCTATTTTAAAAAATGTTGTAAAAACTTGTCCTGTATCTCGAAGTTTAGCTGAAAGCGTTGTTATAGAATCAGAGTTTATTTTTGATGAAAAATGAAAATAATTTATTCTAATATATTGATTTTATTTCTTTTTATATCATTTAATACAATTAATGCTAAAACATTTCCTTCTTTAAATGATTCTCTATTTTCTATTGCTGTAGAGAATTTTAATAATGGAAAATATAGTGAATCTCTTAGTATTTTAGAGAATTTAATAATAAGAAAATATAACAACTCCGATTTATTTTTTTTTTTAGGTCAGAATAATTATTATTTAGAGAATTACGAAATCGCCTTATATGATTTCACGAATTCTTTAAAAAATTCATCTAATCAAACTCAAATTCTATTATATCGAGCAAATACTTATTCTAAACTAAAAAATTTTGATAAAGCATTGAAAGATTTTAATTTAGCTATTTCTTATGAATCTAACAATTTGGATTTATATATTAATCGAGGATTATTTTATGCAGAATTTAGTAAACATCTCGATGCTATCAAGGACTACAATTACGTTTTAAATATAGACACAATGAATGCTACATATTACTATTTTCGAGCAAACTCACTTTTTAAAATCCAAGAATATAAAGAAGCATTAATTGATTTAAATAAATCTATTAATTTAAAACCAAATTTTATAGAAGCATATAAATTACGTGGTCCAATAAAACAGAAAATTGGAGATTATAATGGTGCAATTTCTGATTATACATATATATTAAGATTTGATTCTACGAATATTGATGCTTTATTTAATCGAGCAATATCATATCAAGATATTGATAATTATGAAAAATCAATCGAGGATTATACGCAGGTAATTCACTTTGAAGCTAATAATAAACTTGCATATTTTAATCGTGGTTTATTATATTTTAATTTAGAACTTATTGATAAAGCATTGCTTGATTACGAAAAAGTATTATCAATAGATTCAAATGATATAGAAGCATTAAATAATTTAGCAATGATTAATTATCAACTTAAAAACTATGATATAGCAATAAAAGATTATTCAAAGCTTCTTAAATTAAAGCCTAACACTGTTGATTTTTTGCTAAATAGAGGTAATTCATATTTTAATACTGCTAATTACTCCGCCTCAATAGAGGATTATTCGACGGCTATTCAGTTCGACCCTAAATCAATAAAATTGTACTATAATCGAGGGAAAGCGTATAAAATGATTGGTAAAAATGATTTAGCAATTAATGATTTTAATAAATTTATAAAATTAGCTAAAACAGATAACACATATTCCCATTATATCGAATCAATAAATAAAGAAATTGAACAATTAAAAAGAAATCAAAAAAAATAAATTCTTAATCATAGCACATTTTCAATTTATAGAAATCATTTTGTGGATATTTTATATAAGTTCCTTTATATCTTGTTTCAATGCTAATATTTAAAAATTCATCATTTAACGAATAATTTTCTGATAAACCAATTAATAATCCATAATTCGTATTTTCAATTATTGAATTTTCAATATCTCCTCTAATAGAATTTTTAGTAATATAAAATTCTTTATTCTTATTTGAAGAATAGAATTTTAATTCGTAATCATCAGTAATTTCATTTAAAAACTTAATATATATATATAAATATCTATCATCATTTGCATATACAATGTAATCAAGCATTTCACCGATTTGATGCATCGAACTCATACCCGATAATAATTTTATTCTTCCAGAATTTTTATTTAATATCTCTTCATAATTGATGATATTTTCAATTTTTTTATCTGGATATTTATCTTTTTCTAATTGTAAGTTTTCTGTAATTGATATATTAAGTTCCTCAGGTATTTCTAAGCCAATTTCTTGATATGCTTTTTTAATATAATGTCTGAAAATACTATCAAATTCATTTTTGTTTTTTGTTTGATGCTCTGGTCCATACCACCAAAACCAGTCTGAGCCTTCAGAAATTAGTAAATAGTTTCTTGCATTTTCATAATGACTTATACTTATATTGTCTTTATATTTTTCAATGTCATAACGTGCTTTACTTAATACATTCCAAGCTTTAATATCTTCTTTATCTCCAATCCAAATATCAAAATTTGCATTTATCCAAGAGCCAGAAAAAATATGATTAATTTCTTTCTGAAATGATGATGACTTCTCATCACAAGCTTCTGAACAAGTTACTGTAACAAATTCTTCTGAATTAGATAATTCTGTAAACAATTCTCTTAAAAAAGGTATTCCATTATCTTTGTAGTATTCCCAGCAATTCTCTCCATCAAGGATAACAGATACACAAGCATAATCAAGTGAATCTTCGGTATGGTTATTAATAATTTCACTTTTTATACTTTTCAAATGATTTAAAAAATCACTGACTGCATCTTTTTCATTCCAATTTGAGTAAACAAATCCTATCCTATCAGACAAAAAATGATCTCTAAAAAGTATCGTTATTTCACCATTTTTACTTTTAAATTTTCGTGGAAAAAATTTCTCTGTATCAATATAAGAATGATTTTTAAGTGAATTGTGTAATATTTGTTCATCAGTTGCAATCCATTTTATACCTTTTTTAATAAATAAATCTAAGGTATCATCTGAAACTGAGCCTTCAGAGGGCCAAATTCCTTTTGGAGTATGTGAAAATACTTTTTTAAAATAATCAATACCAGTATTAAGTTGAAATTCTGCATCTTCTGGAAATTGAAAAATTGGTTCGGGCAGTTTCTGATTTGGTCGTGATTCAAGACTTGCTTTTGAATCAATTAATAATGGCATAATTGGATGAAACATAGGCGAACTTGATAGCTCTATCTGCCCTAATTCATATAACTTACGATATTGATAGCTAATTTGTCTTAGTATATCAATTTGTTTATTCTGCAATGTTTGTTTTTCAAATTCAGTAAAATCTTTTCCTTTTGCAATCAATCTTTTTGCAATATCAGTTCTGCTCGAAAAATATCCAAACCAAACTAAATTATACCATACTTGCAAATCAAGCCAATCATTTTCTTTAAAATTATTAATTGCTAATTCAGTATCTTTTGATTGATTATACAATTCAAGATATCGAGGATATTTTGCAATTAGATTTTCATAATTAGCAAGAAAAAATAAATTTAATATTTCTAATTTATTCTCATAACTTAACTCATTAGCTTTAATAGAGCTTAATATTTGAATTTTATCTTTGGCTTTTCCAGAAACATATTCTTCAATTTGTAATAATAATGAAGGAGTAAAATTTATAGTCTGCTTTATATTGGGAAATTCATAAAATACTTCGGGTAAATCAAAATAATCTTTTGTGCCGTGAAGCATAACCCAAGGTAAAATAAATTCATTTTCAATTTTATAATAAGGTTGATGTTGATGCCATAAAAATGCAATTTTTAATTTTTTCATTTTTTCCTATTAAAATTAATGAAAAGAAAAACTATTGATAAGACTAATGTAGTTATTGTAATCCATTTTCCTATGTTAAATAATTCAGAAACGAATTTGAACTCAACTATTTTTGTTCCTTTAGGGATTTCTACAGCTCGTAAACTATAATTTGCTCTATATACTTCTGATGGTTTTCCATCAATAAAAACTTTCCAAGACGGATACCATATTTCGCTCTGAACTAAAATACTATTTTCATTTGAATTTGATATTTCATACTTAATATAATTTGGTGAATACTCTTTGCAAACTATATTTGCTTGTATAGTTTCATCTGTATTTAGCGAAATACTTGGATTTTTTTCAAGTAATACTTCTTTTGAAAAATCAAAATTACCATTTTTCATTTTCTCACCAATTTCTTCTGATGAAATAATAAGAGTTTTATTCACAAACCAAGCATTAGGCATTCTATCAAAATTTTCCTCAAAATATGGCTGATTATTTTCTGGATTAATTTTTAATACATATTTTACATTTAGTAAATCATATTTTTCATCATTTGTATTTAGCGACGGATTTATTCTTTGTAAAGCTAATGGGTTGTAACCTTCTGTACTTCTAAACTCATCAATCATTCCTTGATTTCTTTTTGTAGCCATAAAAGGAGGGTTGTAACTACGTGTATTTACTCTAAACAATTCATTTGGTGTGTCTTTAAATGATTTTAGCATATTATTATCAATACTATACGCTAATTCTGGATTTTCGGGCGAAGAATTAAAATCGTATCCAGCTAAATATAAATCAAGGAACATTATTGAAACAGCAAGAATCCCAGCAATCAAATAATTAATTTTTTTATATGATAATCCAAAAATTATTATAGCTCCAATTACAAAATATACTAAAGCAAGTAATGCGGAATTGCGTGCTACATCGCTAACATCATCACCCAATAGAGAAATTATTATTAATGCACCCACAATTCCAACAGCAATAAATATAGATTTTTTTGCATTGATAAATTCAGAATTTATCAATTTATCAAAACCATATCCAGCAAAAATTGAAAACCCAAATATTGTAAATAACATCATTCTTGTTGGATTTCTAAATAAACCAAAAAATGGTAATGAATTAATAATATCTTGAAGTATAAAATTTGAACCCAGAGCATATAAAAATGAGAAAACTATCATTGTTAAAAGGAATTTAGAAAAATTTGAATTAATAGTTAGTATTAATCCAATAATTCCGAAAAGAATAGTTAATATACCAAAATAAAAAGCAGTCTCCCAATAAAAGAAATATGGTGGCTTTTCACCATTAGCAGTTTCAATCTCAAAAAAAGTTTCTGAATTAGGGTTTCCTACAATTTTACCAAATTGATGTGGATTTACAAAATTTAGAATCTGTTTATATTCGAGTGAGCCGTGAGTTTTAATATCACTTGATAAATCTGAACGCAAAGATAATCCCGCCAGCTCTTGAGAAGTTAAAAATTGAATTTGGAATATTCCAACAGAAATTACTATCGTCAATATTCCAGCAATAGCAGAATTTATAATATAAGGGTTATTTTTCTGAACTAAATTTGATATAATTTGCCAAATATAATAAATTCCGAGAAAAAATACCTCATATAATGTTATTTGAGGATGCCCCGATAGCATTGACATTCCCAGAATTAAACCCGCTGCGATTCCATATTTATAATTTCCTAATTCGATAGATTTATCAAAAAGCATAAATACAAGCGGAAACCATGCTAAATGATATACTATCATTGGATGAAAAACATGGCAAACCATCATCATAGAAAATGAGTAAGCAATAGCCGAAAACGAACTTGCAAATTGAGAAACACCTTTTGCTCTCATCATAAAATAAAAAGAAATTTGAGCAATTAAAAAATGTAAAATTATTATAAATTGCAAGCCCCAGACAGATAAATGACCGTTACTATCTATGAAAAACGATAATACTCTATTAAATGGATAGAAAAATCCTACCTGTAAATCAGCTAAAAACGGCATCCCACTAAAAATATATGGATTCCAAAATGGTATAAAACCATTAGAAGAAGATTTTGCGGCATAAGTTTGAAATGGATAAACATATTCTACAAAGTCCTCCCAGAAAAAGGACGATCCAAATAATTGGCTTGAAAAATAAATCAATGTTGTTAGAACAAATATTGACAAGAAAAACCAATCATTATATTGATTGATTTCAAGTTTGCTTAAGTTTTCTTTTTTAATACTTTTTTTAGTTTTCATAATTTGTTTAATTATTTAATTATTAAATCTTTTTTACTACTAAAACTATTGAAAGTCCAAAAGGAATTTTTACTTTTGGAATCCATTTTTTTTCTAATCTAAAAATAAATGTAAATAATTTATTTATAAAATTTGGCACCTCATCAATAGGAGAATCCTTTTTATTATCTTTTTGGGTAATTTTTTCAATAAATCTCATCAATGCGGCAGGAAAAAATAATATTGAATTAAAATAAGATGAATACATTACTTTAAATCCCGCATTTTTAAATACCTTTTCAAATTCTCTTTTACTATATCTTCTATAATGCATATGAATTTCATCGTGCTTACTCCATAACCATTGATATGCTGGCACAGAAGCAATTAAATAAGACCCCGAATCGAGTAAATTATATGCCTCTTTTACAACAGCTTCATCATCTTCGATATGCTCGATTACATCAAGAAAAGTAATTACATCAATTTTGTTATAAATAGATTTATCGAAATCTTTTAATAATGTATTATGTAAATTCGTCAATCCACGTTTTTTTGAATAATCTAATGCTATTTGAGAGGTATCAATACCAATTACATTACATTCAGACAACATTGTAGAGGCAAATCCGCCTGTTCCGCAGCCAACATCGAGTAAATTTTTATTTTGATTTAAATCACAAAAAGATTTTACAACTTGTTTTAGAATCTCATTTCTTGCAATAAACCACCAATACGAGTTTTCGTGTTCGTAATTTGCGTGATATACTATTTCTTGCATAAACTATTTTAAATATTTATTTAAAGATACTTGAAAAATTAACTTTGCAATATAATAGTATTTATTTTAATGACAAAAAAATAGATTTCAACATATATAAAATTTTCAAATATTAATTTATTATTTTTGATTAATATACATTAGTCAAAAATATTATTTTTAATTTGGATATTATAATTTGTTAAATCCAGAAGAGATTAAAGAAAAAGCTTTATCAGGTTTTTTTTGGAGTATGGCTGAAAACGGCGGCAGTTATATATTAAACTTTTTAATTGGTTTAGTATTAGTTAGATTAATTGCACCCGTTAATTATGGCATTATTGGAATGATGACATTTTTTATTTCTTTATCTAATATCTTAACTGATTTTGGATTATCAACTGCATTAATACAAAAATATTCACCCAAAAATGAGGACTATTCTACTGTTTTATGGGTTAATATATTCATTGCACTTATTTGTTATATCGTCATATTTTTTATTTCCGACTTAATAGCACAATTTTATTCTGAACCATTAATTAGTTTTACTATAAAAATTTTCGCCTTACATATTTTAATATCATCTTTATCTATTGTTCATATTGCTAAAATTAACCGCTCGCTTAATTATAAATTATGGGCAAAAATTAATTTAACAAGTCTTTTTATTTCTGGCATAATAGCAATAATTCTTGCTATTTTTGATTATGGAATATGGGCATTAATATTTATTCAAGTTCTCCACAATTTATTTAATACTATTCAATTATGGATTTACTGCGATTGGAATCATGGCTTTAAATTTTCATTTGTTTCATTACAAAAATTACTTGCTTTTTCACGTCCACTAACTCTAATTAATACTCTAAATGTATTTTATACTGAATTATATAATTTATTGGTAGGGCGTTTATTTAAAGCAGAAAAACTTGCCTTTTATCTTAGAGCAAAGCAAACATCAGAAATTTTTGGTATTCAGTTTAATAATACTTTACAAAAAATTATGTTACCCGTTATGAGTAATTTTCAAAATGATGAGGAAAATTTAAAAAATACTTTTTTTAAAATAATTATTTTAACTGGATTTATTAATTTTAGTGTTTTATCTTTTCTTTCTGCTAATGGTGAAAATCTTTTTGTATTGCTTTATACTGATAAATGGCTCAGCTCTGTTCCGCTTTTTCAATTTTTATGTATCGAGGTGATGTTTTTACCATTACATTTTATGGCTGGAAATCTACTCATTGCCAGAGGTAAATCAAAGCGATTTATGTATATCGAATTAACAAAACGCTTTTTGCAAGGTATAATAATAGTATTATCGCTTAAATCATTAGAAACTATAGTATATGGACAGATTTTTGTTGCTGTAATTTATACAATAATATCATTTGTTATAGTTCAGAAAGAGATTAACATTAGTATTTATAACCAGATTCGAAAAATTTTTCCATATAGCATTCTTGCGATTATTATTTTTATAATTAATTATATTAATTTGAATTATATTTTTGATTCAAGTAGAATAATTGAAATTTTTGCTAATTTAATTATTAGTATAATAGTATTTATTTCAATATCTTACTTTTTCAAATTAGAAGCGTATAACTATTCATTGAATATTATTAAATCAAAAGTAAAAAAGAAATTAAAAAATGATTAGGATATAATAAATTTATTGAATTAACTTAAATTTAAGAATAAATTCAGCCCCCTTTCCTACTGAACTTTTTAATTCAAGAGAACCTTCTAATAATTCAGTTAATTTTTTGACTATTGATAAGCCAAGCCCAGTAGAGCATTCATCAGAAGTTGGTCTTGCAGATAATTTTGCAAATTTACCGTATATTTTTTTTAAATCTTCTTTGGTAAAACCAGGTCCCTCATCTTTGATAATAATTTTTACTAATTTCGCATTATGTTCAGTGATTAAATCGCATTTTACATATATTTTTTTATTAGATTCGGAATATTTTACTGCATTAGAAATAAGATTATCAAAAATCCTTGCCATCTTGATTTTATCAGAATTTACAAATAATTCATCTTCATATTCTTCATATATAATTATTTGTTTTTTACTTTCAGCAGAAAATAAATAATCTTCGACATTTTTTAATAAAACTTCTCTAACATCAAATTTCTCATAATAAAGAGTGAGATTTCCAGATTCAATAGTATTTACCTCATTCAAATCCTTAATAATGCTAACTGCTTTTTGAGCAGAAGATTTAATAGAATGAAGATAATTTAATAATAATTGCTCTTTTTCTGTAAGTTTATTAATCAATACATCAGAATAACCAATAATCGCTTGAAGAGGATTTTTTAAATCGTGAACTGTTAATTCGATAATACCATTTTTTTCATTATTTAATTCTGTCAATTCCTTTAATTGCTTCTTTATTATCTTATTCTGATTAATTGATTGAAATTGATTTTTAACTCTTGCAATTAATTCTTCTTTTAAGAATGGTTTTTTAATATAATCAATTGCACCATAATCATAAGCTTTTTCTAAATTTTCGGGCTTAATAAATTCGGTTATAAATATTATCGGAATTTCTTTTGAAAATATATCATCTTTAATTAATTTACACAATTCCAAACCATCTTCTTGCGGCATCAAAGCATCTAATAATATCAAATCTGGCTCGAAAGAAGAAATTTTTTCGATTATTTTATTTGATGAATCTGCAATATCAATCAAAAAGCCAGATTGTTGCAAAATAACGCTTAGATTTTTAACATCATCAATATTATTGTCTATTATTAGTATTTTTTTTGTCATAAGATTTAATTGTTTTAATTAATTCTCAAATAACATTTTTCTTAAATACAAAAATACAATAATTTTTGATTAATTATTAAATTTTTATTAATTTATTGTTAATTTTTATTACTTATATGTTAAATTTTAGATGTTATTAAATTATACTACATAATAAATATTATATTAATATTTTTTTATTTTTTATAATAAAATAATTATTTTTATAATTTGTCATTTTAGAAATGAGTTTTAGAACTAACAAAATAATTGTAATTTCACTTCTAACCATTTTATTGATTTTCTTAGGATTTTATGATAATAAATATAATGGTGAAGAGTATAGAATAGAAAAAAGAAAAAATCCAGAATGGAATCTTGGCGCTATATACGTCAAGCAAGTAGAAGATTCATTTTTCTACGCTGATGGAATTCGAGATACCATAGTTGGCATTAATTACAAAAAAGCACTTCCAGAAGGTGAAAATCTACAAATTGGCGATTTATTACAAATCAAGTCAATTCATTTGAATGGCGATACTGTTGATGTCAAATTTATTCATATTTCCCGTACGCGCACTTATAAAATTTGGTTATCAGTGATACCCGTTTTTATTATTTTCTTTTTATTTTTTAAATATTTTAGATTTAATAAAGAAAAATTTATTTTTGAGGAAAGGTAAATGCCCGATTTAATTACACATACCGTTGCTGCATATCTTGTTAGAAAAAGAAATATTAAGATTCATAATTTAATTATTTATCTAATTGGTGCGATGTTGCCAGATTTAGCGACACGTCCCTTTATGATTATTTTTCCACCTCTTAGGCATTTTTTTCATGCTTTTCACACCCCAATCGCACTTGCAATAATTATAATTATTATTAGCTATTTTTTTGAGGAGAGCAAGCAACGGTTAATCATATTTTTGTTAAGTCTCGGCACATTCACTCACCTTTTTCTTGACGCTATGCAACAAGGAGTTAGTGATCGCGGCTATGGCTGGCTATTTCCTTTTTCATATATTGACTTTCGATTTGGATTATTTTGGCCCGAAGATTCAATCTCCGTTTTACCCTTTATAATACTAATTTTTCTTGCAGATTTCCTAATTTCCCGTAAAATTAAGAATAAGAAGGTGCATTAAAAAAAAGTTTAAATTAAAGTTGAAATAAACATAATTTTCCTTTAAAACTACTTTTTTGTTAAAATAAGCACTATTAAAAGGCTTTATTTTTAATTTTTATTAATATAAGGTTACTTTTTGAATCATATACTTGCATTTCATCTATTCCTAATTCTTCTAATTCTTCATCTACTTTGTCGCAAAATAAAGAATAAAAAAAAAGAGTTCTCCCGAAGAAGAACTCAAGTGAAAATATCACTACGGCTTATAGCCTTATTATGATAAGATTAAAAATTTGTTATACAAAAATAACATTCTTTGATTTTATTTCCAAATATTTTTTTATTTTAAACTTTTAATTAAAACAAAATTAATATTTTATTTTGGAGTTGAGAATGGGATATACTTTAGGGCTTGATGTCGGTTCCAATAGTATTGGTTGGGCTATTATTGATGAAGAAGCCGAGAAAATCATAAATTGTGGAGTTAGGATTTTTCACGAAGGAGTTAATGTTGATTCCAAAAGCGGGAAAGAATCTCCTAAAAATGCCGAAAGACGTGAATTTAGACAGACGCGAAGGCAACACCGCAGAAGAAAGTTAAGAATTAATATGATGGAAAGGCTACTAATTAAATTAGAAATGATGCCCGATTTTAATAATCGCAAAAAGTGGCTTAGACTTAATCCATATTTTTTAAGATGGTACGGATTAGATAATGAATTAACTAAAGAGGAATTCGGTAGAATACTTTTTCAGTTTGCTAAAAGACGTGGTTTCAAAAGTAGTAGAAATGGAGATGCCAAAGAAACTAAAATTGATGAGACTGACAAAAATACTAGAAAAATTGGATTAAATGACAATCAAAAAATTCTCGATAATGGGTTTAGAACTCTTGGTGAATATTTTTATACAATTTCACATCTCGAAAATGAACCTTTCATTTTGAAAGAAAGAATTAGAAATAGAGTAATTAAAAGGCAAAATTATATTGATGAATTTGAAAAATTATGGGAAAAACAAAAGGAATTTAAACCCGATTTTTATACTGATGAACTAAAATCAAAAATTGGAGACCCCAAAAAAGGTATTCTATTTTTCCAAAGAGAATTGCTGTCGCAGAAAAAAACTATTGGCAAATGTATGTTTGAAAAAAATAAACAACGATGCCCGATTAGTAGAGTTGAATTTGAAGAGTTTAGAACTTGGCAAGTACTTAATAATTTAAGATTAAACGGCGAGCCAATTTCTTTCGAACTTAAATGCGATTTTTATAATTATATTGCTAATAAATCAGCTGATACGAAAATATCAGATTTACATAAAAAATTTAAATTGGGTGATGCAAAATTTAATTATGATGATGATACAAAATTCTCGGCACATTATACAGATTATAGATTTAATCAAATTATTAAACTTTTTCCAAAAGTGCGACTCAAATTTTTTGATATTGAAAAATTAAAATACGAAATGTGGGACGTGCTTTATTTTGCTAAAAATAATGAATGGCTACACAATTACGCTCAAAATAGATGGGATTTCTCACAAGAGCAAGCGGATTTATTATGTAAAATTAATCTTAAAGATGGATACTCAAAATTAAGTCTAAAAGCTATTAAAAATATTTTACCACATTTACGAAATGGACGTTTGTATTATGATGCTGTGATTTTAGCGGGTGTGGATAATGCTCTCGCTGATTTGAAAAAAGAGCTTGCACCCGAAGAAATTGATAAAATCTATAATTATATTGATATTGAGCTGAATACTAATCTACCAAAAGGTGAGCTTAGCAATAGAATTAAAGAGTATTTAAAAGTAAATTATAATATTAGTGAAAAACAGCTGAAAAAACTTTATCACCCAAGTGAAATTGAAATAGAAAAAAGTAAAAATGATTTACTTGGTATGCCCGATAATCTTAGAAATCCAATTGTACAAAAAGGGCTTTATGAATTACGTAAAGTTGTTAATGCCTTACAAAATGAATACGGTGGATTTTCAAGAATTAATATCGAACTAGCAAGAGAACTTAAACAAAATCAAAAACAACGATTAGAAACACTTTATAATAATAGAAAAAGAGAAAAAATTAATAAAGAGGCTGAGGAATATCTTGAACAAGTTGGGCTTGCAATTTCAAGAGAAAACATTCAAAAATATGTGCTATATAAAGAAATGGAAGCGAAAAACCAAAATACTATTTGCCCTTATTCACATAAACCAATTTCTATTAATCAAGTATTTAGTGATAGTAATATTATTGAAGTAGATCACATGATACCTTATAGCCGTTCACTAGATGATAGCTATAGCAATAAAGTACTCTGTTTTAGAGAAGAGAATCATCAAAAAGGTGATAGAACTCCTTTTGAATATTTTTCGGCAGACAAAGAACGCTGGAAATTAATGAAAGATACAGCATTTAAAATTTTGCCCTATAACAAAGCAAAGAAATTTGCAAATGAAAACCCAATGACATTCCAAGATTTTGCGTCAAAACAGCTTAATGACACTCGATATTTCTCTAAATACGCAACTCTATATTTACAACAAATTTGCGATAATGTTAATACTTATTCGGGAGGTATCACTGCTAAATTAAGACATAATTGGGGGCTTAATTCTATTCTGAATAAACAAGAAGATGAAAAAAATCGTGATGACCACCGACACCATATTATTGATGCATTAGTTGTGGCTAATACAAATAAAAAGTTTCTTTTCAGAATTAGCAATCCCGAAAAATTTAAATATGTAAAAAAAGATATTTTCCCCCCACCTTGGGAAAGCTTCCGTAAAGATGCTGAAAAAGCTATTAGCGATGTTTTAGTTTCTTTCGAAAATAGAATACAAATTACTACTAAAATTGTTACTAAAAAAAGAAAAAAAGGAAAAGTCTATAAAACCGAAGGATATGCCGTTAGAGGAAAACTTCACGCTGAAACAGTCTATGGTAAACGCCTCTCCCCTGTTGATAATAGGTATTATTATAATGTGAGAGTGCCTATTGATTCGATTGAAAATTCTGCTAAGATTAATCGCATTGCCGACCCCACAATTAAGAAAATTGTGCTTAATCGTCTGCAAGAATTAGGTGTCAAAATAAATAATAAGAAATACGATGTGCCAAAAGATGCTTTCACTCGATTTAATCCCGAAACAGGACTTAAAGAAACTACACTATTTCTTAATAATAAAAGAGGCAAACCCGTTCCTATTAATAAAATTAGATTAACAAATAATCTTGGTAATACTTCGCAATTACACGAAGGAATTAACCAATATGTTGACCCTGATAACAACTATATTGTTGCTATTTACGAAGATGAGGATGGTAATTATTCTGAGTTAATTCTTACATTTTGGGAGGCTGTGAATAGGCAGAGAAACAAAATCGAAATCGTGCCTCCATATTTAGATGGTGCTAAGCTAAAATTCACTATGAAAAGAAATGAAATGTTCCTTGTTGGTATGGATATTGATAGTTCTGAAATATATAATCTTAGTAAAAAACAAATTTTTGATAATTTATATAGAGTGCAAAAACTATCAAGTAAATATTATGTTTTCAGAAAACATAATGCGGCTACAATAAATTTTGATAGTGAAATGATAATGATAAGAAGTTTAGGCGCACTGAAAAAAGCAAAACTTCTAAAAGTAAGAATAGATGTATTAGGTAATTTAATTATATTAAAAGAATGATTAAAAGAACATTATTAATAGAGAGCGAACATCATCTGAGCATAAAAAATGAGCAACTTATTCTGCTTAATAAAGAGAGCGGAGAAATTAAAAGTGTATGCTTAGATGATGTTGGTTTTATAGTTCTCGATAATATTGCAACTACTTACACAGGTTATCTTTTTTCTTTCCTTGCACAAAAAAATATTGCGGTTTGCTTCTGCGATAAAAATCACACACCAAGCACTATGTTGCTAAATCTAAATTCAAATACAACGCAAGCTCAGACTTTCATTGCACAAGCAGAAATGAAAGATACCTTAAAAAACAAATTATGGAAACAAACAATTCAGCAAAAAATTCAAAATCAAGCAAATTTTTTAAAATTTATTGGAAAAAACGATACAGCTCTTAGACGCTTTGTAAAAACAGTCAAAACGGGAGACTCTACAAATAGAGAAGCACAAGCATCTAAATATTATTGGAACGAATTATTTACTGGAATGAACTTTACAAGAGAGAGATACGGCGATCCACCCAATAATTTGCTCAATTATGGTTATGCAGTTATAAGAGCTGTAATGGCAAGAGCTATTGCCGGCTCGGGACTGCATCCAACACTCGGTATAAAGCATAGCAATAAATATAATGCATTTTGCTTAGCAGATGACCTTATGGAGCCGTATAGAGTATATGTAGATGATATTGTTATGAAATACATAGAATATAGTAAATCACTTGAAATTACAAAAGAATTTAAAAAAGTCATACTAAAATTACCTACTCGAGATTGTAAATTTAAAAATGTTACTCGACCGCTAATGATAGCAATGACTATGACAAGCGCATCGCTCGTAAAATGCGCCTTAGGTGAAAATGAAATAATTAATTATCCAGAATTCTTAGAATGAGCTTTGGTAGATTTAATTCATATAATATTATGTGGCTAATCGTAATGTTTGATATGCCCGTAGTTACTAAAATCGAAAGAAAAAGAGCGGCAAGATTTAGAAAAAACTTATTAAAGCTCGGATTTTCGATGATGCAATACTCTGTCTATACCCGACATTGCATGAGCTTAGAAAGTGCCGAAGTATATAAGAAAAAAGTAAAAGCCATAATCGAAGAAAAAGGCGACGTTAAAATACTAATGATAACAGACAAACAAATTGAAAAAATGGAAGTATTTTTTGGTAGAACACAATATACATTCCCCTTAGATAGCAAGAAACAATTAGAATTATTCTAATTAAAACTTATATTAAATAATAATGATAGTAGGCACTTACAAAATACCTACTATCAAAAATACAAATTTTTAATCAAATCACAACCCTAATTGAAACAATAGGTAATTTGCTATTACTATCAAAAATACAAATTTTTAATCAAATCACAACTCATTTTCAGAAACAAACTCTTCAGAGCTACTATCAAAAATACAAATTTTTAATCAAATCACAACGTGAGCGGGACAGATGCTGCCAATAAGAACACTATCAAAAATACAAATTTTTAATCAAATCACAACAAGGAATCCATTATCACGGCATATCAAAGACTATCAAAAATACAAATTTTTAATCAAATCACAACCAATTCAATAAATTGGGGACACGCTTATTTACTATCAAAAATACAAATTTTTAATCAAATCACAACTTACGATAAATCTATTGTCGAAATATTAAACTATCAAAAATACAAATTTTTAATCAAATCACAACGTCTTCGAGTTGCAAATAATAACGTCCAGCACTATCAAAAATACAAATTTTTAATCAAATCACAACTAAATGAAAGGCGAAGGCGAAAACAAATAACTATCAAAAATACAAATTTTTAATCAAATCACAACTTAACAGGTAATCTATTTCTTGCATCGTTCACTATCAAAAATACAAATTTTTAATCAAATCACAACATCATACATTGCATTATATTTAGTCAGCAACTATCAAAAATACAAATTTTTAATCAAATCACAACAGCTCGTTAGTAATTATCTTCATATTTGGACTATCAAAAATACAAATTTTTAATCAAATCACAACTATCCGTTAATGTGGCATTCTGCACCTCTTTACTATCAAAAATACAAATTTTTAATCAAATCACAACCCTCGCCTTTGATGTCGTTATCCGTATTCTACTATCAAAAATACAAATTTTTAATCAAATCACAACACAAAATAAGGCTGTAATTGAATTTACAGACTATCAAAAATACAAATTTTTAATCAAATCACAACTATTTCATTATTTAAATCGTCCATCTTGGGACTATCAAAAATACAAATTTTTAATCAAATCACAACACAAATCAAGCAGTAACAAAATTAAACGCACTATCAAAAATACAAATTTTTAATCAAATCACAACCACCTGTGGCACTCCATAACCTCGTATGGACTATCAAAAATACAAATTTTTAATCAAATCACAACTGCTATTGTTGATATGATGTTATTGTTTTTACTATCAAAAATACAAATTTTTAATCAAATCACAACTTAAAAACGGTGTTGCATTTGACTACAGTAACTATCAAAAATACAAATTTTTAATCAAATCACAACTTCTCCGTCCTCACTATCTCCTGCGGTGATACTATCAAAAATACAAATTTTTAATCAAATCACAACTTATGTAATAAAGGATTGCCGCCAGTTAAACTATCAAAAATACAAATTTTTAATCAAATCACAACCCCCTGCAATAACGTGTACAGCTTTTAAAACTATCAAAAATACAAATTTTTAATCAAATCACAACAAAGATATGTTTGCTAAAAATAAAGACGAAACTATCAAAAATACAAATTTTTAATCAAATCACAACATTAATAGTTGCACATTAGTCATAGAATATACTATCAAAAATACAAATTTTTAATCAAATCACAACAAACCGTTGAATATGATGATAACATCGAAACTATCAAAAATACAAATTTTTAATCAAATCACAACTTCTTACATCACCTTCATCTTTTTCTTTGAACTATCAAAAATACAAATTTTTAATCAAATCACAACCCTGTCGTTGTGACATTTGTGTACATTGGACTATCAAAAATACAAATTTTTAATCAAATCACAACTTGCAGAATTACCTAACGTTAATATGGAAACTATCAAAAATACAAATTTTTAATCAAATCACAACTTGTGCGTAGTGAAATCATAAGCAACAGAAACTATCAAAAATACAAATTTTTAATCAAATCACAACATGAGAACTGTACAAGATGATATTAATTTACTATCAAAAATACAAATTTTTAATCAAATCACAACTGGAAACCGTCAAAAATAGCATTTGCGTTAACTATCAAAAATACAAATTTTTAATCAAATCACAACTTCAGTAATGTTATCCTCAACAGTAGATGTACTATCAAAAATACAAATTTTTAATCAAATCACAACTTAATACCGCTAAACACCTTCACCATAGAAACTATCAAAAATACAAATTTTTAATCAAATCACAACAGATGACTCATTAATAATTGGACATATGAGAACTATCAAAAATACAAATTTTTAATCAAATCACAACAATCGTACTTTGTCTAAATATACGGTTTCACTATCAAAAATACAAATTTTTAATCAAATCACAACTGTTGAATGCCCCCAACACTTTAACAAAAAACTATCAAAAATACAAATTTTTAATCAAATCACAACAGTGCATTGACGTCTGGGAAAAAAATGAAACTATCAAAAATACAAATTTTTAATCAAATCACAACTTACAACGGATTTTAAATTCTCTAACGAGGACTATCAAAAATACAAATTTTTAATCAAATCACAACTAAATTGGCAAAATGATTTGATAGATGTAGACTATCAAAAATACAAATTTTTAATCAAATCACAACTAAACGTTATCCATTTATTAGAAGAAGTAAACTATCAAAAATACAAATTTTTAATCAAATCACAACCAACAACAATAAAAATAAATAAGTAATAAACTATCAAAAATACAAATTTTTAATCAAATCACAACAACATCTACTGTTGAGGATAACATTACTGACTATCAAAAATACAAATTTTTAATCAAATCACAACTGAAAAAGATATGATGTTGCCTTTCGGTACACTATCAAAAATACAAATTTTTAATCAAATCACAACGAATAGTGGTTGAACTGCTAACAGCTTTACACTATCAAAAATACAAATTTTTAATCAAATCACAACAACAAAGGGCTTTACACAGTAAATGGGATGACTATCAAAAATACAAATTTTTAATCAAATCACAACCTGCTCTATCCGAATAATTGTTATCAAATTACTATCAAAAATACAAATTTTTAATCAAATCACAACTTTATTTCTTTTTGTGCTATGGTGCTTTCAACTATCAAAAATACAAATTTTTAATCAAATCACAACTTTTTGCTTTTTCAATATCTTTTTTAGATACTATCAAAAATACAAATTTTTAATCAAATCACAACACTCCTATCGTTCCAAACGAATTGTTTATTACTATCAAAAATACAAATTTTTAATCAAATCACAACTGATACTATTAATAGTATCTCTTTCTGTTAACTATCAAAAATACAAATTTTTAATCAAATCACAACAACGCCTTCGTCGCATTGCGAAATAATTTGACTATCAAAAATACAAATTTTTAATCAAATCACAACATACAGTCATATTGTAAACGTCTTTTGCCAACTATCAAAAATACAAATTTTTAATCAAATCACAACTTTCGATAGGTACATTTCGATATTGTGCAACTATCAAAAATACAAATTTTTAATCAAATCACAACAGCGTCTGGTATTTCACCATTGTTGGCAATACTATCAAAAATACAAATTTTTAATCAAATCACAACCTTACAGCTTTACCTCCAATAGCAGATATACTATCAAAAATACAAATTTTTAATCAAATCACAACTACAAGACGTCATTTAATGTAAATGACACCACTATCAAAAATACAATTTTTTAATCAAATCACAACTCGCCAACTAATATCTGATTTTCTATTGCACTATCAAAAATACAAATTTTTAATCAAATCACAACCCTGATTGGTTTATGGGTGGAGGACTTTAACTATCAAAAATACAAATTTTTAATCAAATCACAACATTCCCTACAATTACCAATAATGATTATGACTATCAAAAATACAAATTTTTAATCAAATCACAACCCTTGCTTAATTCTCTATCGTTACCTTTAACTATCAAAAATACAAATTTTTAATCAAATCACAACATTATTTTGTAAAGCATTACAAGGAAATTACTATCAAAAATACAAATTTTTAATCAAATCACAACTATTTTTGTTAAAGTGTTGGGGTCATTCAACTATCAAAAATACAAATTTTTAATTATAATAAAACTGTCTTATTTGACAATGAGGCATGCCCCATTGTCTGCCGATTAAAAATACAGTTATAATTTTTGGAATTCAAATTTTGGGGCGCCTTTTTTGCCTTCGTCATCGTAATAATCAATAAAGTGAAGTTTGTAGTAAAACCCCTTTATATCTCGAATAATATAATTTATATTTGGATAAATAGTATAGACACTCGTTTCGATATCAACTTTCTTCCAGTCATATCCAATAATATCCATTTTATTAGAAAATTGATAGCTATCAATTAAATCGCTTGTAATTTCACTATAAGAATGTACGGTATCCACAGCGGCAACGACATATTTAGGATTTATCAGCACTCCCGTAACGGAATAAGGAATATACTCGGGTTCGTAGAAACTAAATGTATATTTGGTAAACAAAAGATCCCAAGTTTCGCTCTGCGGCTCGAAATCAAACACTTCATCATTTTTAAGCGAAATACATACGTAATTTAAATTTGGATTTCTTTTAACGATAATATTTCGGTCATTTTTTCCGTTCAAGTCAGAAACACGAATTTCGTATTCAATTTCGTCAGCTCGAATAATCATCATTTTTTTATTACCGAGCGGTCTTCCAATTGATGTAACTCCCATATTTACGATATAAACGTGATTTTTAGAAACAACTTTATTATTTACAATATCATACCACTGTCTGATAGCAGTTGAGTCAATATCATCGTATCCATCGGGGCTTTCAGCACGAAAAACGGGATTTTTTACAGAGCTAATATCTTCAAAAGCCACATTACCTTTATCTTCTATTTGCATAAAAGTAGCAGTATTCACAAGCACAGTATAAGAAGAATCGCTACAACTGAATGCTAAATCCCATTCATTCATCAAAGAGCGTTTTAATTCTCTATTTTCGGATAGATTGAAAAAAGACTGCCATTTATAGTCGCTTTCGAGGACGATCTGAGAAATTATAGCATTTCCCCTATCAAAAGGGGTAACGGGTACATCTTCGGGCATACAAGCCACTAAAATAAATGGAATTGCAAATAGAACAAATTTTAATTTATGATTCATTTTTTTATATCAAATAAATAATTTTTTAATCATAAACGGAGTATCATTATTTTTTTTTAAATATATAACGATACTCCGTAGATTTACTTTTAATAATTAAATTATTGTACGATTAATTTTTGATATGCTCTACCAGAATTATTTCTAATCGAAACAATATACAATCCACTTGCTAAATTATTTGTTGGGATATTAACATTAGAAAAATCTTGTGTAGCAGTAAAATCAGATTTCCAAACTAAATTTCCATTACTTGAGAAAATTTCGATAATAGAATTAGTATTTTGCTCAATAGTAGTTAATAAATTAACATTTTCCCCACTCGAAACTACGCTTGGGTAAATTGAAAGTACAAATTTATTATCAGTGTCATTATTACTAACCGAAGTATTCATATCACTTCTTAAAAAGTAATATTTTCCAGCAGAGGAGCCGCCAAATCCAGTAAGAATCAAACGATAAATAACTTCTGACTTTTCTCTGTATAAAAAGAATACGAGAGAATTATTAAGAACATACTGCGTACCGTCAAACTTTTTCCAATCTGATCCAATATTAGTAATATTTCCATCAAATAATTCGATATTTGGTATATTTTCAGTTTTCGGATTTTCGCTTTCAACTCTAATACTGAAAATTTTGGGATTAGTTCTAATACCAGTAACAGGATAAGGAGTATCTTTGTTATCGCCTTCCATATTGATATATTTACCAAAAACAATATCCCAATCGCTAACTAATGGCTCTCTATCCATAAAATTATCAATATCTATCGAATAGTAAGCAAAGTTCTTATTTAAGAAATCATCTTTTTTAAGTTCTTTTTCGATTAATTCAGTGCCATCGAGATTAGCAATTTTAAAATGATAAGTTCTTTCAGTTAAATCTTCGATCAATACTTTTTTCCAACTACCATTAATAGTTTTAACAACATAAAAAGAAGTAGCAAAAACTGAGTGAGTAGCCATAGAATACTCGCCCCAGCCTAAATCAAATTCATTATCGGGGTCAGCATTGCTATTAAATGCGCCGATAGTCCATGTTTTAGTAGAGTTAAATAATTGTGACCAGTTATTTTTAACGTCGTCTAAATTAATAACATCATCAAAATTTTCGTTAGTCAAATCTTCGTGATAATATACTTGTACCCCCCAGCCACCATTGCTCATAACAGAATAGCCAGCGCCAATAATTTCGAAAGCAATATCCCATTCTTTACCAAGATTAGTAACGATATTCTTTGGGCTTATGAAACTATAATAGACGTCATTTTTATATGTAGCTCCTGTTTCGACAGAATCTTGTATTAATACTTCTTCTGATAATGCAATTATTGACATAGAAATAATCAATAATAGATGTAATAAAAATTTCATTTGAGATTACTCCACATAGAAAATAAATCGAAAAATTATAAAAATATAGAATACAAATTTAATATAAAGTTCAGTATTTGCCAAATAATTTTAAATTTAATATTAACTAATATACATATATATACTTTAAAGGTATAAAAAGTAAATAATTAATAATTATTTTAATTAATCCTAATTAACTTACAAGATTTTGAATTATATTTAGTCAATAATTTTTTATTATTTCATAATTTTGGAGAATATAAATGCAAATAAGTAAAGTTTTAGTACTTGGAGCTGGCACAATGGGAAATGGAATTGCTCATACATTTGCACAATCGGGATTTAAAGTTATTTTGAGCGATATAAGTCAGCCAGTACTCGAAAAAGGCTTATCAACAATTAAGAAAAACCTTGAAAGACAATTAAAAAAAGGCACAATAACAGAAGAATCTTTAAATAATACTCTACAAAATATTACAATTTCTACTGATTTAGCAACAGCCTCTGATGTTGATTTAGTTATTGAAGCAGTTAGCGAAAATAAAGATTTAAAATTTAAGATTTTCAAAAATTTAGATAATGTTATTAATCCAAATGCAATTCTTGCAAGTAATACTTCTACAATATCAATAACTGAAATTGCGGCTCAGACTAATCGCCCCGAAAAAGTAATAGGTATGCACTTTATGAATCCCGTTCCAATGATGAAATTAGTAGAGGTAATTAATGGTTTATCAACAATTGAAGAAGTTTATAATACAATAATTGGTTTATGCCAACAGCTTGGAAAAACTCCCGTAACTGCAAATGATTTTCCCGGATTTATAGCAAATAGAATATTATTACCATTTATAAACGAAGCAGTATATGCTTTGATGGAGAATATTGGAACTGTTGATGGTATTGATGAGGTTGCAAAACTTGGTTTTGCTCATCCAATGGGTCCATTATTTTTAGCTGATTTAATTGGTCTTGATACTTGCCTTGCTATTATGGAGGTATTACATAATGATTTAGGAGATTCAAAATATCGCCCTTGTCCACTTTTAAAGAAAGTAGTTGCATCTGGCAATTTGGGACGCAAAACAGGAAAAGGATTTTACGACTACACTGGCGACACTCCAAAACCTATAACTTTCAATTAATTAGAATATTCAATTAAGAAAAAGCCACTTTGTATAAGTGGCTTTTTTAAAATATTTTTTCTTACCAAGAGTAACCAATATCAAATCGAACGGCTGGTATCACTCCGTTGTATTCATCAAAAAATTTACTTTCTTTAGAAGTAAAATATCTATCCACCCCTATTCCTAAACCAATTGCAAAATCTTCGCTTGGGAACCATTGCCAACCAAGAAGTAATCCAGCTGAGAATATAGTTGCACTTTTAGATTCTGTTTCAGAATCGGGCGTAACATTATCAGTTTTAAAATAATTATATGAAATATTAGGAGCTACATAAAAACCGCGTGGTGCTTTTTTCGAAGGATGAAAACGATATTCAATATTAATTCCACCACCATAAATATCTGAAAGAGTAGGTATTTGCATACCTACACCAACCATAGATATATTACTAACTTTAAAATAATAGCTAAGATTATAAAAAAGAAAGAATTTTAAAGGATTGATTGTAAGAATATTATTTATTGGAGTAATATCCTCAGATTTTGAGATAATTTCAGATTTTATAACAGTAACCTCGCCAGTTGTAGAATCAATGCTTCTACGCGTTTCTTCCGTCTTTGTTTGAGAATATAAATTGATATTTACAAAACATATCATAGTAAATATAACTGTAATTAGTATTTTAGTAGGCATTTTTTATTTTCCATATTTTTTAATAATATATTCACTATACGATATACGAATAATTAAGTTACAAAAATTAATATTTGAAAATTGAAACCTAAGTCATTTTGAAAATATCTAATTTCTTTCTATTTCACCATTTATTTTTAGTTTAAATATTTCCATTGCTTCTAATCCTTCTGAATCAATAGCTTTAATTGCTATTTCAAAAATTCCGGGCTTAAATTTATATTTTTGTTTACCAATTTTATCAAAAACAATTGATGGATTGAATTTATTTTCATTAGCATTGTATTCGAAATCATAAGAATAAAATTCTATATCAGCTTCGCTTTTTGCTTCTATTACAAATTCTATTTCCCTTAATCCTTTTGCATCTACTCCTAAGTCAAAAGTATCTACTTTAATAGTGGGTTTCATTGCAATAGGAACAATTTCTTCTACTGTTACTAAATTAATTTTTACTCCTACTTCATTATTTAATCTAGCAACTTCCTGCACTGCACCTTTACCGAATGAAAAAGCAATTATATATCCAACGGGTTCTTTATTTGACTTGTTACGTTCATAAAGAGCTTTATCATAACGCATTATAGCAGAATGAAAATTATCAATTACATTTCTACCAATTGAATCGGAGCGTTTTACCTGTATTGGCGTGCCATTTCGCATAACGCCATCAATACCGAAATCACTTCTTTGTTTAAGATTGGATTTTCCGCCATATCGCTCAACTATCCAAGATTCAAACTGAAAAGCATCTGCATATCTTAAAGTATCATAATCATATTTATGCAGAGTAACAGAAAATGGATTAGAGAAAATTCCTTGAATTTTGTGTATCCTTAATTCCGATACTTTAATTGCTTGTACAGATTGATCAATACCTATCCAATTTCGGTTTAATTTTTCTGCTACTACTACGGTAGTGCCTCCACCAACAAAAGGATCTAATATTGTATCACCTTCTTTTGAAGTTAGTATAGCTATTCGCTCTAATAATCTTTCTGGCTTTTGAGTTGGATAACCTATACTTTCTTTATCATTTGAATATAAACGGTTTATATCGTTCCAAAAATTATATATAGGATTTCCTTTATCATTATCGGGGCGTAATTTTCTAAAAGGTTTATTGTTTGATGACCAGCCTAAATCGCCATTTTCATCAAGTTCTATCAATTTTTCTTTTGTCATACGCCAACCAAAATCTTTTGGGATAAACCCTTTATATTCATATACAAGATTTGGTCTTAATCCCATTGAAGCACCTCTTATTATAGGTCCTGGGTAATATCTACCTTTGTCATCAAATCTTGGGTATTTTTTTGCTAATTCACCATTTTGCAATTGTTCACGAGCGGATTCTTCGTTAAAGAAATAATTTTCTGTTTTAGAATACCAATAGATTGTATCAGTTGCAACACCTAAGTTTTTATTTTCAAACTGCGATCCTTTTGGATTTCTTGTTCTTTGCCAAATTATATGATTACGAAAATTATTAACTCCAAAAACTTTATCAAGAATATATACTCTGATATATGCGTCGGCATGCCAATCACAATGCAAAAATATGCTTCCCGTATTTTTTAATAAGCGGTGCATCTCAAATACTCGTTCTTTGAGCCAAGCTATATAATGGTCTATCCCTCCAGCCCATCTATCCTCAAAAGAACGCACCTCTCCCTTATCACCCCAAATAACCTCATAATTTCTATTTGAGAAAAATGGTGGATCTAAATATACAAGGTCTATGGATTCCGAATCCATATTCCGCATTACTTCGAGACAATCGCCAAGAATAAGTTGATTCATAAAATTATTAATATTTAATGATAATATTTATTTACAAAATTAATAAATATACTTATGTTTTCAAATTTTTATAAATTAAATTTATGAGTAATTTTATTTAATGACAAAATTAAGCCATTTTTTTAATCCATTGTCTTATTTTTTGAGTTTGTGGTGAGTTAGCTTCTGCTTTTTTAATAAATTCATTAAAATCATTGATTGCCTCGTCAATATTATTATCTGATTTAAATGCTATACCTCTATTAAGATAAGTTTGAGCTATTTCTGGTCTAATTTCGATTGCAAGTGTAAAATCTTCTTGAGCTTTTTTATACATTTTTAATTTCATATAAACATTTCCACGGCCAAGATAGGCTTCATAGAATTTTGGTTTAATAATTATTGCTTTATTATACAGCATCAAAGCCTCTTTATACTGACCAAGAGCTATATAACAATTGGCTTTACTAATATAAACTGGGGTAAGTTTTGGTGAAATTTTTAAAGCTCTATCAAAATCAAGCATTGCATCAGTATATCTTTTTTGATATAAATATGTATTACCTCGATTATAATAAATATTTGGCGAATTAGGGTTTAATTTCAATGCGTGTGCATAATCTTCTGACGCTTCATCGTATTTTTTAACTATAAAAAATGTAATTCCACGATTATTATAGGCATCTGTATAATCTGGTTTTAATCGTATTGCTTCGTTAAAATCTCTGATAGCATTTGCATATTCACGCATTTTTACAAATACTAAACCACGAAAATTATAGGCAAAATATGAATTATTATTCAAATCAATTGCATCAGTAAAATCCATTAATGATTCAGTTAATTGATTTTTGTGACTATAAGCAAGTCCACGTGAAATATAGGCTTTTTCTATCGAAGGGTCAAGTTTTATAGCTTTTGTATAGTCGTCAATAGATTTATCATAATCACCTTTGTCATAAAATATATTTGCTCTAGTAACATAAGCCAGTGATAACGCAGGATTTAGCTTTAAAGCCTTTTCTAAATCATCAAGAGCCTCTGGCACTTTACCAAATCTTAAATTACAAATAGCACGTTTATGAAAAGCAAATGAAAACGTCGGGCTAAGTTTTATTGCTATGGAATAATCTTGGTAAGCATTATTAATCTCGTTTAGTTTATAATAAGCATTACCACGCTTAAAAAATGAAAAAGCAAAATTTGCATTAAGAGCGATTGAACTATTAAAATCACTAATTGCGGCATCAATTTTATTAGATGAAAGATAAGCATTACCACGCTTAAAAAATGAAAAAGCAGAACGGGGATTAATATTTATAGAACGTGTATAGCACTCTAAAGCACTATCGAGTTCATTATTTTTAAAAAAAGTATCACCTCTATCAAGCCATACTTCTGCATCTTTTATTAAATAATTACTATCTTTTTCCATTCAATTTATTATTAATATGATGAAATTAACAAATTTTTTATATCAAATTTTGCACCAAATTTTTTCAAATTATATATTAATAAAAAAAATAGAATATTGATATAATTATTCATTAAACCTCGACAACTGTAACCCCAGCTCCACCTTCAACGAGTTCGCCTAATCTAAAATCTTTCACACTATGGCGATATTTCAAAAATTCGTGGATTGCTTGCTTAAGCGCCCCCGTTCCCTTACCGTGAACAATTGTAACCATTTGTACATTATTCACAAGTGCGTCTTGAATAAATTCATCAATTACTCTTATACATTCGTCGGCACGCATACCACGGACATCAATACGCGTTTTAACATCATATTTAATATAATCAGATAAGTCTTTCTTTGAAATTTTCTCTGCTTTTGTTTTTTTTATCTGATTTAGTTTTAATCTAAATTTAAAACCACCAAATTCCACAAGAGCCATTTTATCTTCATCATCAACTTCGATTATTATACCTTGCGAGTTATTTTCGAGCATAATCACAGTATCGCCCGTAGAAAAAACCTCAGTTTCAATTTTTTCATCTTTTTTATTAATTTTCTCAACTTCTTTAATGATTTTATCTTTTTTTTGCTGAAAATCTTGTTTAATATCCGCAATTTTTTTCTTCTCTTCCCTAATTTCTCGTATAGTACTTTCTATTAATGAATTTGCACCGCTAACGATTTGTTGAGCCTCGATTTTTGCTTCGTTTAATAACTCTTTTCGTTTATTTTTAAATTCTGAATTCTTTTTATTATACTCATCATTTAATTTTTTAAATTTTTGCTTTTCCTCTTCGGCTTCGTTGCGTAATTGCTCGGCTTCTTGCTTATATTGTTGAAGTATGGAAATACTATTTTCGAGTTCGCTTTGCTTATCGCCTAAATATGATTTTGCTCTTTCGAGTACTAAATCAGAAATCCCAATGCTTGCTGATAGTGCAAAAGCATAAGAATTACCGGGTATTCCAGATAAAAATTTATATGTTGGTTTTAATTTACTGCTATCAAATTCTAAAGAAGCATTCTTTATTTCTGGACGGTTTAGAGCATAAGTTTTTAAAGAAGATTGGTGCGTTGTTGCTATAAAAAATAAATTCATATTAATATAGCTATCAAGTATTCCACAAGCAAGCGCTGCACCTTCTTGTGGGTCAGTTCCCGAACAAATTTCATCAATTAAAATTAATGAATTATTACTACAATTATCAAATATATTTTTTATTTGTAGCATTTGCGAACTAAATGTACTTAAATTATGCTCAATAGATTGGTGGTCGCCAATAGAAGCAAAAACGCTCCGAAAATTTGTAATACACACTCCCAAAGGAAATATTCCCGATAATGCCATTAATATATTCAAGCCAATACTTTTTAAGGCAACGGTCTTGCCACCAGCATTTGGTCCCGATATTAAATGCCCTCGATGTTTAGAATTAAACTCAATACTTAATGGAATAACACTTTTAGGATTTGTTCCCGAGTGCAATAAAATAGGGTGTTTTATATCTTTTAAATAAATATAATTTTCATTATTTATCTTCGGTTTTATTCCGCCGTAATTTACAGAATATTTAGCTTTTGCATATATTCCATCGAATCTTTTTATAATTTCCATAGAATTTTGAAAACTATGAAAATTTGTTCGTATTTCGTTTGTTAAATTTGATAAAATACGGTGAATTTCGCGAAGTTCTTCATTTGCTAAAAGCGATAATTCGTTATTTATCTCAATAATTTCAGATGGTTCTAAAAATACTGTTGCTCCCGTTTGCGAAATTCCATGGATAATACCGGGTATAATTCTTTTATTTTCGCTTTTTATTGGTAAAACAAAACGACCTTCGCGAATAGTATAAAAATCTTCTCTTACAATTTCTTGCTCGACGACTTTTCTAACGATTTTTTGTAATCTTGCTCTTAATTTTTGGGATTTATATCTAATATCGCTTCTAATTCTTTGTAATTCTCTTGATGCGTTATCACGAACTTCCCCACTATCATCAATTGCGTCGTTAATATGCTTTTCTAAAATTTTATTATCTGCTAAAAATGATGTCAATTCTTTTAAAAGTGGATAGACTTCTTCACGCTCAATAAAAAAATTTTTAATTAATCTAAATGCTCTAATTGTATCTAAAATTGATAATATTTCAATTGCATTTAAAACAGCATTTTCAATATTTGATTTGAATAAACTATGAGAAATATCTGTCAATCCATCAAAAGGAATATTTTCACCTCGAATAAAAATATTCCTCATTTCATCAATTAATGAGTGTTCTTCATTCAAAAAATCAATATCATCTATTGGCAGAGTACTAAGAACGTAATTTTTCCCTAATTCAGAATAAGCATATTTTGAGATAAATTCGAGTACATTGAAATATTCGAGTTGTTTTAAAGTATCATTAAAAATTGATTCAGTATATTTATCTCTTTGCTCGATAAAAATATTAGATTTATAAGAGCTTAATTCCATTATAATTAGTCAGCTCCGAGAAGATTTTTAACGATAGTTTGAACTTTATTTCCATCAGCTTGACCGCTTAATGCTTTCATCGAGGGTCCCATTACTTTACCGAAATCTTTTTGTGAGCTTGCTCCTACTTTTTCTATTATTTCTTTAATAATTTTAGTGATTTCTTCATCGCTTAATTGTTTAGGTAAAAATTCTTGAATTATTGATAATTCCAATTCTTCTTTTTCTTTTGCCTCGTTTCTACCCGCTTGTTCATACATTGCAATAGCATCTTTTCTTTTTTTAGCAAGTGAATTTAAAATTTTAATTTCATCTTCATTATTCATTTCGCGATTTAAACCGCTTTTAGCAAATTCAATTATTGCCGCTCTAACGGAACGAAGCGTTTCAAGACGGATTTTATCAGCGTTTTTCATAGCGGCTTTCATTTCTTCATTAATTTTTTGTTCTAAACTCATTGTATTCTCCAAATTATTAAATAATAATGAATAGATTAATAAAATTAAAAAATATTGTAAATAAAAATCTGTTTTGCTAATAAAATATAATAATTTTTAATAGTGGATAGTTGGTAGGATAAGCATCTTGCTTGTTTAGAAATAAAAGACGGGGAGGCAATGGGGCTTGCCACATTGCCTATGGCATTTAAGCTGTCCTACACTTTTGAAAGTGTAGTACAGCTTACTAAACAAAACTCTACATTTTCAAAAATTTCTCTACCTTATCGCCCAATTTTATAAAATATGTGCCTTGTGGTAAATCGGAAATATCTATTCTATTATTGCCGTCTGTTAAATTCGATTTTGTAACTACAAGCCCTAATAAATTAAGTATTTGTATCTCGCGAGTGAGTAAACCTGCCTCATTATCTATCGAAATATTGATATAATCACCTGCGGGATTGGGATAGATACAGAAACTTGGAATATTACTGTCTGTAACACTCATCTCTATCTCGCTTAGCTTAGCACGGTGAAGATACATTGGTACATATTTATCGCCATCATATTGTGGAACAAATTGTGGACAGGCAAAGAGATAGTCTTCACTTATAGCAATTGCTTCTATCTTACGCGGCATTTTATCTTGATCTATTCTTGTCCAGTTTTTTCCTTTGTTTGTACTCAAGTAAATAAATCCTTCTCGAGTGCCAATTACAAGATGTTTATCTTTTGCTGCTATACTAGATACAACAGTAGTAGGTGGTAAATCACCACTTATATCTACCCACTCATTCTCATCTTGCAACATATAAACAATTCCCTTACCTGAATCATCCATATTTGTTCCTGCAGCATAGACTTCACCATTAGATGTTGTTATTGATTTCACTAAGGTAGCAGGGTTAAGACCATAATGAGAAGGTTCCCAACTCTCTCCGTAATTTGTACTTTTATATACCCCTTTACCAAGTTCTACGAAATCAAGACAAATATAAAGGGTAGTATCAACAACTGAAATACTTTTTATCCAAATATTGTCATCTCTTGCCTCTTCAGCTGATGGTAAGCCTTTTATTCTCTTTACCCATGTATCACCACCATCGGTGCTTATATAAAAGCCATAAGCGAGAGTACCAGCATATAGATTTTTGCCATCAGTTTCTAAAGCACTTACTGAAGGATTATCTATAACTGTATCCCCTTTTGAATTTACAACATTTCTTGAAAAGCCTTTATTTATTAGATCCCATTCTATCTCGTAGCCATCGTGCCATTCAGTATAAATTGACCATCGAGTTTTATAGAGGCCTTGTCCATAAGAACCTATTATTAAATGTGAATCAAGCAAAACAATTCTTGAAGGAAATACTTTATTATATATGGCTCTACCCATTTCTCGCCAATTGGCAACTTCTAAATTATCATTCATAAATACAAAAGAGTTAGATGCTACTGAGATTACTAATAAATCTTTACCATTAAAAATTTTTAAATCATAATAATTACTTGCAGTAGGCGGGCTCATATTGTACCATTCAAAAGCCTCAGTTGTGTAGAAGCATAGTACTAATGTCAATAAAATTATATATTTTTTCATTTCGCCCTCTATATAAATTATTGTATTACACTAAATAAATTTTTAACTAAAAGCTCGTTTGAAATATTATCTATTATTTCAATTAAGTAGATGCCATTCGTAATTGCTGCTGGCAATACAACATTTAGCTCCTGATTGGATGAAGTATTAAATGTTTGCAAAACAACTCTACCATTTAAATCTGTAATTCTAATTCTTAGATATTTATTATTAATTTTACTGCTTTTAATACTTAAGCTCCCCCTATTTGGATTTGGAAAAAGCAAGGCATCAGCAAATAAAACGCCATCGTAATCATTCAATATGCTCTTTTGCGTTATAGTTATTTCAGGATTCACACCATAAGAAAAGTATTCACGCGTCAGTTCTAACTCTTTATTCCATATATACGATAATGTATAAAAACGATATTCAGCTGGTACAGGTTTATCTAATGACGCTTCGTAATATGTCCCAACATCATCCACGAGGTTATAGGGTTCCCAGTCTCCTTCATGAGACTTGTTATATACCAATATATTTTTTTCTTTGTTTGAAAAATTCGTCACAATGTGATAAAGAGTATCTGTCGTAGAAGTAAACCACCGTAAATTATATACACCTATATTTGGTGGATAAGTATTAGATTTAAGATAGGCAGTTGAATTCTCACCGTTCATATTTACAGATTCGAGTTTAATTATTGGCGGCGCCATTCTCTTAGTAAGAATATTCAATTTTAAATTTTCATCTTGAAAATCCATACAATTATAAATTTTTTGAATTGAGCTACGTAAAACTTCTTTAGAATCATCAGATATAGGTGCTACAAAATCCTGAAATAAATTATTAAATCCACTTGGACTTCCTATATCAGTATAGGTAAGATTATAAAAATTCCTATTATACTCAATAAAACATTCAAACACTTCTTTACCCAATCCTTGAACATCATCATTTTCATACCCTTCATGAATTGGTCTAATAAAGCTTCCATCTTCAGAGGAATCGTAAATATTCCATAAGTAACAGGCAAATCGAGACATATCATAATGACCAGTCGAAAAACCACCACTTGTTTTTGATACGTTACCAAATCTATCATAATTCTCAATTTTATGTTTCTCAACATCGCCCTCTAAATACTTGAAAGATGCGACATAATGAAGGAATGGTCCCATCTCTAAATCGTCAATGTAATTACGTTGATCCCCATATTTATTTTCAGCCCAGTTCATCATTGCATTAGCAAAAAAGAGAGCCCATCCCTCTTGAACGATTGTGCCAGTACCTTTAAAACCGAGAAACGAGTGATAATAATGCCCCCATTCGTGTGCAATTAAGTTTGATGTAGGATCACTACGCTTACTATTATCTTTACTTGTTATCCATATTTTACCATTTGAAAATCTATTATAATTTGAAGCTGCAAATTCTTCTACAACTTCAACTTGTTGGGGAATATTGATTGACATACTTAAAGCATTGCTTTCGTCTATTTCGAGTCTTTCTATTAAGAATTTTCTTGATAAAGTAGTATGTCTAAATATTGCACCTTCTCTATCACTTGATCCAAATTCTTTAAAAAATACATTTCCAACATTCCAAACAAATATAGGAGAGTTTAAAGAAAAAGGTGTATCATATTTAGGCAGTAATAATCTATGAAAGCACTTTATGTTTGATGAACTTCTATCAGGATTATTAATTCCGTGTACTAATATATTATTAGTATTTGAGTACAATTGTAAGGCTTCATTTTCTTTTGCAACAATTAATGTAATACCCCAATCTTCAATTGAAGTTTGACCAACTAACGAATCCAACAAGTAGCCAAAATTAAAGCTAAATACGCCATTGTGATCAGTTCTAAAATAATGAATACCTTCACTTGGCATATTATTATTATCAAAAGGAACGGGATGATACAATTTATTTGGTGCACTATTTCTATAGAAAAACAACCATACATTAGTAAATGCCCCTTTAATATCAGGAACTTCTCCTTCATGAGGTGCATAATGATCATAATATAAAATACTACCTGTTATATTAACAAATCTCTTTTCATTTGGCCTTGTTGAAAAGAATGTCTCCTTCGTAAATATATAATTCTTACAAGTCTCATCGTAATTATTAATGGTACTACAATTAGGATTTATTGGTGCAATATCTATTTGTTTATTCACCTCATCATGAAAAGTAAAGCCTATAGGAACATTAAAATATTCATTTTCTGGGATAATAGAAACGGCACCTGTAATAAATGAAGTAATTTTATCTTTAACCGCCAATTTTAACGTAATATAATTTAAACTATCGCGTTCGACATTCACTATTTGAGTGTAAGTAAAGTTTGTATTTGTATCACCCAATAGCGTTAGCCCGCCTCGTACAGGTATTGAGACGGCTACATCACAATTTACTTTAGCACTAAAATCAAGTAGAACAATAAGAGTATCACCAATCTTAAGAGTATCATTCCTAAAAACTTGAAAATTCTCAATCTGAATAAGTTTTTCGGGTACGGGTATGTCGGCTAATATTTGAGGACTATTCTGTATCATAAAATATACTACCAAAATAATTGGTAATAATAAATTATATACTGTGCTGCTGTGCTGCTGTGCTGCTGTGCTGCGAAGAAATTTGAAATACTTTTTCATAGTATTTTACCTTATAATTATTTATTAATTTCCTGTTTATTACAGGCAAAATTTTCTATAATAAAATCCAGCAAATACACTTTCACAAACTTAATAACTTTTATAGTCATTTGCAAATATTATTTTAATATTATAAAATTTTATCTATAAATAATAATTTCATTTCGATTAGAATGATACGAGACCTCTACTAATCCTTACAAATGAGTGGATTTAAGTGTTTGGGGGACAAGCAAGAATGCTTATACTAGCAACTAATTTTGATTTTTCGCATCGTTCTGAATGGCTATTATTTTACTTTTATCACTCAGTTATTAATATAAAAAAAGATGTTTACTTAAAATCAAATAAACATCTTTTAAATTAAAACAAATTATAATTATTTTGCAATAGCCATACTGCGTCTTTCTCTAACAACAGTAACTTTAATTTGACCAGGATATTCCATTTCGCTTTCTATACGTGTAGCGATTTCCATAGCTGTTTGGTCTGCAAGTAAATCATCAACTCTTTCGGGTTCGACGATTACTCTAATTTCACGTCCTGCTTGAATAGCAAAAGATTTTGAAACGCCCTCGAAACTCATTGCTATTTCTTCGAGTTTTTGCAGTCTTTTAACATAATTTTCTAATGATTCACGCCTTGCACCGGGTCTTGCACCGCTAATGGAGTCAGCGGCTTGCACTAAAACAGCAATTGGAGTTTCCATTTCGATATCTTCGTGATGTGCCCCAATAGCATTGCAAACAATATGTTTTTCTTTATATTTTTTTGCAAGGTCAAAACCTAATAAGGCGTGTGGACTAGGGTCTTGCTCAATAGTTTTTCCAATATCGTGCAATAATCCCGCTCTTTTTGCAATTTGAATATCAAGTCCTAATTCGCCAGCCATAATACCGCACAAATGAGCAACTTCGATAGAGTGATTTAATAAATTTTGCCCATAACTTGCTCTATATTTCATTTTTCCAATTAATTTAAGTAGCTCGGGATGCATAGTATGAATGCCGAGTTCCATAATTGATTGCTCGCCGATATTTCCTAATTCACTTTCGAGTTCTTTTCGCGTTTTTTCGACTATTTCTTCTATTCTTGTTGGGTGGATTCTGCCATCGAGCATAAGTTTTTCGAGAGCAACTTTTGCAACGTGCCGTCTAAATGGGTCAAAACCAGAAATTACGACAGCTTCGGGCGTATCATCAATAATTAAATCAATACCTGTCGCGGCTTCAAATGCTCTAATATTACGCCCTTCTCGACCGATAATACGTCCTTTCATTTCATCGCTTTCGAGGTTAACAACAGAAACCGTATTTTCAGCACTATGGTCCGAAGCAGTTCTTTGAATTGCTTGAACTATGATGTTCTGTGCCTCACGATTTGCTATAGTTTTAGTTTCTTCCCTTATTTGACGAATATGCAGAGCCGCTTGGCTTTTAGCTTCGTTAACAAATCCTTCGATAAGTTGTTTTTTAGCTTCTTCGCGAGATAATCCCGCTATTTGTTCAAGTTTTTTCTGTTGTTCGACAATTAATTTATCGTATTGAGCATTTTTTTCCTTAGCAATAGTTTCTCTTTTAATAACTTCTTCTTCAAATTGTTGAAAATGTTTTTCTTTCTTTAAAATAAGGTCTAATTTTTGATCAATACCTTCCTCGCGTTTTTTGATATATTTTTCAGATTCAGATAATTTAGATTTTCTTTGATTAACTTCTTGTTCAAATTCTTGTTTTCTTTTGTGCCATTCTTCTTTGGCTTCAAGAATTTTTTCCTTTTTTAAATTTTTACCTTCATTTTCAGCATCTTTAATAATATTTTTAGCTTTATCTTCGGCTTCTAATATTTTTTTCTGAATTAATTTATTTGAAATAAAATAAGAAACTATATAAGCAACAACAAATCCAACTATACTACTAATAACTATTATAGTATTATCCATGTAATAAAAACTCCTAGCACCATTAATTAAAATTATAAAATAAAAAAAAGCCGCATAAAAACACCTTCAATAAAACTTAATTTATTGGTCTTCGGAGGGTTTAAAAGAACCTCTCACGTAACGGGCGGGTAAGAAGCCCGACTATTTCTAACTTCCACCGAGTAAAAAAGTTTACTAAATCCTTACGGAAATTGAGGCCTGCCATACGTAGCCAAAGACTAATCCCTAAGTATATTTATTTATAGTTCTTAATATATATCGTTAGACAACGGTATTATTATGCGACCAATTTGAAAATAACAAAGAACTTTAATGATTATTATTAGATTGTATTTTCGATAAAATCATTTATTTTGATTAATTCTGATTTAAGAGTTTCTATTTCAATTTCGTAATTTTCTTGAATTGTAATTAATCTTTCAGCTAAATTTAGAGCAAGCAAAACGTAATGTTGGGTAATTGGTAATTTTACATCGGATTGAGCTTGTAAATTATCAAGTTCTAAGTTTACTAATTCAACAGTTTTTCGCAACAATGCTTCATTATCACTTGTTAAACGGTAGTCCAATCCTCCGATATTAACTTTATGTACATTCTGTGCCATACATTTACTCTAAATATATTCAAAATTTTTGATTTTCTTTAAAAGCAATTAATAATAATCTTTTTTTATTTTTATAGAAAATTGAATTTCAAATTAACATTTGACAATCATTTTACCAAATTATTTTTTAATAGTGGATAATAAATTCACTTTTTTTTGAAAAAAAACAAAAATAATCTTTTATTTCAAAATAATTATCTACTAAATTCGATTAAGTTTTTTTATTATAGAGAAAAATTAATTTTTTAATTTAGTATAAAACTGAAGGATTAATAATGAAAATTCATGAGTATCAAGCAAAAGAACTTCTTAGACACTATAATGTTCCAACTTTAAGAGGTGAAGTTGTTGATAATTCTACTGACGCAGGAAGAATTACTTACGAAAATTTTGAGGCATTAGGAATTACAACTATTGTTCTTAAAGCTCAAATCCATGCTGGTGGTCGTGGCAAGGGTACTGTAATAAATGCTGAAACGGGTAAGCCAGTCGAACTTTTTGGTAAAGAAGTTAGAGGTGTAACTATAATCAGGGAAGGCAATATCTCTGATAAGGTTTATCAATTATCAAATGCTATATTAGGCAATAAATTAGTTACTATCCAAACCGGCGAAGCTGGTAGTATTGTAAAAAAAATGTTAATTGAAGAAGGCGTTGGTATAGAAAAAGAATTTTACGCAGGAATTACTCTTGATAGACAAACTGGTAGAAACGTCGTTATGGTTTCTACAGAAGGTGGAGTAGAAATTGAAAAAGTTGCAGAAGAAACACCCGAAAAAATATTAAAAGAAACTATTGATCCAGCTATTGGTTTCCAAGCATATCAAGCAAGAACACTTGCTTTTGGATTAGGTTTGTCTGGCGTGGCTTATAATAGTTTTGTAAGTTTTATAACTAAATTAATTTATGCTTATGAGGATTTAGATTGTAGTTTAGTTGAAATCAATCCTTTAGTATTAACAACAGATAGTAAAATGCTAGCTCTTGATTGCAAAATGACTTTTGATGAAAATGCTTTATATCGCCATCCTGAATTAGCTTTATTACGTGATATTGACGAAGAAGACCCTCTTGAAGTAGAGGCTTCGAAATATAATTTGAATTATATAAAACTCGATGGAAATGTTGGTTGTATGGTTAATGGTGCTGGATTAGCTATGGCTACTATGGACCTTATTCAATTATCTGGCGGTAAACCAGCAAACTTCCTTGATGTTGGTGGCGGTGCCAATCCAGAAAGAATTGCTAACGCTTTCAGAATTATGATGAGCGATCCAAATGTTGAAGCTGTTCTTATTAATATTTTTGGTGGTATTGTTCGTTGTGATAAAGTTGCAGAAGGTATAATTACTGCTTTGCAAACTATCGAAGTAAATTTACCTGTTATTATTCGCCTTGACGGTACTAATGCAGAAGAAGCGGCTGTTATGCTTAAAAATTCAACTATGAAATTTAAAGTTGCAATGAATTTTGAGGAAGCAGCTAAATTAGTCAATGAAGTTTTCCAAAATAAATAATTTATATTAAGTTTGTAATTTTTCAAATAAAGGTTGAAACTATTGTGTTTCAACCTTTTTAATTGTAAATATTTTTTATATTTTTTAATCAAAAATTATCACTTGATTAATTTGGTTATAACCCAAAAATAATGAATTCAAAATTAAAAAAACTTGGTTCGGATACCTTTACTTATGGTGTTGCAACAGTTATAGGAAGATTTTTGAATTTCCTTCTAACACCAATTTATTCCAATATGCTTTTTGGGAAGGAATACGAGTTCATTATTTATTTATATACGATTTTTGCTTTTGTAAATGTTATTTATTCATTGGGAATGGAATCATCATTTTTTAGATTTTATACTAAAAATGATGATATTACAGCAAAAAAAGTATTTACTCATTCATTTTTGACGATTAATTTATTAAGTATTTTTTTTACTATTTTAATTATTCTTAATAATAATAGTATTGCTAATTTATTAACTGACGGCACAATAAATAAAGCCTCATACATTATCATTTTATCATCTTTCATTCCTCTTTTTGATGCAATATCAATTATTCCTTTTGGCTTTTTAAGAATGACTAATCAAGCAAAAAGATTTGCAATAGTCCGATTTATTATGATTACTCTGACTGTAATTCTTAATATTGTTTTTCTTAAAGTTTTAAAAATGCAATCCGAAGGAGTGATTTATTCTCAATTAATCACATCTTTTTTAACTATGGTATATTTTTTACCATTAATTATTAAGAATTTCTTTACAAAAATTGATTTCAGCCTATTAAAAAATATGCTAGTATTTGGATTGCCGACTTTACCAGCAAATCTTTCAGCTATTATTTTACAAGTTGCCGACAGGCCAATTTTAACAGAATTAACAAAATCATATCATCAAGTAGTTACTTACCAAATTAATTACAGACTTGGTATTCCTATGATGATTTTTGTTACAATATTCGAATATGCCTGGAAACCTTTTTATTTATCTAATTATAACGATTCTGATGCAAAGCAAATTTATTCAAAAGTCCTAACTTATTTTACTTTTGCCGCTTCGCTTATTTTTCTTTTTGTTAGTTTGTTTATTTCTTATTTAGTTAAAATTCCCGGTATTGGTGGTAAGTATTTTATAAATCCAGCTTATTGGGATGGTCTTTCTATTATTCCAATTATTTTGATTGCGTATTATTTTAATGGGGTATTTACAAATTTTTCAGCGGGCTTTTTGATTGAAAAGAAAACTAAATATTTACCATTAGCAGTTGGTTTTGCGGCTGTTGTAAATATTGTAGCTAATTTTATTTTAATCCCTATTTATGGATTTATTGGTGCGGCTTGGGCTACTTTTTTAGCATATTTTATTTCTTCGAGTATTTTATATGTTTTATCTTTAAAAATTTATCCAATAAAATATGAATGGAACAAAATTTTTATATTGATTTTTCTAAATGCAATAATATTTTTTATTAACATATTTATTTCTGATAAATTTTCACATTTTATTGAAATTACAATAAAATTATTATTGATTTTCATATATATTATATTATTAAAATTTTTAGGATTTTATAATTTTAAAGATTTATTATCAATAAAAGGCTTAGTAAATAGAAAAAAATAATTGTAATTTTATTTTTTTAAGGAATTTTTATGTATAAATTAATTAAATATGTAATTTTTTCTTTGATATATTGAAAAAAATAAATAGTTTTGTATTAATACTATTTAGATTTTACAAATTCTTTTAAAACATATCAATTATAAGCTTAATTTTTCCAATAAAAATTATTATAAAATTATATATTGCAAAAAAAAATTATCTATTATAAATTAATTTCAGGTACAAATGCAAATCAAAGCACCACGTACAAAAAAGTACGAACCAAGGAAGACAAATATTTCCACAAAATCTGATGACTCAACTTCGGTTGCTAATAACAAAAATCCTTCAGCAAAAATCATTGATATTGCAGAAATGCAGAAAAAAAAGATTGCGGATTTAACTACAATAGCAAAATCACTTGGTATTACTGATTTTGCTGATTTGCGTAAACAAGAGTTAATTCTCAAAATTGTTGAAGCTCAGACAAGTGTAGTAGTAAAAGATAAAGAACAAGCTATTGAAGGATTGATTTCAGGTAGTGGCGTTCTCGAAGTATTACAAGATGGTTATGGATTCCTGCGTTCTGCTGATTATAACTACCTACCTTCATCAGACGATATTTATGTATCGCCATCTCAAATTAAAAGATTTAGCTTACGTACTGGCGATACAATTCGCGGTATGGTAAGACCTCCAAAAGAAGGTGAAAGATTTTATGCGCTTTTAAAAGTTGAAAGTGTTAATTTTTCTGATCCCGATAGGATAAGAGAAAGGACTTTATTTGATAATTTAACTCCTTTATACCCAAATGAACGTTTATATTTAGAAAAATTACCAAGTGAATATTCTACACGAATTTTTGATATGCTTTGCCCTATTGGTAAAGGGCAAAGAGGGTTAATCGTATCGCCTCCGAAGTCTGGCAAAACAATACTATTGCAACAAATTGCAAATAGTATTTCGAGCAATCATCCCGAAGTTGTTTTAATTGTTTTACTTATTGATGAACGTCCCGAAGAAGTTACAGATATGGAGCGTTCTGTTAATGCCGAGGTTGTTTCTTCTACTTTTGACGAACCACCAGATAGACACGTTCAAGTAGCTGATATGGTACTCGAAAAAGCTAAAAGATTAGTTGAAGCTAAGCAAGATGTCGTTATTTTACTTGATTCTATTACTCGACTTGCACGCGCTCATAATACAGTTGTGCCTCATTCTGGTAAAATATTGTCGGGTGGTGTGGACGCTAATGCTCTTCATAAACCAAAACGATTTTTTGGGGCGGCTCGTAATGTCGAAGAAGGAGGCTCGCTAACAATTATTGCTACTGCTTTGATTGATACGGGTAGCCGAATGGACGAGGTAATTTTTGAGGAATTTAAGGGAACGGGCAATATGGAGCTTGTTCTTGATAGAAAAATTGCCGATAAACGTATATTCCCGGCTATTGATGTTAATCGCTCGGGTACACGTCGCGAAGAACTTCTTATGGATAAAGATGAATTACAAAGAACTTGGATTATTCGTAAAGTATTATCAGAAATGCAATCTGTCGAGGCTATGGAATTTTTATTAGACCGTATGCGTGGTAAAAAAACTAATAGAGAATTTTTATTAGGTCTTAATAATTAATTTTTCTGATTTTAAAATATTTAAATGGGACTATCAATATTAAATAAGATAGCCCCATTTTTTAATAATAATTCAATGGTTTTTATAATCTTACGCTTGCACCAAACCAAATTGTTCTTCCATCTTCGGGAATACCAATTTCAGATAAACGATAAATATCAAATATATTATTTGCTCTTGCAAACACTTCAAGAATACCAAAATCGAAATCATTGAATTGAATAGAAGCACGTATATTAAATACTGTCGTAGCCCCAACTTCGTTATAGATTTGTTTTTTCAAATCAACTGTTTCCCATTGACGACCTGCAAGGTCTGCTTCGGCAGCTAACTCAATATTATAAGGGAATTGATAAACGACAGTCAATCCACCAACAAATTCTGGTTTATTATCAAAATGCTTTACATCAATACCTTCTTGAACTCCGTTCATCATCATATATGTTAAATTTCCAAACATATATAATTTTGGTAGTGGGAACAATTTGAAAGAAACATCAAAGCCATAGATATTTGCAGTACCAACATTTGTACGCATTTTTCTTTTTAAGCTATCTTGTTCTTTTGTAAGTTGAATATTGGTAATCATATCTTCATAATGATTATTGAAAAATGATACTCTCAAATGATAAGAATCATAATTTAAATATGCACCTATTTCGCTTAAAATACCACTTTCAGGTTTTAAATCGGGATTGATAACTTGTTTATTAATTGCCGCTGAATATAATTCTCGTAATGCGGCAAAACGTGTTCTTCTACTAATATTGCCGAAAAGTCCGAAATTATCATTAAGTGTATAATTCAAATTCAAAAATGCGGCATAATCGGTTGATTTTGTACCTTCTGCATCTTTAAATTCGCCCGTTTTAGGAGTTTCATTCATATCATAACCAATTCCTGCATTAACGTTCAAATTTTCAAATGTACCATTATAATCAATACCTGCATTCATCGTGTTTTGGGAGTAATCAAAATACTTAACAAGTTTGATTTCATTATCATTATGAGCAGATGTAAATCCATTATATATAGCAGTTAAGATTTGCCCTTTCATTAATTCATATTGAAAAGCAAGTCTCGCGCCATAAGTAATATCCTCGAATTTATATCTTTCTTTAACTCCGTCTTTTGAGACTTTTATAGTTGAATATGATGAATCAGTGTAATTATCTATTCCTTGATTGAATTTATCATACCAAAGCGTTGCTCTTAAACCAGTTTCAGATGTATTTGAAAAATTATGAACAAAATTTGTAGTGATTAAGGTCCTATTAAATTCGGGATAACGCCAAAATCTTGCTTTGCCATCTTTATTTGTTTGAGGTCTAACACCTTTTTCACCACTAATATTAAGTGCAGAAACACCAACTGCCGTTAATTCTGAAAATCTATATTCACCTCTAATATATCCCGTTAATCTTTCTATATCAGAGTTGATTATATAGTCAGAATCAAAATCTTGGTATAATACTGAATCTCTATCCTTGGGTACATTTGCAGATAATTTATATCCTTTTGATTTATAATAAGATATATTTGCAATATAATTAAAACCACCAATTTTTCCATCTGTTGATATTGCGGCATTATACGCACCAATATCATTTGTTTGGAGTTTTACATTTGCACCAAAGCCCTCGTTTTGTCGCTCTAAAGTAGATATATTTATCGCTCCTCCTAAAACGTTTGGACCATATAATATCGAACCTGCATTTTTATTTACATTGAGCTTCCCTATGATATCAGTAGGAATAAGTGTTAAATCAAATTTTAAATCCCAAGGAATATTCATTTGAACACCATCGAAAAACAAACCAAGCTGACGCTCACCTGCACCACGCAAAAATGGCATTGATTCACCACGAGAGTTTATTCTTATTTTTCCTGATGGTATGAGCATTTCCAATTGATTCATTGAAATTATATCAGAATTTTGAATCTGAAAATAATTAACATCATATCTTGATAGTTCAATCTTACTTCTATCTTGATAACCGCTTACGTTTACTTCACCTAATTTATAAGTTCTGATTGAGTCTCTATCTTTATCTACTGTTGTTTCGGAATAAAGTAAAGTAGTAAATAGAAAGAAACAAATTATATATTTTAATTTCATTTTAATTTAATTCCATATTAAAAATAAACATACTAAATAACGATGCAAAAATCACAATAGAATATAATTATAAAAATTTAGAATTATATTTTTTCTAAATTAATATTAATAAACTCTTTTATGATAATTACTTATCAATAACAATTATATTAAGATTATATTTAAAAAATTAATTTGGGAGGCGGGTAATCATTTTTATTAACCCCTAATAAAATTTTTAATTTATAAGTAAAATAATTTTTAAATAAAGTTTCATAATTAATAGTATTTTTCACTAAATAATTTATATAGCATTCAATATTAAAAATTGGGATTTTTGTAAAATCAGAATTGAAATCATTGATTTTTCCAGCTACTAAATTGGAATATTTTTTTATTAAAAGCTCTTCGTCTTTGTCCCAAACGCAATGAAAATAAACTATACCATCAATAGTATCTCTTTTAACAATATCATACATTTTACCATTTAAGCTAAATTCTTTTGAATGTATCCATTTGATTCCATCAATAGAATCACCCTTTTTAAAAGAGAAAATTTCGAGTTCGGATTGAGGTATTTGCGAAAATATCATTCGTTTAATTTTTCGATGAATATCTTTTTGTAATTTTCTAAATACAATTAAATGACCACTAATATCAAACAAAATTGACAATAATAAAAAAATTGAAATTATATTTTTTGTTGATTTAAAGTACATTTTTGTATAAAATTTTCTTTGTAAACTTTTTAAAAGATAAAGTTCATAATGCTTTTATACAAAAATAAGAAAAAAATAGGAAATTAATAAAGTGTAAATCAAATGATGTGAAAATGCAGAAAAATAGCTTATTTTATGACAAATCTTGCTAAATAATACCCTAAAATTATAGCAAAAATGCCCAAAATTATACTAAAAATAATATTAAGTATTGCTTGATAGATTAAACCATTTTTAAAAAGTAAAAAATTATCATAGCTAAAAGTTGAAAATGTTGTAAAACCACCACAAAAGCCAATGGTAAGAAAAAGTGCTAATTTTGTACCAATCATATTAGAATTTAAGATAATCCGTATCAAAAATCCCAATATGAAACTTCCAATAATATTGACACTTAGCGTAGAAAAAGGAAAATTTATAAAATTATAAAATATAAATATTCTACCAACAATATATCGGAATGCAGTACCTAAAAAACCTCCCATACCGATAATAATTATATTTATTAGCTCATTTTTCAATTAATCAATTTGCTTTTGGTGGTTGCCAATCTCCACGAGACCATTTTACTAATTCTATATTAACGTTTCCGACATAAACGTTCATTTGTGCTTTTATAGGAACTCTTGCTTCGTCGTCAGAAAACCAGCCTTTGAAATAGCCCTTTAATCCGTAAACGGCCTCCCATTCAGCTTTACCATCAAAATATACAGTTTTTATAGGATAGTTTACTGCCGAAATTTTAGTTTCGCTTTTTGTACCGTGAAAGTTTAAATTTGTATAAGAAATCCCAGACGCAATAACAGTAGGAACTTTTAAAGTTTTTTTAATATCTGTAAATTGTCGAGCAAAGAAAAATAGTGCGCAGCCATCGAGAACTTTTTTATCGAAAGGCATTTTTTTTGTTTCAACAACTTTATTTTCGACACTTTTTTCGTAAGTTATTAAATTTTTATCATATTCCATATAGAATGTTTCTTTTTCCCAAATATTCTCATCACCTTTTGTAGAGCCAACAAATTCATACGAATTAGTTAATCTTGTATCCATCCAACTATCAAAAAATGCATGCAAACTTACAAACGGAATACCCGGATTTGATTTCATTTCAGCTTTTGCTTTTAAGACTTTTTTCCCTTTAAAATCTATAATTTTCTCCGTTGTAATTATTATTCTACCAAGATTTACACCGAGAAAAGATACATTATATTCTATAACTTCACCCGGATATATAACTTTTGTCTGTGCTTTTAATCCGTTTACATTTACTAAAAATAAAAATATTATTCCTAATATTATAAAATACTTTTTCAATCAATTTTCCTAAAATTAATAATTAAAATTAATATAAAGACGTTCACAAATTGAAAATGATACAAAAATATTTTCAATTTTATCAAAATAAAATACCCAACTTTTGTTATTCAGTTGGGTATAATATGATATTTTTTTTATTTAATTTTTTTAGCAAACTTTCAAACTATTTTCAAAAATTTCTAATCCAGCGTCAATATCTTCTTTTGTAACATTTAATGCAGGTCTAAATCTAAGAGATTTTGTTCCGCAGCTAAGTATGAATAATTTATTTTTCCAGCATTCATTAATCAATTCTGAGCGTTTATTTTGCGCAACAATATCAACGGCGATAAATAATCCTCTACCTCGAATATTATCAATTTTATTAGGGTTATTTTCGGAAATTTTATGTAGTTCTTGCATTAAATATTTACCCATTTGTTTTGCATTATCGAGTAAATTTTCTTCCTCAATTATTTCTAAATATTTAGTTGATCTAACCATATCAACAATATTTCCACCCCAAGTTGAGTTAATTCTACTTGACTCGTGGAATACATTTGCTTCGACAGTATCTACTCTATCAGTTGATAAAATTCCGCAAACTTGCATTTTTTTGCCAAAACTCATAATATCGGGAGTTACACCAAGTTGTTCGTGTGCCCACATTGTTCCAGTCAGACCAAGCCCAGTTTGAACTTCGTCAAAAATTAATAAAGCATCATTTTCGTCGGCAAGATTTCTTAATTGTTTTAAAAATTCTGGTCGGAAATGATTATCGCCACCTTCTCCTTGGATTGGCTCTAATATTATAGCGGCAATATCATCTCTATTATCAATAAATGCTTGTTTCATTTGATTAATTGATAAATTTTCATTTTTAATCACTTCTTCCATCACCTCATCAGTCATTGGAAATCTCATTTTTGGATTTAAAACGCGGGGCCAATCAAATTTTGGAAAATATTTTACTTTTTGTGGGTCAGTATTTGTAAGAGACATTGTATAACCACTACGTCCGTGAAAAGATTCAAGAAAATGTAGTGCTTTATGCCCTCTTTCATAAGTATATCCTTTTTGGAAATTTTTTCTTACTTTCCAATCAAAAGCAGTTTTTAAAGCATTTTCAACTGCTAATGCACCACCGTCAACAAAAAATGAATATTTGAAATCTTTCGGAACTGCTACTTCAAAAAATGTTTTAACAAAAGTAGCCATTTCAGATGAATAAATATCTGAATTTGATGGTTTATTTAAAGCAATTCTACCTATATAATTTATGAAATCATTATTATTCATTTTTGGATGATTCATACCTATTGGCATTGAAGCAAAACAAGTAAAGAAATCAAGATAATCATTGCCAGTGCGAGCTTCTGAAAAATGACTTGATTTACTATTTAATAAATCAAGTACGAAATCATAACCGTCAGCAAGCATATATTTCGATAATTCAGAAACTACATCTGCAGGCGAAACATAATATTTGGGTTTGTAACTATTGTTTTCAAAATTGGACATAATTTTCTCTCCTTTTAAGATTAATTTTTTAAAATAGATATGGTATAAGAATTATAATAAATATAGTTTTTAATATATTTATTATATCCAAGAAGTAAAATTAATTACTGAAACTATGTATTGTTTATGATTTAGACAAGAAATAAAACTACCACCGCGTATGGTTCCGCGATAGTTCATCATAACATTTGCCGTTAAAGTAATTTTTCTCATTTACAAAAATACAATAAAATTCTATAATAAACAATTATAGACTTGGTATTTATCATAATTCATTTTTTTATTATGAAAAATTATTTAGTTTTGATATTCATATTTTCATTTTTTTTTGTTTCTTATTCACAAGATTCAAAAACAAAGTGTTTTACTATTAATAGGTCGAATAAAATTTGGCACGAAAAGGATTCAACTACGAAAATTAGTAATAATACAATTAACAAAAGTCTGAAGATAATTTCTTATCCAAATCCATCATCTGAAAATATTACTTTTGAAATTATTGGTTTGAATGAAACTAATGTTAGTGCTAAAATCTATGATAATTTAGCAAATTTAATTTATGATTTTTCAAATATTAATTTAATTAATAATCAATTCACTTGGGAAATGAAAAACAATGATTTTGTAAAAGTATCCAATGGTGTATATTTTTTAAAAATCACTGGTAATAAAATTAATTTTTCATATAAATTTATTATTAATAATAATTAGAAAAAGTAATAAATCAGAATTCATAATACAACACATTTAAAACGATAATTAAATATTATTTTTTGATTATAAAATAAAATTATTCATTTATTTTTTAGTCAATTAATAATTATTATATTTGAATTTTGTAATTCAAATATTTAAGAAATTTTGTAATTTTTATTTAAATTTTTATTAAAATATGAGTTATTCAATCGAAGATAGTGTTATTCAAAAAATCAATCAAATTCTTAATACGCAAGCTACTGAATTTGAAAATACTTGGACTTGGTCTTTAAAAAGCAAAGAGCCAGCCAAACAAATGGTATTTAGTATATATTCTGATATTGATTTAGGTGGAGAAACTGGCTCGATGGTATCAGTTCAAACTCGATACGGTTATTATGAATTACACGGAATTAGCTCAGTTATCTTTTTCGAGCCAGACGAGGTGATTTTTATTCGTAATGATAAAACTTATTTATCGTGTTTAATTATTGGAAGTGAGTGTAGTTGTTCGCTATACTCAAATATACGTATTGATTTGATTAAATCGGACTTTTCGGAGTTGCATCCAGCAGTGCTATTGTCAGCAATGCAACTATCTATTACAGAAAATTCCATCTTATAAGTATTATACTATTAATGTAAAATTACCGTCATATAATTTATGATTACTGTTAATTATGATAATGAAAGCGGATATAAATACTTGCCGAGTAAATTAATAACTCGCGCAATAGAAATTACTGCTGAAAATGAAATAAAAAAAGATTGTAGTATCGGGGTTGTTATTTGTACAGATAAATTTATTCATAAATTGAATAAAACTTATCTAAACCATAATTATCCTACCGATGTTATAACTTTCGAAATTGAAGAAGAGCCTCTCGAGGGTGAAATTTATATTAGTGCAGATACTGCAAAAACTCAAAGTGCTGAATATAAAGTTAGTTTCCGAGATGAATTACTTAGACTTGCAATTCACGGATGTTTACATTTAGCTGGTTATACTGATAATGATAAGAATAATAAAATCATTATGTCCCAATTAGAAGATAAATATTTAGAATTATTAAAGGATAATTCATAATGATTGAACGAATTATGGAAATAATACTTTATCTTATCAGCAATAAAAATAATCTGAAAGATTTTTCTAATGATAATATTTTAGAATTAGAGAAACTTGGATATACAAAAAGTGAAATTTCTACTGCTTTCAGCTGGATTTATGAAAAAACAGATATTAATTTAATTGATAATTTTATTAATAAACAAGGTTCATCAAAAGGATTTAGAATTTTTCATAATATTGAAAAAGATTTATTTACAAACGACGCTCTTAACGAACTTATGCAATATATGTCTTTGGGTTTAATCACTACAAATCAAGTAGATACAATGATAGAGCGTATCACACTATCAGGATTACAAATGATTGATAGTAGATTTTTAAAGAACTATTTAGCGGCTTTACATTTTGAATCTATGCAAAAATTAAATAAACCGGGCAGAGCTATGCTTGTTGGAAATGACACTATAAATTAGAATTTTCTGGTCTCGTAGCTCAGTAGGATAGAGCACAAGTTTCCTAAACTTGGTGTCGCTGGTTCGAATCCAGCCGAGATCGCAAGAAAATCATATCGTCTATTAAGAAATATTTTGACATTTACCATATGATAAATATAGATAAAGATAAATTTAAGTTAGAGTTTAAAAATCAATTAGATGAATTTGTAGAAACTCTAAAAAAATATGTTTCTGATAGCGAAAATCAATGGACTATTAAAGGTTTTATAGATGTTTTTCAAAACATCTATTCTATTTCTTCTGATACAAAGTTACTATCTAAAATTTTAGAGATTCATTTATTTCCAAAATTTTTAGAATTTGCACATAAAAATAATTATGAAATAATATTAGCTACTCATCAGAATTGGTATCCAGATATTTCATTTATTTCAAAATCAAATCCAAAAATTAAATTTGCAGTTGACTTGAAAACTACATATTTACTTGATGAAAATCCCGATTTTTGTAATGGTTTTACATTAGGTTCACACGGAACATATTTTACCGATAGAAATAGTAAAAAAAACATACAATTTCCTTACAATGATTATTTAGCACATTATTGCGTAGGAATAATTTATTCAAGATCCGAATTAAATCGTTTGAAAGAAACTAAAATATATAAATTAATTGAACTTGAAAAAATTCCTTCTGTTATTAAAAATTTCACCTTTTTTGCTTGTGAAAAATGGACAATTGCAAGTGATAAAAGTGGTAGTGGTAATACGGCAAATATCGGTAGTATTCAAAAAATATCAGATATCCTTGCTGGAAACGGCGTATTTAAATATCTTGGGGAAAAATGGTTTGATGATTATTGGATGAATTATGGAAAAATTACCATTATTGGTAAAGATGGAAAACAGAAAAAAATAGTTTCATTACCTGATTTTTTGAAATTTCGCGGAAAAGATGAAACTTTATACAATCCACGTGCTAGCAAAATTAACCTAAAAGGTGGAAATGAAAATAAATAAAATTCATATTCCACCTATAAAAATCCAAGGAATTAAAACTAAATTAGTATTTTGGATAAAAGAAAATATTAGCTTATCTGAAGAAACTAGATGGATTGAACCATTTTTAGGTTCTGGAGTTGTTGGTTTTAATCTTGCACCCCAAAATGCAATTTTTGCTGATATAAATCCCCATATAATTAATTTTTACAAGCAATTAAAAGAAGAGAAAATAAATTCTTTTATTATAAAACAATTTTTAATAAAAGAAGGTAAAACTCTAAGTGAAAAGGGGGTGGAACATTATAATTATGTAAGAAAAAGATTTAATGATGAAAAAAATCCCCTTGATTTCTTATTTTTAAATCGTTCTTGCTTTAATGGAATGATACGTTTTAACAAAAATTTAAATTTTAATGTGCCTTTTGGTCATAAACCTGAACGTTTTTCAAAAGCATATATAACAAAAATTATTAATCAAGTAAAATTTTTAGAAACTGTATTTAGAAAAAAAAATTGGATTTTTAAAATTCAGACTTTTGAAGATACAATTAAAGAAGCAAGAAAAGATGATTTTATATATTGTGATCCGCCATATATTGGACGACATGTTGATTATTATGATAGTTGGGATAAAAATGATGAAAAAAAATTACATGAAGCACTTATTAAATCTGGAGCTAAGTTCATTTTATCCACTTGGGACAATAATCAATATCGTAAAAACGAATTTCTTAATACAATTTGGAAAGATTGCCATAAATTGAATAAAGAACATTTTTATCATATTGGTGCTAAAGAAGTAAATAGAAATCCTATTATTGAAGCATTGATTATGAATTTTAAACCAAGAGATAATACTGTAAAAATAAATGTTAACAAATTCAATCAAATTAATATGTTTGATAGATTTATTGGAACACAAATACATAATATACAATAGGGTATTTTATTAACTGATAAAATATTAAGAAAATTAAAAAACATTTTCATTATAATTAAATATTAGAATAAAATATAAATAGACTAACTCGAAAATATAATTTATTTAAATAAAATTAATTACAATAATTATAAATTTTAGATTTACAATTTTTCCTTACTTAACAATAATCAGTTTTTTACTAATAATATTGTTTTTATCTATAATTTGAATGTTATAAAAACCTTTTTCAAAATTTGCAGTATTAATGTTGATTTGTTCACTATCTATATTGATATTAAGAACTTCTTTTCCAATCAGATTTGTAATTATTAGTTTTGTTCCAATTTGTAAATTACTAAAAGTTACATTTTCTTGTGCGGGATTTGGTGAAATCGTCCAAAGTGATAAATTCTTTTCATTTATTCCGACATCTGTTTTACTTTTACTTGCCTCAGCAGTATTACCATAACAGCCAAGATTTATTCTCGAACCATTAGGCTCAATTTCATTCGAAAAATCTGAATCTGGATTGCCAGCATCAATAGCTGGACTCATCACATCATCATTAACCCATTCATTGCTAATGGGATTAAAACGTCCACTCATTGATTTTAAATGAAAATCTCCATTTAAAGGATCCGCAAAAAGTGGGTCAATCGAGATATTGCCCTCACCCCAAAATTCATTTTGCATTAAAGTATATTCAACAAATAACTCGCCTTCAGTAATATTTTCAAAATCATTTCCATTATTCCAAAAAATACAATTCTGAATTTGTGCAAAACTTGACTGTACAAATAATGCCGCACCATTAGGTTCTTCAGTCGAATTATTGGAGATAGTGCAATTATTCATATATAAAATTGATGGGGTATGATCCCAATGCTCATCAACATATATCGCAGAACCACTTTTTTTAGTAGAATTGTTATAAATCAACTCGTGTTCCATTAGCACTTTTGCGGCTTCGTCCACAAAAACAGCAGCGCCGCGGTCGGGTGCATAATTATTTCGATAAATATTATGCGAAAGTGTAATTAACTTTAAAGTATCCTCGTTTACTATACAAATTGCACCTCCCCAACCATAAGATGTATCTGCTACTGCGGTGATATTATTATCAAAAGTATTCCGAATAATTTTACCCGTACCGTTAATAATCATAGCTCCACCGTGATCACCATAGCCCTTGTTAGAGTCAATTAAATTATGTGATATTAGAAAATTTTCTATGTTCGAACTTGTTCCTCCGATAGCGGCACCTCTATCTGAAACATTATACCGTAAAATATTATTTCGAATAACTATATTTTTCCCTTCCAAACCTATTCCACCACCACGTTGCGACATTCCATTAATTCCATTATTTTCAATTATATTATTTTCTATTATAATATTATCTAAAAATCCAGACCAAGCACCCGAAAGTTCAATACCGCGTTCACCATTACTAATAGTAAATCCACTGATAATCATATCACCAGAGATTTCAGCACCTTGAATTTCAACCAAAATACAAGGTGCGAGTTTTGTTCCTTCAATTATTGTAACATTAGTTTCTGGATTTGAAAAATCAAAATTTCCATTGCCCTCATAAGCACCAATCAAATGTACTTTTTTTTCTATTATTTTTAATGCTTGCTCAGTATATATCCCCTTTGCCACTTTAATAGTATCACCATTCGAAGCATAGTTAATTGCTGTTTGAATATTCCTATATGGCTGAGTTGGACTTCCCTTTTCTGTATCGCCCGAGTAATTTCCATCAACACAAATTTGTTTTTGACTATATACTGATAAATAAAAGATTATTAAACAAATAAACAATACAATCTTTTTCATAATACATCAAAATATAAATTTATAATTCATTTAATTATTAATAATTTATGATAAAAACACAATAAAAAAATAATTATTAAAATAAAATCAAATATAAACATTATATATTATATTAACAAATTTATTATACTAAAAATTAAACACAATTATAATTTTTAAAATATATGTAATTTATATATTTGTTAAAAGATTTTGTATTTTTGTGTGTATTATATTACAATACTTTTTTAAAAAAATAGTATATAAAAAATAGCTTTATAAGTTTAGATTTCTTGAAAATTGATATGATATAAAATATGGAACTTGAGAAAATTTATAATGAAAATTGTTTGAATACAATGAAAAATATGCCAGATAATTTTATTGATTTTGTAATCACATCTCCACCTTATGATGATATAAGAAATTATAATGGTTATCAATTTGAATTTGAAAAAATTGCTAAAGAACTATTTCGTATTATTAAACCGGGTGGCATCGTAATATGGGTAGTGGCCGATGCCACAATTAATGGAAGTGAGACGGGTACATCGTTCAAACAGGCATTATTTTTTAAAGAAATTGGGTTTAAATTACACGATACAATGATATATTATAAGAATAATCCAATGCCACAAACTGGAAATAGATATCATCAGCATTTTGAATATATGTTTGCATTTTCTAAAGGAAGTCCTAAAACATTCAATCCACTAACTGAACCCACAAAATATCGTGGACTTGCTAATATGAAAAATAGGGGTCAAAATGGTTCGCTTGATTATGAGAAGGTTGAAAGAACATCTGAAAAAAAAGTAGGTAATGTATTTTTTTATTCTATTGGTGGCGGAATTTCTACAAAAGATAAAGTTGCGTATCATCATCCCGCTATTTTTCCCGAACAACTTGTTTCAGATCAAATTAATACATGGACTAAAGAGAATGATTTAGTTTACGATCCTTTTATGGGTAGTGGAACAACAGCCAAAATTGCACATTTATTAAAACGAAGATGGATTGGATCCGAAATTTCAAAAGAATACATAGAAATTGCAGAAGAGAGATTGAAAAAATATAAAAATAATAATTTATTTACGGCAATATAAAATGGATTTAGTTGAAATGGGTTCTCAAACCGCAAAAGGCGGCTTTAGAAATGAAGAAGATATAGTTAATAAGTTTAACAATTGGAAAAAAGATGAAGATGCTCAAGCATGGTTAATTTTAATGAGCTACAATCTTTCAGAAATTGAATATGTTGAAGCAATAAAAATATCTGGATATAAAACAGATATTCAAGTACAAGTAACAATAAAACTTAAAAAAGCTATTGATGTTGAAAATATACAAGTTAAATTAGTTAGCAATTTAAATGGTTTTAACCAAATTGATAAGCGTTGGATTGATAAATATTCTGAGATGTGGAACATTCCACCCGCTATTGTGTCAATATTAAAAAGATATACGGGCGAGGAAAAACCAACTATTAAAAGTCCAAAAGATAATCGTAGAATGCTTGCAAATGAATTTACAAAAAATGAGCAAAGATTATTGATTGATTGGTTAAAGAATAATCAATCTTTAATTGTTTCGGATATTTTAAAAGGTCAAGGTAAATTTGCAGCTGAATGGATGTTAGTTGTTCAAAAAAATGATATTAATGCAAGATGGATTCTTAAATCAATGAACTTTTGTATGAACTATTTTGGAAATGGTGAGATAAAAATTTCCAATCGAGGGAATTTTAAAATTGGAAGAATAACAATGCAAAGAAAAGGTGGTGATGGTGGTCGTGAAACTTCAAAAATGTTACAATTTAAAATAAATCCAGCTGAATTATTTAATACTTAATTAGTTATAATCAATAAAAAAATATTTCATTCATTTATTTATAATAATAATATCTGTAAATAATTTATAATTCAAAACATTATGGCGATTTTAGGAAAAGCAACGGGAATTTTTGACTTAAATGATAGTGATATAAGTGTTGGATCATATTTAAAAAAATGTGATATAAAAGAAATTTTACAAGTTACAGACGATGATTTAAAAGCTATTAACTTTATAATTATTAATAATGAAGAAGTAATTGATGAACGAGAAATTCAAAAATTATGGTATGAAAATAAAATTCCAAATGCTATTTCTGTCAATAAATCAAGTCTCGACGAGCTACTTTTAATAGCAATTATAAAACGAACTTTTCCCAAAATACAAATTGAAAGGCAAATTAGAGTTAAAAAATTTTCTATGGATTTAAAATTAACACTCGAAAATAAAGCACCTATTTTTATCGAGTTTGATGGTCCCTCCCATTTTGTAAACTCAAGATATGGCTATCCCAAACACGAACCATTTAGGAAAAAGAAAATTGTTGAGGATATAACTGGAGTCGAAGTAGTCAATTGGGCATATTGGATTCAACGTTGTAGTAGAAATGTTAGAGCATTATTTGATAAAACTATTGATGGCTATGGAGCTTTATGGAGTACTGAAATTCATTTTGGAATGTTTGTATTTGAATATTCAGCTGAAATAATTGATACTATAACAAAGAGGTTTAATGCTGTTGATGAAAACGGTTACGCGTATTTTTACCAAAGCAAGTCCAAAGGAAGAAACAATCCCGAACACCCCATAATAGAAAAAATTAAAAATGGACTGGCAAATATTGGGCTTCTTATCCCTAAAGGTTTTAAAAATAGAAATTATTGGTTGCCTGAAGAATTAAGAGATTTATTTTGATAATTTTCTTACTCTTAAAATCATATATAAGGATCATTTATCAAGTAAATTTTTGTTTAATCAATTTTTCAATATTATTTACGTTAATTTTACTTTTAAAAATGTAAACAATTTGTAAATAATATTATGAAAATTTCTTCGATTTTAATTTTATTTTTTATAGCAATCAATTCTTTATTAGCTATTGAGATATTGCCTTTTTCCGAATATGAAAATCACAAAGCAAAATTTGATGCAGAGATGTATTCTAAATATAAAGTAGTTCAAAAAAATACTTATAGAGAAGAATCTGGCGATAAATGGATGATTTCTAATGAATATTATAATGATTCAGGCAAATTAGTAAAATACGAGGCAATTGGGGATAATGATGCCATAGTTTCATATTCTACTTATAAATATAATGATGAAGATTTAATAAGCGAAATAATTGATAAAGATGCATTTCATACGATTTTGCAAAAACAAGTTTTTACTTATGATGCATTTAGTCATTTATCTAAAATTGTTTCTACGGATTTTTTAGATAGTATAATACAAACAATAACTTATGAATACATTCCCGAAAAAAGTATTGCTATCGAAACAATTAAAGATAGCGCTAATAAAGTAATTAATTATTCTGTTTATTTATATGATAAAGCATTTAACAAAATCATTAAATCAACTTTATATGATACAGAAAATAATGTTGATGGCACAAAAGTAATTCATTATAATGAATATGGTATCAATTCACGAGAAATCTATCAAAAAGATATTAACGAGCCCTACACTATTAAATATCAAAATATATATAATGAAAAACATCTTTTATCCGAAATTCAAAATATAAGCTATCCAAATAATATTATTGTTACAATTTCAAATGAATATAATGATAAGAACTTTTTAATTTCAACTAAAATGATTGATAAGTTTAAAAACCCAATAACAACTATTTTATACGAATATATACATAAATAAAATTATGAAAATCAAGTTACTATCAATAATATTATTTCTTATTTTAATTTCTTGTGATGGAGGGCTTGCTCCGAGACCAATAGAAAATAAGACTTTTTTAGAGGGAACAATCAATTTTGTAAAAGGTATTAGTAATTGGCCCCCGCTTGATTCGATATATGGTATTCGTGTTGCCGCTTTTAAATCTATGCCCGACTCAAATATAATTTTATCAATAATAAATGGTGATGCATATTTTACGCCAGAAACATTAGGAACTTATAAAGATTCTTTACATTTTCAAATAGAAATTACAGATGCTCCCGTTGAAATAGTATATATTGTTGCTGTTCAGCAATATACAAGTGAAATTACTTCTCAAAAAGTTATTGGGGTATATTCAATTACTGGCGATAAAACTAAAAATTCAAGTATTATGATAGAAAAAGGTAAGACATATAATATTAATATTGATGTTGATTTTGATGATTTACCACCAATGCCCTTTTAATAGTTGATAAAATGGAAAAAATCCAATGAGAAAATTTTTTACTATTATTTTTATTTTAATAATTTGCATTAATAATTTATTTTCAAAAATTGATTTTAGTGGACAAATTGTAGATTTAAGTGATAATTCGCCATTACCCGGAACATCAATTAGAATTGAGAATACTCAATTCGGTGCTATAGCAAATAGTAAAGGTTTTTTTATTATAAAAAATTTACCTGATAAATTATATAGTGGAACTTTGATAATTTCGCTTATTGGCTATGAAGCTATGAAAATAAAAGTTGATTTTCATAAAAATATAAACAATATTTTCAAACTTAAAGTACAAGCATTACAAGTAAGCGACATTGTTGTAACAGCAAATAAAAAGGTTCAATCCATTCAGGAAGTCCCTATTTCAGTGGCGTTGATAGATAAAAAATTATTACTTGATAGAGGTATTAATAGAATTGACGAGGCGCTCAAATACGTAGCTGGCCTTGAATTAAATCAAGGAAATGTTAGTATTAGAGGTTCATCTGGGTTTTCTTTTGGAGTTGGCTCTCGTGCTACTTTACTTATTGATGGTTTTCCAATGAATTCGGGTGATAACGGTGATATAAAATTCGATGCTTTACCAATTTTTAATATTGATAGAATAGAAGTTGTGAAAGGTGCGGGTTCTGCTCTTTGGGGTACGGGTGCTATTGGTGGAGTTATTAATTTAATTTTTGAAGAGCCAAACGAGAAAGCAAATATTAAATATAGAGCTATTTCTGGATTTTATACTGAGCCGCGTTATGAACAATGGAAATTTACTCAATCTCCGAGTTTTAATAGTGGATTAAATTTATCTTATTCTAAAAAATTCGATAAATTATCTTTTTTGGTATCGGGAAGTTTATATAATGACGAAGGTTATAGAGATTATGACGATAGCAAGCGATATAATGCTTTTACTAAATTATCTTATGAATTTTCTGGTGATAACAAATTAAAAGTATTATTTAATTTAGCAAATGAAGACCACTCTGATTGGGTCTATTGGAATTCACTCGATTCAGCGACACGACCACCCACAAACACTAATCGAAATAATAGAATTGAATCTAATAAATTAGCTTTATTTTCTGAATATTCACATATTTTTGATGATAAGAATTTTGCATTAGTAAAATTTGGAATAAATCAAACTCAATTTAATAATTCTTATGATATTTCTAATCCTGAATATAGACAATCCAAAGCAAGCTCTTATTATTATGATTTACAAGGTGTTAGTAATTTTACTTTATATGATAATAATTTGAATTTTACCTATGGATTTACTCAAACTTATTCAGATGTAAATTCTTTTACCTATGGAAATCGCTATCAATCAATTTTAGCTCTTTATACTCAATTTGAATATAATATTCCTAATTTATTTACTTTAACTATTGGTGGACGTGCAGATAAAGAAATTACTAAAAATATTGAAAGCGAACTTGTTTTTTCTCCTAAAATGGGTTTAAATATTCCTATTTATGAAAAAATGAATTTAAGAGCTTCACTTGGAAAAGGATTTAGAGTGTCTTCTGTTGCGGAGCGATATTCCGCTATTTTTTTACAAGGATTTGAGGTTTTACCAAATTTAGATTTGAAACCAGAAATTAGCTGGTCTTATGAAATTGGTTCAAATTATCAATTTGATTTGCTTGATAATCCAACAGAAATTGATATTTCAATTTTTAATAATGAACTTGAAAATCTAATCGAGCCGACCTTTACAAATAATGCTGTTTCAAAAATTCAATTTAAAAATGTTGTAAGTGCAAGAATTAGAGGTGCGGAGCTTAGTTTTAGAACTTTTTTATTTAAACTTTTTGGATTAGAAACATCTCTTACTATAATGGGCCCTCGCGATTTATTAACAGAACAAATTCTTAATTATCGCTCTGAATATCTTTGGTATAATAGGCTTATTATTCCATTAAATAACATAGAGTTTCAGCTTGATTATCGTTATAAATCAAAGGTGCAAAATATTGATACTCAGCTTGGTTTGCTCGTTAAAGATTCCGATGCAAGAGTAGCAATGAATGTTGTTGATGCTCGATTAATATTTGATATAAAAAAGATATTAGATTTTCCAATAAAACTAACTTTAAATGCTAATAATATTTTCGATTATTATTATACTGAAATGGTCGGAAATATAGCTCCTACACGATTAATTTCTTTACAAATTGATGGAGAATTTTAAAAATGCTAATAAATGATATTCCATCTGTTTCGGAACTTACTAACCAAATTCGTTCACAACTCGAAAATAATTTTATAAATATTGAAGTTCAGGGAGAAATTTCAAATTATAAACTACATTCCTCTGGACATTCATATTTTTCATTAAAAGATGATAAGGCACAATTAAAATGTGTATTGTGGCGTGGTAGAGCTTTATCATTCAAACCAAGTGATGGTATGAGGGTAGCGGCTCGTGGAAATATTACTGTATATCCCCCACAAGGTAATTATCAATTAGATTGTTTCGAGCTTAATCAAATTGGAAAGGGCAATTTATATTTAGCTTTCGAACAATTAAAATCAAAGTTATTATTAGCGGGATATTTTGATGAAAGAAAAAAATTAAAACTCCCTAAAATCCCATTACATATTGGAATATCTACCTCGCAAACAGGTGCGGCTATTCAAGATATGATAATTACTTTAAAAAGAAGATTACCATTTACAAAAATATATTTAAGACCAACACTTGTGCAGGGCGAAGGCTCTGCTGAAGATATTGCAAAAGCAATAAACGAACTTGAAAATAGCCCCGCGGAGCTAATTATTATTGGTCGCGGAGGTGGTTCTATTGAAGATTTATGGTCTTATAATACTGAAATTGTTGCCGATGCAATTTATAATTGTAAAAAGCCTATTATTTCTGCGATTGGTCACGAAACAGATTTTACGATTGCTGATTTCGTTGCTGATTTAAGATCACCAACCCCTACCGCGGCGGCTGAAATGGCAAGTCCAATTAGCATTTATGATTTGAATGATTTTTTCAATAATGCAAATAATTTATTAAAAAAATCTTTATTAACAAAAATTTCTACTTATAAATCTGGAATAATTGATACTTTTCCTAAATATGCAAAACGTCGAATTATTGAAAAAATACGTATTAATAGTCAATTTATAGATAATTCTGAATTAAATATTCTAAATTATACAAAAAATAAAACTAATAAATATAAAGATAATCTAAATAGAATAGAATCGCATTTAAAATCACTGCATCCACTTTCTCCAATTGAAAAAGGTTTTGCATTGCTAAAATTCGATGATAAAATCATAAATAAAGGGAGTTCACTCCATAATTTTGATAAAATTGAGATTGTTAGAAAAATTGAAATTGTAAAAGCAAAAATTTTAAAGGAAATCTAAATGAAAAAGAGTATTGATTTTGAGCAAAAAATTAAAAGAATTGAGGAAATATTAGAAATATTAGATTCAAGCGAATTACCATTAGAAGAATTAATGAAGCTTTACGAAGATGGTATTAAATTAACAGCAGAATGTAAAGAATTCTTATCTAATGCAGAGTTGAAAATTATTGATATTAGTAAAAAATACGAAATAGAATAAAAAAAAGTCATTCTTCATTAAAGCTAATAAGCGAATAGAATTTATTATTAACTAAATTATTTGATTATTAATAAATTTGTTAATAAATATATTTTTTAGTTAATAATAAATTTGTTAATTTTGTTTTTTATATTAAAATGAATTAAGGATAAAAAATGGCAAAAGAACAGAAAAATGAATTATCACCCGCTACGGATAAATCAATGGAAGAAAAATTAAAAGCTGTTCAAATAGCAATAGACCAAATTGAAAAAGCACACGGAAAGGGTTCGATTATGCGTCTAAACGACCAGAAAGTTGTAAACGTCGAAGCTATTTCTACGGGCTGTATTTCATTAGATGCGGCAATTGGTATTGGTGGAGTTCCACGCGGAAGGATAATTGAAATTTTTGGACCAGAATCATCTGGTAAGACTACGGTATGTTTACACGTCATTGCTGAAGCTCAAAAAATGGGTGGATTAGCGGCATTTGTTGATACAGAACACGCTCTTGATATCAATTACGCACAACGACTTGGTATTGACTTGAATAACTTATTATTATCTCAACCTGAATTTGGTGAACAAGCTCTCGAAATAGTTGAAACTCTCGTTAGAAGTGGTGGATTAGATGTTATTGTTGTAGATTCAGTTGCGGCACTAACTCCAAGAGTTGAAATTGAGGGTGATATGGGAGATGCTCAAATGGGTTCGCAAGCAAGATTGATGTCTCAAGCAATGAGAAAACTAAATGCGGCAATTGGCAAATCAAAAACTACAGTTATTTTTACTAATCAATTACGTAGTAAAATAGGTGTTATTTATGGTAATCCAGAGACAACTACGGGCGGCAATGCTCTAAAATTCTATGCATCTGTTAGAATTGATATAAGAAGAAAAGAAGTAATTAAAGAAGGTCAAGATATTACTGGAAATAGAGTTAGATGTAAAATTGTAAAAAATAAAGTTTCACCACCTTTTAAAGAAGTTGAATTTGATATTATGTATAACGAAGGAATTTCTAAGTTAGGTGATTTAATTGACGTCGCTACTGAATATGGAATAATTTCAAAAAGTGGTTCTTGGTATTCGTACCAAGGTGAAAGAACACAAGGTCGCGATGGATTAAGAAAAATTCTTTCTGAAAATTCCGAATTATATTATCAACTTGAAAATGATGTCAAATCATCTCTTATGTCAAAGTCATTTAGCAATAATGAGCAAAAAACCAATCCAACTGAAGTATAATTTTTAATAAATTCACTTAAATATTCTATGAATAATAATGAACAATTAAAAGAAATGGTAAAGCAAAAATATAGCGAAATTGCTTTACAAACAATTCAGAAAAAATCTACTTCTTGCTGTTGTGGTGGAGAAAGTAGCACTGAAGTATATAATATTATGAATAATGAATACAATCATCTTAGTGGATATAACCCCGACGCAGATTTAAAATTAGGTTGTGGATTGCCGACTGAATTTGCAAAAATTAAAAAAGGAGATACCGTTGTTGATTTAGGTAGTGGTGCGGGTAATGATTGTTTTGTTGCAAGATATGAAACTGGGGATAAAGGAAAAGTTATTGGAATTGATTTCACCGATGAAATGATTAATAAAGCTCGCTTAAATACAGAAAAATTAAATTTTAATAATGTTGAATTTAGATTAGGTGATATTGAAAATATCCCTATAAATGATAATGTTGCCGATGTTGTAATTAGTAATTGTGTAATGAATCTTGTTCCAAATAAGCAAAAAGCTTTTTCAGAAGTATATCGTATATTAAAAAAAGATGCTCATTTTAGTATTTCTGATATAGTTTTACGAGGTGTATTGCCAGATAAAATAAAAAATGCGGCTGAAATGTACGCTGGCTGTGTAGCAAGTGCAATTGAACAAGATAATTATTTACAAATTATTAGTGATACGGGATTTAAAAATATTCAATTGCAAAAAGAAAAAGCAATTATAGTTCCTCGTGAGATTCTTAAAAATTATTTAGATGATAATGAAATCGAAGAATATAATTCACAAAATAGCATAATTTATAGTATTACCGTTTATGCAGAAAAATAATTTCTGCTTTATAACATAAATAACCCAAATTATTTATAGGATTAAATAAGTAATTTGGGTTTATTTTATAGAAATTTTCACCATTGAAAAATCATCATCAAGAATAGTTTTACCACTCATTTCTACAACATATTCGTGTAATTTATCAATTTCTTTACAATCAGATGTTCTATTATTTGCAATGAATTGGCACATTTCATTTAATTCCCATATATTATTATCTGGCTTTTCTATTTCGTAAACACCATCGGAGAATAAATATATATCACAAGGAACATTCAATTTCACTTCATTACTTTCGTAAGGAAAATCTGGTATTCCCCCGATTATAAAATTTTCATTATTTAATTGTTGATATTGCCCATTATTATTAACTACAAATGCAGGCGGATGCCCTCCAGCTGCAAATTTTATTGTATTTGTAATTTTATTATAAACTCCATACCAAATAGTAAAATACAAGCCATTATGATTGCTCATTTGAAAAGATTTATTCAAAGCAGTTAATAAATTAGCGGGATCTTTATAATCTGCGCCTGCAAGTGTTTCACCTCTAATTACGTTTAATGCAGAGACAGATAACAAAGCAGAACCAACACCATGCCCGCATACATCTAACAAATAAATCGCAAAATTTTCATCGTCGAGCCAATGATAACCAAAAGCATCGCCACCTAATTGTGCAGAGGGTATAAATCGCCAAAATGTATCAATTTCCGAGCTTTGTATTTGTGATGGCAACAAGGAAACAACATAATCACCCGCTTTTGATAATTCATTTGCTAAGGCATTTTGACTTTTTTCTAATGATTGATATGCGAGATTTCTTTCTAATAGATTAATATATCCTTTTGAATGGTATCTAATCCTTGCAATAAGCTCTATTTTATCTGGTAATTTTACAAGATAATCATTAGCACCGCAAGCAAATGCTTCTGCTTTTGTCGTGGCATCTTCTTTAGATGATAATACAATAATTGGTACATCTTTCAATTTTTGACTTGCCCGATAGAATTTAACTAAGGTCAATCCATCTATATCTGGCATTACTAAATCTTGCAATATTAGAGTCGGCTCATAATCATTTGCAATTTGTATTGCCATAGAAGGTTCTTGACAATATTTTAATTCAATATCAAAATCTTCAGCTAACATTTTTTTTACTGTTTCACCTACAATTAGTTGGTCATCAACTAAAAGAACTTTAATTTTAAATGATGGTTTAAGTGGATTTAAAGCGTCATTAATTGAATTATTCATAAATTTTCCAAATATTTATATTAGTTTATTATTATTATTTTAGATTTTATTTAAAATTGCAAGAGCAATTTGTGTAATAGGAAGAATTTCACAAGCGGCATTTAATTCTTTAGCCACTTTTGGCATTCCATATACAACTGAACTAAACTCGTCTTGCGCGATAGTATGCCAACCTTTATTTTTTAATTCAAGTAATCCTTTTGCACCGTCATAACCCATACCTGTTAATAATACAGCTATACCCGAATTTTTCCAATTCTTACTTAAGCTTTCAAAAAAAATATCAATAGATGGTCTAAAATGTAGTTCAATAGGTTTAGAAGAATATTCAAATTTTGCAAATTCATTTAAATATAAATGGTCATTTGTACTTGCTATATATATATTACCATTTTCAGGACAAGTATTTGATTTTGCAATATGGATTGGCAAATTTGAATAATTTTGAAGCCAATCAGCGAGTCCAAAGGCAAATTGTGCGTCAACGTGTTGAATAATTATAAAAGCGGCTTTTGTATTAGCTGGAATTTTACTAAAAAGGCTTGCAAGAGCTTTTGGTCCACCAGTAGAAGAGCCAATTGCAACAATTTTCGTATTATTATTAATTTTTAGATTCTGTATTTTAGTCTTATTATTTTCTTTATCATTAAATTTAATTAATTTTTTTAATATTTTAATTTTCTTGATTAGTTCATCACGACCTACTAAAATATTATTAGATAAATACGGAGATTCGACAACATCTAAAGCACCATTACCCATTGCTTCAAATATTTTAGACTGATTTCCATCAATAAATTTAGATAATAATAAGATTGCAACATTTGAAATATCAAAAAGTATTTTAGTTAATATCGCACCATCAACAAATTTTAAATTTAATTTTAATAATAATAAATCTGGTTTATTTTGACTAATTTGATTAATTGCAGTTTCAGAATCTAATGCAATCCAAGATAATTCAAATTCATCAAAATCAGATAGTGATTTTATTAAAATCTCTATCTCATCTTTATTATCGTTAATAATTGATATTTTCATAAAAAATTATGGTTTTCCTATTAAATCTTCAACAGCTTCGAGTAAAGTATCATCGTGAAAACTACTTTTTGTCAAATAATAATTTGCACCTGCATCGAGCCCTTTTCTTTTATCATCTTCCCTATCTTTATACGAAACAATCATAACGGGTATATCTCTAAGATTTATATCGTTTTTAATTCTTTTTACCATCTCTATCCCGTTCATGCGAGGCATATCAATATCACTAATAACAAGGTCAAATTTTTCTTGATGTATGATATTCCAACCATCAATACCATCAACAGCAATTGTAACTTTATATCCAGCGTTTTCGAGTAATTTCCTTTCTACCTCTCTAACTGTTAGTGAATCATCAACAACAAGTATATGCAATGATTTTTTCGATATTTCAGTATTTTTTTCTGCAACTCTTTTTACATCACCAGATTTGATAATTCTATCAATGCTACGAACGATATCATCTACATCAATAATTAATACTAATGAGCCATCTTCGAGTATAGCACCAGATGAAATACAAGGTATTCTGCCCAATTTTTTATCTAATGATAAGACTACTAAATCTGGTTGGGCTAATAATTTATCTACAACAAGTCCATATTTATTTAATCTATCGCTCAAAACAACGATATGATATTTATCGTTTGATATTTCATTCGATTTTTGTCCAAAAATTTGTTGTGCATTAACTATTCCAATATTTTCATCATTATAATTGAGATACTGCATATTTTCAATAGAATTAATATCATTTATATTTATAGTTAATACTTTGTCAATTCGGGAAATTGGTATTGCATAAGGCTCTTTGTTAATTTCAACAAGCATTGAACGTAATATTGATAAAGTTAGTGGTAATTGTAATTGAAAAGTAGTGCCTTTTCCAAGTTCCGACTCGACTTTTATCAGTCCACCAACTTCATTCACCATTGAGAAGACTACATCTAATCCTACCCCACGTCCACTAATTTCGCTTACTGAATCTTTTGTAGTAAAACTTGGTAAAAATAAAAAATCATATAGTTCAGAATTGCTATAATGATTCGCCATTTCTTCTTTTGCGAAGCCTTTTTTAATAATACTTTTCCTTAAGGATTCTGTATCAATTCCTTTTCCATTATCAGAAATTGAGATAAAAAGCATCCCCGAACTATGCCGTGCTTCGATAGTGATTTTTCCCGTTTCGCTTTTATTAGCATTTTTTCTTTCTTTGGGTGATTCTATTCCGTGGTCAATGGCATTTCGAATTAAATGATTGAGCGGCGATTCTAATTTTTCGAGTATATCTCTATCAACTTTTGTATTTTCGCCTTTAATTTCTAATTCTACTTTTTTACCTAATTCTTTTGAAATATCACGTACTAATCTCGGGAAACCATAAAGGGCTTCACTAAAAGGTTTCATACGTGTTTCAACAGCTTCGTTATACAATTTATCGGATGTAATTTCTAATTTTCTCGAAAAATTCTCAAATTCTTCAATAAAATTAACAATTCGTATCTGTATATTATCAATAAGTTTTGATGACTCATTAAATTTTAAGTTAATATCATCGGGTAATTTCTGCTTATATAAATCTTGGTAAATTTGTTCTTTATAAGAATTAAGGTCTCTAAGTCCAATTTTAATTTTTTGCATTTCCTTTGAAAATGGTTTTAAGGATTTAGATTGAACAGTAATTTCACCAGCTAATCCAAGCAAACGATTGAGATTTTGAGATAATACTTTTACAAATCTATCTTCTGTTTTTTCATTATTATTGCTTATTTCTTCTTTTACTTCAGAAATTAACTCAGTAATTTGTGATGACTTTTCATAATTTTCCTTTGTTTTATCTTTGTCATTTTCATCTTTGTTTTCATCAATGATTTTTATAGAATTTTTAGTATTATTATTTTCTACACTTTGAAATTCATTTATAATAAAATCAATATCTAATTCTGCAAAATAATTAATAATTTCTTTATCATTTGAATCTGGCATTTTTAATAATATATCAATAATATTTTTAGCTTTTTTTATATTATTATTCTCATCAATAGAATTTTCATTTTTTAATTTATTTTCGATTTCAGTAACAAAAATCGAAGGTTCCTCAATTCCAACTATTTTTGATGCTCCTTTAATAGCATTTAAGCATTTTATTATTTCACTTTTTGCATTAATATCATAATTTATGATTAATTCATTAATTTTATTTGAATTTATATATATTTCATTTTTAAATAAATTTAAAAGTGTAATATCAATGGCTTTATTAGGGTCAGTTCTTTTATATATAGTTTTATTTTCTGAATTATTGTTTGATATTGATTGTTCATTTTTAGGTTTTGAGTTAATTTTCTGAGTTACAATATTAGTATCATCTTTTTTTAAAGATTCAATTAAGCTATCAATTTTATTAATTGAATTATCTATAATTTTAGGAATTTCAATTGGTTTGTAATTTAATAATGATGAATAAAAATCGTTACTTTCGAGCAATAATTGAATTTTTTCATCACTAATTGTCTTTCCAGTTTTTCTAATATTCTCAAAAATATCTTCCATAATATGAGCCAATTCAACTGCTTGATTTAGCCCAATAATTCGAGCCGCCCCTTTTATTGAGTGTGCGGCACGCATTAATGATTCGAAGATTTGTGGGCTTGCGTTATTCTCCAAACCCAAAAGTCCTTTTTCTAATGTTCGAGTATGGCTTTCGAGTTCATTTACAAAAAGTTCGAGCATTGATTCATCTATATTTCCGTTATTTGCCATTACCATACCAATTTTTTATCAATAATCGAAAATAACTTTTTTTCATTAATTATCGCAATTTTTTTGTTTTTAATTTCAATAATTGAATCGCTTGAGCTAAAATCTGCTTTTGTTATCATTAGTGGAGGCGATTTAAAAATATCTTTTGATACTGAAAATACTCCAAAAAACTCATCAACAGGAAAAGCAAATCTTAAATATTTATCTTTTATTATTAACAGATTTTTAAAAAGTTTATTTCTTGATGAATTATTTTCGTAATTAACAGTCGCTAAATTGAAAAAACTTGCTAATGATACACACATTAATAATTCGCCATTTACATTTATCAACCCGTGAAAATAATGATTTGTTCTAAATGGAACATAATGAACAACTTTATCAACTATTGCTTCTTGAAAAATATTTGTATTTATTCCAATAAATTCATCAGCAATTCTAAAAATAACAATCGAAATCTTATTACTTGCTTCAATTTCTTTTGGACTACTAATTATAGAAGTCCACTCACTGATCATATCATCGGAAACTTCTCTTTCGAAAAGTCTTCTGCCACCTTGTGCATAAATGGGGCAATTTTTACAATGATTATATTCATCAAGTAACTCGCAAATACCAGTACCAGCTGAGCCAATATTTTCCCAGCACTTCTCAACCTTTTCAATTTGCAATTTTTCTATATTATACATTTTTAATTATTCTGAATATTCTTTTTAAATACTTTTTCTGCTCTTTTTTTAAATATTTCAGCTTGTTGTTTTTTTTCAATAGATTCATAAATCAGACTTAAATGAATTAAAGTTTCATAATGCGAGGGCGCGAGATATATGACTTTATTAAAATATTCAATAGCTAATTCTTTTTTATTTAAAGCCATATAAATCAATCCCATATAAAATAATATTTCAATATTATAGCTATCATTTTGTAATATGATATTACATATTTCTTCTGCCTCTTTAAAACTTCCTTCATCTGCTAATTTTTTTATATTTTCTAATGTATAAACTCTCCTATTTTCTTCTATCTTAATTGATTTTTCAATTTTTTTAACATTTGTAGATTGTTTAATTATGTGTTTATTGTTTAATTCTTTAAAATTTATTGATTCCTTAGTATAGTTAATATTTTTTGAAAAATCACTATTTTTAGTTTTATTTATATTTTTTTTACAAGCAAAAGCTAAATTATGTTTTATTTGGTCATAATCATTTCTTGTAAAAAAGCTTAGTTCGGATAAACCAACAAGTAATACTCCATTTTCATCTAATAATCTATTAATATTATTTAGAACAATATTTCTGGCATCGTCGTTAAAATATATAAGTAAATTTTTACAATATATTATATTAAATTGTGGATAATTATATAAAAAATCATTATTTAGTATATTTTCTTCTTTAAATATGACGTAATTTTTTACTTTTTCAATTAATTGATATTTTCCATCAATATTAACAAAATATTTTTCTTTAAAACTATTATAATCATTTCTAAATGAGCTTTTTCTATATATAGCATTTTGGGCATTTTGTAATGATTCTCTGCTTATATCAATTGCTAATATTTCTACTTCATCTCTTGATAAACCGCATTCTAAAGCTAATATTGCAAGAGAATATGGCTCTTCTCCTGTTGAGCAAGGCGCAGAAAGAATTCTTAATGGATTAGTTTTATTTATTTGATTTCTATTTTTTTCAATATACGATTTTAGATAATTAAATGACTCGATATCTCTAAAAAACCAGGTTTCAGGAACTTTAATATTTTCAATCAATACTCTTAATTTTTCATAATCATTTTGAATTAAATCTAATAAATGATTGATATTATTAGTATTAAATTCTTTCATTGTATTTAAAATACAACTTTCTAAAGTGATAAATCCGATAGAATCAATATTTAATCCAATTTTTTGATTTAAATAGTTTAATATATTTGAATAATCAGTCATTTTGTTTAGATATTTATATATTTTAATTTATCATTATAAATTATATCTGTATTTATCAATTGAATAATTTTCCCAGCAAATAAAATAGTGCCTTCGATATATTTTGCTGTTGAAATTGATACTGCAAATTTATTAATCGAAAATTCTTGAATATCAATTGTCTCAGTTACTTGTTCGGCTAATAATCCAAAAAAATTATTAGTATCTTGCGATTTTAAAATTATTATTCTTGTGCTTAAATAATTCTTAGATTTATATTTTCCAATTAACATTGAAATATCAATTACGGGACATACACTTCCGCGATAATTTATTAATCCGCATATATATTCTTGTGATTCGGGTATTGGCAAAAATTCAACAATTGGAATAATTTCAATAATTTTTTCAATTCTTATTGAAAATTCATTTTTTCCTATTTTAAATGGTAATATTAACATTATTTTAATTTTTTTATAATTCTAATGAGAATTTACAAAGCTCATCATTTAGTCCTTTAACAGCATCGTTTAATTTTTCAGTAGCACTATTAAACTCAATGATTGTATTGCGTGTTTGAATAGCGGCTATATTCAGTTGAGTCATAGAGTCATTAATTTGAATTGCACTTTCGGACTGTTGTTTCATTGCTAAATTTGCTAAAAATATTTTCTCGGGTAGTTCATTTGTTTTATCAATTACAGAGCTAATTTGGTCAATAATATTTGATGTTTTTTCAGTGCTATTTTTTGCATTTTCCATATATGAAACAATGGTATCACCGCTTTCTGTAACAGCAATTTGCATATCGTTAATCATATCTTCGATATTAAGAGCGGCTATGGAGGTTTGGTCTGCAAGTCTTCTTATCTCGCGAGCTACGACGGCAAATCCAGTACCAAAAGCTCCCGCGCGCTCGGCTTCGATTGAGGCATTTAAAGAAACAAGATTTGTTTGATTAGCAACTTTTGTAATTGTTGTAATTACAGTGCCAATGCCAGCAACTTTTGATTTTATGATTTCAAGTTTTTGAGAAATATCATTTGTAGAATTAAATAAATCCGAGATATTCTTTTTTATTTCATTTAATTTATTTAATCCTTCGATTAACATCATAGCATTGTTATGAAATGATTCGGTAATAAACTCCATTGTTAAAGCTAATTCTGTAGATGTTTTCGATATATCATTACTTGTTGCATTTACTTGATTTGTTAGTGCGGCTTGTTCTGTAACTGTTGCTTCGATATCACGAGCAGAAGATATAATTGAAAATGATGATTTCGATACTATATTTCCAGATTTTGACACTTGTAATAATAAAGATGATAAGTTTAGAGTCATCTTTTGAATTGCTTTGAATAATATTAATATCTCATCTTTTACTTGAATTTCTGATTCCGAGAATTTTTTAAATACTTTTAATTTATCGTCATTTTTTAAATCATTAACGGCTTTATCAATATTTCCATCTGCAATTTCTACGGCTATATCAGTTACAACACCAAGATATCGCGATATTTGTTTAGAAATAAATAATATCAATATAATTGCTATAATAAAAGCAATGCCCGAACTTAATAAAACTATATTTCTATAATTCTTATAATAATCAATTCTCATATCGAGTAAAATATTAAATTCTTGATTTATGACATTCCATAAATCATTAGTACTATTTAATGTTTTTCGACTTAAAAGTAATAAATTATGAAATAGTTCATCGTCATTAATATCGGAATTTCCAGAGTACCAATTTTCTAATTCTCTTTCATAAATGCCTAAATCATTTTTATATTTTTTTAAAAAAGAATTTAAGTGTTTTGCAAGTGTAGGGCTTGTTGAATAGTAATTTTTATCTTCGAGAATCGAGGTATTTATATCTCTTTCAATTCTTTTAATATCTTCATTAAATATTATATCTTTTAAAATTTTTACTTTATTAGCATCGAAATCATATATTATACCGTTTGAATATGAGCTATTGATAATATTATTGATTTTCCCTAAATCAATTTGCATACGTGGTATTACAAGAACAGATAAATCCATTAAATAATATGAATCTAAATCAGGGTCGAGCACTAAGCCAGATTCATCTGCAATAAATCGAATTAATAATAAAGAATTATTATAAAAAATATCTATATTATGATTTAAGGAGCTTAAATCATAATTTTCACTATATTTTTTAATATTTTCCCATAAATTTTGTAAATTTTTAGGTGAATAATCAAGATTTGTGTTGTTTTGTAATTTAATATTTTGATTTATTTTGTTGTTATAAATATTACAATTTTTTATTACTTTTTGAATAAGATTATCAATAGAGTCTTTTAATAAATTTTGTTGTATCTTTATCGTATTGTTATTTCTTTCAATGTCATTAATTCTAATAGAATTAATTAAATTATGATATTCGATTATATCATTTGTTAAATCAACAACTGATCCAAGTGCAATATTTCCATTTTTTTCGTTATATGATTTATCAATATCTTTATTATAACCATTAATTACAAAAAAAAGCAAAACACATATTGGTAACATAAAAACCATAGTGCTTAAAATTAATTTATAAGATAGTTTGATGTTTTTAAACATATTGTCCTTTTTTTTATTTTTAAAAATTATCTTATAAATATTTATTTGCTTCAATTAATAATATTTTAAAAAATATTCTCATTTTTTTTAATATAATACCTGTACTTGATTACCATTTTCATAAGCTTGATTTAAGCCAATGATTGTATCTTTAATTAATAAGTCAATATCGAAATCCTTTGTTGGAGAGCAACATCCCATACTTATAGTAATGCTAAATTTTCCGCCACTATGCTCAATAATAGTGTTAGCAACGTCAGTTCTAATACGTTCTGCAATTAATTTTGATTCGTTAGAATTTTTACCTATAAACAAAATACCATACATATCATTGCTAACATTTCCATAAATATCATAAGATTTTAAAAATTTGCGAATCCTTTGAATAATTAATTGAACTGCATAGTCAAATCTATCTGGAAATTTACTTGGGTCAAGTGAGCTATATTTATCAAATTTGAATAAACATAAAGTCAAATTAGTCTTAAAGTCGCTTGAACGTAAAAGTTCTTCATTGATTCTATTATAAAAAGCAATTGGATTTAATAATCCTGTATTATAATCAACTAATGCAGAACTTTGTAGCGTTTCAGATAAGTAAATTCTTTCGATACTATTACCCGCATGGTCGCCAATTAATTCGATAATTGAAATATCAAATTCAGAAAAAGATTCATCAACAATTAATTCAACAAAAATTGCACCATATATCTGAGTTTTTGACTTAATTGGGACGCTTACAAACTGACCTTGCAAATCTTTTTCTTGTGGATACACTCTAATATGATTAGTCTTATCATAAGGCTGTAAACTAAATGTTTTACACTGATAAATAGTATCACCAATTACAGAATCTTCAATATTGATTTCAAGTCCAGTCAAATCATTAGAATATCCTCGAAATGATTTAATTTGCCACGAATCTGTTTCAGAATTATAACCGCATAACCCAATATTTGCATTTGGGAAAAGTGTTTTTAAAGTATTAGTAATTCTATCACTTATGTTGTCATTTTCAGTAGGAATACTTTGCGAAAATGAGTAAAACATATTTATTGATTCCAATGCTTTAGATGCTTGTAATAAATCAAACTTATGGGTATAACTTTTTACTATTGCACCAACTAATTTTGTAAAATGCCCGAGAAATGCAACTGTTGAAGAATCATAAGCATTGGAGGATGTTGAATCAGCAACAATAACTCCAATTACTCCTTCCCCCCAAAATACGGGAACCCCAATCAAGGAACAAGTGTTGCTTGTTGTAGAATAATATGGTATTAAGTCTAACTCTGCCGCTGGATTAATTTCAGATAAAATTTGTGGTTTAGAATTAGAAATTATCTGACTAATAATATCATTTGATAATTTAAATTTGAGCTGTGATTTTAAAGATTGAGGGATTGTTGTTACATAAGATTCTAAAATTAATTCTTGGTCTCTGGAATTAAATAAGAAAAATAGTGCTGTTCTTGTATCTGTTGATGACCTAATTATTGTTAGAACACGAGTTAAAAAATATTCAAATTCTTTTCTTGGTTCATCTCCTAATAAAATATCGGTTTCGGTTAGCATATTAAGTGGTAAATCAATAATTTTACCACTATAAGTAAATTTTTGAGAGTTATCATCTGAAATTGGCTCAGATATTTTATTTACTGCTATCTTTTCACTTTCTTCTTCAATTTTTTCAATAGGTTTTATATCTTGTTTTTCAATTATTTCTTTACTAATATTTTCAAATAAATTTTCTTTATTATTTAAGGTTTGTTTTTGTGTTTCCGTTGTGGATATGTTCTCTGAAACTGTTTGTGTATAGCTTATTTTTTCTTTTATATCACTACTTTTTGAATAATTTTGAGCTTTTTCGCTATCTTTACTAATTACTTCAATATTCTTAGGTTTAATTTTTCCAACGATTCTCATACCTGAAAATCCATCGTTAAAATTTGAAGTATTTTGATTAATTTCACTATTTTCTTTATTAACTGAAACTATTATCTTATTATCAATACTTTCTATTACATCATTTTTTTGAATAGGATTTATCTGTATAGGGTAATCATCATCAGAGCCGAAAGAATTCTCAAAATCCTCTACTGTCTGCCGTTTAGCAGATGAATCTTTTGTAGTTGTCATTTTAAATTCGGGTTGATTTTCATTAGTTTTAGAATATCTTGGCTCGACAATTTCAGATAATCTTTGAGAAATTAGCATAAATAAAGCAACTGCACCCAAAATTGCAATACTAACTCCAATCATTCTTATTGCTATTTCTTCAAATATAATGGCTGTAATGATTCCAATTAATACAACAATAACAGCAAAAAAATCTCCGGGAGTGATAAATTTACTAATTTCTATTTTCTTTTTACTCATAATTTCCCTAAATTTCAATATTTATTTTGATTAAAAATATAAATCCAAAAGTAATAATAAATGTTTAAAGAAAGTAAAAATTAAAAATTATTTTATTAATTTTTTTTTTAATAAATATGTTGCTAAAATAATAAAAAATACGATTAGCTTCATATTATAATTATTGATTTTATCATATTTTGAGTAATTTATTTCTAAAAATAAATTGTTTTGCAAAACTGATTTTTAAATGAAAATTATTTTTTTTAAATAAAATAAAAATAAAAAAAAAAAGTATATATTCTTAATTATTTATTTGTTACATTTTTTTATTTTATGAGAATTATAAATTGGAATCACTAAGTGAATTTTGGCAATTAGCAAGTTTGAGATACAAATCACATCCTTGGCACGGAATTAATATTGGTAACGATGCGCCAGAAATTATTAGCGTATTTATCGAGGTTTTACCTTCAGATACACTAAAATATGAAATTGATAAAGAATCGGGATATTTAAAGCTTGATCGTCCACAAAAATTTTCAAGTATTTCACCTGCACCTTATGGCTTCATACCTCAAACTTATTGTGGTAAATTAGTTGCACAGTTATGCAATGAAAAAAACAATAGAAAAGATATTACTGGCGATGGAGATCCGCTTGATATTTGTGTATTAACAGAGAGAAATATTGTTCATGGGAATTTACTTTTGCAATCAAGACCAATTGGTGGTTTTAGAATGATTGACGGAAACGAAGCTGATGATAAGATTATTGGCGTTCTTAATCAAGATGAAGTATATGCAGATTGGCATGATATTAGTGATGTCCCCGAAGCCTTAGTTAATAGATTGAAGCACTATTTTTTAACTTATAAAGATATGCCCGGTCAAGTTACTCAAAGATGCTCTATTACCCATATTTATGGTCGTGATGAGGCTTTTGAAGTAATAAATAGAAGTCGCCAAGATTACAAGAAAAAGTTTGGAAAGCTTGAAAACAGGCTTACTATTGCGGCTATGGAAGCTATTAATTTTGGGCAAGAGATAAGTCAAATAAGAAAAAAAATATAATAAATGATTTTTTTTTATTAAACGTTAATGCTAAATTAAATTTTAGTATGAGAAAATTTTTTATATTTTTTTGAGTTATATATAATGAATAAAAAAGAAGATGCAATTTTATTTAGCGGTGCGGCACCTGGCGCAGAGTCATACTTTGGTATTATTTCAGAAAAATTTAATATTGAAGAAGTAAATTTTTCATTCGAAGGTCACGAGATTTCTCGAAATCGTGGTATAAGGATTTTAAATCACGAAGAACTTAAGCAAGGTGATATTAGTTTAACTTATGCTTCGAGATTGATGAATCGTGATTATCCCACCACACCAATTTTTAGAAAAATTTTACAAACTATTTGGTATCAAATCAATAATGGACAGGAAATTTATGTTGTTGGTAAAATTCTTGACGATAAAACTGTGAAAGGCGGCACAGGTTGGGGTGCTGAATTTGCAAAAATATGTAATAAACCTTTATTTGTATTTGACCAAGATGAAAGTCGTTGGTTTATTTGGAAAAAAACTGATTGGATATCTATCAATGAACCAATAATTTCGGTTACACATTTTACTGGAACAGGCACAAGAATATTGAAGGATAATGGTAAAAAAGCAATTGAAGAATTATTCCAAAGGTCATTTTCTTGATTTTTCTATAAAAACACTTAATTTTGAGACTATTATTTCTATTATAAGGTAATAATATAGAAGTAAATTATAAAAAAATAAGGGCTGTTTTCTGTAATAATTCAGAGTTCAGCCCTTATAATTTATTAGAAATTTATTATTTATAATTATATATTAAAATAATCTCAAATATTGTATAAGTGTATAAATTTATTTTGAATGATAAGTATTAAATAATAGTCATTCAATGCTTTTAGTGTAGAGTTCAAATAATTTTTTGCTTCGCTTATTCAGGATAAAGTAGAGTGATCTCCTACGGAGTTTAGACGATAACTCTTATAACTCCGTATGATTTATAAGCTTCAATAGACTATTCATTCAGTTTGTTTTTTTGTAATATTAACAATCATATACAAAATTTTGGTAAGTTCTTTATTCTATTGTACTTAAATTTCAAATTCTTTTCTCTATTCAATCAATATCTTTTTTGATAAATAAAAAGAGTTTGATTGTATTTTGACAAGATAAACACCTTTGTAATTTGAATGTGGTACTAATATTTGTGATTGATTATCAAATCTCTGACTAATCAATTTTTGACCTATCATATTATAGACTTCAACATTTAATTCATCAATAGCTCCATTTGAAATTATATGGATATAACCATTTGAATAGAAAATATTAATTTTATTTTCTACCAATTCATTAGATACTGCACTTATAGTATCAGCGAGTGCATCAACAATAGCCAGACCAAAAAGGGGTGCAATAATTGAATTTGCAAGATCATTGGGATGAGAATCCCCATTAGAATGACTAATTTCATAATCATATTTCAGGCAATATGTTTGCCCGTTAGCGGGTGACTGGTTTTGTTCAGCCGCATATTGGAAAAAATCGAAAATATAAATGTTCGGGTGTGATTTCGAGTCCTCCGTTAACCAATCATTATTAACCCAGTCAACAAATTGTTTTGCTCTTGTGGCAGCTGCTGTATTTGTTGAAAGTCTATGAAGCGGGGCAAGTGTCCAAACCATAAACTTTTTTGTAGGATAAGAATCCATAAGCCCCCGTAATGCTCTATACTGTTCTTTATAATTCTCTAATGTTTTTTTAGAAGAAGTTACATCTGGATTACCAACATCAGGCTGTATCGCGGCACCGGGATAGCAGTGTTTAAAAATTACAAGATCGTATGATTCAACCAGAGTATTTAAACATTCAATTTTAGGATTGGCAGAATTGCAAGCACCATTGAGCCATAAATTCCAATAATCGTAAGGATAATTTTCCCAAGGATAAGGTGAATCGGGATAGCTCCTTTCTTTAACAACAATACTTGTTCCATGAGCTGTATTGTAATTGCTAATCCACGCTGGTACACTTGTCCCATTACCGCCCCACCAGACTCCTCCCCCAGTTGAATGATGTAAAAAAATTACATTCTGTGAAAAAAGCAGATTGCTTAAAATAAAAAATGATAAAAATAATGTAATCTTCTTCATAATATTTTTAATTTATATTAGTAATTAAAATTTTTAAATACTTCATATCACAAATATACAAAATTATAATTTATATTATATACTTTTATGTAAAGTATTTATTAATCAACAATTAACTCCTGCTACGACTAAATTATGTATTGCATTTTTGTTCTTAAATAGTACCTAATCCTAAAAAATGGATACAAAGTATTTAGAAGTATAAGTAAGCGAAAATTTAGTAATATGACTTAATAGAAAAATTGACGGGGGGAAAATTCGAAAGTCTATAAAATTAATAAAATAGAGTTAAATGAATTTTTTTAATAGATGCTGTAAATTTTTTATTTTTGTATTAAATAATGTATGCAAGTTGGGTTTTGAGATAAAATTTGTCAACTAATTCAACCTTTTGATAGATTTTAAACAAGTTAGAGGCTATTGTATGACTACACTACAAACATTGACATTGATATTGACATTTGGACTTTTCTCTTGCAACGTAAAGATTGAAAATTCTACGACTAAAAAAGAAAATGTTTGGACGGACACAAAAAATCTGTTTCAATTCCTGACACAATTAGGAAATTTGTTGTGGACGATTATCCTGTAACAAATGAAATGCTTGCAGGCAAGACAAGCGACAATTCATCTTACAAAAAACAAAGCGGACAAACAATTTCTTACGACAAAGTTTGGTTCAGTAACGACACTCTAAAACAAACATTGGTTTTTGAACTTTACACCGACGACCATAGGTTGGTAACATATCACTTTTTCAGCAATGACGTTCCAACTGACTTAATCAACAGAATGGAGCTACACATTGACGGTGGCGAACTTGCATTAGACAAACAAAAACTAAACGACTTTGGTGGTTTTCTAAGACAGACAACAAGAATCAATTCTTCATACTTTATCACGGACAAAGGTTTTAGACTTGGTGACACAAAACACAAAGCAATTGAAACTTACGGCAACCCAGACAAACAAACAACGACAGCCGGAATTGAAAAACTTGAATGGTTGTTTATTGGCGACAATTCTTATGACAGCAAAACAGACTTAAAAGGGAAGCCACTTGCAGACAATAGTTTTGGACATCAAATTATAATGTATTTTAGAAACGGAAAATTAATTGGACAAATTTTGTTTAATGACATACCTTGACGATGAAACAACAAGTGCTAACCACCAGTTTTGCGTCAGGCGGGGCTGAACGGCTTCGATTAAAAGTTTTCGGTAAAATCCCCGCCACAAACGTCTAGCCGCCAAAACGTTAGCAAATATTATAAAAGCCAGACAGAAACAGATTACAAAGAACGAAACCAAATAAATAAAAATAGAAGAAAATGAAATAATTTTGTATTTTTGTATATCATTTATTGAGAGTTCGTAGATAAATGAGTTAGGGGGCAGCTTAAAAAAAGACAGAGACACAGCAGAATATAAATAAATTATGGCAGAAAAATACAACGCTTCGAATATTGCAATTGAACAAATCTTGAATTTTATTAAATCTGGAGAAATTGCTATACCTGAAATTCAAAGACCATTTGTTTGGAAATCTAAACAAGTTCGAGACTTGATAGATTCACTTTACACAGGTTATCCAACTGGGTATTTGATTATTTCCCAAAGTCCAAATATGAAGTTAAAAGATGGGACTTTATCAGAAGGGAAAAAGATAATGATTGACGGTCAACAACGTGTTACAGCTCTTATGACAGCGATAATGGGATTGGAAGTTATTAACTCTGATTTCGAAAAGAAAAGAATTAAAATTTCATTCAATCCCTTAGCAATTGATGAAGACGAAGTTTTTAAAGTGCAAGATAATGCCATATTAAAAGATAAAAAGTGGATTGCTGACATTGCCGAAGTTTTCAAGTCAGATTTTAAACGTGGTAGTTTTGTTGCAAAATATTGTGAGTTAAATTCTGAAATGGATTCAGACAAACTACATGATATTTTAGACAATTTAATAGGAATAAAAAATCGTCAAATAGGTGTTATTACGCTTGATAAAGAACTAACAATTGATGAAGTAACAGAAATTTTTATCAGAATTAATAGTCAAGGAGCGAAATTGAATCAATCTGATTTTGCAATGTCAAAAATTGCTGCTAATGTGAAGTATGGAGGAAATATTCTTCGCAAAGCAATAGATTATTTTTCTCATTTAGCAGTACAACCAGACTGGTATCATGAAATGGCTAAAGACAAGGAATTCATGGAATCAAGATTTGCGCCTAAGCTGAAATGGTTAAAAGACGATAGAGAAGAAATTTTTGATCCAAATTACGGTGATATTTTACGAGTTGCTTTCATGTACAAATTTGGTCGTGGAAAAATGAAGGATTTAGTTAGTTTACTTGGCGGTCGTGACTTTGAAACCCGAGATTATAAAGAAGAAATTGCGGAAACTTCATTTGAAAAGCTAACGGAAGGTGTAATTGATTTTATGAGTGAGTTTTCATTTGCAAACTTTATCCTCGCAATAAAATCAGCAGGATTTATCTCAAGTAGATTAACTAATTCACAAATGACACTGGATTTTGCATACACACTATATCTAATCCTTAATTCAAATCAACAAATTGACAAGACTCAAATAAAACATTATGTTTCAAAATGGTATGTATTATCAACCCTGACAAGTCGATATATAACCTCACCTGAAACTGTAATGGATTTAGATATTCGTAGAATTTCAGAAAAAGGATTTATTGAATACCTCAAAGAAATAGAGGAAGCCAATTTGTCTGATACTTTTTGGGAAGTTGGATTAGTGCAAGACCTAGAAACTTCGGCAATCAATAGTCCGTTTTTTAATGTGTTTTTAACAGCGCAGGTACATAGCAGTGATAATTCACTTTTAATGAATGGTACAAAAGTCCGAGATTTAATATCAATTATGGGCGATATACATCATATTTTCCCCAAGGGTTACTTACAGAAAAATGGAATAACCGATAAATCAAAATATAACCAAATAGCAAATTACACATATCTTGACACTCAAACAAATATTTCAATTGGAGATAAAGCTCCAAATGATTATTTCAAAACAGTCTTTGAGCAATGTGATTCCAAAGAAATGAAATTTGGTAATATTTCAGAACTATCATTGTTAAAGGAAAATTTGAGAATAAATTGTATTCCTGAAAACATTGTAAACATGGATGCATCGCATTACGAGGATTTTCTATTGGAACGACGGAAACTTATGGCAAAAAAAATTAAAAACTATTATTACTCATTATGATAAAAAAGCCGACCCCCTAACAAGCGGTATAAAACATTGGAGTTTAAGTAGTTATGTAAGCGTACTGCCCAGCATTAAATTTCGTGTAGTTGGACAAGAAATTAGCCCGCAATCAACAATATTTCATACCGCCGACCGTTAGCGGTCAGTGTAAAAAAGAATACGCAAGTTATGAAATTAGAAGATTTTGGATATAATGACAAACTCCAGAAGTTAAGAGTTGAGAATAACCTTTCAGACTTTGAGATTGGAAGAGTCATTGCAGAACATAAGGAAAGATATATTGTAAAGACAGTTAAAGCTGAATTTGAAGCTGAAATTACTGGTAATATGCGATTTTCGGCTGTTAGTCGTGAAGATTTCCCAGCAGTTGGAGATTGGGTTGCTTTGACAACGTATGGTTCAGATTTTGCAGTAATTCATAAAATATTACCAAGATTTTCAATTATTAAGCGGCAAGCTGTTGGGCAATTCGGAGAAGTTCAAATCATAGCAACAAATATTGATTACGCATTTTTAGTGCAGGCGGTTGACAGGGATTTCAATATCAATAGACTTGAAAGATACCTGACTATTTGTTATTCGTCTAAAGTAAAACCAATAATTATATTGACTAAAACTGATTTAATAAATGAACAAAAGATTACTGAAATTACTGACAGTATTAAACAACGAATAAAAAACATTGAAGTTTTTGCAATAAGTAACGAATCACAAGATGGATACGAAAAAATAAAAGCACTTATTGAAAAAGGTAAAACATATTGTATGCTTGGTTCTTCCGGCGTAGGGAAATCCACTCTATTAAATAATCTTTCTGGCAAGTCAATAATGCGAACAGATACAATAAGCCAGAGCACAAATAAAGGAAGACACGTTACAAGTCACAGAGAATTAATTATTCTCGAAAATGGGGGAATATTAGTTGACAATCCAGGTATGAGAGAAGTAGGAATTGCAGACACAACAAGCGGATTAGAAATCACATTTGACATGATTGTTACTCTTTCTCAAAATTGTAAGTTCAAAGATTGTACTCACACCAATGAGACAGGTTGCTCTGTAATTGAAGCCGTTGAAAAAGGAGAAATAGACAAAGCTTCTTATGAAAATTACATGAAAATGGAAAGAGAGAAAGCTCATTTTGAATCATCGTTTGTCGAAAGACGAAAAAAAGATAAGGATTTCGGAAAAATGATAAAGAACTATAAGAAAGATATGGGCAAAAATAAGTACTAAGCATAACATCGTTTATAAGTAATTACGGTGTTTGTAGCGTATTCGAGCCTCTTACTTCGCATCAAGTTCGGTGTAACTTGACAGGAAATCACCCACAATTCGCAACTTTTCATAACGACGACCGTTGTGCGTCATATTAATAATACGAATATTATTTTTAATATATGGTAAAAGTCCAATGGAAAAAGACAAAAGAATAAAAAAGATTAAGAATGTAACACTTCAAGGTTCATTTATAAATTTCATATTGACAGTAGGAAAGGTTATAGCTGGGATAGTTGGGAATAGTACAGCAATGATTGCTGACGGGATTCATTCGCTATCTGATTTTGTTACGGATGTAATTGTAATTGTTTTTATTAATGTATCTGGTAAAGAAAAAGATAAGAATCATCATTACGGGCACGGGAAATTTGAAACTTTTGCTACGATGCTGATTAGTTTTGCCTTGATTATTGTTGGGTTCGGAATTTTATATGCTGGAGCGGTTAAAATAATTGATTCGTTGCAAGGAGAACTGATTGAAGAACCTGGATTTATAGCACTTTATGCAGCCCTTATTTCAATAATTTCTAAAGAAGGACTTTTTTGGTACACAAAAATAGAAGGAGATAAACTGAATAGCCAAGCGATGATTGCTAATGCTTGGCATCATAGGTCAGATGCTTTTTCTTCAATCGGAACAGCTTTAGGTATTTCAGGGGCTATACTTTTGGGCGAGAGTTGGCGCATACTTGACCCTATTGCAGGTGTTATTGTTAGCTTTTTCATTCTGAAAGTAGCTTGGGACATTGCAAAACCAAGCATAAATGAACTCCTTGACGGCTCTCTTCCAGAAACAACAGTAATTGAACTTGAACAAATTATTGCTAAAACAAAAGGTGTAGAGTTTTTTCACAATATGAGAACCCGAAAAATTGGAGAAAATATTTCAGTTGAAGTTCATATAAAAGTTGATAAAAACTTGACAGTGGAAGTGTCTCATCAAATAGCAACAGAAATTGAAATAACAATTAGACAACGATTTGGAGAACGTACACATATAATTGTGCATGTTGAACCTTCAAAAAACTAATAATAGGCAACTTTTTATATAGCAGACCGTTGTAGCGAATTATAAAGAACCTTACAACATTATCAAAATGCCATAATGAAAAACAAAAATATATTTGGACTACAGAGAAATGTCTTTTATACCGGATTGACTAGTTTTTTTACTGATACATCTATAAAAATGATCTATAGTGTGATGCCTCTATTCCTGCTGTCAATTGGAGCATCAAAGACTTCAATTTCATTAATTGAGGGAATCGCAGAAAGCACAGCTTCATTATTTAAAGCTTTTTCGGGATATTGGAGTGATAAGATTGGAAAAAATAAACCATTTATGTTAATTGGTTATGGGATTACTGCGTTAATAACTCCTCTTTATGCTTTAGTTAGATTTCCAATTCAAGTTTTGTTTTTGAGATTTTTTGAAAAGATTGGTAAAGGCTTAAGAGCCGCACCACGAGACAGCCTTATTAGTGGATCAGCCTATAAAAATGAAATAGGTAAAAATTTTGGATTTCATAAAGCAATGGATAATAGCGGAGCAATAATTGGACCTTTAACCGCATTTTTGCTATTATACTTTTTCCCATTAAACTATACCAACATTTTCCTAATTGCTACTATTCCAGCAATATTGGGAGTTGTTTCAATTGCAATTTTTATTAAAGAGGCGAAACCGGATAAGAAAGAAACAAATAATAAATTTCACTTAAACCAATTGCCTAAAAAGTTTTATTTCTTCTTGTTTATTGTCTTTGTTTTTACACTTGGTAATTCATCAGATGCGCTATTACTTGTCAAAACTGCTGAAACTGGAATCAATAAATCATACGTTCCTTTTGTTTATATGATTTTTAATACGGTCTCTGTTTTTTTTGCCATACCTATCGGTAAAATCTCTGACAAAAAAGGTCGTGAAATATTGATTATTCTTGGATTTCTTGTTTATTCAATCGTATATTACTTTTTCGGCAGATTTAATAGCCTGAATATTTTTATATTTCTATTCGTCTTATATGGATTATATAGTGCATTAGTTGACGGAAGTCAAAAAGCCTTGATTTCAGATATTGTAAGTAAAGACCTGAAAGGTACAGGTTATGGATTATATCATGCTGTACTTGGAATCACTCTTCTTCCAGCGAGTTTAATTGCAGGTTTATTATATGATAAGGTTAATTCAAATGCACCATTTTATTTTGGCTCTGTTATGGCATTAATTTCTACTATTTTAATGATAATATTTACAGTTTTATACAAGCGAAGAAAAACATCTACGACAGTGAATAAGTTGTAAACAAAAAAGGGTAAATCTCACTTATTAAAAATGATGAAAACACTTGAAAATTAGCCATACCGCTTCAGTCGGCTCTTAAATTTTTAAAACAAAACAATTTTTGAGAAATTTATTTTTATTATATTTATAAAAATATTATATTCGTAAAATAATTTTCAGTATTTTTTTATTATTTTTTTAGATAATAATTAGTCAATTATTTTTGATAAATAAATGTGCGGGTGGAAAAGTTATCGGGTGGTCGTTCTAAATAAAAAAATAGAAAAAACGACAAAACTTTTGGCACCGTAAATCGGAAAACAGGGCAAATGGCAATTTCAGAAATCTTAAAGGAAAGCAACTACAAGCTGACACAATTCACAGAAGAACAAATCAACAAACTCGACAAGAGTATAATAGAAAAAGAAAATAAAGGCAAAATAAGTTACTACGCAACTTGCCTTGTTCGTAAAAAAGAAATCAAACTAACACCCGAAGAAGTCGTTCGGCAACTGTATGTTTTGGAACTTACCGAAACTTACCACTACCCAACCGACAGAATGGAATTGGAATATGCCGTTTCGTTTGGTCGTGAGAAAAAACGTGCAGACATCGTAATTTTTGACAAAGACCAAACAACTACACCTTTCATCATAGTCGAGCTTAAAAAGCCCAAACTAAAAGACGGAAAAGAGCAATTAAAATCATATTGCAATGCAACAGGTGCACCCATTGGAATTTGGAGTAATGGTGATTCAATTTCATATTACCACCGAAAAGACCCCAATTATTTTGAAGATATTCCAACTATTCCAAGAGCCGACCAAAAGCTATCGGATATATTGAAAGAACGATGGACAATTGACGACCTCATAAAAAAAGATAAATTGCTAACCGAAAGAAAATCGCTGAAAGATTTGATTTTAGAAATGGAAGATGAAGTGTTGGCAAATGCAGGAGTTGATGTGTTTGAAGAGTTGTTTAAACTCATTTTCACCAAATTATATGACGAAATGGAAAGCGGCAGAAGTCGCTCCAGACATTTGGAATTTCGAAATTATGGAGATACCGAAACCGAATTAAAAAACAAACTTCAATATTTGTTCGACCAAGCAAAAAAGAAATGGGAAGGCGTTTTTACTGAAGATGCAAAAATTATGCTCACTCCCTCTCACCTTTCAATTTGCGTTTCTTCGCTACAAGATGTTAAATTGTTCAATTCAAATCTTGATGTTGTTGACGAAGCCTTTGAGTATTTGATAAATAAAAGCAGCAAAGGCGAAAAAGGACAATATTTTACACCTCGATATGTAATTGATATGGCAGTGAAAATGTTAAACCCTAAAGCAAACGAAAGCATGATTGACACTGCCGCCGGTAGTTGCGGTTTTCCGGTTCATACCATTTTTCATGTTTGGGAACAGATAATAAAAGAAGAAGGGTTGGACAAAAGTCATTTATTTACATCAGAAACCAAGCCACCACGCTGCATAGACTATGTTCAGGATAAAGTTTTTGCAATAGATTTTGACGAAAAAGCGGTTAGAGTAGGACGCACATTAAATTTGATTGCAGGAGACGGGCAAACCAATATTTTGCACCTAAACACGCTTGATTATGAACGCTGGGACGAAAAAACAGAAGATGAAGATTGGATTGATACTTACAATGAGGGCTGGAAAAAACTTAAAAAATTGAGGGTTAACAAAGATAACAATCGTGATTTTCAGTTTGATATTTTAATGGCAAATCCTCCATTTGCCGGCGACATTAAGGAAAGCCGGATATTGGCAAAATATGAATTAGGTAAAAAACCGGACGGAAAATATCAAACTGCCGTAGGCAGAGATATTCTCTTTATCGAGCGAAATTTAGATTTTCTAAAATCAGGCGGACGAATGGCAATCGTATTGCCACAAGGAAGATTTAACAACAGTAGCGACAAACGAATAAGAGAATACATTGCCGAGCGTTGCCGAATTTTGGGTGTTGTTGGTTTACACGGAAATGTTTTTAAACCGCACACAGGAACAAAAACAAGCGTGTTGTTATTGCAAAAATGGGACGACCAACTTTGTCCAAAAGTTGATGATTACCCGATATTTTTTGCCACAATGCAAGAGCCGAGCAAAGACAATAGCGGAGAAAAAATATTTGTGCGTAAAAAGGATTTTCCGAAAAAGACAACCGAAACGGAAAACGGAAATATGGTTGCAGAGCCGTTATACCATTACGAAGCAACGCCAAAAGATTTAGACGAATTTTTATTGGATACGCACGGACATTTAATCGTAAAGCACGACCTTTTTAATCACGACCAACTAACCAAAGACGGTATTGCGGAAGCCTTTGCAGAGTTTGCTAAAAAAGAACGATTAAGTTTTTTTTAGGCAGCCCTTTCAACGTACAGAAATATAAAAACTTGTTGGAAGGGCTTGAAGTAACAGAAATTAATTTATCTAATCTTCTCATTGATAATAGGACTTTTAGGATTGACAGCGAATTTCTAAAAAAAGAGTATTTACAGAATATTCAGACCATAAAATCTTTAAAAAAAGGTTTTTCAAAGCTCAAAGATTATATAGATTTTATGAGTGGTGGAGCTACGCCATTAGGTGCTGAATATAGCGAAAGTGGGATACCGTTTTTGCGAGTTCAAAATATTATGCAAAATTATTTCAATCTTAACGATGTCGTTTATTTAAACGAAAAACAAGATAATGAAATTAAGCGTTCGAGATTAATAGAAAACGATGTTTTATTAACTATTACAGGAGTTTCCTATGGAAAAAGTGCGGTTGTTCCCGAACAATTGATAAACGCAAACATAAATCAACATTCTGTTAAAATCACTTTAAAAGATACTCTAAATCCTTATTTCCTTTCAACATTTTTAAATTGCAAATACGGAAAATTGCAATCCGATAAAAACATTGTTGGTGTTACTCGTCCAGCATTGGATTACGAGGTAATTAGAAATTTCAATATCCCAAAATTGAAAATCGAATTTCAAAATGCAATCGAAATATTTATCAAAAACGCCTACAATGTAGCTCAACAATCCAAGCAGACTTACACCCAAGCCGAAAACCTTTTATTGCAAGAAATCGGTTTGCACGATTTTGCACCAAGCCAAGAAGCCGTAAACATCAAAAGTTTTAAAGAAAGTTTTGGCACTTCGGGACGTTTAGATTCGGAGTATTATCAAGTAAAGTATGAGCAAATTGTAGAAAAAATCAAATCTCAAAAATACAGTTCGCTTGTTAGTTTGGTTGATATTACAAAATCTATTGAGCCAGGTTCGGCTCATTATTCAGACGAAAAAGGTTTACCTTTTTATAGAGTTTCCGATTATAGCAAATTTGGTTTAAGCCAACCCGACAAAGAACTAACAAATGCTTTTGTTTCTGAAAACAAAGAGTTAATCACAAAACTTAAACCGAAAAAAGACACAATTTTATTCAGCAAAGACGGAAGTGTAGGAACGGCTTATTTGCTTCGTGAAGATTTAAACGGAATAACATCAGGTGCGATTTTGCATTTACAAGTAAAAAACACAAAAGAGATTTTACCCGAATATTTGACTTTGGCTTTAAACTCAAAATTGGTTCAAATGCAAGCCGAACGAGATGCAGGAGGTTCAATCATTTTACATTGGCGAGTAAGCGAAATTGAAAACGTTGTTGTTCCAATCATTCCGTTTGACAAACAATAACAAATCGCAAAAATGGTAGAAGAAAGTTTCCGTCTAAAAACCGAAAGCGAACAACTTTTAGAAACAGCGAAGCGAGCCGTAGAAATTGCCATTGAGGAAGACGAAGAGTCAGCATTAAAATATTTACAAGAAAATGAATAATTAACAAGTAAAAGTTTCGATAGCCAATTTATACATCTTCAAAATCAAAAAATTTATTTGAGAAATTTATTTTTATCATATATGAAAATATATTATATTCGTAAAGTATTTTGTAAATTATTGAAAATATAAAATACTTATGGTTTGTGATTTTTCACCAAATGATTAGAAAACTATAGATATTTACCAAATCCAACACAAAGAATTAAATAACTATGCAAATTTATGATAACAAGATTTTTAAAAACCCGATTAGAATTATAACGGCATTTGATAATTTGTCCTTTCTAAATGCATTTGAAATTATTGAAACATTTTCTAAAACGCATTATATGATTGGATATGTTCGTTATGAGGCTAAAGATATTTTTTTAGGTCAAAAAGTTAAATCACAATTGCCACTTTTGTATTTTGAAGTCTTTGATAGTTATGAGCAATATATACCTCAACAACCTGAAACCATTTATTTAAACCCAAAACCTACTTTGAAATTTAATCAATATAATACTGCTATTGAAAGAATTAAATATGAAATCGCCAGCGGAAACACCTACGAAGTCAATTATACATTTGATTTTGATATTGATTATGAAGGCGACCCCCTAAAGCTATATGAGTACTTACGGGGCTTACAACCCACACCTTACAATGCCTTTATCAAAAATGATTACGAAACTATACTTCAATTTTCGCCTGAATTGTTTTTTGAAATTCACAATAGACATATCCAGACAAAACCGATGAAAGGTACTGTAAAAAGAATCGCTGGAAAAGACAAGGATTTAATTGAATTTCTCAAAACAGATATTAAAAATCGTGCCGAAAATGTGATGATTGTAGATTTATTGAGAAATGATCTCGGGCGGATTTCAAAAACTGGTTCAGTTAAGGTTACAAAACTTTTTGAAATTGAAACCCATCCTACTTTTCATACAATGACTTCAACAGTTGAAGCAGACTTACTTGACAATGTAAAACTTTTAGATGTTTTTAAATCTTTATTTCCCTGCGGCTCAGTTACCGGGGCTCCAAAAATTAGTACAATGCATATAATTGATGAATTGGAGTATGGAAATAGAGGTGTTTACTGCGGAACAATAGGTTTTTTAAGTCCAGATAAATTTATTTTCAGCGTAGCCATAAGGATTTTACAAAGTAAAGTAGGTGGAGGTTTTAAATACCGTGTAGGTGGTGCTATTGTCTGGGATTCAGTTGCAAGAGATGAATGGCTTGAGGCTTTTACCAAAACGAAGTTTTTGAATAGTGATTTTAAAATTATTGAAACACTTAATCACGATACACCTTACTTTGATAAACACATTGCTAGAATGAAAAAAACGGCTGAGTATTACGGCTTTCCTTTTGATATTAAGAAATTTCCAACAGTTACAGGTAGTGGTATTTTTCGTATTTTACTTGATAAAAAGGGCAATTTTGAGGTGGAATGTAAAGAATTACAAATATGTCAGTCCGACAAGGTGTCTATTTCATCAATAACGGTAAATAGCAACGATGATTTTTTACAACATAAAACAACTTATCGTCCATATTATTATGTTGATTATGAAGAATATTATGATGAATTATTTTTCAATGAAAAAGGAGAATTAACAGAAGGTTCGCGTACAAATGTGATATTAGAATTAGAGGGAAAACTATATACTCCACCTATAAAATGCGGTTTATTGAATGGCATTTTCCGTCAGCAACTTTTAGACGAAGGAAAATGTATTGAGAAAATTCTTTATAAAAAAGATTTATTTATAGCATCGGCTATCTATTGTGTAAATTCAGTACGTGGTATTAAAAAAGTACATTTAAGATGATATTAATTGATAATTACGATTCATTTACTTATAATATTGTTCAATATCTTCGCGAATTAGGAACGAACCCACTTATTTTCGAGAATGATAAAGTTACCATTGAACAATTGCAATCACTTGATTTTAAAGAAATTATAATTTCACCAGGGGCTGGTAATCCAGATAATTCAGGTATATCGTTAAGTGTTATTGCTGAATTTTACAAGACAAAAAAAATTCTTGGAATTTGTTTAGGACATCAATGTATTGCACAGTTTTTTGGGGCTAATATTGTAAAGACCGAACCTGTGCATGGGAAAACGTCACAAATTTATTTTGATGAAAATTGCGAATTTTTCAAAGGAATACCACAAGGATTTGAAGCATGCCGTTATCACTCATTAGCAGTTGAAAATTTACCTACCGAGTTGATGGCAACTGCTTGGACAAAAGATAGAATTAATATGGCTATAAGGCATTTAAAATATCCTATTTATGGAGTGCAGTTCCATCCTGAAGCTATTTTAACGCAATATGGAAAAAAATTGATTGGAAATTTTTTGGAATTTTCTGATATATAACTTTGTAAGTAATAGTTGAGTGCATTATGATAAATGCAAATTATTAACTATAAAAATGTATGCAAATAAAAAGCGTTTTTGGGAAAACTGTAGAAAATTACTTTAATAATAATATACTTTTTTAGACTAAGATGCTTCATAGAAAGTTAGGGATAAAAAGTTTACCAAAATCATCTAATATCAGCCGTCCTCAGCCCTCCCTACTTAAAGTCACCTTTCACTCCCAATTATTTACTTTATATTTAATTTTTAATGATAAAGTCAAAAAAGATAATTTTATTATTTATAAAAATATAGTATATTCGCAAAATATTTTGGAAGTTATTGAAAATATAAAATACTTATGGTTTGTCTTTGCAATGTGGGAATTTTTTTGCAATAATTCTATTAAACTTTTGTGATAAAAATTGATGATAGTCGTAATACAATAGATGGGAAAGTTGAAACAGAACCAATTGTTAATGATAATATATCCGAACTTAAAGCAAAAAATTGAATAGTAGATTTTATTAAACAATAAAAAATAGCGGCAAGACGTATTATTCGCTAATTACCAGCTTGATACTTTGGCGCTTTTTAGTTATATTTGTGCTAAATTTGAAATAAATTGCTGTTAATCTGTCAACGACGCATTTTATTTTCCGCTATGCAAAATAGATTATGATTGAAAAACAAAACAAAAAATAAATTATGGATTTTACAAATAAAATAATACAAGGCGATAGCTTGCAAATATTAAAAGGAATGAAAAGTAATAGCGTTGATTTAGTTATTACTTCACCACCTTATTTTCAACAACGAGATTATGGAAATGGAAATAGTGGAATAGGAAACGAAGAAACTGAAAAACAATATTTGGAAAATTTACTTGCTATTTTTTTTGAAAGTGTAAGAGTTACAAAAACAACAGGAGCAATTGTTTATAATCTTGGAGATAAATATATAAACGGTGGTTTGTCATTATTACCTTATAAATTTGCTATTCAAGCAATTGAAAGTAAAAAAGTATTTTTAATCAACGATATTACTTGGGCTAAATTAAATCCGACTCCACGCCAAGATAAACGCAAATTAATACAAGCAACAGAGCCATTTTTTGTATTTGCAAAATCAAAAGAATACAAATTTAATTTAGATGACTATTTACAACACTTTGATAATTTAAACAAAAGAAACGGTAATAATCCCAATTCAAAAATCGGAGAGAAATACTTTGAACTAATTAATAATTCAGAACTAACAGAAACCAAAAAAAATAACGCAAAAAAAGAATTAAATCTTGCAATACAATCGGTAATTTCAGGTGAGATTAATAGTTTTAGAATGAAAATTCGTGGCTTGCACAAACTTGCTTATGGTGGACAAGCAGGTGGTAGAAATAATCAAATAAACAACAACGGTTATTCAATAATCAAAATTACTGGAAATAAACTAAAAAAGGATGTAATTGAAAGTCCAGTAGAAATAACAAAAGATAATAGTCATCCGGCAGTTTACCCAATTTATATAATTCAAGAACTCATAAAACTTTTAACTCAAAAAGACGACATAGTTTTAGACCCATTTAATGGTAGTGGAACCACTTGTGTAGCCGCTAAAAATCTTGGCAGAAGATATATCGGTATTGAAATAAATCCCGAATATGTGGAATTAGCAAATAAAAGAATAAAAGAAAACAATTTTCATTACGAATTATTTATATGACCGAAAACGAAATATTAGAAAAAGCGTATAAAAAAGCAGAACAAATTGTTAAGAAAAAACAATTCGATAAATTCAGTGAAACAATACGAGAAGACGTTGATTTGTTGGTTGATAAAATTGAACAAAATAAATCAATTGTTTCTGCATTAGTAACAAGTCTTGTAAAAAAGATTATTGACCAGATACAAGATGTTCGTTTGCATAGAACAGATTTTGAAAATGGTTATTCTGCAAGAAGTTTAGATACCAAATTTACAAGTCCGTTTTTCAAAAATCATTTTCCGAAATATGCGAATAAAGAAAGTTCATTTTTAACTCTTGCCACAAGAGAAAGAATTAAATGGACAAAAAAAGATGGAACAGCATTAAAAATTAGAAATAAAGAACTTAAAATAGTTTTCTCAATATTTTTGACCAAATCGAAGTTCATAAAGCAAATGCAGAAGAATATTTGAATTATTTGTTTGCTAAAATGATAGAATTATCATCAAAAGACGAAATTATTTTAAATAAGGTTGATAAAGAATTTCAAAAGATAGGGACATTAAATATCAACATCATTCTTGAAATGTTACAAAAACATTTTGCAATTAAATTAAGCTCACGATTACCCGTTATAGCAATTTATTCTATATATCAAATACTTATACCTGTTCTAAAACGCTATGAAAATAAAAAATTAGTATCCTTACAAGTACATACTTCTTCTGATAAACATAGTTTTGGAGATATTGAAGTTTATACCAAGGCAAACAAACCTTTTGAAATAGTTGAAATTAAACACAATATACCGTTAGATAAATATTTAATTTTTGACATTGTAAAGAAAACAGAAAATACACCTATTGATAGATATTACATTTTGACAACATTCAAATCTGGCTTTGAAAACGAAGTAACAGAAAAATCAGTGAATGAATTTATTATGCAAATCAAACAATCAAAAGGGATTGATATTATTGCAAATGGCATTATAACTACCCTGAAATATTATTTGCGTTTTATTGATGATTATAAGCAATTTGTGAAAGCTTACACGGATAATTTGATAAAAGACTCTAAAAATTCAACAGAAGTAAAATCTTTTCATATTGAGAAATGGACAGAAATATTGAAAGAATACGGATTATTAAACAATAAAAAATAGCGGCAAGACGTATTATTCGCTAATTGCCAGCTTGATACTTTGTTGCTTTTTAGTTATATTTGTGCTAAACTTGAAATAAATAAATTGTTATAAACAATAAAAATAAAGAAAATGGATATACTTATAAAATATAACGAACTTAAACAAAAATTGAAATCTGCATTAATTGATTCTGAAATCAAAAATGATTATATTTCAGAACTTGATGTTTTTGAAAATTTACTTATTGAAAACCAAAATAAAGTTAAATCTGATGAATCTTACTACAAATTTCTTACTGAAAATATTACTGATGTAGTTTGGGTTTTAGATTTGAATGACAATAAATTTGTGTATGTAAGCCCAACTGTATATTATTTGCGTGGCTATACCGCAGAAGAAGTAAAAAGTATGCCTTTTCGAGATGCTGTAACTGAAAAATCAGCAAAAGATATTGAAGATTTAATTAAAGAGAGTTTGCCAGATTTTCTTGAAAATCCAAATAACCCACATAGATTTCTTGGTATAGTTGAACAACCGCATAAAAATGGTTCAATAGTAACTACCGAAACTTCAACCTTTTATCGTATAAATAAGCAAAATAAACATATAGAAGTAGTTGGTGTAAGTCGAGATATAACAGAAAGAATTGAACAAGAGAAAATTATTAAGGATCGAAATAGAGAAATCGAATTATTATTAAACGGAAGTCGTTTGATATTAGAAAGTAAAGATTTTCTAACAACTGCACAACAAATTTTTGAATATAGTAGAGAAGTAACGGGTGCAAAAGCGGGCTATGTTGCTTTATTAAATGAAAATGGAGAAGAAAACGATATTGCGTACCTTGAACCTGGCGAACAACCTTGTAATGTTAATTCAGAACTGAAAATGCCAATTCGCGGTTTACGTGAAGAAGTATATAAAACGGGTGAAACAATTTTTGACAATAATTACGATAAAAGTCCTTACCTTAAATTTATGCCCGATGGGCATATTCCACTAAAAAATGTGATGTTTGCACCGATAAAAAAAGGTACTCAAACTATTGGTTTGTTGGGTTTAGGAGAGAAAGATAGCGATTTTAACGAAAATGACGCCAAAATCGCAACCTCATTTGCAAAGTTAATTTCTATTGTACTTTTAAATTCCAAAAATTTAGAAGCTTTAAAAAATAGAGAACAACAATTAGAAAAATTAAATTCTGATAAAGATAAATTTATTTCAATTCTCGCACACGATTTAAAAAATCCATTTAATGCTCTGTTGGGCTTTACAAATATGATTTTAACAAATATCAAAGAATATGATATACAAGAAATTGAATCCTTGGTAGAAATTTTAAATCAAACTTCTAAAAATACTTATAATCTATTATTAGACCTATTGTTATGGGCTCAATCGCAGTCTGGAAATTTACCATTTGAACCAATATACCTATTATTTAAAGATGTATATAACGAAGTTGTTGCACCTTTTAAAAATAATCCCAAAAATATTTCTATAACTTACATAGATGAAGCACAAATTAAAGTTATAGCAGATATAAATATGTTAAAAACAATATTAAGAAATTTAATTTCAAATGCTATAAAATTTACAAACAACAATGGTGAAATTAAAGTAATAGCCGAGCAAAACTCAAATAACATTACAATTACTGTGTCAGATAATGGAGTAGGCATTGAAAATAATATTATTTCAAAACTTTGGGATGTATCTGAAAAATATTCAAGTAAAGGAACCGCTGGTGAAAAAGGTAGTGGTTTAGGTTTATCACTTTGTAAAGAATTTGTTGAAAAACACGGCGGAAAAATTTGGGTAGAAAGCGAGGTAGGAAAAGGTAGTGATTTTAAATTTACTTTGCCTTTGTAAAGTGTTCGGTATGTGATAAATAATTGATTTAATAATGAAGTTAGACAATGGGGCAAGCCCCATTGCCTGATGTACTATCATTTTTTGACAGCCATACGGCTTCTGCTAACTAATTCAGCTAAATAAAAAATAATTTTTGAAAAATTATTTTTATCATATTTATAAAAATATTATATTCGTAAAATATTTTGTAAACTATTGAAAAAATAAAATATTTTTGGATTATGCTTGTATTGTGAGCAGTTTTTTTATAATAATTTTGTGAATTATTGTGAAAAAAAATTGATGCCGGTAGTATTACAACTGATAGGAAAGATGAATTAGCAATAATTGTTCGTCATTCATTCATTATATTCTATATTTATGTTGGTTATGCGCAATATACGAAGTTCAAATGAGATTATTTTGTATTTTTGCATATCATTTATTGAGAGTTCGTAAATAAATGAGTTAGGCCCAATGCTAAAAAGACAGACAACCAAAACTTAAACAGAGAGTAAACCATTTTGACAGGTGAACACAGACATAAAAACGATACAACAAACGGACAACGAGTAAGCCGTCACTCATTGCCTACCCTTCTGTGTTTTAATTTTTTTCCCACCGCACAAAATATTTTGAATTTTAATGCCACCGATCAAATGACACATTTGGTTTTTTCCGACACACGAGCCAACGCCCAAAAACCAAAAGAGCCATTTTTTGTCAACGCACCGTCAAGAATGATAACTTTACAAATTGATAAAAACAGAAATAAATAATGTTCGAACAGACTTTTAAAAATATAGACGACATTCTTCACAAAGACGCAGGTTGCGGAAGTGAATTGGATTATGTGGAGCAAACTTCGTGGATTTTGTTCCTCAAATATCTGGATGACTTGGAACGCGACCGAGCCACAGCAGCCGAACTAACAGGCAAAACCTACACACCCATTATTGACAAAGATTATCAATGGACAGTTTGGGCAATGCCAAAAGGCAAGGACGGT
>JARKQC010000252.1 GCA_029974985.1 Bacteroidota bacterium | reverse complement strand
CTACTTCTTCATTATCCATGAATTCCTTTAAATCACCTTTTAAACTATCATTACGTTTTTTAAACTCAGGACCCGGAATGCCTACTCTTAAACTTTTTATTGTTCCTAATGTTAATTTCTCAACCAAACTAGGATAATTTAGAGTTGTACTTACACCACAATCGGGACATTGGGGATATTTGAATAAATGAGGTTTATGACAACTCAAACAAAGCGTTTTGTTCTTTAAAAATCTTCTAATAAATGATTTACTTCTCCTATCCTTTTTAAAAAGAGGATCATCATCTTCAACGAATTCTAAAATAAAATCTTCCTGATCATGCACAATATCTACCTCACTTTGATAGTGCTTATTTAATTCGTATTTAGTCAGAACATCAAAAAAGAGGTTAGATGGTTAACCTCTTCTAAAATCACACCTATGACATTTGGCACAAGGTGGTAAAACATCGGTTGCATCGTTTAAGTGAAGATCTTCACCACAGCTAATACAAACGTAGCGACCAATTCCGGGTTTTTCTCCACATTTATATACCATCATATCATCTCCTTTTCGATATCTGATTCCATTCTTTAAGGAGGATAGCCTTCGCTAATACGGAGATAAATCATTGAAAACTAACAATTTGGTAATACTGAATAAACCACGAATATTGCTTTATTTAAATTGCTTAAATTAAAGTCCTATCATACCTCCCTATATTTACATCATATAATGCAATTCCAAAGAAACAAGTTAACTCACCTTAACTAATCAATTGGAATAGCCATCTATGACAATTATTACATTTTAGTTTACTACTTGAATATTTTTAAAATTTCTGTAGATTATTTACAATGTAAAATGAATTCCTACATTTTAAATTAATCTTTAATTAAACTAGTAATATCAACTTTATAAAACTCTTTTCATAGGGTATGAGAAGTAATAACCAGATCATGCATCATTGAAGAGTTGATTAATAAAATTACAGTAAACTTTCTATCCTATCAGTTAAAATAATCAAGTCTCGTTTGTTTTACAGCAAATTCGGGCATTTGAATCTTCTTAGAATCATAATATCTGCCTCTAGTGTCTTCCAAATAATTTTCTATAAATAACTTTTCTTTATCCATTTCAGATGTTTTTGGGAAAAAAGAAATAGAAGAGTATCTTCTATAGCGGTGTGAATAACTATTTTTTTCGTTTTCTAGTAAAGATTTAAGGAGAGGTCTTATTATCATTGAAATTTCATTTTTAAACGAATCTTTAGAAGAGTAATAAATATTCTGTCTAACTGTACCTAAAATGAGATCAATTAATTGTATAAATTGAGATTCATATCTAAAATCGGGTTTTTTATCAAAATAGTATTTGTGGTCCGAATCTAAAAAAAAAATATCTTTATTTGAAACAGATACCTTTTTATGATGATCAGCGTTAATTTTATAACCTGTATGCCATGGAAAATATTCATGATTCTCTTTTGAATCACTTCTATCGTGATAAATGTTGTTTATCACGATTTTATTGTAATTTCTATTAAAAAAATATTTAGAGCCTCCCAAAATATTAGATCTGAAAAAACGATTATAAACAGATTCTACAGCTTGTTCAAAACCAAAATGTTCCATATTCATCTTATTTAACTCAATATAATCAATTTTAAAATAAAAAAGTTTTTTATTTCTTTTACAGTTATTTAACAAAAACTCCAACCAAGATTTAGAAATATCTTTAACAGCTTTACTTTTACTTGAATCAATATTGCGGAAATGAATTTCTGAATTATTAAGAGTATGATATTCTTCTTTACAGTTTCCACAATAGGGACAATTAGAAAAATCCCAAGAAAAAGATAAACGTCTCCCCTGACACCTCAAATTCTTCAATTTTTTAGATAACTCTTCTTTTTTATCTAATGGAACAAACAAACAACCAAAACAGATGTAATCTTTTTCAATTATTTCATCTGCATAAATTTCTAAGTTAACAGAATCATCAATTCTTATAATTACCCCTCCCCACTAATTAAAATGTATTAAT
>JARKQC010000214.1 GCA_029974985.1 Bacteroidota bacterium | reverse complement strand
GAGCCAGATTTGATAGGGATATATTTTTTTATGCCAGAATCCTTTGCTCACAGTTCTAGGCTGATTCTAATGATTTATCCAAAATAGCTTCAATAGCATAATATTGATAGGCTCTAAGAACCATTAAAGATCTATCAGTTTCATGTAATACAATATATCTTGCAATCATTTTAGAGATATGACATTTTTCTAAAAATATATCCGTGAATTCATCTAATTGAGAATAATTTTTATTATTTTTGTCTTTCCAAAAAAATGTGTAGTCAAAACTTAAATCTTTGTTATTAGCGTAATATTTTGTGTTTACTCCATTACTAATTACAAAAATTTGCACATAGTCAAAAAGACCATGAAAAGAATGAGATCTATATCTTTTAATTTGATTAAATGCTTTTTTAAGTTCAATTCCTCTTTTTTTAAGTTCAATTTGAACTAATGGAAATCCATTTATTAAAAGTGTGACATCATATCTATTTTCATATTTACCTTTAAAAGTGATTTGACTGCTTACTTGAAATATGTTTTTACACCAATCTTTGCTATTGAAAAAACTTATATATCTTATTTGCCCATCCCTTTCAAGCTCATATTTATCCCTAAGTTTTTTAGCCTTATCAAAAACTGTTCCCCCTTCAAGATGAAGTAAAATTTTATTAAACTCATCATGGCTTAAATCAATTTTATTAAACTTTCCTAACTGTTTTTTAAAATTGTTTATTAAATCATCTTCATCTCTAATTTGGACTTCTTCATACCCATTTTCAACTAATTTACTTATTAAATTCTTTTCTAGTGTTGATTCACTTTGAGTAGACATTCATACCACTTTAACTATATAAAATAATCATTATTTAAATTTTTTAAAAAAAAAGATTTATCCCATTTTTTCCTATTTTGTAATAATTTTTTAAAAACTAACTACTTATTCAATTAGACATTATTAATATAATACTAGTTTTAGGTTTTTTGTAACAGTTAATATTTAAATTATTTATTTTATATCTTTAAAAACTTCTTTTCATTTATCCATTAATTTGATAAATTCCTTTTTAAATTTCATTTAATATTAATTCTATACAAGAATAAAAATTAGTTTTGATATATACAAATAATTAATTCAGTTATTCGGAATTACAGAATAACTCTTTATATAAAATTATTCTACTATTTAAATAAATAAATAATAAAAATTATTAAAATTGGTAAGGTTATAAATATTAATGGAGAAAGTATAGTAAATATTGTAATAATTATCCAAAAAACGAACAAATATAATACAAATTTACTCTTAATAGATGCATTGTAAGATCCTGGTTGATTATTAGCCCATTTCACAATAATTTTCAGAAAATCCATCTCTTCTTTAGTTAATTGTTTATTTTTTAATCCTTCATATCCCAATCTACTAATCATATAATGATTATATCCTTGGTTATTGATACAAATTATATATCCTGCATTTGCAAGTGTTGCAAACCAGTCCCCAACACTCAATTCTCTTCCACCCCAACCTTTTATTAGAGTATATTCTGTCAATTTGTCACTCATGCTATCACTTATATTATATTATTTAAATATAATATAAATAATTATATAATAAAAAAAGTCCCCTCAACAACAATTAAGTTGTCAAGGGGTAAAAATGTGGGTATTAATTCATATTTAATGTTTTACTATATATTATATGCTTTTTTTAATTGTGGCTCTCTTACTATCTATTTTTCAAGTTTCAGGTCATCGCCAATAGCTTATCATAAAATAGAGTAAAAAAATAAGAAATCTACTAATAGTGGAAGTCTTCTAAAAATTATTAATAATGTTAAAGGCAAGCTCCACCCATACCATTATCTTTAAGCAGGAAACAAGAATCATAACGGATTAAATAACCACTAGGACACCATAAAGTAGACCAAGAGCCTCCTTGTAAAGCATTTGAAGGATCAATTTTTTTCCAAACATCATTTATTTTATAGGTAATTTGAATATGCCCTCCATCTTTCGCACACATCCAATGTACATATTTAACATCATGTCCTAGGTCTTTAAGTGCTTGATAAACTAATTGACAAATATCTGTACAGTTTAAGCCTTGTTTTTTCTCAAGTCGTTTTAAAGCAGTTTCTTGATCGTATTTATCATTATAATAACCTACCCATTTTCGGCCTTTAATTCCATCTTCAATGTCTTCAGGTGTTTTAATATTTCTACCTACAGCTTTGCTAAATTTACTTAAAAAATCACTTGTTGGTTTTAGTTGAGATGGTTTGTTAATATAAACAATCTTCGCTTCAGAACCTTCTGTTTTAAACCATTTATCCCATCTAGCTTTCATGTTTTTATATTGATCTAAAGTAACATATTTCCTAATAGTTCCAGTTTTATTGATAAAAATTTTAGGAGGATTATTATCTGCTTGTTTAACCATGCTTTTAAAAATAGAATTATCAACAGGATCAACACTATTAGAAACATTAACCTCAATAAAACCAATTCTCAAACTAGTATATGCTTTTTCAGTTTCATTACCCCAATCACCATCAATAAGGCAAGCTTGACAATACTTACCATATTTTTTAGCCCAAACCTGAAGTTTTTTGGTGGCCTCTACACTATATTTACCCCAATCTCCATCAACTTGACGATTATAGAACCCTTTATCTTTCATATATTGTTGTCTTTCTTTCTTTTGAGCCATAGTAATTTTAATCATGCTTTTTTCTCCTTTTTTCTTTCTCTCTTAACACTTTTAACTTCTTTTCAACAAATTCTAATCTTTCATAATCATTAAAACTAGAATCACAAAACTTTCTTATTTTCAGCCTATTATATTCAGTTTGATACTTGCTTATTTGAGATTGTAAACTCATAAACCGCCTCCAAAATGATGATAGCTAACGCTAAGATAATTTATAATTTCATAAAAAAATAGTAATTATATAAAAAATAATTTTAAAATTTAAATTTTATTCTAATTCAGATAACTCTTCTTTCAAAGTTTTCCTTTCATTCAAAATAGCTAATAATTCAGATGGAGGTTCTTCTTGATTGGCATGATATTCATTTACTTCATCAATAACCCATTTAGTAGATTCTATTTCTTGATAAATCTCCGATATTCGTAATCTAACAGTATCGACAATAATCTTACCATCATTATCTAATTTTAGTGGCACTGGTGGGTCTTGAACAATCTCATTATATTCTTCTTCTGTTAATTCAACTATATGCTCCCCGCTTGTAAGCTCATGACATAAAAAAATCTCTTGTTTCTCAATATTACTTATATTATAACTTAATCTAATCATATTCTATACTCCTTCTACATACCATCTGACGGGACTTGTTCCTGCTGAACTTCTTTGTAGTGTAACACTCATAGAAGATGCACCTGTTGTTTGTGTACTCCCTGCTATCTGTAAGGCACTACCAGTGCTTGCACTTGCCATCGATACCTTATTCCCCAAGAATGTAAAAGGATAATTTACAGTTGTACTTGCTGTTCCATTGCTTCCAGTTGTTGTCATTTCTACACTACCGAAACATCTGCTGTAAATATATACTCCATTTTTTTTAATTCGAAACCCATTGTTGTAATTTTCTATTTTTATTTTATCAATATTATCAAAAATTTCTTTTTTAACATCAATCAAGTCTTGAGGGGTTTGTCTTTGAACTTCAAAAGTGAAACAAGAATCAATTTCAGAAGTACTCATGCCTGAACTAACATAAGAACTATTAAA
>JARKQC010000202.1 GCA_029974985.1 Bacteroidota bacterium | reverse complement strand
AGTCCAAATAAGATGGCTTTATTTCTTTTTACCAATATTAAAGGATTTATAAACTTATGGATGACTCTATCTGATAGTGATGTAGATGAGATTATAGATGCTAATATTGAAGCTATAAAACAAATAATAAATTAATTTTTTAAATTTATTTCCTCTTTTTATTAAGAGTTTTTGATAATGCTTTTATATTTATAGCTATGAGTATTATGGAAAATTATCTTTATTTGATTGTTTATGTGTTTATTCTAGCTATAAATTATTTTATTTCATGTAAAAATATAAAAATTATAATAAAAAAGTAAAATAAGGAATAGAAAATAAATTATTCCCTTGAAAAAATAAAATTTTATTGTTTTCTGTAGATTAATCCTAAACTTGTTAAAAGCACTAAAATTATGGCAATTATTGGAATTCCTGTTTCTTTCATATTAGCATTAGCTACTGGATTATTACTTGAATTATCAGTATTATTATTATTATTATTATTATTATTATTATTAGGTTCAGGAGGTTTAGGAGGTTTTGGTGGTACTGGTGGTATTGGTTCAGTAGCTAATATAGTAAAACCTTGACTTTCATAATCTAACGTAGTTGAGAAGTTTGAAACTTTAGAATCTAACTCAGTAGTTAAAGACTGGCTATTTCTACCATCAATAGTCTCAATCAAAACACCATTTTTAAATATATCTACCTCAAAGTATGGGAAGTATAAACCTGCATTAGCATTATTGCTTGTACCATTAAGTACAAAATAATAATTATAATATAATATATCTCCAATTTCTAAAGTATTATTCAAAACACTAGTATTTAGAATCATAGTGAAATAATTACCTAGATCAAAATCAGTTACATTAATAGGATTATTAGAACCCCACCAATTATAATCAGCAGTGGAATTACCATCACTACGAATAGTAAAATTCTGACTATCCTTATTATCAACTAATATAGAATAACTTATATACAACGTACCTGCGGGACCTATGATTATAGCTCCACCAACATCAGCAGTGTTATTCCTAAATATAGATCCTATAATAGAAAGTTGTCCTTGAGATATAATAGCTCCTCCAAGATCACTAGCACTATTATTAATGAATGTTGAATTTATAATACTCATATTCCCATAATTAACAATTGCTCCACCATCATCAGCAATTCCATTTGAAAAAATTGAATTATTGATATAGCTTCTTCCCCTTGGGTCATTGAAAATAGATCCTCCTTGAGGAGCATAGTTTTCATCGAACACACAATTGTTTGCATTGAGTATACCATTATTATAAATAGCCCCTCCATAACGTCCTGCTTGATTACCAGTTAAAACACAATCAGTCATAGTGACTGTACCTAAATTATAAATAGCTCCCCCAAAAAAATCAGGAGAATTTGCAAAACCGTTTTTTAATGTAACATTAATCAAAGTTAAAGTTCCAGTACCTGTAACATTGAATATACTATATAAATTACTTCCATCAATTATAACAGTATTTGATGGACCATTTCCTTTAATTGTAACTGATTTATTAATAACTATCTGAGTATTGTTATTCCCAGAGTAAACTCCAGGATCAAGAATTATTGTATCACTTGGATCATTTGTTATTGCTCCATTAATCCCCCCAGCAGTAGAATTATCAATCGTGGTCTCAGCTGCTGAAACTGAAGTCAAACAAAAACAAAAAGCAAATAAAACTATCAAGAATATGCTTAATTTTTTAAACATCACTCTTTTTCACCCCCATTACAATAAATAAACAAATAAATACTGTTTTTAGAACAAAAAGATTAGTTTATATTGAATTTATTATTCAGGGAGAGAACATATTAAA
>JARKQC010000196.1 GCA_029974985.1 Bacteroidota bacterium | reverse complement strand
TTAATTACTTCTTTTACATCCATCATATTACCACTACCTTTAATAGGTAATTTATAAATTAAGGTATATATTTTTTTCTACCTAAAATTTGTTTTTTACCATTTCATTGGACAAGTGGTAATTATTTTTTCTAGATATTTAATATTACTAATTTTATATTTAATAATATAAATATTTTGTAGGGTCCGGAAATTGATTATTGACACAGCCCCCATAATATTTACCAGGTTATTTAAACCAGGTTTTTAAAAAATGAAGATCATCGATACATCAAATTATTTAGAAATATCAGAAGTACTTATCTAGATATATCAGAAGTACTTATCTAGATATAAAAAAGATGTACCTGTTTTGTTTTTTTTTAATACAAAAAAAGTTAGCAAATATAATGGGGATATAAAAAGAAAACTAAGGGGATAAAAGTGAAAGACATCATAAGAGATATTGGTAACCGGGTTAAAGAGCTTAGAGAACTATCTGACGTTTCCTGTGAGGAAATAGCAGGGAAACTTGAAATTACAAAGGAAGAATATCAGCTCTATGAACAGGGAAAAAAAGATATCCCAGTAAGTATACTCTATGAAATCGCTCGTGTCTTAAAGGTGGATATGGGACTCTTTGTAAGTGGCGAAGAAACCAGAATGCATCTTTTTCATGTGACCCGTGCCGAAAAGGGAAGGCCCATCGAACTCAGGGAAGGCTACGAAGGAATCAGTCTGGCCGATAGATTTCGGGGAAAAGAAGCTGAAACACTCATTGTCACCATCAAGCCCCTGGATGTGAAACCAGTTATGAACTCCCATACTGGCCAGGAATTTAATTACATACTGGAAGGTTCCCTCAAACTTTATCTCGATAAGCATGAGATAATTTTAAATACCGGAGATTCCATATACTTCGATTCAAAATATGAACACACCATGGAACCTTTAAATAATAAGCAGGCGAAATTTTTAGCAGTCATCATATGAATCAGAATATTAAAATAGACTTAATGACTCATTTTAAAATCAATCTTTTTTGAGGTAGTTTAATGTCCAGTTTACTTAAAAATTACGTGAATAGGGAGGATTTTAAGTCCTATGAAGATTTCAAGGAAAACTTCCAGTTTAAGATTCCCGAAAACTTTAACTTCGCCTATGATATCGTGGATAAAT
>JARKQC010000170.1 GCA_029974985.1 Bacteroidota bacterium | reverse complement strand
AATATTAGATAAACAAGAAAAATTAGTTTTTGCTTCGGATATAACTGATGAGGTTGGAATTAGGGTTAATCATATGGGAGCATTATTAAGAGAACTAACTGAAAAAGGATTACTTAATAATCCTAATCCTTCAAATAAAAGACAAAAATTATATGAAATCAGCACCAAAGGAGAAGAAATATTAGATTATTTCAAAGAATAACAAAAATTTCATTAATAATAAATAACAAAAAAGAAGTTTCGAAATAATTTAATATATACTTACAAAAGATTAATTTAAATATAGCATTTATTAAATTAATCATTGAAAATGAAAAAATCATTTAAATTTCATATATTTTGAGAGATATTAGACTAATTAGAAAAATTGATTGTGAGAAGTGTGAGGGAAAATATGACTAAAGAAAAATTTTTATTTTGTAGAGTTGCTTGGATGAATTCATATGATGGTTTGGCAAATGGAGATACACCTCTTAATGGAGGAAGTTTTGTTGAAGAAGATAATATTCCTCATGAAATATTTAATTTTAAAAAGGTTAAAATTGGAATTGAAGAAAAATGTTTTGGTTTCGTTCATCCATCAAAAAAATGGACCGGGATAAATCTAAAAAGAATTGATAATAAAAACATTTCACAAGACAAAGATGGTAGAAACTATGTAGATAATGTGCTAGTTGTATGGGCAGCAAAAAATCCTATGCTAAATAAATTAGTTTGTGTTGGAGGGTATAAAAATGCAAGAGTTTATGAAAAATTTGTCCAATGGGAACCAATTAATAATGTTAAAGAAATTCCAAGGAATAGAATTGATTTAATAAAGAAAGACTTAGAAATGGCTTCTAAAAGAGGACTATTGGACAAATATAATAATAACAATTACCTAAATGAAAATTTTCCATATATTATTGAAGCAAAAGCTGATGATTGTGTACTATTACCAACACATAATAGAAATTTGGAATTTTTCAACTCTAGTACTAATAAAAAATCTATTTTAGGGCAAAGTCAAATAGGATATGGGCAATGTGAAAAATTAACTGATTCTTTACATTGTGAACAATTAAAAAAAGACATCCTTTCATTAATATAATGAATTAACAAATTCTTAAAGCAATAATTTTTACATAAACATGTAAATTTATTATTATTATTTAAAATTTGTATACTATATTGTATAAATTTATCATTTTCGCAATGTTAATTATTTTTTTTATAATTATTAAAAATAAATATAATTATTTGTTTAAATGATGAAGTTGAACAAAAGATTATACAAAATAACAGACTTAGGAAAAGAAGTATTAAAACACATTTAATTAAAAAAATATCCTTGAAAATATAAATCACTAAATTCTTATATAATTCTCCTAAATTATCTATATCTAAACTAGTAAAACTATAAGAACTTTATATGCTATTAAGATTTTTGAAGTAATGCTTTATTAAATAGATAGTATTATCTATTTTTTGTTTTATTTTATCATGTTAAAATTGTTATTTATAATTTTTATTTGATTCATTATTTTTAATAGATTATTCATTTGTTAATCTGTATTGTTGTATGAGTAATATAGAAAATTATAATAATAAAAAATAACTATAATTGTATAGAATAAATATTAAATGAAATTAAATAAGGGATTTATTAAATTAATAGATAAACGGAAAAAATATTAAAAATTAAATTAGATTATATAAATAATACGAAAATGAAAACTCTTACTTCTAAACTTATAAGTTTATATATATGTAATGAAACAGTTATTGAAGAAGAAGATATTATCCCTTTCGAAAATCCAAAAAGGTGAGGATAAGACTAGATTAATACAATGATAAATATTTAGTAATTAAATAATAAATGCGATTAAAATTATTGAAATATAGAAAACAGACGGTTTTTATGAATTAAAAAATAATAATTTATATACAAATAGTTATTAAATTAGTGATTAAGATGAAATACTGTTATGCAAGTAGTTTAAAAACCTTTTTAAAGCTGCGAAAAGATGAATGGTTAAGAACCATGCGGAAAAATTATAAAATCATGCTCAATGAATATCCTAGTCAAGAGCAAAACATGGCATGGGATGATTGTTATGAAAAAACTATTCCTTTTTTCAAATTGTGTATAAATTTTGATTTTTCTATTATTTTTGAATATTACCTTCCACGCGAAGGTGGTAGGCGGCCTGATGTATTGATTCTTTCTGGCAATCGACTTTTTGTTTTAGAATATAAAATGAAAAACAGGTTCTCACAAGTTGACATCGATCAAGTTTCAGCATATTCACGAGATTTACAACATTATCATAAAAAATCGCGAGATTTAAAAATTACTTCTTTTCTAGTCCTAACTGGAACAACAGGCAAATTTTATGAATACAATGATGTGTATGTTTGTTCTACTGATAAATTAAAAGAATTAATCCTCCCATATTTATCAAATCATTCCAAAATAAATTTAAGTGATTGGTTAGAAGGTGTTTATCAACCACTACCTTCTTTAATTGAAGGGGCAAAATCAATCTATAATAATGAAAATCTGCCTTATATTCACAAAGTCAATAGCGTTGGCATTCCTGAAGCTGTATCTGGTCTTATAGAAGTGGTTGGGCATGCAAAAATGAAAAGGAAACGGATACTGGCTCTAGTTACTGGTGTGCCTGGAGCTGGAAAAACTTTACTGGGATTAGATTTCGTCCATAAAACGGATAATGGTACTGATCAACGTTCTATCTTTTTATCAGGTAATGGGCCATTAGTAAAAGTTCTTCAATATTCATTAAAGAGTAAAACATTTGTTGCTCCATTGCGTAACTATGTGTTAGAATATGGAATTAGAAAAGATTCTTTACCGGAGGAACATATTGTTGTCTTTGATGAAGCCCAGAGAGCATGGGATAAATCTTATGTTCATGAAAAACATAATATAAATAAATCGCAGCCGGAATTAATCCTTGAAATTGCGGAAGAAATCCCCGAATGGTCTGTTGTTTTAGGCCTTATAGGGGAAGGACAAGAAATAAATAAAGGAGAAGAAACAGGCATTATACAATGGAAAGATGCGATCCTCAAAAGTGGAGAGGATTGGACTATAATATGTCCACCAAAACTCAGAAATATGTTTCAAGATGTTGGAGTGGTTATTACCTTGGATAAACTTAATTTAAATGTGTCACTTCGTTCACATTTAGCAGAAAATGTTTCAGATTGGGTAACAAATTTATTACAAAATAATATAGAGAAATCTTTTTCATTAAGTGAAAAGATCCATTCCCAAGGATTTAATATGTATATTACACGAGATTTGAATAATGCTAAAAATTATTGCTTAACTCGTTATGATAATAATCCTGTAAAACGTTATGGTCTTGTTTGCTCATCAAAATCAAGAATACTCCGTAAATATGGGATTGATAATTCATATACTACTTCTACAAATTTAAATGTTGGTGCATGGTATAATGAGCCTAATGAAAATATCTATTCTTGTTGTCAACTTAAAAAACCAGTCACTGAATTTTCTTGTCAGGGCCTTGAATTAGATATGCCTATTGTGTGTTGGGGTGAAGATCTTCTTTGGGTAGAAAATATGTGGAAATCATTTCAACGTTCATCTAAACTAAAAGATCCTCATCAAATTCGTTTAAATAGTTATCGAGTTCTTCTTACACGAGGACGTGATGGATTCATTGTTTATATTCCTAAAAATCAAAAATTAGATGATACTTATGAAATTTTAAAACAGGCAGGGCTTAAAGAACTTTAAAATACAAAATGAAAAAAATCATGCTTCCTAACTTTCATAATTGAAGAGATTCATATATTAAAAAATAACTTATTTAGGAAAAGAAGTTTTAGAACATATATAAAATTAAATGAAAAATTATTGAATATATTATAATATTAGTGAAAATTTTATTTAATTAATTTTTTTTGGAAGATTTAAATATTTATTAAACAATTTTTATTATTTTTTTACTTTTTTAAAGATTATTCATTTATTAGTATTTATTATTGAATGATTAATATAGAAAATTATAATAATAAAAAATACTGATAATTGTATAGAATAAATATTAAATGATATAATTAAAAAAGGAATTTATATGTAATAATTGAAATGAAAGAAGTTTTGAATAAATTAATCCAATAATTATTGCTTTTGAATTATTTAAAGAAAGAGGTATTTGATGTCAGATACTGATGATAATAATAATTTTGTATATGAACTATTAAAAGAAGATTTTTATAATGAATATAATAGATTAGGGATATTAGAAGGTAAAGCAAGTAATCTTTTAGCAGTTTCAGGAATCATTTTAACATTCCAAGGAGGATTACCTTTATTAAGTCAGAATAATTATTTTAGTAATTGGTCTATTTTTCATTTTATTTTGTATATATTACCACTAATTCTATATGCAATTTCTATAATTTTCTTTTTAAAGGCTTTTTCAACTAGTGATTATAATTACATTCCAGATACTGAAAAGATAGAATTATATGAATCTAAAAATGACAAAAAAGAACTAAAATTTTTATTAATAGAACATTATAAAAAAGAATTTGAAAAAAATAATAACATTTTAGAAAATAAAGGTAAAAATATTGATCACGGAGTTTATTTATTTATTGGAGGCATATTACTTACCTTAATATACCTTTCGTGTACGATTTTGAATATACAAGGAATTATTTAAGTTTTCCTTTTTATTTGAAATTATATGGTATTTTTCAGTAATTTTTAATTATTTAAATAGAAAGAAGTAGCTTATACAAAATAACAAAACTTGGAAAAGAAGTCCTAAAATATATTTAATTAAAAAAAATATTATTGAAAATATTAATACAAATTACTAAATTCTTATAATTCTCCTAACTTATCTATATCTAAACTAGTAAAACTATAAGAACTTTATATGCTATTAAGATTTTTGAAGTAATGGTTTATTAAATAGATAGTATTCTAGATTATTTGTTTTATTTTATCATGTTAGATTGTTATTATAGTTTTTATTTGTTTTATTGTTTTTAATTTTTTTTAATAGATTATTTATTTGTTAATCTGTATTGTTGAATGATTAAT
>JARKQC010000315.1 GCA_029974985.1 Bacteroidota bacterium | reverse complement strand
CACCATATTAATATTAAGATTTATTTGACGCTTTATCTAATATTTTCTCAGAAATCTTCATTGACATATTCGTAATTCTACAAATATATATTAAAATAATTCATAAATTAAGATGATTCCTAAAATAATATTTAATATAATTCTAACTTAATAATAGTATTAAATTAATAATATAAATTAATAACTTTAAATACAATAATGATATAATGCTTAATTAATAATGTCTATTATATTATAAAAAATTATTTAATGATAATATTATTGATAAAGCAATATAATTTTATTTAATATTAGTGTATTTATATTAGTGCTTAACATTTATATAAACAATTGTGATAATAGTTATAACTTTTCTTTTAATTTTTGAGGGTTTAAAATGATATTAAAAAATATGATTCATAATGCTTTTAATTTTTATAAAAATAATTTTATTAATATTAATTCTATTGAAATTTCAAATAATACTATAAAATTTAGTTTGTAAACAAGTGTAAATTTAAATTATTTTTTCATGCAAAAAACCTCATTTATAGAATATTTAAACATTGATAGAAACTTAAACGAAGTTCCAGAGGGCATATTGATAATACCTATATTATGCAATGTTTTACCAGTATCTTGGGTGTTTGATTCAACAATTGTCATAAATGAATTAGATAAGACTTTTTATGAAAGTATTAGTAGAATTAAAAATAAATATTCAAATTTATATCCTAAATGTGATTTTAAAGGGAAATTATTAGTTAAAAATATCATTGACTATGAAATTGAGCATAATGAAAAATATTTATCATTTTTTAGCTTAGGAGTTGATTCTACAAGTACAATAATAAATAATATTGATAAAAATCCTATATTAGTTAATATTAGAGGATCTGATATTCCATTGGAAGAAGAAATTGGATTGAATTATATTAGTAGAAAATTAACAGATTTTTCAGAAGAATTCAGATTAAAAAAACTATTTATTAAATCAGATTTTAGAAGATTACTTAATACACAAAATCTTTCAAATAAATTTCAAGAACAGCTCGATGATAATTGGTGGCATGGACTACAGCATGGAATGAGTATTATTAGCCATGCTATTCCTTATGCATATTTATATCAAATTAGCCATGTTTTAATTGCAAGTACTTATTCTAAAAAAGAATCTGAAATTTATGGAGTAAATGAAATACCGTGTGCATCTTGCCCAAGCACTGATAATGAATTTAAATTTGCAAAGAATGGAAATGTTTATCATGATGGTATAGAAAATTCTAGACAAGATAAAATTAGAACTATAATCAATTTTTTGGATGATAATGATAAAAATGATTATTTACATGTTTGTTGGAAAAACACAAGTGGAAAAAACTGTAACTTATGTGAAAAATGTTCTAGAACAATAATGGGAATATTAGCTGAAAAAAAAGATCCAAATGATTATGGGTTTAAAGTTAATGATAAAACTTTTGAAAACATAAAAGAGAATATTAATGAATTTTCTAAAAATAAAATAACAAATGTCTTATGGGTAAGCATCCAAGAAAAATTTTTAGAAGATAAAAACTATTGGAGTAATGATAAAAATATAAAATGGTTTTTAGAAATAAATTTGAAATTAGGGAGTTAAATATTTTTATTATAGATTTTTCAGGATATATTTATTAAAAATTATTCTTATAATAATCTGCCTTAAAATTAAATTTTAAAAAATTATATAAGCAATAATGTAATAAATCATGATATATGTTATTCAATTCGGGGGAAAATCAAATGTTATTATAACTAATGCTAATAGAATGGATGCAACATAATGAACTAATTTCATGGTTTAAATATAAAAATAGAAATTATTGATTTATAATATTCATTTGATTAGACTAACATAATAAAGGAGATTTTTAAAATTAAGTTTGGACTACTTAAATATGATTATACAAGAAATTTAGGAGATCAAATTCAGAGTATTGCAGCTAATAAGTTTCTTCCTAAGGTTGATTGTTTTATTGATCGTGCCGAATTAAGTAATTTTTATTCAGATGAAATAGTTAAAACAATCTTGAATGCATGGTATTTTCATTATGAAGGGACATGGCCTCCATCTAATTCTATAGACCCTTTGATAACTTCAATTCATATTAATTTAAACGATGAAAAGGTTATAAACTCTTTTATTTCAGATGAAAGTCTTGAATATATGAAAAGGCATGGGCCAATTGGTGCAAGGGACATATCTACATTAAACTTTTTGAAAGATAATAACATTCCTTCTTATTTTTCAGGATGTTTAACATTAACACTTGATAAAAATCCAAATATTAAAAAACAAGAATATATAGTAACTGTTGATGTG
>JARKQC010000147.1 GCA_029974985.1 Bacteroidota bacterium | reverse complement strand
TTAATCGTAGAGAATAATCAATCTAATATTAAATTTAAAAGTGGTAGTACTGAGTTACCTTTTTCTAAAAAAGGTGATAATGAGTATTTTGTTAATTTAACCAGTTTTAATAGTAAAATTTTAGATTTTATTATTAATGGTGGCATTGTTAATATTAAGAATATAATCTTAATTTGTCATACTCTTAAAACTGGTTCTGGATCAACAAGTATTGGTATAAATAATATAAATAATTTAAATAATTCTTTAGATAAAAAAGTTGATAAAACTGTTAAAATAGCTGGGAAAGATTTAACAAATGATATAATTCTTGATATTAATGATTTAACTTTTGATAATCCTATTAGTTTAGATAAAATTGCAATAGATAATTTGACCCTAAAAGGGTCAAATTCATGGGTGGATAGCACAGTTGCTCCTATGTGTGATTTCAATGTGAAACAATACGCGTTTAAAAATCTTAATATAATGTTAACAGTTGTAACTTTGCGTGGAAGGGAAGGTACTCGATTAGATTTTAAAGAATCATATAGTAATGTCTTACCAATCGCTCCTAAAACTGTTTTAGCTTGTTGGGGCGAAAATAAAAGAACTACAGTTGATAGTGGTTTAGTTAATACTAATTGTAGTTGGAGCGTAAGTAACAATAGTAAAAATGCTACTTTTATTTATTATCAAGGATCTATTCATACTTTAAGCTGGGACTTCTTCATGTTAAGTATACAATAAAAAGAAAACTAAAAATATTAAATGTATTTTTACATAATAATTATAAGATAAATTTCAGAAATTTAAATATTTTTAAATTAAATTACTATTTTTTTATTAAATTTAAATGTTTTAGCGTTAGCTATCAAAAAAAAAGGGGAAAAACAATGGTTGATTGGACTAAAAAAGAAATATTATTGCCTATACCGAATCTTGAAGATATGTATAAAAGAGGATTTAAATATGCAAAAGAACATCCTAAAGAAAAAGAATTCAAAGTATATGTAAATTTCAAAACAAAAACAGACTGGATAATGTGGTCAAAAGTAAAAGAACTTAAAAAAGACTTAGCTACAAGAATAGAAGAATATAGAAAAAATAATAAAGAAGAGCCTCATAGTGTTTGGGTTAATAAACCTAAAACTACAGCTACTGTTAAAAAAGATCCTGCTTGGATGAAAAATAAATATATATTACAAGTAGCTAAAAATATTGGTTCTTGGAGAAATGGGAAAGAGTTTGTTGAAAAAATAAGGGCCTATGCTAAGAAGAAAGGAGGATTATATAAATATTACCTTAATAGTCGTTTACTTGGAACTCAAAAAGAAATTGACGGCCTTACTAATGGTTTGCTTGGAAATTGTGTAGATTGGTCTCAATTAGGATATGCAATGTTTAAAATAATGGGTTACATTACAAGATATGTTCAATGGGCTTGTCAGACAGTAACACATTTAACAGTCGAAGTTAAAGGACTTATAAGCAAAGGTTATGATGTTGTTGATCTTGCAGCTATTGTTGATGCTAATAGTAGAAGATATGAAATTGGGGAGCATTGGTGTAGTAATGTTAGAGTAGCTACAAATCCTAATTGGATGTTTGAAAAAGGAGCAGTGATATAAAAAAATAAAATAATAATATTAATATATTAAATTTAAAATAATTTTTGAGGTAGATCTTTTTTTAGATCTACCTCTATTTTTTTTCTAAAAATTTTATAATATTAATTAAATAATAATATTAATATATTAAATTTAAAATAATTAAATTAATTATAAATAATATTTATATTTAATTATAATTTTTTTTCATTTGAAATTGTTAGTCTTGCAGCTGCAAAAGTAAAAGTTTAAAGTGTAAATTATTTTTTTATATTTAATTTATAATTAATAATAAATATTTATATTAGTTTCAGCTTATTATATTAATATATTTGGAAGAAATTCCCTCACATATATATTAATTGTGGGAATATTTTTATTCCAAATATATTATTTTTCAAATGCTAGGAAAAATAAAATATAATACTTTGGAAGAATATTTATGTCAATGATATGTAATAAAGATATTGAAATTTTAGAAACACTAGCTACAGATAATGGTTGGAGCAGAA
>JARKQC010000144.1 GCA_029974985.1 Bacteroidota bacterium | reverse complement strand
CTTAATCTGGAGTATCGTATGGATAGTTCTCATAGTCCTTTCCATCTTCCCGGAAGCCACCGGATTCTTTGCCAACTTAACTGGTATTGGTCGGGGGCTGGATGTGATATTGATACTGGGACTCATCGGCTGTTACTATCTCATATTCAGGATCTACAATAAGATTGAGAACATTGAACAGGAGATAACCCATATTGCCCGGGAGATTGCTCTCGAGAGGGAGAATAAGGATTTAAAGGATAAAAAAAGAGATTAGTAATCATTTATTAGATAGATAAGTCATTTTCAATTAAATATTTCGTATTTATATAGTTTAAAGGTTTAAATACTCCTATAAATTTTAGAATTAAAATTTGTATTTTAAAAAAGAATGTGTAATCACCATTTTTATTGAAAATGGTTGTTTCCCAATCACCTGATGCTTTTAGTTTAGGTTTACAGGTAATTATGGCAAACCATTCGAGATCTTTATCTAAAAGAGAGCAAATAATGCCTAATAATGATTGTATTTTAATTTTTAAATTACCATTTTTAAATATATTTTTAAAGTAATTCTTGGCATCTTCCTTATTTCCTTCTATTAAAGCTAACCTTGCAGATACTGCAGTTTGATCGTTTAACATTTTTTCATTATATCTTATTTTATCATTTAATTCAAATTTTAAAGACTTTTTTAATTTATGGTTTAATTTATCATAAAATTCAATAGAAGACATCAATGACTTGTTCATTTCTGTTTGTTGTTCAGTGGTTACCTGTGCTTTATGCTTCCTCCAGTATCCCAATATTCTGTCAGATGGATAGAATTTGCCTTTCAAACTGAGCTCTAAAAAGGTGGGATAATCAACGTATGGTGTATTTTCATATTGTAGAAATCCCCCAATAGATAATAAAGCATTTCTATCTATCACCGCGGTACAAGCTTGAATAAAGTTTGAAATGATTAAATTTTTTGTTACTTCTTTTTGGGGCATATTTATAAATTTTTTAAGACTTTGGGAGTCAAAAGAAATTATTTCATTTTTTTCATTAATGGTATTTTTTCTTCCCCAACTTAATACTATTTTGTGATTGTTAAAGATTTTGACCTGTTCTTCAAGTTTATAACTAGGCCAGGCATCATCACCCTCTAAAATAGCAATTAAATCTCCTTTTGATAAATTCAAGGCTTTATTATACGTTTTATTAAGTTTCCAAACACCTAAATTTTCCTGTTTTATATATATTATTCTTTTATCGTCAAAACTTGCAACTATAGATCCTGTTTTATCGGTAGAGCCATCATCTATTACGATCATTTCCCAATTTTCGTATGTCTGATTAACAACACTCTCTATACAAGTTCCAATGAATTTTTCATGATTATAAGTAGGAGTTATAATGGAGACGAGAGGGAATTCTTTAATAATTTCTACTTCCGGGCTAATTTTTCCTGTAAACTTGGGCTTTGATCGTTCCATATAAATTACCTAAAATTTTACATACGACTTGTTTCTTTTTCACTTAAATTTAATTCGATAATAATCTATAAGTGATTTTACTAAATATCCTACTCTAGTATTTAAAAATAAGTACCATTTCATGGGATATGATGTATTATATACTCCGCAACAGGAATGTATTCGTTTATAATGGTCTTTATACTTATCGAAAATTATTTCTAAAAGTTCATAATATTCTTGTGGATAATGCAACATGTAGGATCTGTGGTAAATGTATGTTGGCAAGACATATACATTGAAACCCTGTTTTTTAATATTTAAACAATAATCGACTGTATAAAGGTGCCATCCTACTAACTTTTCATCGAATTTATAAGTTTGAAAAACTGATTTGGGAATAATAACTAAACATTCGTCCAGAGTTTGAACTTCAGTGGGGATTTTAATCTTTTCTCCTACAGGGATTGGTGGAATACCATTTTCTATATTTGATTTTATTTTGTATTCATTCATCTGAATTCCAGCCACACCAGCTATTCCACAGTTATTCAGGCCATCCATGATTTCTTCAATATTCTTTAACCGTGCATCTGATTTCAAATCCACATCCTGATGTACAAACAATAAATGATCTCCTTTAGCCTTATTACCCCCATAATTCAATGCTTCTGGGGCGGATTTAAATTTTTGTTTAGTATTATCTAATAAAATCAGTTCATACTTTACAGATTGTGTTTTCAAGCTCTTTAATAGATACTTATCTAAAAGATCTCGATCATTATATACACAGATTACGGAGATCATCCTATTTTTACCTTGAATCTATTTTAATCAATTCTAATGTAATTTATCTATTTAATAAATTTTTTATCAACAACTTATCTATATCATCAAACACTCCTAGAAGAATTATGCTAACTATATATACTAATATGGACAGGATTGCTAACAAATAAAAATTCAGTTCATTGAAATATAAAATAAAAGCACTCATTATACTGCTTGCAACAATTACTTTGCTTAAATCATTTTTCACATTAATATTCTTAGTACCATATCCCAGTTTAACAGCGGCATAAATAGTATATCCAACCAGTATGATTTCTGTTAAAACCGTGGCAATACTCGCCCCTACGTAACTATAAAGGGGTATTAAAATTAAATTTAGAATAACATTAATTATTAAGCAGATTATGGCTATTTTAGTTATTATTAACTGTTTATTTATTGATTGTAAAACCTGTACAAATGAGGCACCAATAAAAGTGAAAACCATTGTCCAAATTAAAATTTGCAGAATAATTATAGAATTTGCAAAACCAGCGCCATAGACCAGTAATATAATCTTTTCAGCAAGAAAAGTAGTTCCAAATCCCAGAGGAATCCCAACAATCACCATATATTTTAAATATCTCTCATTTATCGATCTAAGAGATTCTGTAGATGATTTAAATAAAGGAGACATCACAGGAAAAATAACGGTATTCAAAGCGTTAGGAACAAATAGAACTACTAGCATCAATCGGTATGCCGCGCTGTACCAACCCACAACGGCGGTAGTTTGGAAAATGGATAATAAAATGGAATCGATATAAGTATATAAGAAACCACTCATAGCTGCCACTCCAAAGGGCCATGCTTCTTTTAGAGTAGGTTTCCATATGCTCCATTCTATCTTGATTTTGGTAAGATTAAATTTCCACAGATATGCCAAGGTTATAAATGTGAATACCAAACAGTTTGAAATGACATATAAATAGGCGAAGTAAAGAATTTCTAATTCATAATATACTCCTATAAGGGTTCCTAAGAGCATTGTGATACTTAAAATAATTGTGTTCACAGCTAAATACTCCATCTTTTCATTAGCTTGGAACACATAGTTGAAAATTGATGAAATTCCATTTATTATCACAGAAATGGTTAAAATATAGATAACAATTTTAACGATTTCTTCGTAGTTAATTACATTTACAATCAAAACAATGAGTAGAATGGTGATTAATGATAATATAAGTCTCATCAATGCCACATTAGGAATATATTTATCTGCTACTGTTTTGTCCCTGGAGACTTCACGTATCATGAAGGTACTGAGACCCATATCAATAAACATGGCAAATATACTGGTTATAGAAAGGGCGAGGGATAAAATACCGAAACCTTCTGCTCCCAAATATCTTGCAGTATAAATGACAGTGAAAAATGTGAGTATATAATACAGTATTTGAGATAAAAAGATCAGCACGGTATTTTTTGCTATTCTTCTTACTTCAATCATTGAATTATACCTTTGAATTTTGATTTAAATAAATGAGAAGATAGATCATTAGTTTAACAGATCTTCCCATGTTTTGGTAATTTTTTCTTCATTAAAACTATCTAACATACATTTGCCACATGAATATTTCGTCCTTAAATCAGGATTTTCAATAAACTTAATCATCATATCTGACATCAGGATTTCAGATTCACATAAAGGTTCTTTTTTTAAATTTTCAAAGATAAGTTTATTATCAAATGGAGGGGTTAAGATACCAAATTGACAGTAATGGGGGTAAAGCAATTCCTTATCTAAATCCAGTCTAGGGCATAATATTTCCCGGGGGCCGGTTTTACAGTCTGTGGATATTATTGGTAAATCCATGGATAGAGCTTCGATTAGGACCAGCGGCAGGCCCTCCCATAGGGAGCTGAATACAAAACAGTCGCTTTGTTTTAGAAAGGGG
>JARKQC010000125.1 GCA_029974985.1 Bacteroidota bacterium | reverse complement strand
TAATCCTAAGATTTTTTTAGAATCAAATATTATTGGAACCCAAAATCTGCTTGAAGTAGCTAAAAAATATCATGAAAGAGGTCAGATTAAAAAATATATTCAAATATCCACTGATGAAGTATATGGAACTCTTGGAAAAATAGGTTATTTTACAGAAAAAACTCCTCTTTCTCCAAACAGTCCTTATTCAGCCAGTAAAGCCGGAGCTGACATGATTGTTAGAGCATATCATGAAACTTTCAACCTTCCTACTAATATAACTAGGTGTTCTAATAATTACGGACCATATCAATTTCCAGAAAAATTGATTCCATTAATGATTAATAATGCTCTACATAATAAAAAATTACCTGTTTATGGTGATGGAAGAAATATTCGAGACTGGTTACATGTTTTTGACCATTGTACAGCTATTGATCTTGTATTGCATGATGGAAAAATAGGGGAAGTTTATAATATAGGTGGAAACAATGAAAAAGAAAATATTGAAATCGTTAAGATTATTCTTAAGTATCTGAATAGGTCTAATGATTTGATTGAATTTGTTGAAGATAGATTAGGGCACGATAAAAGATATGCAATTGATTCAACAAAAATAAAAAGTGAATTAGGATGGAAACCTAAATATACTTTTGAAAAAGGAATAAATGAAACAATAGATTGGTATTTAAATAATAAAAAATGGCTCAAAGAAGTTATTTCTGGAGATTATATTAGCTATTATGAAAAAATGCATAAATCCTCTGATTAGATAATTAACCTATAAATAAAACATTGTTTCATTTTTTTATTTTTATTCTATATAACTAGTTTTTATTCACTAAAACTTACTCTTTCAAATTCTTCTTCTTTTCCAAGCAATTTAGTAGCATCAATACCAACTTTGGTAGTTGTTCCATCAGGTAATGCTACAGGATCAAGTGATGAACCTCTTGCTTTAGGAATAATAATTATATCATCATCACCTTTAACTCTTGTAGCTATAGCATATTCAAGATCTTGAGGATCGAAAATATCAACATCTTCATCAACCACTACTGCATGTTTTAATGATGGATGAGCTGCAAGTGCAGCTAGTATAACATTTTTACCATCACCTTGTGTTTGTTTTTTTATAGTTATTGCTGCATGTAACCAACAACAACCTCCTTCTGTTAATAAAACATTTTGGACTGTTGGAACAGTATTTTTCACAGCTTGGAATATTCTAGGTTCTTGAGGAAGTCCTTGTAGTAATTTATGCTCAAATCCAGCTGGAAGAATGGCATGATACATTGCATTATTTTTTATATGCATAGAATCTAATTTAATAACTGGTTCATCTCTAATCACATCGTATGTGTCAGTTAAATCAACAAATGGTCCTTCTTTTGCTCTTGCATCGGCTAATATTTTTCCTTCAAATATTATATCTGCTTGGGGAACTTTTAAACCAGTATTTTCCAATTCTAATAATTCAAGATTTCCATCATTAAATACATTTGCAACTTCCATCTCATCACAATCAATTGGGACAGATGTTGTTGTTGAAAGAAGTGTTGATGGATTCATTCCAATAGCTATAGCTATTTCTAAATCTTTATTTAGTTTTTCTGATCTTTGGAAATATGTGTAAAGGTTTCTTGGAACGATTCTTATACCTAATTTATCTTTTCCAATAACTAACATTCTATGTATAGAAGCATTTTGTATTCCTGTTTCTGGATCTTTTGCAAAAACTACTCCTGCAGTTATATAAGCTCCCCCATCTCTTTTATAATGAGTTAATATTGGAATTTTACCTAAATCTGCTTTTTTGGTCCTATATTCTGTATTATTAATTTTTTTATATTTAGTTATTTTTTGAGGATTTTCAGTAGCTTTAATAATTCTTTTGGTTATCTCATCAACAGTACAACCTAATGACTTAGCTATTTTTTCTCTAGTATTACAAATTCCTGAGATTATTGGAATATCATAACCTTTAACATTTTTTAATATAACTGTTTTTTTAGGATGTTCTCTAAGTATTCTTGCTGCTTCAAACTCTGTAGAAACTTCTTCTTCTATAGTCAAAATTCCATATTCATCCTTTATTATATTTAAAAAATTTTCCATAATTAATTCCTCTAAAATTTTAATATATATTATAGTAATAATTCATTAATTAGTAATAATCAATTAATTAACAATAATTCATTTATCATTAAATGTTTTTTTATATATCTGCTGTTTTGTATTTCATTAATTTTAACTTTTCTTCAACGTTCTTATCAGAAATACCTAATATTTCTCCAGCTAAAACTCCCGCATTTCTTCCATTTTCAATACCAACTGTTCCAACAGGAACTCCTGGTGGCATATTTACCATTGATAATAATGAATCAAGTCCATTTATCTCTACAGAACGTGGAACTCCTATAACTGGCTTTTCACTTAATGCAACTATTGATCCAGTAACATGGGCAGACAATCCAGTAACAGCTATAAATAATTTAACATCCTTCATATTTTCCATATATTTATTAAATTTATCAGGATATCTTATAGGGGATATTACACTAATATCATAACTAATTCCTAATCTGTCTAATGTTAAAGCAACATTTTTAGCTTCTTCAATATCAGAATAACTTCCAGGAACAACTGAAACTAAAGGAGTATTTTCTTCTGATTCAATACTTTCCGACTCTTTGAATATTTTATCAGTGTGAGGTTCTTCTTTGTTTAATTTTTCCTCACTTATTTCATCATAATTATCTAAAAAGTTTTTTTGTAATAATTTACCATCTAATTGAGAGATTAGCTTTTCTTCATCACTTTTAACTTTTTCTTGATAGGACTTTCTAAGTTTTGATACTCTTTTTTTAACTTCAGGATCATTAACCCCTATAATTTGCCCAGCGAGAATCGCTCCATTATCTCCTCTATCAATTCCAACAGTTGCTACTGGAGCAGGGAAAGGCATTTGGGATGAAGCAAATAATGCATCTAAACCACCTAACTTAACATCAACAGGAACACCAATCACTGGTTTATGAGTATAAGCTGCTATAGAACCTGGTAAATGGGCTGCTAATCCAGCAATCCCCATGAAAACTTCTATTCCATTTGTTGTAGCTTCAACTACTAATTTTTTTACTTTTTCATGGGTTCTATGTGCAGATGCAACTTTTAAACTGTATGGAATTTGAAGTGTTTCAAATATATCAATAGATTTTTGAGCTATTTTTATGTCTGATGCACTTCCTAAGATTATCATTACTTTAGGGTTCATTAATTCACCTTTTTTAATAATAAATATTATTTTTATAGGATTTATTTATTATTTAATATATTTTTATAATAATTCATGTTATTAATGATTAACTTTATTTTAGATATTAGATTTTTTAATATATTTTTGAAACTTTTAATGTACTCAGTTATATTTATATGTTCTTAGATTAATATTTTTATAATTAAAATTTATATTAAATAATATTATATCAAAATATTATAATTTTATTAAAATAATTATATTAGAATAATATTATATTATAGAATGATATTATTTAATAGACTAATAATTTAATAGACTAACATTATTAAATTAATATTATTAGAGTGATATTATTAGAATGATAGGTATATTAGGATTATAATTTATATTATTGAATATAGTCATTATCCTGTATTTCTGTACATATTTATTTATACATAGTATTTTTATATTTAAAGCTTTAAAATTTTGTTTATAATTCTAAAATTATTCTTTTATTTATTGTTCTCCATTAATTTGATATTTAAAAATTTTTATAAATTAATAATGACAAGATAATACATAAATAATTATTTTAATTAGAATAACCATAAACTAATTTGATAGTTTTAATCTGATGGCTTTCATCAAAAATTCTTGATAAATTATTTTGATAAATCGAATTTTTGATATTTAAATATTATTTTTTATAAAGTTTATTAAAAACTTATTAAAGGTGCAAAATGGAAAATAGACACTCTTCATCTGTTTCAATTATTATTCCTGCTTATAACGAAGAAGCAACTGTAGCTCATGTTGTAAATGTTGCTATGGAATTACCTTATGTAACTGAAGTTATTGTTATTGATGATGGGTCTTATGATAAAACAGCTGAGGAAGCTAAACTTGTAGGAGCAGATGTTATATCTCATACTAGTAATCAAGGAAAAGGTTCAGCTATTAAAACAGGTTTTAAACATTCTAAAGGAGATATAGTTGCATTTATCGATGCTGATATTTATAATCTAACTTCTGATAAGATTGAAATGATTATTTCTCCTATTTTGGAAGG
>JARKQC010000314.1 GCA_029974985.1 Bacteroidota bacterium | reverse complement strand
AGATTAAGACAAAATAGCAGATTAAAGGAAAAATATTATGTTGAAAAAGCAATATGACGGACATCTGAATGCATCCGTAGAGACGCAAAATTTTGTGTCTTTACATATAAATAGATGCGATATACTCAATATATTAGAAAGTGAGCTATTTTCAGGATTAGGCAAGCGAGCTTTACCTTCAGCCCCAACAAGCCAAATATCCATAAGTAATGAATGCCAATTATTAACGTATCTTAATAGTAACGCCTTGCATTGTATTTTTGATAGCGATGTAAATAGCAATAATTTTAATATTTCTATATATTCTATTTCAGGTCAGTTGCTTTTAAAAGAAAATAAGAATGTAATAAAAGGTAATAATGAGTTTAGTATAAATATAAATGACTTAAGTACAGGAATTTATATAATTCAAGCAGAATTAAACGGTATTTGTAGTAAAACTGATAAATTAATTATAGTAAGGTAAGAAAAATGAAAAAGATTATAATTATATTGTTCTGTATGATTACAAATATTGCCAATTCACAAAATGTGTGGGAATTAACACATAGCGTTTATGGACAACATCCAAATAATATAGAAGTTATTGATTCCAATTATGTAAATATATTCTTTAGTACAGGTTCTAATTTCAAATATATATATAATTCTCGTGACAAGGGAAAGACTTGGGAATTACAATATGCTACACTTTTATATAGTTATGATAGAGGTATGGTCTGTACTGATAGTAATAATATTTTCTTAGGTTTTAGAGACTTCTTTAGTTGGTATCCGTTTATTTATCACATAAAAGATCAAGGTAATGAAATAGATACAATAAGTATAGAAGAATTAAAAGATTACGGCGATTTGGCAATGTATAATGCAAATGTAGGAATAATAACAAATGCTTATATAGTGCCTGATACAGCTTATATATTAATAACTACTGATAAATGGAAAACCTATAAGAAGTATTATGAACATAATGACACAGCACAATTGAGATATAGCAGACCACGGTTTAAGAATGATAGTATAGTAACTTGTTTAGTCGTAAATTCGCGAGGAGATAATCCTGGTCCTTATTTTGGTGAATTTAATATAAATACATTTGACTATGAATTATATCCTCGTAAAATAGGCTTGGGTACTGCTGATATGTATTATTTAGATGATAAAAATATATTTACCTGCGGTAAAAGTAACACTTTAAACGGTGGCTCTGGTAATGATGCAATCTCCAAAAGCACAGATGGAGGCAAAACATGGCGTAGGGTGTTAGATTTGTATTCTGA
>JARKQC010000049.1 GCA_029974985.1 Bacteroidota bacterium | reverse complement strand
CCTTCTAAAGATACATATATTGCTGTTGATATGGCTACTTCTGCTTCAGCTAGAGGAAAATTATTAGAATCTTTAAGAAAAGGTAAAGAGATACCTGAAGGCGTTGCTTTAGATAGTGAAGGTAATCCTACAACAGACCCTGCTGAAGCTTTGAAAGGATCTATATTGCCATTTGGTGCACATAAAGGTTATGCTTTAGCTTTTATGATTGAATTAATGACAGGAACTTTGGTTAATGCTTCTGTTGGAATTGGAGTCAAAGGAACAGCTTATCATACACAAAAATGTACTAAGGGAGATCTTTTCATAGCTATTGATCCTTCTAAATTTGTTGACCTTGATGAATTTAAAGAAAGAAATGAAGAGTTTGTTACTGAAATTCGTGAAACTGGAGATACTTTTATTCCTGGTGATCTTGAAGTGAAAAATATTGCAGAGAATGAGAAATCTGGATTAGCTGTGGATAAAAAGTTATATGATAATCTAAAAGAAATTTGTGATGGTTTAGATATTGATATTAAGGAATATATCTCCGAATAATTTGGAATATATAAATTTTTAGTTTAAGTATCTTAATTATAAATATTTTAGTGATTTAAATTTGGTGATTATTCTCGTTTATTTCTATTAATTATTGGCATTATTATTTTAAACTAGATTATTTTAAACTAAATTATTTCATATTTAAATTATTTTAAACTAGATTGTTTTAAACTAGATTATTTAACATTTATATTATTTTAAAATTAAATTATTATATATTTTAATATCTAAATTTAAATTATTCATATTTTTTTATAAATGAGGTTTTTTAATTGGATAGTAGTGAAGCAGTTTATCGAGGATTGAAGTCAGCTGGAATTAATTTTATTGTTAGTGTTCCTTGTGTAAATCTTGGAAAGATTCTGGAATTAATCGATGAAGATGAAGATATCGTTCATATTCCAGTTACAAGAGAAGAAGAAGGTCTTGGAATATGTGCTGGAGCTTATTTCGGTGGTAAAAAAGCTGCTATTTTAATGCAGAACTCTGGTCTTGGTAACTGTGTAAATGCTTTAGGATCTCTTTACCAGCTATATTCTTTGCCACTAGTAATGATAATGAGTCATAGGGGAACTGAAGGAGAACCAATTGTGGGTCAAGTTCCGATGGGTAAAGCAACTCCAAAAATATTAGATGCAATGGAGTTAGAATATTTTAATCCTAAAAATCCTGCCGATGCAAAAGATATTATATCTAAATCATGGGATTTGTCTGTTGATAAAGGATCTCCTATTTCAATGTTATTAGATATAAACTACTGGTGATTTTTAAACAAATTACGAATATTAAATAAATTTTAAGGATTCATTATTATGAAACGTTTTGATGCAATATTAGATATAATGCAATATGTTGATGATGAAATTATTGTATGTAATATTGGATTTCCTTCTAGAGAGCTTTTTGAAATTAAAGATAGATCAAAGAATTTTTACATGTTAGGATCAATGGGGCTTGCTTACTCTATTGGACTGGGATTAGCTATTGATAATGATAATTCTAATAATAATGCAAATGGTAACAATTTAAAGGGTAATAATGAAAATGGTTTTAAAAAAAATAAAGAAAAAATCATTGTTTTTGATGGTGATGGCTCTGTTTTAATGAATATGGGCTCATTAGTCACAATTTACAATCAAAATCCAAAAAATTTCATCCTCGTTGTTTTTGATAATGGATGTTATGGA
>JARKQC010000002.1 GCA_029974985.1 Bacteroidota bacterium | reverse complement strand
TATATCGTGTTGTCCCAGAAAATTATACAAAGCACTATTAGCGTTCAATGCGCCAAACACATAAAATTCGGCAATATCTTCCACCGGCAAATAACGTGGTTGACCTTCGCGTTCCTCTCCGTTGCCGTCTTCCTCAATGGGAGTAAACTTAATCGTATTATCCCTGCGCTGCAATGTGCCCGGATTAAAAAGATAATAGGTTTTTTTCATTGAATATCCTTAAAAATATTTTTGTATTCTCTAAACTGGACAAAATTAAATTCAATTGCTTTTTCTCCGGTTGGTAAATATCGGACTTTGCGTTCCGTAGTGGATGCAACACATTTAATGTTTTCTTTTTGCAATTTACTAATAAGTGCGTAACAAAATGTCATTTCACCCATAATATGAACAACTACTTCATTATTTTGGGCAACTGTTTGTATTTTATTTAGATATTCGTCTGTCATTCTATCTATTTCAAAGGGATCGGCTTGTGGGGGAACCGAGGGGAAGGGAATATCAACCACTTCACCAAAGAAGGAAATAGCCGTCTTTTGTTGTGTTTCATCCCATTGATTGAAAGAATGATTGGTTAAATTAACGAGCATATTTTTTCTTTAAAATCAAGCCGAAATTATCAATGAAATTTTCTAAATCCTCTATGGATTTTTTAGGTTTAGCTGAAAAATTTCCTATTAAATGAGCGACGCTTTTTCTAATTTTATTGGCAGGTTCATATATTTCTTTTAATTGACTGAGCTCGGAATAATTACAAATAATTTCTTTGGCTTTATCTCTATCATTTTTATTCGTCTCATCAAGATTCTCATTTTCACAGACAAAAGTTATAATTGATTCTATTAAACATAAACAAGATAGAGCATACATCTTCTTTTCAAATTGCCATTTACATAGTTCAAATTGATATTCAGATTGTTGCTTGCAATGACTAAATCGTTTAGTAAAATCACAAAAGACAATTGGTACAATCAATTTAGCAGGATAAGAATATTCATGTGTACTTAGTGAAGTGAGTATATTAATTTGACTTTTTAACTCATGGACATAATTGAAAGATAGTACATTGGAAAAATCAAGAACTTTCTCTGCGCTTATTTTATCTTCCTCCTTCATTAATTCAGCAATTTTTTCACCTTTACCGAAAGAAGAAAAAGCATAAGCTCCTTTAATCCAATTTTGAAGATTGATAATATATGATAGGTCAATAATTGGAGTTTTATTATCAAATTCATTGTTTACTTCGAGCATTCCATAATATATTCCTTTCAGAGTTACTCTTTTAATAGCTACATCCTGAATGAACGAAAGAGCTGTAGTCGCAAAAAGAGGCAATGATCTAAAGGAATGAGTTATATCTAAATAAATATTATCATCATCATGCAAATTATTTAAAGCCTCAGCAAAAATTTTGAAATTTTTTTCTATCTGCTCTTCATTTAATCCATAGTAAATAGGAATAATTTTTGAATTGTTGCCGAGTAATAACTCTATATCTTTAAATAATGAATCATCCAATTCTGTATCATATTTTGAATCTAATACCGATTCATAAAGTTTATACGCGTAATTTTCATCTTTGTTTTCTTTGGCGAAGTTCAAATAAACTGCTTCCCATATTGATTTCATGGTGCCAAATAAATAGTAAGTATCGATATTTAAAAATTCACCTAAAGCAGATGCTATAAAAGACGATTCATGAATTTTGTTTTCGTCTTTAAAAAAATATTTTGCTGTTTTATAGTCTCTGCTACCGTTTAGTGGACCTGTGCCAATAAAACTTATAAGTACATTTCTCATATATTTTTTTCTTTTATTAATTCCATTTTTATCCAACCTAAAGGTTCTTGGTTTTTAAAATCAATTACTCTGGTAAGAGGGAATTCTTTTGCCTGCAATCTATATTTTTTACTAACTTTAAATTTCATTTGTCTCAGAAATTTATAAAACAGAACCTTATTATTCGTTCTATCCGTCTTAAATAAAGCTAAGCCTATGGAATTAAAGTAATAACCTTTTCCACTTCCTAATCTTAAATAGCATGTTTTATCATCAGCATTATTGATACTTTTTTTTATTGTCTCATAAAAAGAAAATAAATTATCACTTAATTTATTCTTTTCATTCCTAAAATTTTTAAAAATTTCCCATTCTTGATCATTAGAATTTTGAGAATACTGATTTATTATACTACATATTTCAGTCCAGTTTATTAATTCAACTGCTTCTGTTTTTATTGAACTTATTGAAATTGAAACATTGTTATTTTCCTTAATTGCTTCCCATGTTTGTGGAATGATGAATTTGCCTTCTTTCAGATGTAAACGTTTAGTATCAATGACTTTTATACTATTTTCGGGAAATATGTCACTATCACTTACAGCAAATTCAAATTTTTTAAGTTGGTTATCCAATATATCTTCAAACTTTTTCTTCTTATCTTTTAGTTCTTCTTGAGTTAAACTTGAATTTTTATCCAATAGTTTCAAATAATTTTCACACCAATCGTTGTTATTTTCTATCAACCAATTATACAATAAAGCTGTTTTTATGGCTCCTTTTAGTGAACTACCAGGAATATATGGATATTTACCGACTTGTTTCAGAATAGTATATAGATTTTTATTCCCTTTTGGTTGTGCTGTTGAGTCTACTTCTTTTAACTTAAGTGAAGACAAATCTAATTTTGCCCGATGATAGAAAAAACTTTCTACATCAAACTTATTTCCCGTATTATCCATCCCTGAAATAATACCTCTTACATAATCGTCTATTAGATTAGGCTGCTTTTCTAAAGCTTTTTTAATGACTTCTTGATTCAGATAAATCAACTTATCGCCTTTCAATTTATAATCGGAAAAAGGAGACAATTTTTGCCCATCACCAATACAAACAGGCGTAAGCGTAGTTATTTTTACTTGATATTGTTGTGTCATAATTGCATGCATTTAACTATTAGCATATTCCATAGGTAAAGGGAAAACCAGATTCCCACTATACTTCCATAGAGGTTTATTATTTTTAGTTAAGTCAATAATTTGAGGTGATATATTTCCTTCTAAAATACAACCTTCTTCAAGTGCCATTATTTTCTTGAAACGTTCATTCTTACCTGATCCATACCACATTCCTCCACGGATTTTTGTTTTGTATGTATTAGCCCGTAATAACCGAGCACTTTAATTGTATTTAATCTTTTTTATTACTTTTGTATCGGACAAGCTGATCCGATGGTGATATATTATACCGAAGGATTTCTAAGGGGTTATTACTAATTGTAGTTTCCCCTTT
>JARKQC010000378.1 GCA_029974985.1 Bacteroidota bacterium | reverse complement strand
ATTAATTTTATTTCATGATTAATGCCCGTATCATGATAACAAGTTACACTATCCTCATCTTCAGATAAGTAGTATAGGTTTTGCAAGACCACTCCTTCAAGTAAATGAATGGTTAGGTAGCAAGTGGTTAAAAGACTAGTGTCTTCGTACTGATCTAGTAGTGCATTTTTAAGGTTTTCAGCAATATTCATTTTATCAGCCTTCCCAGTCAATTAAATCAGAATGATACTCTTTACCATTCAAACCACCATTTGGGAAAATTTCATATTCAATAAATCCTTTCGGTATCTCTCTTAAGTTTTGTTCTTTCGCATAACCATTATAATTCAATGCTGAACCAGTAAAACCAAAAAACCTGCGATAGTGTACTTCATCTCCAACTATAAAATCACTAAATGTGGCTGTATCATGGTTATGTCCTTCTAAGAATAGGTCTGCTGAAATATGGTGGGTATCTCTTATAAATGCTCCTTCTCTTAAATGTTGGTGTTTATTAGTGTGTTTTCCATGGTTTAGGTGTATTTTTAGTGTTTTTCCATTAACAATTATAGTGTCATATAATGTAACATCATATTTAGGAATATCTAAAATTTCAGCTATAGTTTGATTTAAACTATAATCAAATTCTAATAACCGTTTATCATGGTTTCCACCCACACTTGCTCGGAGGGGGTTGTATCCTAATTTTTTCTTAAGCTTATCTACTTTTTCTTTAAATATTTTTAATTGTTTATTAACATTATATTTTTGTCTATAAGCAGAATCACCTACTTTTTTACTAGCAACTTCTAGAATATCACCCATTAGTTAAATTATAACATATTTTTTAGATTTAGCTATAACACTGAAACAATAATCAAGACAGTCTTCATTAAATTGCTCTGAACCTATGTGTAAATCTCCTATTGGGAATATTGATATTCTTTCATTTTCTGGGACAGATAATCTTATTTCATCTTTCGTGTTTGATAAGACTGTTATTGTCTTGTTTAAATTTAATTCTATACCATGCCATATATTGTCATCTTCTAATTTATCTAAGTCTAAAATAGTGTCTTCTTCTTCAAATGTGTTGCATACTGGTTCTATTGGAGGGTTAAGGTAATCTTGTAGTTTGTGTTTATCATATGAGGATTTAATTATGTCTCCATCATTAATGATACTGTATCTTTGTTTGCCGTTTACGAATCCACTTTTTACAATGTTCATATTGTTTTAGCTCCATATTTTCTAGAAATGTTTATAAAAAAAAATAGTAGTGTTTCACAAAAGTGTTAAATAAAAATGCTCAAAAATGTAAAATATAAAAAAAAATAGTAAAATTATCTTTTAGTTATAACCCACAAAGGACGGTTACCATTATTACTCACTGCTTTTTTAATATCATTAAAAGTATAATAATACCTATAACCCCTGCCAATGTTAAAACCATGAGGGTCAGATACACCAACTTTACTATTCTTATAACCTGTAATAGTCATGTAATGCCCACCATTAAATGATCTGTAACCAAAATTAGGACTCATTCTCGCATTAATAATCATTGGAATGTTTTTTTTCACATATTTTTGTATATTGGCTTCTGTAAAATCGACAGGAGACATTTTAATAGTTGTGAAATAATTATTAAACCCATTCACTAGGTTATTTGGTACTGTTCCACTCCCTATTTGTGTTTTACAAGCGTTTATAAGCCCATATGCTTTACTTAAAAAATTATTGGGAGTTACAATATCATAAGCACTAGCACAAATCAAAGCACTAGTAGGACCACAACAATACTCAGCATAACCCTTACCCACATTTTGCTGATTAAAATGATATACTGGCACTATTCCATCATCTGCAACTGGTTTTGGAGGGTCAGGTATTGTTACTCTAACAGTTAAAGGATATTTCTTATTTTTTCTTTTAAATTCTATTACTCTATTATAAGAGTCTTTCCAATACTTCCAATGAGTATTAGTACCATTAACAGATACTTTTGATGGTTTTTCCCCTTTATTTTCTGCTTTGTATCTTGTTACATAATCTTTACTGTTTTTCCATACTTTGAAACTTACAGTTATATTATTAACCATTTAAACCACTTATTCCATTATATAATCGTCTGCACTGTTTTGTTCTGTTTCAAGGTCATTTATGGTGTCTTTTAAAAAGTTTACTCTTATGAATGTTAATGCACGATTTAATAATGCACTAATAGTTACTATTAATGCGATGTTTTCAGCATTTAATCCAAATCCTGCACCATAGGTTATTAATATACCTAAAAAACCAGTTATTATGGTTATGTAGCTTGTTATGTTTTCTAATATTTTTCTTGGATTGGTTCGTATATAATTTATTAATTGTTTAATGTTCATATTATCCCTTTTCTTTGTTTTTTAATTCCATATACTCTTTTTCAAGTAATAATTGCTTGTCATAATCTTCATTACGGTCATAAAGAAATAAATCAAAAGCTAAACTGTTTAGTTCTTCCCTTATTTCTTTTAATCTTTTTTT
>JARKQC010000353.1 GCA_029974985.1 Bacteroidota bacterium | reverse complement strand
ATTCTAAAAAGTAATACACTAAGGTAATACTTATTATTCACTGTCTATCAACCTCTCAACAATAACAACAAACTCCTCAAAAGGCAAGTGACACCTATTAACCTCAGCAACAATCTGTTTATCTGATTTAATAAAATTTAACAGATTATCATAAATAGACTGCCTAATATAAAGATTTTTAACCTTCCGAGCAATGGCTAATACATTATCATCAACAGTAGTATCAATATTAAACTGCTTCAACTTGTACTCAACATCACCCAACTCTTCTTTTAAAGGATTAATCTCCCTAATCATAATCCTTTCAATTTCTTCAGTTAAAATCTTCTTCCTTATCTTAAGATTCTCAACTGGATCTTTAATCTGATTAACAAAATACTCAATAGCCTCACGAACAGAATATTTACTATCCCTTATAATATCAGCAGTATATGGGGTGATTTTAGCAGATACAGTTTCAGTATACTTTTTACCCTTTTTCATCTAACCACCTAAAGAGTTAAATCTAAACCTTTGTCCATAACAGCCTTTAAAAGCTTATTAAAGTTTACATTTTCTCTACTGGCTATTTTCCTAAGATATTTGGCTCTTATGGGTTTATTATTGTAGTAGCTAATGAATATGGCCTTGAATGCGTTTTTAAAAGACATTATTAGTCCTCCTTAATATTATTTAGAAGATTTATCAATTCATCCATACTTTTATAATCTTTACCACTGCGAAATACTTTAGTTCCTGATTTTTCAAGCATTTCTATTTGTTCTTCCACAAATTCACTCATTAGCTACACTCCTTTACCTTATTATCTAATGCTATTATGTGTTTGCACCTGAATTCTTGCTTATGAGTATTTTCTTTTGCGAAATCTGATCGATAATGAAAATCATCACAAGTACAAAGATAAACACCATCAACAAGGCTAACTTGATGATTAAGGCCGTTTCCTTCTATTTTAGCTATTATTAACAAGTCAGGATTATCATCTATGAAAACATCCTCATCTTTAATATGAATATTCTTAGCTTTTTCTAGTCTGCTACTCATATTCTAACCACCCCTTCATTTATCATCTTAATCCTTCTAGAAATAGTTTTACGATTAGTATTGAGTTTTTTAGCTATTTTTTGCATACTCAATCCTTTTTTAAAATATAAATCATATATTCTTTTATTTGATAAATCATGATTATACTGAGAATTATTTTTACCAGTATTGACTTCAATTATTCTCTTTATATGGTCTTCTGAAAGTTTTCTACCATACATAGCATTATTTTCCCCACGAGAATGCAAATAATGATGAAAACTTTCATTTATACATTGAAGATTTTTAATATTATTATTCAATTTATTTCCATCTATATGGTGAATAATACCTCCTTCAGGAATTTTTCCAAATTCATCCTCATAAATCAAACGATGAAGTTTTTTTGCATTATTACCTTCTTTTCTAGAGGTTATCTGATAGTAACCACTGTGAGAATCTACTTTTGCGGTTCCCCATTTTGTTTTCAATGTTTCACTCCATTTAAACCATTCCTTTCGAGTTCTTTAATAGCACGGCTAGCTTCTTTCATAGTAACACCACTATCATTATCTTTGACACGGTCAGCTATTTCTTTTTTAATCAGTGATTCACTATTAGAATTAATGTCTAGGATAATTTCTTTAATGAATTGTCGTGCTGCTGGGTCATCGACTAAGTCATTGGTTTTCTCTACTTCATTAGCTTTCTTAAAATCAGATGATTCTTTTTCTTTTGCTCTTTTTTCACTGTCTTCTATGGCCTTCTCATCTATTGTCTTTTCATCTTCCTTTTTAGTGAAACTTCCACTGATTACTGGTCCTTTACGGTTTTCTTTCTTTTTTGCTTCTTCTTTGGATTTTTCAAGGTCTTGTTTCAATTTTTCTGTAGTTTTATCAATTTCTTTTTCTGATTTGAAAGAGTGTTTTTTCATCATTTCAGAGTGTTTATCAAGTAGTTCACTAGCATTTTCAGGATTTTTATACTCTTCTTCAGCATCCAAATCAAGAATTTCAGTATCTTCTATATTGAAGAAATTTTTATATAAGTATCTTTTTTGATATGTCTGCATACTGTTGATTTTTTGAATATTGTTTGCTTTAGTGTTTGATTTGAAAGTTTCAATTGCATCAACATTAGGGAATTTTTTACTTATTTTTTCTTTTTCATTGTCAATGTTGATTATTAATAATACTGCATTTTGTGAGTCATATTCTACATCTGCAAATACCCTGTATTTTTCTAAAACAGTATCTACTATTCCTATAAAATCAGATAATTTGTAATACTGATTTTTCATGAATGTGTTATTTCCACTAGGAGTTATTTCTGTTTCATGAATTTCCATTCGTATATGAGTTATTTTTTCAAACAAACCCATTTTTTGAATATCTTCACTCATCCTACCACACCACCATAATAGAAACTATCCCTATACTTTTCAAGCATCCAATCACCCATAAGTAAGAAAGCTTCTTTAAACATTTGTTCTAAGGATTCTCTGCAAATATATTCACCATTTTCTGCTTTCATATTTGCAGAAGGATTTAATTTAATTTCTCCAGTTTTTGAGATAAAATCAACCCAACCAATATCAACTAGAGTGTTCCATTCTTTTTTTAGCTTCTCGAGAGTTTCAGCCATTTTAAACACCACCAAGGCCAGTATAAATTGATATGTCGTTGATAGCTATCGCTGATACAAGTACCATAATTACTATTAAAGTAAAAAAAGAAATTAGAATAATTGATTCTTGTTTTTTAGAAAAAGAAGGTTTCTTTTTCTTATTTAAAGGTTGAAGATTCATTATAAAACATCCTTATCCATAACTCTTAATTCTGGAGAGTATTTAGTTATTATAAGTTCTACATGACACTCATTACCTATTTCTGCTAATAGTTCCTTTTTAGATATTTCACTCTGAACAAAATGAAGAATATTTGTTAGTGCTAAAATCTTTCTTTGTGCCTGGTTTAACCTATTCAAACATACTCTACATAAAGGACTATCCTCATATTGAATATCTTCTTCACAATTAACACACATTTTAGGCTCAGATGACATATTATAATGCCTCCTCACCTTCATGATCTTGTTTCCTATTCCAAGCAAGACCATAGACGTGCTCACAATCTTGATTAACAGAATCAATAATATTCTTAAGACAATTATTCTGATTATCTTGTAAAATCATCTGACCTTTTTCAAGCAAATCAAGAGCTTTATTCTCATCATCCCAGATTTTAAACATTTCAGATAAACATTTACAACAAGGCCGATAATCACGTCCTTTAATATCATAATGAGCCATATCAATATCAACAATATTAGATGATAAGATTTTAGGAACACAATGACACTTAGGAGAGTGATATATTTTAGAATTAGAATTAGCTACCACACTATGGTCTATGTCTTGTAATTTTTCAAAGCTCATATTTTCACCTTTTCAGGTGATTCTGAGCTAGTGTTTTCAAAATTAGTATTTTGGTTTAATCTATTTTCAAGAGAATTAATCTTCTCTGACTGAACATCTAGTAAGCCAACAATCTCTTCCTTTCGATTTGGACTTAAAATTGTATATCCAAAATCTTCAAGTAAGCTTTTAGCTTCACTTACTATTTTCAGCTGATTTAAACCGTCTGTGTTACAACCCTCAGTTTTTTGGGAATGGGTTAATTTCCCTTTACTATTTTCATTATTCATTTAATTTTGTCTCCTACAGAGTTTTAGAAAAATATTGAAAATTGCCGTTCTCAATTTTTCTTAATATATAAGTTGTTTTTTATAGTATATAAATGTTACCTATATTTATAATTTTTATAGGATATATTTATATAACATAAAAGTAGAATTATATACTATGAAATCTATATATGGAGGTATGGAAGTAATGAGATTTAAAGTAAAAGCAAATCCTGCAAATAATGTTTCCAAGTCACTAAGGATAACATTGCCAGTAAAAGTTGCAGAAATATTAAATGTTGAAGATGGAGATACCGTTGAATACGTAGTCAATGCTGAAAATAACGAATTATATGTATCTCTACAAAAAGAAAAAGAAAATTGAATTATTTTTTTAAATATATTTTTTATAATAAATAAACTAGTTTTATTTGATAATATATAAAAATTATTTATAGCCCTAGCTACCCATAATAAACCCATAGATAAGTTTATAAGGGATAATGGTAAGCTATTTATACCATAGCAATCATATTTATTATTGGTTGCTCTAATTTTATTGTCTCCTACAGAGTAATGAGATTTGGTAACCGTTCAGTAGAGATTGGTGAGGTATTGCCGTACCGTTTGAACCTTTCACTACTGATAAAATCTCACGATTACCGATTTTATTGTTTATTTTTACTCATATTTATATTTAATTAACTAATAAAAAAAAATAATAAATAAAAATAATTAAATTTTATTCACCAATTTTTGTTCCGCAGTTTCCACAAAATTTTATTTCAGGCTCTACTTCATTTCCGCAA
>JARKQC010000308.1 GCA_029974985.1 Bacteroidota bacterium | reverse complement strand
TTTCCGTGAATCTTCCATAGATCATGCCCATCCATGAAACCGCTGCTGTCCGGCCATTAAACGTATTCCGGGAATGTTCCGTAATGGTCTGATATTCGATATTTTGGACAGAATTTCAACTTTTTAAGCTGTATTATAACGGATTGGTATATGAAACGTTTGGCATTTCGAAGCGATTTCCTATCAAACCGTTGCAAAGTTTATTAAATGTACCGCCTTCAAAATTAGCACTTTCCGCCAAATGTTTTATATACCGTGTTGTGTTTTCGTGCTTTATTCCATCTGTCAAGCCGTGCGGCGGAGAGACATGCTCTTTAAGCAAATTTGGTAGTGCGGTTGATATGTGCGTTTGCTTAATGTGCATGGCTCTATGGGTGGCTAATATTCAAGATGGTCAAAGCATCATTATAGCTTTCAAGTACTAAATCTAGCTTTTTACCAAGGTGTTTAAAATCTCTATTAATTAATGATAAGGAAATTCTAAATGGTTTTATCTCTTTCTGACCTTTTAATAAATTTACTAATACAAAAGTAGCATCTTGTCTAAATGTTTCTTCTGTAATAAAAGGCACTAAAGCAAGTTTCTTTAAAAAGCTAATCGCTGTCAAAACGGTCTCTTTGCTAGGAACTAATAAAAGTGAAATATTAGTAATGCAATTAGTATACAAATTGTCTTGACCTTTCAATTTCTTTTGATATTCAGTATGTAATAATTCAGCATTTAAAGTAAACCCTATATATTTATTCTTTATAAATTCAATATTTATTGCATTGTTTTCATTATGCATTTTTTTGAAGTACAATTCTGAACTGATTGTTCTTTGTGATTGAATTGGAAAGAATTTAAAAAACATAGTATCATCAGTTACCAGTATTCTTTCTTCTGATTCCAACATTAATGAAACAATTTCAGCCATGTAGTCTATGAAGATTGCATTGTCAATTTTACCACCTAATTTTCTTGTGACATCTAGTTTGCTTTCGGCTATGGTTTCATGACAATTATGCTCAATCCATTTTAAAAGGTTTTCAAAATAAAGGATGTTACTTTTAACTGTTTCTTCTGTAAGTATATTCGGTGTAACTCCATCAAGTGAAACGTCAACAGACATTCTCTCTTTAGGTTGTGCCTTTTCTTTTTTTAATGACAATCTGACAAAATCAACAATACCTTTTGGTATTATAAACTGACTTTTGTATTCAATTCCTTGTTCGCGTGATATTTGAAAAACAATTAATAAAGCACTATAATCAAGAATTAATTCTGTGTTTTCAGTTAAACTAACATCAGGGTACATTGGCATGGGCACCAATGTGACTCCATCTCTAAAGTTTACTAAATGGAAATAACCTCCTATATAATCAGAATTCAAATTTTGAATTACAATTTCCGTAAAAGATAATTTATACTCATAATATTTTTTGAATGAATTTTCACTTTCCTCTTTCCTGAACGTACCATCAGCACCAAACAATGAAACAAAGGTCTTATTCATTCCTTCAGGGGTTGTATCTTCAAATTTGATGGATTGCATTGGAAAACCAGAATAAGGATTTGATTGTACCTCCTCTAATATTAAATCATGCAGATAAAGATACTTATCCATTATTCGCTTAACAGTGATATTATCAATTTGTCTAGTATAAGGTCTTTCAACTGATACGGTATCTCCTTTTTTATGACCAATCAATTTTTCGGCTAAATCATTACCTCTAGATATTTCTAAAAATTTTGTTTCTTCATTTATTGAATATGAAACATAATCGCCTAATTTTACTTCTTCTCTTTCCTTTATAATTCCAGCTGGCATTTGCACTACTAAAAAAAAGTAATCCATTCTTGCTTTTATATTATTCGAATGAATTGCTTTTTTATATTGAATTTCTAATGATATTTCATGATAACCATTTTGAAAAAGAACCCTAGCAACATTTTGAGCATAAACATAGTGTTGAAAATCAAAGTCTCTAAAAAAATTAGATAATTCTTGGATTCTTTCTTTTTTATTTGGTTGTTCAAGTTCATTAATTGCAATTAACTCTAAAGTTAAAAAGCTTTCATCTGTAGGATATTGAGTAAGGTAATACTTTGCTATTTCCGAACATGATTTCCAATCTGATAATTGTCTCCTCAAATCAGCTTCTATTCTAAGAAGTTCTTCATGATATGGGAATTGTTTCCTCCATTTTTCAAGGAGAAACAACAAATGTTTGTGATTAGTTTGTGATTTTTCAAGAGATAATATATAGTAATACAATTCTTTTGACGGGCTATCTTCATTCACATATTTCTTAAAACTCTCAATTGCTAATTGAAACTCCGAAAGCTTATAGTAGATAAGAGATATATAAAAAATCAAACCTGTATCAGACTTAATTACTTCTTCCTCTATTTCTTTAGCATTACTTATTATTATATCTTTATCTGAATCATTTGGCAAACACGAAAACGACTTAAGAAGAACCTTTAAATAAGAATGTTCAAATGATTTATCTTTAATAAACTTATCCGTTATTAAATCACTCAAACGATTATGCATCAAAAGCATATGTTGAATACTTAAAAGTGAATGACAAGTATTAATATCGACATGATCTATAGTTGCAAGTAATTCATTTATTAAACTAATATATTTATCGATATTGCCTAGTTTTAGATAACAATGTGCTTCAAGCAATCTAGCTTCTTTCGACTTCTCTTTTTTATTGATTATTTCAATTGCATCTTTTTCTTTTCCAATTAATTGAAGGCAATTAGTGAGGAACATTATATGAAAATCATTCTCAAAATTTGAACTTTCAAGAATAGCCTTCATTTTAATAACTGAGTCTTCATTTCCATTTAAAACAAATTCGAAGTATGAATTAAAAAAATCAATCGTACTAAACCTATCCTTTATTTCTGAGTTTTCCAATTGCTTTAAAAAGTCTTCAAGAATTGGCTTGAATTTTAAAACAACTTCTTTATCGCCTGTAAATGAAGTATTAAAATCAAAGAAAACAACATTCAATATTTTAATAAAGATTGATTCAATTAAAAAGGCTCTATTTTTGAAGTTATTAAAAGAAAGAGGTTCAATGTCATCATCAGGTAACACTGGTAAGATATTGTATTGCTCAAAAGCCTCTGAAACATTCGTAAATTGTTTGTCTAAACGTGTAGTTACGAATATTATTCTTTTGAAATTATCATCTTCTCTCAACAAATCTGGCACTTCAGATAAAAGCTTAACCAAATCTTTTTCTTCTGATGTTAAAGTTGTTACAGCCCATGCAATAACATTAAAATCATCAAATTGCAATATCTCTTTAGCCAAGACGATAGCATCATCAACTTTCTTCGTTATTACATAAGCAAAACTTGCTTTTTCTTTATAGGTGATTGATGAGTTATCAAATTTATAAGCTTTGATGTAACACTTATGCATTTCATCTGTATTTCCTATAAATTCATAACATTGACCTTTTAGAAATTCAATAGTCGCATTTATTGCATTCCCTGGTTTGTAATCATTTAATCCAAAACTATTTTCTAATGCTATAATTAAAGCCAGAGCTGTCTTAGGCTTAAAATTCTGGATACTTGTTTTATACACTTCTAATTGTCGTATCCATTCTTTATCAATACCTAAGTTTACATTTTGTAATTTTCCATTTAAATAGTCAACTTTTTCATTTAGTTCATCTAAACTGTCGCGGATGCTTTCTAGTAGTTCAATTTCCCTTTTAAAACGCTCTAAATCTTTGATTCCCTTTAAGTAGTTGTAAGCACTATGATATTCCGATATAGCTTCATCATATTTCTTTAAAAAACTATCTAAATCGGGGTCTGTTGTTTGGATGTCAGCAAGGTTTTCAGGGGAAGCGAATAGTTCAGAAAACTTTCTTTCAAGGCTACCTCTATTCCGCTCTCTAATATCACCATTTTTAGACCACAGTTTCAATGCTTTTTTAAAAGCACTTTTTAATTCATTTTTTACTGTGCTCTGTGTGAATTTGTAATAATCTAGTACAATTCCAGCAGCTAAACTTATTGCAAACGATGAAAGTGGTTCCATATAATTAATTTTCTTCATTCTCTGTGTGTTGGCTAAAATTTGGCTCTTTTGCAAGCTGAAGCGTTAGCCTGTGTGTTTGGGCTTGCGAATGTGCCAAATGTGCGTTGGCGTTTATTATTCGGTTTATAATTTGTTGCACGGTCTTTCCTAGCATGAAACACAACGTTTTGCAGCTACCCGAAGGTGGCGATTTCGAAGCACTTCACTGTCAACCAAGCAGAAACTTTGATAGAAGCACAAAGCTTGATGTAACCACTGAACCGCCACTTTTGGGTAGGTGCTGTTAGTGGCTGCCGTTCTTTTTGTCGTCATAGTTTTATCTGTCGATGTAAATATTACACTCTTCATTGTTTGCATAGTCAAGTAGGTCTTTAAGTTCATACAATTCGTTTAATATTTCATCCTTTGTCAGTTTAGGATGTTGGTCGTTACACAAATATTCAATAATTGTAGCCGCGTCAACATTGCTCATAAATTGTTTCTTTAATAGTATATCTAGTAATGTGTCAAATTCCTGTTTTAATAGTTTTACTTGTCCGCTATGCAAGTATGTTCTTTCGTCTGAATAATTGCCACTATCAAATTCTAAACTCGTCATTGTCGGAAACCTGTCACGGTGATTTTTAGGAAATTTTTCTACAATCTTGTCAAGCAGATAAGCATTTCTCTGTTTTAAAATATTGCCCTTCAATTCAACAGCAGACCAGTCCTGTGGTAATTTAATTTTTGTCAGATATAAGTGAATTGAACCCATAATTTGTTTAGATTAATATATCGGCTGTCATTATTGTTTTGTGAATTGTAAAATGCATTGGTATCCAAGTTGTCCCTGCCCAACAGTCAAAGTTAAACTGTCATTTACTGAAATTTTCTCCCATTCGTTTTTGTTCGGTTGAAATCTCTCTGTACGTCCGTCAATGTCTAGTGTAACATATTTAGTCTTGTAACGATAGTTTTCATAGTGGTCAATGACGAAAGCGTTAGTTGTCTTTGTATTTTGTTTTGATGTTTCAAGATTGTAGTAAGCTGTCCCGAAAACGAATAGAGCAATCAGTCCAAAAAAGTAACTCAAAATAGCACTTGCCCTTTTTGTTTCTCCGCTTTTGAAATAGTCAGGCTGTAATCTGAATATCAAATACAGAACTGTTAATGAAAGTAAAAGTCCGAATGCGGAATACTCCACTAAAAATGCTTTTGCTTTAATAATATTGTCAAGAAGTCTCTCAGCTATTCTTAAAAGTATAAGAGTCGCAACTAAGAAAGTCCAACCGATGTAGTCTATAAATTTCTCAATATTCATTCACGTTTGATATTTGAATTGTCGGTTTCATACGGTTGCCACTAACGTCCGCGTGTATATACAGTGCAGGCTCAGCCTGCTAAAAGTACTTCAAAAAACTCAAACCTGCTCAATCGCATTGGATATACACGCTGTTATAATGCGGCTTCAAACTCAACCTTCAAAACTGACTCAAATCCGAAAAAAGGCAGGATTTCCGTGAATCTTCCATAGATCATGCCCATCCATGAAACCGCTGCTGTCCGGCCATTAAACGTATTCCGGGAATGTTCCGTAATGGTCTGATATTCGATATTTTGGACAGAATTTCAACTTTTTAAGCTGTATTATAACG
>JARKQC010000333.1 GCA_029974985.1 Bacteroidota bacterium | reverse complement strand
CACAAATTCATGATCATATGATTTTTATATTATGTAATCCATAGATGAGAGTAGTGAGGAACATGGCTAAAGCAATTGCGGCAACACCTACTTTAACCGGGAAGGATGCTGATCGTTTCGTGAAAAACCTGGACAAACCAGCAACATCCGAAAAGAAGAAATTCTTAAAGGATTCTCTTAAAGTTTACAGAACTATTAAAGCTAATAGCGAACGCTAGGCAACCATTTTTCAATGTCAGTATACATAGCCACATGTCTGTCTTCACATTCTGCTAATCTAGAAAAATAATTCTTTTCATAAAACTTTTCTATCCCTCGGTAGGCATCTACTGAAATAAAACGCACACCTACTTCTTCACCTAATTTCAAGGCTAAACCTATCACATACATGATTAGGGTACTGCCCCCATAAGGAATGTCTTGTTTTGACATAGAATAGTATTTAAAATCATCAACTATTTAATACATTTGAAACACATTAACCGTAGACCTGCTTCATTTTAGAGGCTGTTTTAGTCATGATAAAAACAATTTGTATAAATATGGGGCGGAAAATGAGATGATAAATTGGAAATATAGTCTTATAGGGGCAGCTTTGGTAGTGGTACTTGGAATAGTTTTTAAAATGGTTGAATATGGTTCTTTTATAGGTATGTTCATTCCAGGGGTAATTGTGGGATATCTTGTAAACAACGGATATAAAAATGGAGCTAAAAATGGTATTATTGCCGGAGCGATAGGTGGATTTATACTGGGAATTTTGATCTATGTTACAATTGATTTTAATTTACCACCATTTCCTAATGTAATATATTATATTTTTGTGTTTGCGCTTTTCACTGCGGCTACTTCAGCAATTTTAGATGCTGTAGGTGGAATCATTGGCTCCATAATAAGGGATAAAATATAATTTATTTATAATTAGGCTCTTTTGAGTTATTTTATACTCAGAAAATGATATCCATTACTCAATAATAAGTTTTTCAAGTTCATAAACAAATTGTTTAGCTCTTTCTAGTGAGGTTCCTGCTTTGGATGCTTTTACCTCATACCCTAAGACATATTGAGAATCATTCCTCTTTTTATGTTCTAGATCATAAAGTTCGATTATATCATCAGTTAAATTATCTATTTCATCAAATTCAGTTCTAGCTTCTTCAAGATCCTCAAGAAGCTGTTTTTTTAATTTATCTCTCACTAAAACAATTAATGCATCGCCAGTTACGCGATGAGAAACCTCACCACTTACTTTAAAACCAATTGAAATTAAAACAGCTTTCGCCATATAATACATGGAATAGTAAGAAGAAACAATGACCCACAATGGAGAAAAATCTTCTTTATTTAGAAAATCAGCAACATTTAAACTTTCAAGAGCATTATCGTGCAAAGCATCAATTAGATTCTCCTTAGGGGCTGCTTTTTTAATTAGTCCTTCATTCAAATCTTTTCTAAAATTCGATTCCGCTATTTTTATTCGTTCTGGGTCTAACATGCTCCAACATCCTATAATAATCTTCTATCCCAATCAATATAATGTTTCTATCCAATAATTCAGAAACTACGCTAAACTCATTGGTTTTAGCCATATTCATAAACTGATCAAAAGATAATATCGTAGGGTGAATATCTAATGGTAACAAATTTATTTTCCTTTCAAATTCCTTCTCACGATTTATTTCAGATATTATCATCAAATCTATATCAGAATGTTTGGATGCTGTTCCTTTAGCGTAAGATCCGAAAATTAAAGCAATAAATGGAAAATTTAGGTTATATAATTTTTGATTTAAAATTTTTAGATCAGTATTTTTTTCAAGGAGGTCTTTAGTACGCTCATATTCTGCTTGGAATATAAGTGGGTGGACTTTTTTATTTAGAGAACATCTATAAGAAGAACCAATCTTTTCAAGAGTTACTAGATCATCTAGCTCTAATTTCTTAATAATTTTATAAACATTAGCATAGGGTATTTTTACTCTGTTGGCTATTTGACGAATGCTACTCCCCTGTCCGAATGTTACCAAATCTTTTACTATTTCGATCTTATTGTCTTTCATGAGAAACTCCTGTTATAGTAAATATGATATAATATTATATCAAACTTACTATAATACTATAGCAAATATACTATAATGTTATAGTAAAAATACTATAATCTACGTGAATATATCATCTCCAACAAAAAAAGAATTTTTATTGCATTTGTATATCGTCAAATTTTTCGGTATCTTATTTATAACGATCTCAACAGATAA
>JARKQC010000324.1 GCA_029974985.1 Bacteroidota bacterium | reverse complement strand
TAAAAGATAAAATTGATTTAAAGAAAGAGTTCAAAGAGTCAATGGATTTATTTTCTAACAAAGTGCAAAGGCCTAAAGGTCGATTTATCAAGACAATACTTGATTTAGCAGTTGAAATACCTGGGAGTACTGTAAAAAAAGATTTTTCTGGACCTATTAATGCAATTACTAAAAAAGTAACGGAATATTTTTATTACAGGAAAATATATCCTTGGGTTAATAGTTTTACTGATTTATATGGGAAGTCTTTAGAAATCAGAGATGATAAAAATTTATATGAGAATTTATTCGGAGAAATAAATTTTAAAAATTTCAGGGAGTTTGAAATATTCGCTAAAAATTCAGAAAAACTAATAATTAAAAATAATTTCAAATCTGCTTAACTATTTAACAATTTAAACATACCATTTGGGTTGATTTTTTCTCCAAGAACAGTCAACACTACAATACCTTCATCCTCATTTACCAACATTTCAGAAATATTAACTTTTTCGATGTATCTTTCTCGAATAATGATTCTTTCTATTTTTTTGATATCATCACTTTTCATGTGTTGTTTCTTTATTGGATCCAATTTCCCATCTGGAGGTTCTACTACTCCGATCATATATACTTTAAAATGATTAGAACTCAATTTTTTTCTAATATCTTTAATTAATCTGTCGGCAATGTCTTCCGGAGAACCATCAAAATAGCTAGAACCTTTAAATTCTAATACTTCATCTTCATTATCGGTAAATTTCTTATTTTTTAGCATTGTTAAAAATTTAAAAGCCATAGTGTTTAAAAAATAATGTAAATATTTTTTTTGGTTTTCAAATGCTAGAATTCTGAATGTAGAGTACAATAGCATATAATAAAGATCTCTATCCCTTAAATCAGTCTCTTTTAAATAATCTATCAAATATTTAGAAATATCTACACATATTTCATTATAGATAACCATTTTTTGTATTTCTGCAGGCTTTGAAGCGAGTTTATCTCCTGCGTGAAATATTTGAAATTGATTTCCGTTAGAAAAGTATGAATTTAGTTCATTTATGTAGTCTGGAGAAAATTCGATATCTGCATTACCTTCATTTGCTCCAAATAATATATGAAAATGGGGATTCCTCTTTTTAATTATTAATCCGTCCCCATGTTTTTCCACGCCCTCCATGTGATCCAAATAACGTGACACCTGAAGATCCAAATTACCTACAATTTCAAAGAATTTGTCTGAATAATGTTTCAAATTGTATTGATCAGCTATGAAATGTTTATAAAATACTTCAAAGTCAGGGTATCTTTTTTTCCCAATGCGAACTTGTTCAATGTTAATTATTTCTATTGGTACCTCTAATCTAATTTGATTTCCATTTATATAACCACGAATTTGCTCTATATTCTCGTCATTTAGTTCTAGTACTGTTGAATTTCCCATTATATCTGTATAAATCCTATATTTTCCACCTTGATAATAATGGGAATCTTTTTGATACGCCCCTAACCATTCAACAAAAAAATCTGATTTATAAAATTCATAATAACGAACTTTTATAGTTTCATCGTCTTCAAGTCTGAAAATAGCATAAAGCATTATATTATCTTTATCCATCATTCTTGGAATGATTTCATATGTTGGAGTTATTGTTTCTTCTCCAAAGACGGTATTTGCTAATAAGATATAATTTTTAGAGACTATGCCAACAGCATATCTATCATCTTCTCTTCTTCTTGTTTTGAGGTGTGCAGTAAAATCATTCAGCAAATATTCAAATTGTTCTGTAAGTTTCTCATTATTTTCATTGTAATTGTCAAAGATACCTAAAAGCCATTTATTAGGATTTTCATCCAATTCAAGGTCTTTAATGTCTTTTTCTTTTCCATGCTCCATTAATTTACCTATAATTGATTCTAATTTTCCTTTCTCGTTCAAGCTTGTAATTTCTTTTTGTCTATAATCTTTATCTTTAACCCTCTTAGAAAAAACATAGATTACATCATTAGAATCATCAATTATGGGGATATTTAAATTCAATTTCTTATCATTTAAATTATCAATCATTTTTTTCTCCCCTAACAAGCATTAAATGTTCATTTGAGGTTAATTGGTGTTATATGAATAGGTTAAAATTCCAAGTTTGTTCATTGTTAGTCATTTCATACGCGTGATATTGTATTTTAAATCTTCACTCTTAACTTTTTCTATTTCTATTTGTGCTAGGTTGTTTTGGTTATATTTTTAATTTGTGACGCTCATTCACCTGTTTAAACACCATACAAGCATACCTTA
>JARKQC010000318.1 GCA_029974985.1 Bacteroidota bacterium | reverse complement strand
ATTTGTTCCCATACTCTATCGTAAGTTGCTTCGGCAGGAATCATCCGGTGATTTTTTTTTAATCTAAGTATCATGTTGTTAACAAGCATAGACATACAGCCAATGTTGGTCATCAAATATTCTTAAGAACTGATATATTGTTATTAAAAATAAATCTTTCTTAGCTTGAATTTTGTTGATGAATTGACCTCTGTGTTTTTCTTTAAACTCCCCATCTCAAAACTCCTTCTCCCTACTTCATAACTCCAAAAGAAAACATACTAAAGGTTAGTCTTCTCCTAACAATTTATTACTCCTCCAACAAAATTCAGATGGAAAATCCTCAAGTTTTTACTTAGACTAACAATTATTCTTTTGATATCCTTAAAAATAAGGCGTAATACCAAAGATTTATATATAATCATTAGTGACAAATAATGATAATTATAAATTGTAATAAATGTGCCACCTTTAGAGCTTATTCTGATGTATAAATTAATGTGTAATTATTACTAAATGTTCTCAGAAATGACAAAATAAAAAAAAATATCTAAATATTTTCTGAAAATTGTTTGTAAATTTTACATTTGAGGTTCATTTTTGTTTTTATTATTAGTTAGGGTTGTTGTGAATAGATTCAAGCATTTTCTTTGGGTTGAAATAATAATTGTTTGTCTGAACTGGAGATGAGGATTATTAAAATGATAAATAGATGTTTGTTGATATGGTATTATTAGGTGTTAAAAAATGGATGTCGTTAGTCTTGGTTTGATTTGTGGTTTAGTTTTTGGTCTTTTTTCCAGCTTGATAATGATTCCAATGAAAGTGGAGTCTCGACGAAAGAAGTATGAAGCCATTTCCAGTGCTTTTGTGGACCGCTTTATGATTGGTTTAATAGTTCCCAGCGCCACTTTTGGTTTAGATCCTCTGATTAGTGGGTTAATCATCGGAATCGGGTTAAGTCTTCCATCGGCTATTGTAACCCGGGCTTATGCACCTATAATGGTTATTGGGGCTGTTGGGGGTTTGATTATTGGTTTTGTAACCAAATCTGTAGTAGGATGATGCCAATCGACATTCGTGCTTAATTGTATTGGGGGTATGAATTATGGAAGATGAGGATTTAGTGGCTTATTGCGGACTTTACTGTGGAGATTGTTATAATTACACAGGTTCCATTGCTGATTTAGCCAGGGATTTAAGGAAAGAATTAAGAAAGAATAAATTTAAGGAAGCAGCTGAAGTTATGCCTTTTAAGGAATTTGATAATTACCAGGAATGCTATGAATGTTTGGGTGCTATGGTAAAGTTACGGTGTAAAGGTTGCAGGGATGGTTTTAGATCTAAATTTTGTGAAATTGCCAAATGCGCCCAGAAGAGAGAATACCAGGGATGCTGGGAATGTGATGAATTTCAAACCTGCCAGAAGTTCGACTTTCTAAAGCCTATTCACAAGGAAGCCAATATAAAAAATCTTCGAAAGATAAAAAGGCAAGGAATGGATGTTTTTCTCAAAGGGAAAAGAAATTGGTAAATAATCTCTGTTAATTAGGAATGAACGATATCTAAGTGGAATCTGGTCTAAAACGTTCATTACATATGGTTTATTTGATCGAATAAAATTATTATTATAAACCAAAACTTAATTACTTATTAACCCAAAGATCCATATTTGGCCTTTAAATCTGTTTTTAAGGATTTAAGTTAGTAAAAAATGCTGTCCAGCTTTGATATTAACTTTTGAATTCAATACAAGCATGGTTAAATATTTAATTGTGGATAAATAGTATTGAGAATTGTAAAATGTAACAAATGTGCCACTTTTTGGATTGATTTTTGAAAGTGAAATAAAATCTGAAAAATATTATGGGATACAAAGAAGAATAACTAATTTTTTGCTATTTATGGCACTTAAAAGTGCAGAAATATACAGGCAAATAATTTACGGCCATAATATTCAAAAAAGAGATTAGTTTTATTTTTTTTATTCATCTTGTGAAGTTTCTCGAAAATTATTTTATTTTTAAGATTTGATTGAAAAAGTTTTAT
>JARKQC010000301.1 GCA_029974985.1 Bacteroidota bacterium | reverse complement strand
CGAATTCCTCATAAAATTCATTATTCATATAAATACATACAACTTTATTATATAAAAATTAATAATATCTATTTAAAATTTGAGATTAGATAATCCAACGGCCAAACGTACTTCAAACATTTGTGTGCGAGTTCATTATACACCCATATTCACTTTCACGAATTATTCAGATTATAAATCGTATTAAAAGAAATATTGCCCGCTTACTAACTTCGCAATATTAACGAAAGTCGTAGAATTATAAAGCATTACTTCGGTGGGAACGGATATTAGATTAAGTCTCGATTCGTGAAACTTTGATATAGAAAAAATAAAGGATCCCTAGAAAATTTGGAACCTAAACAAATTAAAGTATCATATTGACCCAACATCAGTTTGGTTATTTAAAATAAGATTAAAGAGTGAACCATGCCTACTCGTCCCACCCCGAATTCTCTGGCCTCATCCTTTCGGATGGATTACTCACTTATTTATATTCACAATCAAATTATTCATTTATTATCTCCTGCACTCTACCACTCGTCCATCTTCCAGTCTTACTTTTATTCCATGAGGATGATATGATGAGCGTGTTAGTATCTCTTTAACTATTCCTGAGGTTCGTTTTCCTGTGCGCTGATCTTTTTAATATAATATAAACTCTTGAACCTGGTTTAATATCATCCCTGTATTGCCCGTTCATAATAGAAAATCCCCCAAAAAAATTTATTTAGACTTTTCAAGATTAGTTTATATCCCATAATCGCAATATGACGCTGACAGAAATTAAACTTGCTTACAATGAACTTTCGATGTCATCGATAGATTACAATAGGTGTAATAACCATTGCTGGATAACTAATTTGTAAGTCTTCAATTTTTGGCGCTGGTCCAATTATTGGAGGCATATCTTTAAAAATTTTCAAAAACTCTTTTATTGTTTTTCTATTCATTTTTAATCCAGGCATTAGTTTAAACAATTCAAATTTTTCATTTCTTTTTAATATTTTTTGTATACGACAAATAACTTTATAATTTCCAGTTAATTCATTTTTAGAAACCCTGGTATTCTTTTCTGGCAAAGTCGTAACGAACTTGAATTTAGAATTATTAGGCAGAGTAATTTTAATGTTAAATCCCTCTTTTGAAGATTGTTGATTCAACATTTGAAATCCGGTAATTGCTTCTTTTGCTTTTTTATTCATTCCTTTGGGATTGAATTGTTTTATGAACGTAGAAAGATTTGTAATTGATTCAATTGTACTATCTAATGCAGAAAATTCTATATTTGCATCTATTTCAATCAGGTCACCAACCTTTATTTTCCCCCATATTTCTTCATTAACTGAATCCCCTATATGATTTATCATATTTTGCTCGTCAAGATAATTATATAATCTCTGGAAAAGTGAAGCGTTAGTAGAAGTTTTTAATATCTTTAGTTCATTTTCACTGAACCCTTTCTCTCCTTCTATTTTAGCTATATGTGGTATACCTGCGCTGCCCTTCACTTTACTACCATGTTTACGTTCTATTTCAGTTCTTTCTTCACGGAGTCCGTCCTCTATTGTCGATAAAAAGTCTTCAACCTTTTCTCGATCAAAATATACATATTCTCTTAATGTAACATTTTCCAATTCAATCACCTTTTATTATCCATTTTCATCAATCAAAAGTTATCATGCAAGGTTTTAGCTTCAGTTTCCCTATTCTCTAAAGAATTTCTCCTCCCATCTCTCCATTTATTGGGCAAATATTGATTTTATCCTTTCAACATCTATATAAATAAAATCTCGGATTTTGAGTTTTTTGACCATATTTTTCCCTTCCTTTACTGAAAATTATAAAATTTGATCTTAAAAATGATTATCTAAGAGCAAATGAGAAGAAATAATGATAGATTAAGAAATCTTTTCATACGTGGGCGTGACTAATTAATCATAACCCCCTCCCCACTTCTTTTAATTATAATATGTTGTAGAATAATAATTTAATAAAGTTTTAATAGTCAACTAACATAACTAATTTTGATTATAATGAGAAATGATCTATTTAATCAGACATTGCTAAAGAAATATGGTAAAAATTTCAAGTTAACACCTAGTAAACATGATCTGATTAAAGATTACCTTTCTAAACTCGATTCTGGCACGTTTAAGTCTGAGACAAAGAATTATCTTCGTTTTTATGATATTATACTTAAGGGATTGCTGGAATATCCTGGTGAAAATGTTCTTTTCGATGAAAAAGAGGATACTGGAACGGGTAAGAGCGAATTTGTCCTGCAGTCGGATGATAAGAAGTTCATGATCATTGAACTTAAAGGTCAAGGTATTGACCTGGATAAAAAGCAGAGCAGTCGTTCTGATAATAAAAGTCCGGTTGAACAGGCTTTCGGATATGCCATTAACACTGGAGATGTTGAATGGATAATGGTCTCCAATTACGATGAATTCAGGTTCTATAATTATCATGAGAAAACAAAGAACATCTCATTCAATGCAGAGGAACTCTTAAATAAAGACAAGTTCTCCTGCTTCATGGCCACGTTCTCATTTAAATCACACATCCAATCAGATTACATCAAAAAAATCCATGAAGAAACCCTACTAGTAGACCGTAAACTCGCCAGCGAATTCTACAAACTATACAACGAAACCCGATTAATGCTCATAAAAGAACTGGAAACAAATAGTGGCTGCGAGCGGTTAGACGCCATCCATTATGCCCAACTAATTTTAAACCGGTACATGTTCATCTGTTTTGCAGAAGACACCGGACTTTTACCCTCGCAGGTATCTGTAGAAACTATAGCCACACCCATCAAGATAGGTAACCTCAGACATAGAAGTATTTTGCAACGGTTAAATGAGCTATTTCTGGATATAAATGAAGGAAATGAATTCAAGAAAATATCAGCATACAATGGTGGACTATTCCAAGAGGACCTTGAATCCCTGAAAATAAGGGACATAGTCGATGACCAATCCATATTCCAGGACACATACCAAGACTGGAAATTTGAGCTATACGAAAAGGACATAGAACACTTATTAGGGGATGTGGGGAATAGAATAAACCCCATATACCGTAACATGCTAACCATCTCTTCTTTTGACTTTTCATCCGAATTAGATGTCAATATACTCGGCCATATATTTGAAAATAGTATAGGGGACATAGAAGAACTTAAGGAAGACACTAAAGGCCGTCGGAAGAAGGAGGGGATCTTCTATACGCCAGATTATATCACCGATTATATTTGTAAGAACACCATTATACCATATTTAAGCAAATCAGGAAAAGCAGAGAATGTAACTGATTTAATAGATGAATATTCCTGGAGCAGGGACATAGAAGAACTCGATCAAAAACTAAAAGATATTAAAATAGTAGATCCTGCCTGTGGATCAGGAGCATTTCTCAATAAAGCTACAGATATCCTTTTAGACATTCATGAAGCCATATTTGACTTCAAAAAGGGATACACGAAAACAACAGATATGAGAGTTGGGAAAGGAAAAAGAAGACGAACGGAATCAATCTATCACACCGATTTAGGGGCTTACGTATTTGATCACATCGAAAAAAGGAGGGAAATTCTGTTAAATAACATATATGGTGTTGATTTGAACGAAGAATCCGTAGATATAACCAAACTCTCTCTATTCCTAAAAGTATGTAAAAAGAATTTGAAACTCCCTAATCTTGATAAAAACATTAAAAACGGGAACAGCCTCATACATGACCCTAAATACACAGATAAACCTTTCGACTGGGAGTTAGATTTCATTGAAATTTTCAAAGATGGTGGATTTGATGTTGTCATTGGTAATCCACCTTATGTTAGGCAAGAGAAGATTAAAGAGATTAAGCCTTATTTAAAGGATCACTATGATGTTTATACCGGCATGGCCGATTTATATGTCTACTTTTTTGAGAAAGGATTTAAATTATTGAAGGATGGTGGAAGTTTAGGATTCATTTCTTCCAATAAATTTATTAAAGCAAATTATGGCAAAAAATTGAGAAATTTCATTTTGAACGATTATAACATTGTAAAATATGTTGATCATACTTATGATGATGTTTTTGTTGATGCAACTGCATATCCAAGTGTTTTTATTTTTAAAAAAGGAAAAACAGATGAAAATAAAATTATAGTGGATAATCTTTATGAGCTAGAGCAATCCCGTCTTAATACTAACTCTTGGGGATTCGAACGTCCGGAATTATTAGAATTAAAAGATAAAATAAATGAAACTGGTATAAAATTGAAAGAAATTGATGATTTGAAAATTTATTATGGAATAAAAACTGGATTGAATAGAGCATTCATAATTGACGAAAGTACGAAAAACGATTTTATAAAAAAAGATCCAAAAAATGAAGAAATAATTAAACCATTTATCAGTGGTAAAGATTTAAAACGATATAAAATAGAATTTAAAAACTTTTATCTAATTTGGACATATATTGGGATATCTATTGATGATTATCCACTTATTAAAAATCATTTAATGAGTTTTCAAAAAGATCTAGAAAAAAGATCTGATCAAGGAAAGCATTGGTGGGAATTAAGAGCATGCAGTTATTATGAAGAATTTGAAAAAAATAAACTAATTTATCCAGAAATGGCTAAAAGATTATTCGCTGTTTTTGATGACAATAATTTCTATACAAATAAAACTTGTTCTATTATACTAACAGAAAAATTCGATTTAAGATATTTAAGCGCTTTATTATCCTCAAAAACATTAAATTTTGCTTTCAAGTTTTTAGGATCACCATTAAGAGGTCAATATTTTAATATAAGCAAAATTTTCGTAGAACAACTCCCTATCTACCTTGCAACACCAGAACAACAGCAACCTTTCATTGAAAAAGTTGACCAAATGTTGAAACTCAACCACCAGCTCCAGGAAGAAATTAAAGATTTACATGATTGGTTACAGCACAAGTTTAATATTGAAAAGCTCTCTAAGAAATTGGAGAAATATTATGAGCTTGAGTTGGACGAATTTCGGGGTGAAGTCGAAAAGAAGAATGTTCATTTGACCAAGAATAATTATCGGGAATTGAAGGATGAGTTTGAGGAGAGTATGGCAATTATTCAGCCATTGCTTAGAAAGATTCAAGAAACTGATAAAGAGATCGACAGGATGGTTTACGAGTTATACGGTTTAACTGAAGATGAAATAAAGATTATAGAAGAAAGTATGTAGTAGGGGATAAAAATGGTGAATTTAACTTCAGAACAAATAAATGCAATAAAAAAGCATACAAATAAATTTTTAAAATATATGCGTAGTAAAGAACACGAAAACGACCGTCAAGCTCGTTCTGAGAGAGTTAATTACTATAAAACTGTTTTACCAAATAAATTATCAGAATTATCAGAGTTGGATATTGAAGAATTAGTTACAAATTTATGGGCAAGTGAAATATGGGGAAATAAACAGTATCGTGCACAAAAAATTATTTCTGAAAATGGAATTCCTAAAATTCAACTTGAATTGACTAAATTACTGGATACTTCTAAGCCACCATCGACCAGATATCAGAGAGCATTGAAAGAATTAAATGAAATGGGTCCAGCATCAATAACAGAAATGTTATCTTATATACAACCTAAAGAGTGTGGAATGTGGAATAGAAGGGCAAGAGAAGCTTTGATCATATTGGGTATTGATAATTATGTTAATCCTACCAAATACAATATTAATAGTGAAGAATACAAAAAATTTAATGAAATTCTCCAAGCTATTGCAAATATATTAATTTCTGAAACCCCTTTAACAGAAACAGATATTGACATGTTAATAGTAGATTTTTTCTTATATGCTGTACAGCAAGATGAAAAAGATGGAATCCCTGAGACTAAACCAGGAGATTTTGATCATGATGAAATTAGAGATTTAATTATTAATATTGGTTCTATGTTAGGTTTTGAGACGGAAAGGGAATATAAAATATCTCATGGTTCAAAGGTCGATGCAGTCTGGCGGGCTAAAATTGGGAATTTAGGGGTTGTAAATTATGTTTTTGAAGTCCAAAAATCTGGTAGTAGAAAAAGTCTGCTGTTAAATTTGTTGAAAGCAAAAAGCAATCCTACAGTTCAGAAATTAATTGTAGTTTCAGATCCTGAACAACTATTATTAGTTGAAAAGGAATGTGAAGGTTTACAACTGGAATTTATGAGAGACCTTGCGTATTGGGAGGTTAATGAAGTACAAAAAGTTGCTGATAACCTTCGATCAGCTGTAGAACTAATAGATAAACTCGATTTGATGAAAACATTATAATCTATATTTAATTGGTGACTTAATATGGATGAAGCTTTTATTATTATGCCCATCGGTGATAAAGAATTGGATAATAATTATTATAATGTTATTTCTCCTGTATTGAAATCGTTGGGCCTCGAAGCTAAACGAGTAGATAAACATAATGAAGGAAATCTATTAAAAAGTGAAATTGTTGAGTTTATTAAATCAGCAAAAATTATAATAGCTGAATTAACTAATGAAAGACCTAATTGTTACCTGGAAATTGGTTATACTATGGGGCTAAATAAATTCCAAAATCTGATTTTGTTGGCTCGAGAAGATTATAATCCGGAAATTCTAATTTTAACATTGGAGGACCTAAAGTTCATTTTGACTTAAGTGGATATGATATTCTATTCTGGAATGATGATCTTGACAAGTTTAAGAATGAACTTGAATTGCGTATACGCAGACGTTTGACTCAAATCAATAAAACCCCAAAATTGAATTTACCTCAAATTTATACTAGTTTTGAGGTTAGTGAACATATAAATAGATCAGGTGGTAGGATATTTCCCATATTTACAGTTAAATTTAAAAATGAAGGCAATAAAACTGCAAAAAAATTTAATAACCATATATTAATTGGTTCTGATAATAAAATTGAAATACAACAGAATATGAGGGGTGGTATCTCAGATATATCTCGTTTGGATTCGATCACTTATGATTTAGAAACATTTTTAGAAGAAAATCAATCAATTCAAGCCTTTGAATTTATTTTCCCTGAAAATAGAACAGTAATTGACGAAATACATCCTTCAACTCAGATCTCTCATGGATATTTAGCTATTTATGAAAAGGATATTGATAAAATAAAACAAATTATTGTGATAAATATCGATGATAATGGATTTATAAGACAAGAATTTAAAGTTTCAAGTGAAAATGAGGTTAAAGCTCTGGAAGAAACAAAAAGAGAGTTTCATACTTATAAATAGACTATTTTTAATTACAAAGAGAAAATTAACTTCACTATATTTAACAATATTTTTACTATTATACGCCCTTTGCACCATAATAGAATAAACTGAATGATTACAGATAACTGAAAGAAGAAATCTAGATTATTGGAAATAATTGATCTAACTAATGTTAGGGGATAATTTGATGAAAAAAGTGCTCTATTTGAGTTCGAAGGTTTCTAGTATATGTAGCAACCCTTGTCTATCTTCTGGTGTACCCCTTACATATAATTCTTTTTCGTCTGAAAGAGGGGTTATATAAGCAATACTATCACTTTGTGCATCATATTCAAGGCGTCTATATGATTTATTACCTATAACACCTATTTCAGCAATTTTTTCTCTTCCTTCATATAGAATGTCATATATCTGTATTCTTATATCACCATTTGTAGAATTGAAATAAACCCCCGAAAAATCTGTATTTTCATAGTCTATTATCCATTTATCAGGATAATCAAATGTCATTAATAAATTACTGTATGTTTTAAAACTTGAATAGCTGGTTTCACTACCCTTTGATTTAACTCTCTTTTCTGCATTTAATATTTCTTTTATAACATCTTCACTGTCTTGTATGTTAAAAACCCTAAATTTCGATAAAAAATCAATCAAACCATATAAATCAAAATTATATTTCTTAAATACTTCTTTAAAGACGTATTTATGTAATTTTGGCTTTTTAAGTATCAGTTTTAAACGTACATAAAACGAGTCATACTCAATATACAATGCCAAGAAATAAATGAAGGGTAATACTAGAATTGTTAAAATTCCAGGTAAAACAAAAGTAATTACCGTATTTATATTTATCAATTCATTAGGATTCGTGAATAAATTAAATATGAAAAACATAACTAAACAAGCAAAAATAATGATCAAAATTCTACTAAATAACTTTTCTACAGGTTTATATTTTTCGTCAGTCTTAGAAACAGCTATTAAAAGTATTAAACCAAATAATATGATTTGTAATACTATCTCAATAAATAAATCAAAAGTATAGAAATTAATAAAAAAACCAATAACTGTTGTTACTCCTATAAATTCAGCAGCTTTTCTTTTAAAAAAGCTTTTATCTTTTTTTATTTCATTTGCTGCAAAAAACAAGGGAATTGACACAATTAAAAACCAAAATACCACGTCTTTAATTAGATTTAGATTCAAAAACCCTAAAGAATATAATATAAATAAAATTAATGATATATACAAAACCATTCCTATAAAGGGAATTACAATTTTAATAGAAAAAAGTAGCCTTATAATACCAGGCACTAATTTTCTCACACTTTTGATAGAAAATATCACTATTAAAAATACAATCAACAATATTATGATTGCTATTTCTCTGGTGTTCAGAGAGTTAATAAAATAGTTTATCAGTTCTATTAAAAAATTCATCATGATCTCTACTTTTTGTCCTAATATACATGATTTATGATATAATGAGAAACAATACTTGACCTTTATAACCCATGAATGAGTTTAAAATATTTAAATGTTAAAAATGCTGCAATTAATTCTTCTTTGATTTCCTCTTCATTTATAAGGTCCGCATTTCCATCATGAATTAAACTATTTCTCTTATCTTTTAAGTTGTCTAATTTTTTTGAAATCTTTCTATTCAAACCAGGAAATTCTCTTATTTCACTAATTAAAGGAAAAAAAGGATAAAGTTTATAACCATAAGTAGCCCCATTTTTTAGAAAACCTTCTATTCTATCTTTATTATCTCTTGAAACATTACCTTCTTCATTTTTAAGTGAATTAGAATCAAATAAAAGATTATTAAAAAATTTATTAAAAAGAATCTCTACTGCAGTATTTGCTGAAAGTATCATATTTCGATAATCTTCTTCAAAATAAAATTTAAATGCTTCTAATAAAAGCTTATTAGATAAGTCATTTTGCACGTATTCAGGAGCATAGGCGTAAGTTACAAAATAATCAGTGTCATCTCCAGTTACAGGTACACCCCACATTGAAAATTTTTTGTTTTTAATTAGAAAAATCTTTGGGATAACTAGTAGTGATTGGTACAAATGGTGCAACACCCAATTTTTCTTCGGGACTAAATGAAATAGTTAATAATTCGCCTTCTCCGATTTCTGTACTTAAATCTAAATGATTTGTTATATTGGGCTTTATTGTTATTGTAGTTGTATTAGTTATACATCCTAACAAAGAATAATGAATTCCTATCCAAGTATTGGCTTCATTTAATGTATCTAAAAGTGAATCCCACAAATCAAATTCTTTCTCACATATTGAACATTTTACTATCCCAGAATCCGAATTAAAATATGAAATAAGTTTAGGATCTGTAAATATGTCAAGTTTATTTTTACAATCAGGACAAAGTAAGACCAAATTTTGAGGCATAGTAATACTTGTTAATTAAGATATTTAAGTTAATTATAAATAAGTTTATTTCAATTAATTATAGGCATATACTTAATTAAATCTATTAACTAGCAGGAAAGGTTACCCTGGTCGAATACGACCAGTGAAGTAGGAAACAAATGAAAAAATGTTATTTATTGTCTAACGCTTTGTGTAACTTGTAATAATATACTCTCAATATCATCGAAAGGCGAACCCATAGAAAATCTGGTTCTAATTATAGAAGTTTTTTCGGGTTAAGAGCAAATTTTGACTCATCCATTTGCATCTGATAAACATTAAAATTTCTTTTCTTTGCAATCTTCAAAACTTCATTTTTATGCTCTTTAAAGACCTTAGAACCTAAATATACTGCTTTAGGCTTAGGAGATCTTAAAAATTTTAGATCAACACCGAATCCTGAAACAAATCTCCATTCTTTCTCGTAACTCCATTCTTTAGATTTAACTAATGCAGCTAATTCATACATCATCATATTGAAATGATCCGCCATATGACTAACAATTATCGGCTCATCAATTTCTCGCGTATCATTAACAATAGAATTCTTAATATATTCAGATGCATCAAATAATTCATCTTGATAAAATACAGGACACAGCAGACGGGTTCCAAGATCATGATTGCTTAATTCTTTAAAATTGTATTCAATACATAACCCTTTATGATTATCAGAATAATGACTCCACATCAAAATAGATTTATTATCTTCACTAAAACAAGTTATACGTGTGTCTTTTATTGAACTACGGATATCATTATAAGATTCTTTTAACATTTTGTTTATAATTTCGGTATTAATTTCAGCAAATTCATCTGGCCTAACATATTCGCCTGTAACTTTTTTGATAGGGTATTTTTTTGCATACAGTTTTGAAAAATCGTGAATAAAATTTTTACTCTCTCTTAAATTTTCTTTTTCTTCTTTAGTGAATTTTGATTCAGAATCTGCTTTATCTATTATCCTATCCATGTTTTTGATAAAAGATGCATTTCCTAATTTAGGGGCTGAAACCGTTAATGAGCAATCAAACGGATCATTAAATTCATTTGGGCTTGAAAGATTTAATAAATCATTTTTTAAAATAGTTAAACTGTGATTATTGGAATCAAAAGGCCTATATTTAAATAACGATTTTGGAATGTGTTTATATTTAAGTTCAATAGCTCCTTCAATATCTAACTTCTTCGGATCAATGGGAAACATTAGTTTTTTAAAATTCTTTTTCCACATAATTCCCTAAATTAACGTTATTCTATTAGTTTTTTTGAATTTAGATCAATTAAAGGCACCCATATAAAATAATTAATTGAAATAAAAAGTGGTAAACTAGTTTATGTCACATTGTTATTCCTAAACAAATACTGCTATTGGAATGATTTGTATCGCAGGGAAGTTTACAGTAGTGAATATCTCTGGAATACGAAATTGACCGCTCATTTCACTTAACGGACTTTTGAGTCCATCTATTATTTCATTACTTAAACCTACTGTAGTACCTTCTAATAAATCAATTGACTCATATGGCTTAAGTTTTCTAACTACCTTACCTAAAATCCTGAATTCCCCATATGGCAACTCTGCACCAGCACGATCTCTTATGAATTCATTGAAAAGATATGCAAGAATTTTATGATCAGGCAGATTTTTTAACTCAATAACATATTTTTGATAGTCTTCATTCCCTAAATCGTTAGTAATACCATCCAACATTTCTTTAATCGATTTATTTTGTTTTAATTGGTTTTCTGCATTTTTTCTAATGTCTTTTTTAACCTGATTTATGAATTGTTTCTTGGATAGGCCCTCGGGAATAGGTACATTTTCCGGGATAGGAGGGTTATCTAAATTATCAAATGGCGGAATCAATTTTTGCTCACTGAATCGTATTAGTAGATCAAGAAGATTATTAAGCTTAGTTAATGAATTAACTATCGGATTAGGAATAAATTTTCCCTGTAATTCTATGAAGTCAGATTCATTAATGTAATCCCACGATTGATCATCATTAATTGCTTTAATCATCTGTTTTTCGTGAAGATTTTGGATTAAACGATTCATTAAAGAGCCATAAGTATGGAATCTTTCATCCGTCTTTTTTTTGTCTTTTAAATCTGTATTTTTATTACTCGCAGACCCTTTAAAACCCAATTTCAATATTGTATAAAAATTAATACCAAAATTGCCTTCTTTTGAAGACCCAGAAGTCTTCGACTCATTTTCTCGTGTTTCTATTGTGCTTGCATAGCTAAATCCATCTTCCATAGAAGCCAACAAATCTAATAATGTATTGGTATCTAAATAAATAGGAATTCCTAAATAAGCTTTTTCCAAATTAAATCCCCCAATTATTATAGTTATTCTTCTTGAATTCCAAGTAATTCTTTAGCAAATTCTGTTAAGAGGTATTTGGAAGGTCTATCATCTGTTTTTGTTATTATGTTTCGAATGTATAATACTTCTAAATTATCGTGTAGTGTTGTCGTTGGGAGTCCGGTTTGTTCTTCAATTTCTTTGAATGTGAGTGGGTTTTCTGCATTATATATGGTCTTGACAATTTGCATTCTTTTAGGTTTTTTAAGTGCTTTTATTACTGAATCTATGACCGTACAGAAAAGTTCTATTCGATTTTCTATTTCTTCATCTTTGCTGTAGATGTATTCCATTTTTTTACCCCTATTTTAGTTTAAAGAGAAATAGAAGGGTTATCTATGGAACTCCCTTCGAATTTCCTCAAGTCCTTTTTCTATTTTCCTTTTTTCGACGCAATTTTCGTTTAAATTTCTCAACACGAATTTAAGTGCCTTACTATAGAATTCTGCATCACGACGGAATCCCGGTTCATTGAACAATTGCGATTCAGGGCGGAAATTTTTATTTGTCTTTTGTTTCAAATTAATCACCCGTTTTGTAGTGTTTAAATGCTTCTTCGAATATTTACTTACTTTCGTAGCTTTGTAAACATCCGCCTTACACTACTTAACGGGGCTAATATAGAACAGTAATAGGCAAGAATAGATGAACCTTTACGCCTACCCAAAAATCCATGACCCAACTTACTGGAGATTTCTGGAAAACATAAGATTTTAGATAAATTTTTGTTGTAATAAAATAATATATCCGTTAAAAGAGCTGATTGCCTTTTTTCATTGATGTTATGCAAATGTCTAAAATCTAAGAAATCTGGTAAAAGTCCGAAAATTTGATCACTAACATCTATAAGATGTGATATGGTTAATTTTAGGCCTTCAAAAAAATTGTCATCAATCAAATATGTTGGTAAATCAAGCTTTGCTAATCCCATATTTAGTTCTTCATAGAAGTACTGCGATGATTCTAGCTCTTTTAATCCGGCATATAATTCATCTAAGTTGCTGCTATTCAAGTTCATGATTTTTTACAATTATGTTTTATATATCTTCACATATATATATTTTTCGGTTATAATCAAAAAATCCGATATTCTTGCTGAAATTTAAAAAAAACTATTTATAATTAATTTTTTGTAATTTAACAGTTGTATTTTATATTTTAGATCAATTAAGCATAACTCCTTGAAGTCCATAAAATAAATCAAAATGTACTTCGTAATATAACGGTTTAACGAAGTAAATTTTCAATATTGCGACATGTTATAGTAATTTGGTGTTTAACATGGCTCATGTTATAACGCGTGTCTTTATTAAGATAATGGAACAAAATATTCATTTAAGGAGTAGTTGAATGATAAAGGACATAATATGGTGTTGTATTGCTCTAGCTATTGGAATTG
>JARKQC010000305.1 GCA_029974985.1 Bacteroidota bacterium | reverse complement strand
AATGCTTTTACCAGCATTAACTACAGTTTTTACACCACTAACAACCTTTGTAGAAACATACTTAACAGTATTATAACCATTAGCCGCCTTTTGAGCTACTTTCACAATCACCTTCTTAGCTTCTGCCTTCACAACACTACTTGCAGCTTTAACAATAGAAGGTACCGTTGAAATTTTATTAACAGCATTTTTAATTGTATTCAAATCTAATTTAACACTAGAATAAGTACTACTAACCTTAAAAACAGATTTAACAGGAGAATAACTTACAACCTTGCCCAAAATAGTCTCCAAACTTCCAGTTCCAATTTTCAAACCATAATAAGCAGCTTCTATTCCTTTTAATAATTTTTCAGGAGCATTATTTTTCAATAAACTTAAAATAGGCTTAGGATTCAAATTAATCATCTTAGAAACATCAACCACACTACTCCAGATTTTATCCAAAGTTAAACTCTTAGGAACTATATTTGCTAGCTTGGTAAATATTTTCTTTGCATTATTTCCAAATATTTTCGTTAGTGTTGATTTTAATCCACTTGTTCCTATTTTAGAAGCTATTGGAGCACCACCAGTAGCTATTGAAACTAAAAGCAAAACACTATTTAATAATACTGCAGCTATACTAACATTACCATTTTTATCAATATCAAACAATATTTCAAGAATTTTTTTAATATTTTGACTGCCATAAACTTTATCCAAATTACTATAGCCATAAATATGCACATATGGTTCAAACAACATTTTAAATAGATCACCATCTACTTTAACCATAGCATCCTTTATTTTTCCAGTAGTATAAAAATCCATCAAAACACCAAATGGACCCAATCCTTCATTAAACCTATACATTATACTACTTAAACCACCTTCTTTCATAAACTGCTCAAAACTATATTTAGGAAAATTAGAAACAATTAAACCCATAAATGTCTTTTCTAAGCCATCAGGCATTATATTAATATAAGCTAAAAGTTTAGCTCTCCAATCATTATAAGAATTATATTCTGCTTTATCCTTTTCTTTTTCAGATTTTTTGATAACTTTCTTCTCAACAGCATTAACGAGACTCGTTGTAGGCTTAACACCTTGTTTTTCCAATAATGATTCTACATAATCTTTTGAATCAAAGATTTTTTTATTAGAATCACCGATATAATTTTTAGACAATTTTTGACTATCAACTTTGGTAACTAGGCTATAATAACCATATTGATTAACTTTAATAGTATTTTTAGCTATATTACTTGTAACATTAACAGAATCCAAACTTAAAATGCCATCAAAATTGAAATTAGCCACTAAAGAAGGTATGCTATAATTTAGTTTTTCATTTTTATTGTCACGAAATTTTACATTTATTTCATATACCTTTTTAAGTTCTAAAGTATCAGGAGCAGTCATTGACACAGTTACATATCTTGTAACATTAACATTTTTATTTTTAACAAATTCATTTTCTCCCCACCAGTTAAAATTGCAGTTAATAGTGCCTTCTTTTGAATAAAGATTGTAATCAGTATTAACTATATTACTGTAACGATAATAATTACTATTTCCAATTTTCTGGTATATTCCAACTCTATTTCCCCTTATAATATTTTGTAGTAGTTTGTTGCTTGTTCCATTTACATAAACACCATAATCATTATTTTTAATAAATGTTTTATTTATCTGATTTTTATTTCCTTTAATTACAAGCCCTTTGTCCTTATTTTGATAAATTTTATTAGTTAATAGGATATTATTATCACCATACAAGGCAAAACCTGATTTTGAGCTATTATACAAAGTAATATTATAAATTACATTATAATTTCCAATAATAGCTAACTGATAATCATTGTTATGTTTTATAGTTGAATGTAAGATACGATTATGATTTCCCTTAATATATAAACCATATCCTCCACTATTATAAATCTTATTACGAGTATAATTATTATAATCCCCTAAAAAACAAAAATTAGCAGATGTTTTTCCATTACGAAGAAAAGTATTATTCTTAAAAAGATTCTTATTTCCCTCTCCTTTAATACCATACTCCTTATTATCCTTAATATTGTTATAAATAATATTAGAATCATTTCCAACAAAATATAATCCCATATTATTATTTTTAATAGCTGTAGTATTATAAATTTTAATTTGATTACTTTTAACAACTATACCGGTCAAATTATTCTTATTAGCTATGTTATGAGTGATATTACTACTATTACTATACAAAATAAACCCATATTCATCATTGTAAGTAGCATTATTCCTATAAACATTATTGTATTTGCCTTTAACAACAATTCCACTTAGTTTATTGTGATGGGCATAGTTATAAGAAACATTATTATAGTTCCCATTCAAATATAAACCATGAGATTTTCCAGAAGAAACATTATTATGATTGATTACTGATTTATTTCCATCAAAGAATAATCTACCGCTTATCCTATTATATCCAATTTTTGAACTGTTTCCTAAAACATATAATTCATAAAACCCTGTATTAGTAACATTATTGTAATTAATTTTACAATTATTACCTTTAACAATAATAACATTCTTATCCTGACTAACCTGATTATTTTTAACTATGTTTCTTTCAAAAATAAGATTATTACCCTTTAATTCAACAATATTAATGTTATTAAAATTCAAATCATTATAAGATGCAATATTATTATTTCCATTAACAATTAAACCAGAGTTATTATTATTTGAAATAAGATTATAAGTAATATTAGAATAATTGATATTAGCTTTTAAACCTTGATTATTACTAGTTAAATTGTTTTTTGTAATTTTTAAAAACTTACCAAAACCGGATAAACTTTCTTTTTTAGAATTGCTTATAGAATTATATGTAAAATTACTATTATCCCCATTAAAGATTATACCTTGGTTATTATCATCGAAAATATTATAAAGGATATTGTTATTGTTTCCTTCAATATATAGTCCATTTCCATTATTATTTAAGAAAAAATTATTTTTTATTATTGTATTATGAGTATTAATAGCATTAATTGCATTATTATTTTTAGAAAAAGTATTGTCTATTATAATATTGTTTTTGCCATATAACTGGATACATATGCCATTATTATTTGTAAAATTGTTATTTACACTATTTAAGATTGTTTTAGAATAAATAAGACTATTTATAACTTTATTGTTCATAAATTGTGAATTTTTTATATTAGCAAAACCAGAATCAAAATAAAACAAGCATTCACTATTATTATTAAAAAATAAAAAATCAATAGATATTGAACCATTAGAATATATAACACCCATATTATTTGTAAAATTTGAGTAAGCGACATTAAAAATGTTAATAGAATAGATAATATTATCATTAGAATTTATTTTATTAAAAAAAGAATTATTAACAGTTAAATTTCCAGCATTGAATATAATATTATTTGTTAAATTAAAAATAGTATTATTTATAAAAGTAGAATCTTTATTATTAATTATATAATTCCCAGATGTGTTAATATTTTTGAAAGCTGAATTTTCAATTTTCATAGAATTAACATAAATTAAATCATTATATATTTTAATATTTTCAAAAATAGAATGACTAATATAAGTATAATTATTGCTTTCAATAATCCTTATATATTCTTTTAAAGAGTTAAAAGTGCTATTTATTATATTACAACTTGTATTATTAGAATATACTATCGTACCATTATTAATATTCTTAAATATTGTGTCAAAAATATTTAGAGAACAGGCAAGCCCAAAAATAATATTACCCGTAATATTATTAAATAAAACATTATTAAAAGTCAGATTGGAACTTTCACTATCAAAAATAACATTCTTAACCTTAATATCATGAAAAACAGAATTATTAATAAATAAGTTTCCTTTATTTGATAAAATTGAAAAATTATTATTATTTATGAAAACAGACTCAAAAACAGTTGCATTAGTATTATAAGTTTTAATATTTAAACTATTTTTTATAAATGTTGAATTAAAAACATTAAAAATTCCATCATATAATTCAATAATTGTATTCTCACCAGTTATACTAGTAAAATTACTATTTTCGAAACTCACATTAGAGTCAATACAATATCCAAAAATATTATCATTTAATTTAATATCTTTTAACAATATCTTATTGAACTTTAATTCACTATTAAAAGAATAAATCAAACTACTAGTTGTACAGTTAAATTGTGTATTTTCTATATTCAATGAAGTATAGTTCAAATATAAAACATTACCATTAATTATATTACTAAATATAGTATTATTAACTTTTAAAAGACTATTCTGGGAATTAATAACATTGCCGCTAATAAAATTAAATCCAGTATTATTTATACTCAATAAAGTATTTATTAATGTAATTAATCCGTTTTGACTAGTACTATTTATGAAATCACATTTCAATAATGTTAAATTAGAATTTTCACCATTTAAAGCTTTATCATTAATATTTAAGAAAAATAGCTCTTTAATTGTAACTATTGAATCAATGATATTAAAAACATTAATCCCTGCTTGATTTTCACTATCAAGAATTATTGCTCCTCCACTATAATTATTAGCACCAATAATAGTAATATTTTTAGCTATGGTCTGATTAAGATTATATGATGTTTTATAAGTGATATTTCCTGCGATATATATTGTTCCTTCATCTACTATCAATTCTAATGCTCTTCCAATAGTCTGTACTGCCCAGTCCCAATCTGTTCCATTATTTGTATCTAATCCTCCTGTTCCATTGACAAATATCATCATATTATTCCAATTATCAACATTGAACATTACAAATCCAAGACTGCCATTAACAAGTATTTCTTTTAGTCCTGTATTAGCTCTAAATACACCTGAAATAGAGGACATCTTATCTTTAAAAGAACCATTAAAAGATAAAAAGTTAGAAGCCCCATCCGAATCATCACCATTTATAGCTAACTGATAAGAATATAAACCTTCTCCTGAATCTTTAAAAACTACTTTGTAATAATTAAGTGAATTTACACTACCTGTATTGTTAATATGAGCACCTAATGGATTAAAATTATCCCCCCACCAATTAAAAGATAAATTAGAACCATAACCACTATTATAGACTTGTTTTAATGTATCATCAATGTTATTAAAGAATCGAGTATAGTTAATTGTATTATCATCACCAGAAATACTTATAGCTCCTCCATTATGTGCCTTATTATCAACAAATGATGAAGAAGTTATAATATTATTATTACCATTTATAAAAATTGCTCCACCATTAATAGCATTATTATTAATAAATTCTGTCCTGTTTATAATGTTTCCAGATGAATTAAGATATAATACACCATTACCATTAATACTATTACCAACAAATTTTGAATCAATAACTTCAATACAACCATTAGCAATAGTGTATATTACCCCTCCACCACCATTAAAAGAAATATCAGAAAAGGTAATATTAGCTATATATAATAAACCGTTTTCAACATTGAATACCCTTACATCACCACTTTTTGTAGTGAATATAACATTACCCCAACCATATAAGTTTACATCTTTTTTAATAGTTATGTTAGTATTATTTTCATCATTATAAGTTCCATTTAGTGCATATATTGTCCCACCACTAATAAGCAGATTTAAAGCATATTTAAAATCTTTAAACGGTTTATCCAATCTAGTTCCAATATTTTCATTATCACCATTTACAGAATCTATATAAAAAGTACAATTGAAGAATTTACTAGTGTTTTTATTTGCAGAATAGTAATAATCATCCTCTTCTAAATTAACATTAAATTTTACTGTTCCTGCCTGTGTTACTCTATGAACCCAAACACCATAATTATTAATAAAACTTATTTCCCTTATTTCACCATTAACAGTAACATTAAATACTTGAGTAATATTAGGATTAAGAGAAGAAAGATATAAGTCAATATTAATATTCAAATCATCCCCATAGTTAAAATTTTGAATAATAATATTACTTATATTAAGATAATACTTAACAACACCCCAAGTACTAATATTATTAGTATTATTGTAATCTATATTGTTGGTTCCTTGAATATCAAATAAAACATTAGTTAATAAAGTTATAACATAATCAAAATAACCAATACCATTATTAAAACTCATTTCTCTTGTTAAAATATCATTATCAGTTTTATTAGCTGTTTTAAGTGTTATGTTTAGTTTTCCTGTGAAATTATCTTTTAAATCTATCTTTAAAGTTATATTATCAGCATAATTAATTCTATCAACCAATATAGTGAGGTTTTTAATTTCTAATTTACCTTTACCAACCAAATACTCTAAAAAAAACACTCTATTATTTGTAAAAATAGAAAGATTATTATAAACATGCTTTAATAGGAATTTAAATGTTTTATCTTCTTTTACGTTTGATGAATCAATAAATATATCATTGTAGAAGAGTGAAACATTAAAATCAGGTAGAAAGTTTATATTTCCTTTATTAATTGTATTATTTAAATGGAAAGAATAAAATATTGTACAATTATCACCAACAACAGTATTAACAGTCTTACTGGTGGTGAAAATTGCAGTATAATAAGTATTTATTTTTAAATTAGTGTGATTAGTGTAATTATTATCTCCCCACCAATTATAATCGAAGTAACCATTATTAGAACCATTGGAAAAAACAATGTTATTACCATTATCTAAAAACAAGGAGTATGAAACATTAAAACCATTATTACCATTATCAAGGTATATTGATTGGCCAATGCTTCCTGTATTGTTTTCAAAGACTGATGAGTATAAGTTAAAGTTATTAGTGTTTTTTAAGTAAATTCCAGCTCCATAAGTAGCATGATTATTAGAAAATTTAATATTAGATAGGTTAAAATAACCTCCACCATTGATGACTATTGCCCCACCATAATTAGTAGCTGTATTATTTAAGAAATTTGAGTCTTTTATTGTTAAATTAGAGTTATCAGAATAAATAGCTCCACCATTAGCACTATTACCATTAATAAATGTAATATTATTAATTTTCACATCTGCATTTAGGATTTTAAAAATAATAAATTTATTTTCACCATCAAAAACAACACCATCTTCATTATCATTAACACCAATAATATTTAAATCCTTATCAATCAGAATATTAGTATTATTCACTCCATTATAAACTGATGAAGCTATATAAACATATCCTCCATCAATTACAAGATTTACTGCTTTTTTCAAGCTTTTAAGACTAGATCACCAGGAATCACCACTATAAAAGTCATCACCATAAATAACATCAACAAAAACAACAAGATAGCCTACAAAATCATCAACACAAACTTTAAATAGCTTATCACCATATAAAATAGTAGTTATTGTTCTTAGTGTATTAGCTTGAAACCGAGTATGATTGGTGCCAT
>JARKQC010000281.1 GCA_029974985.1 Bacteroidota bacterium | reverse complement strand
TGCCCTATTTTTAGGGATTTTAACTGGTGTATGTCAATTAATACCACTCATTGGTCCTTGGCCAGTTTATACAATATTATTTATATATGATATGGTATCTGGAAATTATGTAAGGGGAATTATAGTATTACTATTTGGATTTGGTTTAAGTTTAAGTGATATGTATATAAGACCTACCCTTTCTGGAAAATATGTTGATATTCATCCAATGATACTTTTACTTGGATTTGTATCAGGACCAATTGTTTTCGGACTTATTGGATTTATATTAGGCCCTTTAATATTGGGAATTACTTATGCTGTTGTTAAAACATATAAAAATGAAAAAGAAAGATTAAGTTTAGAAAATAAAAATGTAACAATCTAAAAAGATAAAAACCATCTGAAAAAATAAAAAATAAAAACAATTTGAAATGATCAATTATGGAAATTAAAAATATAATATTATTGGATATTGATTATATAACTCATGAAGAAAAAGCTGTTATACGTCTTTTTGGAAAGGAAAAAGATGAGAATGGTGAAACAGGTGAAAGAAAGATAATAGCTTTAGATGATACTTTTGAACCTTATATATATGTAATAGCTAATGATATAGAAAAATGTATAGAAGATCTTGAAAATTTAGATTCTAAACCTAAAAAGATTGAAAAAGTTAATAAAAAGAAATTTCAAATTGAAGGTGAATTCTTAAAAGTAACATTTACACATCCTCAGGATGTTCCAAAAATGAGAGAAATAATAAGAGATCTTGAATCTGTTGATGATATAAGGGAACATGACATTCCTTTTTATAGAAGATATCTTATTGATAATAATATTTTTCCAATGTCAGAAATAGAACTTTCTGGAGAAATAATCCCTTCTTTTCCAACTATCAAATCTAAAGATTCAAATTTAGAAATAATGAAATTAAAAAAATCTCCTAAAACAGTAGATAGTGAATTTCCAAGTTTAAAAATATTAAGTTTTGATTTAGAAGTTAGAAACCCTGATGGAATGCCAAATTCAAAAAAAGACGAAATAATAATGATTGGTATTTCAAGTAACTTTGAGGTTGAAAAAGTAATCTCTACAAAAGGAAAAGAACTAGATTTTGTAGAAACTGTTTCCTCAGAAGAAGAAATGATAAAAAAATTTGTAGAAGTTGTTAAAGATAATAATGTAGACATTATTGTAGGATATAATTCTGACAATTTTGATTTTCCTTATCTTAAAGATAGAGCAGGAATTTACAACATAAACCTTGATTTTGGAATGGATGGTTCAGGAGTAAAATTCTTAAGAAGAGGTTATGCAAATGCTGCTTCTTTTAAAGGACTTATACACGTTGATTTATACTTAGTTATGAGAAGGTATATTAGTTTAGATAGATATACTCTAGAAAGAGTTTATTTTGAGTTATTTGGTGAAGAAAAGATTGAGGTGCCTGGAGATAGAATTTATCAGTTTTGGGATAATGGTGGAGAAGAATTAACAAACTTATTTCATTATTCATTAGATGATGTTGTATCTACTTTAAAAATAGCTGAAGAAACATTACCTCTTAGCTTAGAATTAACTCGGATTGTAGGGCAGCCATTTTTTGATTTAACTCGTATGGCAACAGGACAGCAAGCTGAATGGTATTTAGTACGAAAAGCATATGAAGACAATGAGCTTGTTCCAAATAAACCTACTGGTGGGGAATTTTCTTCAAGAAGATCAGAAAGTGCAGTAGGAGGTTATGTAAAAGAACCAGAAAAAGGATTGCATGATAATTTGGTACAATTTGATTTTAGAAGCCTGTATCCTAGTATAATAATTTCAAAAAATGTTTCTCCAGATGTTCTTTTAAAAAAACATTTAGGTGATGATTATAATATAGCTAATTATCTTTATAAAGAAGAAAAAGATGAGGATGAAAACAAATTCAATATATCTCCTGAATATGATAATAAATTTGCAAAAACTCCAAAAGGATTCATTCCTTCTGTAATAGGTAATGTAATTAGTGAAAGATTAAAAATAAAAAAACAGATGAAAGAAACCAAGGACCCTACTGAGAAAAGAATATTGAAAGTACAGCAAGATGCATTAAAACGACTTGCAAATACTATGTATGGAATTTATGGATTTTCAAGATTTAGATGGTATTCAATGGAATGTGCAGAATCTATCACTGCATGGGGAAGAGATTATATAAAGGAAACAATGAAAAAATCAGAAGAATATGGTTTTAAAGCAATTTACGCAGATACTGATGGTTTTTATGCTAAATATAATCCAAAATAATATTTATTAAGTTAAAAATAAATATATTAATCATTTAATAATGAAACAAATCAAAAAATTTACATAATACTAAGTGAAGAATGATGGAAAGTTATTATACCAAAATATGTTGTTATCTATAAATTTAAAAAAGGAAAGTTTTACATTAAATGTATCAAAAAAACATATTGAAAAATTTATGAGATTTAAGTCATGAAAACATATTGTTTTATTTCAAATATTTTTAAAATATAGCTAATTTATTAAATAAAATTAAAACTAGGATTTTGATGATGTTGTGTTTTTAGTTTGGTTAAAAGAAATGATAAATAAAAAGGAGGTATTGTCTCATGGATAAAGATTATGAATTGCTTAAAAAACGTGTGGTTGCTGAAAGTTTGGAGAAAAAAATGAGAAAAGAAAATAAGCAGTATAGAAAAAAAACAAAGCGTAAAAGTAAGATTTTCAATGTTTTATTAATAATCATTATATTAATTATTGGTGCTTGTGCTGGTGCTTTCTTAGTAGCTAATGATTTAATTGATAACATCGATAATGAAAAATCATCAGAAAGTAGTGGTGATTATGTTCCAGATAATATTGAAAACATATTTATTGAAACATTTAACTTAGAAAATAATGGGAACTTTATTACTGAATTTAAAGATTTCCTGAAGAAATTGTTAGGCAGGCAATAATTTTTAAATATTATTATATACTTCTTATTTAACATATTTAATTAGTATAATCATTTAAATATAATAAAAAAATATTAAAAAAGTAATAAACTATTTAAATTTGGAAACACATATTATTACACTCTAAAATTAAAGAAAACACAATATGGCGGAGCATTAATAGTTAAAAGTGAAAAATATAAATTCACCATTAAAAAAAGAGACAGTATGAAAACTATTAAGACATATACAAAAACTCTCAAACCTAGACAAAAGCTATTTTTAAAACTCCCTAAAAACACATGGGTTTCTTATATTAAAGTAACTGGAAAATACAAGTATGGTAGAAATAACGGGTGATATAATTTTATTATCCATACTTTTATTTTTATTATTTTTGGTATTCTATTTCTGTAATATTTATAGTAGTTATCTTAATGTTTTTCAAATTCCCTAAATTAACTTTATTAATAACATAGTTTCAATATTAGTTATAATTTTTTATAAACCACCATTTAGAAATAATTTAACAAAAAAAAATTCAAAGAAACCAAAACAAAAATAAACACCAACAAACAACCAAAAACAACTAATAAAAAGAAACAAAGAAAAAAACACAAACAAACCACCAAACAAAGAACAACAAAACCCTTAAAAAGCAAAAAACAGCTAATAAAAAACAAAAAAACACCAAAAATCAACCCAATCACAAAACAAAGAACAACAAAAACTATATAAAGCAAAAAACAACTAATAAGAAAAGAAAAAAACACCCCAAAAAGCATAATATCAACAACATCACAGGAACATACTCTGGTGTTTATCTGGATGCATAAAGCGATAACAACACCCAACAAACCAAAGACCAACGACAACACAGGAACATACGACTCTGGTGTTTATCTGTCTGCATCCAGCAGCAAAAATACCACATATAACCAAAGACAAAAAAAATATCACAGGAACATACTATGGTGTTGAGCTGTATGCATCCAGCAGCAAAAATACCACATATAAACCACAGCCAATAACATCACAGGAACATATGGTGTTTATCTGTCTGCATCCAGCAGCAAAAATACCACATATAACCAAAGCCTAACGATATCACAGGAACAGACTACTATGGTGTTTCTCTGTATGCATACAGCGATAACAATACCAATAAACCAAACCAATAACATCACAGGAACATACGCATCTGGTGTTTATCTGGCTGCATACAGCGATAACAACGCCACATATAAACCAAAACCATACAACATCACAGGAACATATGGTGTTTATCTGGAGGCATACAGCAAGCTACAACAAACAAAAAAATAAAAAAATCCAAATCAATCCAACTCTATTAGCTAATTTTAAAATCAGAAAAAAATTAAAAACTCCTAAAAAAATATTAAAATTGATAAATTATTTATTTCAATACAAGGCCACCAATAAGCATTAATAAACTTTAAAATTTTAAAATATAGAAACTTGTAGAAAAATCAGAGAGAAAAACCAAAAATCAATCAATCTAAAAAAAGAAATATTAGAAGAAATAAAATTCAATAAAAAACAACCCTCCATTTAACGTTTAACACATACAAAGCAGAATATACAATAATTAACTAATATATAAAATTTCCATTTTAATAGAATGAAAAAATAATAGTATTACAGACAACCTAAAAACATCAAAAACAAAACATATTAATTAACATTAGAAAAATACATATTATAATTATAAAATTATTAATAGACTATTATATCATACTACTCCCCTATATAAAATATCAACTCATAGAATATAAAAAAATCAATTAGCAACAAATAAACTCTAGTAATTTATTATTTCACTTAAAAATATATATAGAATTGTTTATAAGTAATTTAGTTTACTATAAACATGTTAAACTTTTTTACTAGTTAATTAAACTTAGTTTAAATAAATAAGAGGCTTCAAAAATGAAAATACAACTAGATTACATAAAAAAGTTCTTTTCCAATGATAATTTTGCAAAAAATGCAGGAATTATCATCGAATCAGTGACTGAAGATTTTGTTGAATGCAGTATGGAAATTAAGGATATTCATAGAAATTCAGTGGGAGGGGTTCATGGAGGAGCTATTTTCACTCTTGCTGATTTTACATTTGCAGTGCATGCTAATTTAGATAATTTATGTGGACTTGATGTAGGTAATACAATTGGCCAATCCTGTAATATATCTTACTTAAAAAGCACAAGAGGAAATTGTCTCATTGCAAGGTCAACATGCCTAAATAAAGGTAGAAATATGTCTGTTTATCAAGTTAATATTAGAGACGACCTAAACAAACAAATTGCAACAATGATTGGCAATGGATTCACAATAGCTAAAAAATAGTTATTATTTAAAGATAAAATCACAATATATAAAAATTAAGAAATATTTTAATAAAATATTATTTATCAGTTCCATGACAAATTATAAACATTTATATTGGATAATCTCTATTGTAATGACTGGAGGAATAGTTTGCGGTTTAAATATCGCAGGAATTTCAGGAGCAGTTAGTCAAATTCAGAGCATTTTTAATTTAAATGATAATGGAATAGGAATAGTAGTAAGTTCGCTTACAATTGGATGTATTATAGGGTCATTAATATTAGGCTATTCATCAGAAAAATATGGTAGAAAAAAAACATTGATTTTAACTTCAGTACTATTCATTATTTCTTCAATAGGTAGTGCATTATCTACATCCCCATTGTCATTAATATTTTATCGTTTTATTGGAGGAATAGCAGTTGGAACAATTTCATTTTTAGGGCCTTTATATATTTCAGAAATATCTCCTCCAAAGATTAGAGGAAAACTCGTTTCTCTAAGTCAATTTGCTATTGTTATTGGTATTCTTTTAGCTTATATTTTTGACTATTTTTTAATAGATATATCCAACTCTTGTAGATATATGTTATTAGTTCCATTTATTTTCAGTATTATGTATATGGTACTTTCAACCATTTATCTTCCTGAAAGTCCACGATGGTTAGTGATTAATAATAAAAAATCAGAAGCAAAGAATGTTTTTGAAAAAATAGAAGGAGAGAAGTTAGCTAAAAAATATATAAATAACATCGAAGAATCTTTATCTATAAAAAATAAAATATCGTTTAAATATTTCTTAAAAGGAAACATTAGAAAGATAATATTAATAGGGCTTCTTTTAGCTATTTTTCAGCAAGTCGTAGGGATAAATGCGGTTATAACTTATGCTCCAATGATATTTGAAAATATAGGAATTCAATCACAAAATGCACTATTACAATCAATTTTAATAGGTTTTGTGAATTTTTCAGCTACTATTATTGCTCTTTGGTTAGTTGATAATAAGGGTCGTAAAGTATTGCTTATTTATGGAGCAATAGGGATGACAATAACATTATTATATCTTA
>JARKQC010000263.1 GCA_029974985.1 Bacteroidota bacterium | reverse complement strand
TGTCCAGATGACTTTTTTGGCACGCTCAAAACCAAAAATCTCAGTAATTATATCTCCTAAAATATAAGAAATAGGAAAAAGTATCGCACCACCGTCCCAAACTAGTCCAGTTGAAAAAAAATCAAACATTTTAGTGCTAGCGAGATTACTGACAATTAAAACAGTGGCTGTCAGTGCTGTTAAAATCGCAAAAAGTTGTGATTGAGAAATTTTTAACTTACTAATCAAATACAACATTATTCTTTTTTTCAATGTCATTTTTTCTTTCAAAATCACTTTTTCTTTTTTAATCATATGTAACCTCAAAGCTAAGTATCTTTAATAAATCTTATTAAGATTTTAAATGACTATTAGTTGTTTAATCCTTTTAATCTCTAATATTATATTAATTTAAAGTATTATATAACTTTTCCCACAATTTTAGAGAAAACAATGAAAACAAGTATATAAATGAGAATAATAAACAAATAAACAATTTTACTAACTATTTTACTAACTATTTCTCTATTAATTACTTAAATAAACTTTCAAAGTTTAGATATAAATAAAATAATAAAATAATAAAAATAAAAACTATAGAAATAAAAAGCTAAAAATATAATGATTAATAAATATAAAAATTGAAAAACAGAGATTAAGGAGTTAATCTACGTCTATCTCTTGGGAATAGAACAGTTTCTCTAATATTATCTAATCCAGTTAGAGTCATGTTAAATCTATCAGCTCCAAGACCCCATCCTGAGTGAGGAGGCATTCCATATTCAAACGCTCTCAAATATCCATTAAATGCATCAGGATTTAAACCTTTTTCAGCTATTTTTTCTCTTAAAAGGTCGTGTTGATGAACTCTCATAGCTCCTGAGGATATTTCAAGATCTTTATACATTAAATCAAATGCATGACTTTTCACAGGATTTTTTTCATTTGGCATTACATAGAATGGTTTTATTTCAGTTGGCCATTCTGTTAAGAAGTAGTAACCATCCATCATTTCTCCAAGTACTTTTTCAGCTGCTCTTGATAAATCTTCTCCCCATTCCATAGGTACATCTCTTGAATTTATCATATCAACTGCATCATCATATTTTAAAACTTCAAAATGACCTTCTGGTATATTCAAGTCCATTTCAAGGGTTTTTAACTCTTCTTTACAATCTTGTTTAACATCTATGATAACTTTTTGAACAAGATCATTTAATATCTTCATAACATCAACATCATCCATAAATGATGCTTCCATATCGATTGAAATAGCTTCGTTTAAATGACGGAGAGTATCATGTTCTTCTGCCCTAAATATTTGAGCTATTTCATAAACTTTATCGAATCCAGCTGACATCATCATTTGTTTATATAATTGAGGACTTTGACCAAGAAACGCTTCTTTTTCAAAGTATGTAATTGGGAATAATTCTGTTCCTCCCTCGGTAGCTGAAGCTACAAGTTTAGGAGTGTTTATTTCTAAAAATTCTCCTTCTTCAAAGAAATTTCTAACAGTATGTAACATTTTACTTTTTATTTTAAATATCGCACTTACTGATGGTTTTCTAAGATCTATGAATCGAGAATCAAGTCGAGTATCGATTTCTGCCTTAACTTTTTCAGTAGGGTCCATTGGTAATGGTTGGTTTGATAAACAAAAGACTTTTATTTCAGAAGGTATGATTTCAACACCATTAGGTGCTTTTGCACTTTCTTGAACTTTTCCTTTAAGTCCTATAACAGATTCTTTTCTTAATTTTCTTATTTTATCTAATAAGTCTCCTTCTATTTCTTTGCTTGGAGCAGTTAATTGTATCATTCCGCTTCTATCTCTAATAAGTACAAATATTATGCCTCCAAGGTCTCTGATTTCATGTATCCATCCCATAACAGTAACATTTTCACCAGTAACATTTTCATCTATTTCCTTTGTATAATGGCTTCTTCTCCATATATCTGATAATCTTGTCAATTTTTCACCTTTGTAATCTTATAAGTCTTTTATATTCTGATTTGTTATTAAATTCAGTTATTTATTATGAATACTAATAAATTAATATTATTAAATCTAATAATTATTAAATTAAATTACTAGTAATGTTATTAATATTATTTACATCATTAGTAATATTTTAATATATTAATATTTTCATTATTTATATTAATATTTCTATTAATATCACACTTAATATTTCTATTAATAACATTAATATTACAATTAATATTATTATTAATATTAAATTTTTTATTAATATTAAATTTCATGAAATCTAAAAATGAATAGACAATAACGAAATAATATTAATCAAATTAATATTTAAATGTTTTTTAAATAATTACTCTGAATTAGTTATTTTTTATTATGTATTTCAGTATTATATATTTAATTTTTATTAGTATTATTATAATTTTTATTATTATTTATCTTATTATTTCTATTTTTTTCTATTTTTTTCTAATCTAACTTTTATAGAGTCTGCATGAGCATAAAATCCTTCATATTCTGCTATTGGAACAATAACATTTTCAAGAGATTCCAAACCTTCTTTGGTAATTGTTTGAACTGTAGGTTTCTTTAAAAATGACTCTGTTGAAAGTCCAGAATACATTCTAGCTCCCCTATCTGTTGGGAGAACATGATTTGTTCCAGAACCGTAATCTCCAGCAGCTACTGGAGAGTATTTACCTAAAAATATTGAACCAGCATTTTTTATCTTTTTCAGTATTTTTTCATCTGTTTCATTATCTTTAGTCATTATTATCAAATGTTCTGGAGCATATTCATTAGATATATCAATAGCTTCTTCAATAGATTTTGTCACTATAATTTTTCCAAATTTCTTCAAAGACTCCTCAATAACCTTTTTTCTTTTAGCTTCTTTAGTTTTTAACTTTATTTCATTTTTAACTTTTTTTGCTAACTCTAAATTATCTGTAACAAGATAGCATGATGCATTGGGATCATGTTCAGCTTGTGAAAGTATATCATAAGCTATATATTCTGGATTAGCTGTTTTATCTGCTATTATTAAAACTTCTGAAGGTCCTGCTGGAAATTCAATATCAACGTTTCCATAAACAAGTTTTTTTGCTGCAGTAACAAATATATTTCCAGGTCCAACAATTTTTTCAACTTGTGGTATT
>JARKQC010000256.1 GCA_029974985.1 Bacteroidota bacterium | reverse complement strand
TTATTGTAAGATGAGTTACTGATTCACATCTCCATTGTATATAATCACACTTATAACCCATTATCAAGGCCACAGCACGACCTAATTGTGACCAATCTACACAATTACCCATAAAACCATTAGTGAGTGCTGATATTTCTTTTTGTGTTCCAATAAAACGACTATTCAAGTAGTATTTGTATAATCCTTTTTTAGTCTTAGCATAAGCTCTTAATTTTTCTACAAATTCAGTATAATTATTAAACTTGCCAATTAAGTTTTGAATAGCTATTATATGTTTATTCTTCTGCCAATCCTGAGTTGGCTTAATGTCTGTTGCTGTTATTTTAGGTTTAACAATCCAAACATTTTCAGGTTTTTTACCATGTTCATTATCATATTTTTTTATTCTAACTACCATATCTTTTAAAACATAATATTGAATTCCTTCACCTGATTCTTTACCTAATTTAATCAAAGTATCTTTTTTTAAATCAGCAATATACTTTTTAACATCCCACATTTTGGCTACTGTTGGGTATGGCATTAATAATTCTTTTTTACTAATATCTACCACTTTTGACATTTTCTTTTTCTCCTTATTTCCTTCTCTCTCAACACTTTTAATTTATTTTTAACAAATTCTAATCTCTCATAATCCTTAAAGTCAGTATTACAAAATTTCTTTATTTTCAAACGATTGTATTCAGTTTGATATTTGCTGATTTCTGATTGTAAACTCATAAAAACCTCCAAATTTTTATAGCTAACGCTAAGTCTATCGAAAAATTTAATAAAAAAATAGTAATATAATAAATAATAAATTAATTTTCTAAATTAGCCAACTCTTGTTTTAGAATATTCCTATTATTCTTAATATCTAATAATTCTTGAGGAACTTCTTCTTCATTTATCATATATTCCATAATTTCTTCAATAATCCATTTTGTAGATTCTAAGTCTTGGTATATTTCAGCTATTCTTAATCTAATATTATCTATAATAATTTTACCATCATCATCTAATTTCAGCGGTACTGGTGGATCTTGAACGACCTCATTATATTCTTCTTCTGTCAATTCAATTTCTATTTCCCCACTTGTTGGCTCATGGCATAAAAAAATCTCTTTTTTCTCAATGTTACTTATATTATAACTTAATTTAACCATTATATCGACTCCACAGACCATTTAACAGAAGAAGATCCTGCAGAAACTCTTTTTAGTGTAAGTCGTACAGAATCGACATTGGTTTGATCTGTACTTGCTCCAACAGTTAGGGGATCACCCATAGCATTAGCCATGCTTACTCTGATAGATCCTGTCATAGTGAACGGATAGTTAACTGTTGTATATGTGCTTCCATTACTACCTGTTGTTGTCATTTCTACACTACCAAAACATCTACTATAAATATATACTCCATTTTTTTTAATTCTAAAACCATTATTGTAAGTTTCTATTTGTATTTTATCAATATTATCAAAAATTTCTTTTTTAACATCTACAAGGTCTTGAGGAGTTTGTCTTTGAACTTCAAAACTGAAAAATGGTTCAAGCATAACTGCGTTAGTATAATCAAAAGCTTGCTGACTCCATGTTGCAGGGCTATCATCACTCCTTTTTTTTAAAGAAACAGTACCAGTTCCCATAGTAACATTAATATAAATATTTTCAAAAAATATTCTACCAGTTGTCGCAGTTCCAGGACTAGCTATAAGTGAGTAATTTAATACTAAATCGCCCTGTTCTAATTCAGATAATTTTTTAGTAACTGTCTGCACTTTAGATGCATATTTAAACATATTTCCATCAACAGGGTTTAAATCATACTCAAAAAAGATATTAGAAATAACCATATTATTAGTATTTGAAATTAATTTGAAAGTCAATTCTTCAAGTTCTAATTTTAAGTTTGATAAATTCCATTCAATAAACCATCCATCCGTACTGTTTCCTGAGCTAATACTTGTATTTTCATATAATTTTTCATTATTTTTATTAAAAACTTGTAGAGTTACAGAATTACTGCCTCCCCAAGTTTCAACTTTAAAATCACCCCATTTGTTAAATGGTTCTACATTAGGATAAATATCAAAAATAGCATATTGTCCGCTGTTGAAATGTAAATGATCGTTATTATTTGTAAAAGTTCCTGATAAATTAATAACTGATGATTTGACTTCTTCATCTCTAGAGTGATTAGGGAATTTTTCTTCTGAATAATCAGCAGGTAATTCTATTTTTTTAATAGTTGAGCCAGTTTCAATAAAAGAAGATATTCCATTAATAAATTCTACAGGTAAATTCCCATTTTTTATGTATAATTTTTTATTATCTTTTGTTATTGGCATTATATGCCTCCTCCTGCT
>JARKQC010000205.1 GCA_029974985.1 Bacteroidota bacterium | reverse complement strand
GAATGAACAAAATGCGTATATTAATATGATTAATCAACCATTATACGAGCAAAGAGATAGAGAATGGAAACAATTTTATGATAATTTATGGAAAGTGCTTTCATTAACAGCTGAAGATGAGGAACTTGAAGATGGACAAACTACATTGGATGATTTTAAGTTCCAACAACTACTTAATGAGGGACTTGCTTGTGGTCAATTACCTGATGGTTCTGACGGCGATCCAGATGAATGGGCAGAAGCAATTAAAAATACTCTTCGTATTATTAAAAAGCAATTTATTAATATGTACAACGGTATAAAAACAGGGAATGCAGTAGAAATTGCTAAAGGTGCTGCAGGTACAGGTATTGGTATTTTCATATTATCTGTGTTAGCCAGAGGACTTTCTTATGATCTTATCGAAGAACCTTATCAGAAATTCATGCAATTTTGGAGGATGATTCTGGAAGTTCAGGCGGAGGTGGAGGAGGCGTAATTCCTTAACAGGATTTCAATAAGCAATAATATTTCATATATCGATTGGAGGATAAATATGGGATTATTTGGTAATGTTAAAAATAAATTGGATAAAGAAGCGAGTATTGTGGATGGTAATAACTGTTTAAATGAAGGTAATTTTGAAAAAGCACTGAAATATTTTGATAAAGGCCTAGAAATTGATTCAAAAGATCCTCGTTTATGGAACAATAAAGGATTAGCTCTTGAAGGGCTTAAAAAATTTAATAAAGCATATGGATGTTTTGATAAAGCTTTGAAAATGGATCCAAGATATGTTAAGGCATGGTACAATAAAGGTTTGCTTCTTACAAAAAGTAAAAAATATCAGGAAGCTCTTAAATACTTTGATAAAGCTTTAGAGTTAGATCCGACCTATGTTGATGCATGGAATTATAAAGGCATATCTCTTGGATCTATTAAAAATTACCAAGAGGCTTTTAAATGCTTTGATAAAGCTTTAGAATTAGCTCCACAAAATTTTCATGTATGGTATAGTAAAGGCTTAATTCTTGCAAAAAATAGAAAAGTTCAAGAGGCAATTGAACACTTTGATAAGGCTTTAGAATTAAAACCCGATTTCGAACCTGCTAAAGAATCAA
>JARKQC010000173.1 GCA_029974985.1 Bacteroidota bacterium | reverse complement strand
ATATTTTTTTGAGTTACAATACGGACAAACTGGTTTAATCAGACTATAACTATTATCATGGTCTTTAGATACTATTTTAGACTTTTCAGTATTTTCAAGAGGGTCTTGGTGTTTTTCAGGGATTATTTTATCTTTTTTTAGATTAATGTTCACCCAATCATAAAGTTTATATTGTTTAACACCAAAAAAAGTATTGAGAGCAGTTTGTTTTTGTTTGGTCATGAAAATAAATCTGCTCTCTCCCATATATTAAATTTACTATTCTAATTTTAAATTTATACCATTTAAACGAATTTAAAAAACTAATATTTTTGTTATAAAAAAGTAAGAAAATTTTTTTAGACCAACTAAAAAATGGACAAACACGATTTTTTTGTATAGCAGTTCAATTATGCGGCCATAAATCCAGAATCCGAATATAAAAATCATTATTGCAACGATCACAAATATCAACATTAAAGTATTGTTATTTAAGAGTATTTGTTGATTTAAAAGGATATTATTTATTGAAATTCCTCCGAGTAATTGTATTGCAAAAAGAATTAAATTCAAGATGAAACCTGCAATCCAATATCTGCCAAAATTTTTTCTTAATTCCATTCATATTCCTCCATAATATATTAAAAAAAATTTATAGTAACTGTTTAAAGAGAATCTAAAAAAAGATAATCCCCACCAAGTTCATAAAATAATTGAAATAAGATTTTCCTCCTTGTATATATTTGAATAATTCCCTGAGTGATTCCAGTTTATTATCTAGTACAAATCGAAATTCCCATATTCACTGCATCAACTAAAAACGCAGTTTTAGTGTCTAATAGATTTATCCTTTCACAAAGTTTTCATAATCTAGAAAAGGTATTTTAAACCACGTCAGTGAACAATTGGATTACCAAAATTCATAGAATTGATATGTCTCTCTATAGTGATAATGACCTACTGGCTAAAGGTTATCTGATTTTTATAACAAAATTTTAAAAAATTCATCTTTCGAATTCTTCTTTGCAATTTTGATTTTTAGGTACAATATTAATATTCCACATCTAATAGAACATTAAGTGTTTCATTTACCAGGAACTCCATGTCTTTGGGGTTTATTCTTCCTTTATAATACTTTTTATTTTCATTTACCTTTACTAAGTTCTGGTACAATTCATCAGGAGTTGCATTTTTTATTTTTTCCACGGTATCAAAATCAGAATTCAGTAGCAAGGTCGCAAAAGCCGGATTAACATAACGCAACCGGGAAACATCACAAATCTTTGCCAAAACCAATGCTTCCTCTTCATTAAAACCCAACTCCTTTTTTAACTCGTCCCGATCTGTTTTCAAAGCAACTTTCTGGTAAAGTTGGGGAGTGGTTTTAATATCCTTCTTTTCCAGTTTTTCCTTGGTACTAGGAGATAAACCAGGGAAATCTTTTATCTTCCTTGGTTGAGGATGATAACTGTTTACTTCCCTTCGGAGAATTGTTAAATAGTCCAATGTTAATCCAGTTAAATCTGAGAACTCTTTAACTTTGTTTTTTGTTTTCAGAGCTTGTTGCAGTTGATGCAAATTTTCGATGTTTTGTTTTTTTATAACATTGAAGTTTTTGTCAACGTCTTTTTTGAGTATCTGTTGGCTGGGAAGTAAATTTCTGGACTTTAAATTCTCTTTGAATTCGTTTAAACTCATTTTGCTTAAATCAATGTAATATCCCATTAATAACAGCCCCCTCAAGGTTTATCCAATTTTTATCAATTTATTTATTTTTCCATTTTTATTCTTCACTGAATCCGTGGGATTTTGATAGTATTTTGTTGATGGTTTATGTTAAGTGATTTTAGTTATCTTAGTTATTTTTTACTTGCAACAATCGCAAATCCATCTGAATCAGGATCATAATCGCTGCCTGTAACATCCCCATACACTTTATCTATTTCAAACCCATTTTCTTCAAATTCCTGTTGCAGCGATTGTAAACTGAAGTGCTGTAACCAGTTGTAAATGACTTTTTTTTGCCCAGTGGCTTCTATGATTGTGTATTTATCTAGAGTTACCTTTTCCGGGTTATATTTAAAACTGTTAATGAAGCAGTAGTAGTCTTCGTAAGACCAGAAATGATCCATTTGATTTAATTCATAGGTGGCTGATTCTTCTTTTTGATTAAAGTAATTCAAAGAGTACACATCGAGAATGATTTTCCCTTGTGTTTCAAGAAATCTCCTGAATTTGCCCAGAATGTTCCTTCTTTGCTGAGGACTCAGGGCACAGTAGTCGCACATGATCATGGTAATTGCATCGAATTTATCTTCGGTAACAAAATCGAGGTAGTTCTGGTGAATATAATTAACATTCAAATTGAATTTTGCAGATGTTTCCTTGGCATAATTAATGGATCTTTTTGAAAAATCAATTCCAGTCACTTTAATTCCTTTTTTGGCTAACCGATTAGTATAAAGACCGGGACCACAGCCAAAGTCAATTAAGCTAGAATCAGAGTTCAAATTCAACAAATTCATCATCCAACTAACTGATTTTTCGATGAACTTAATGTTGCGTGAAGAAACATCAATGGATTCATTTAGATGATATTCTAACATTCTTTGAGAAGTATACTCATCAGTCCAGAGATCGGGGGCGGTGTAAAACTCAAAGGGTTTTGGTTTTTTATTTATCTGGTATAATTCATCAAACATAAAATCACAGGGCTTAATTCATTATTTAAATATTTTTTTAAAATTCTCTTAAAATATAAAATTTATAAAGATGAGTTAATCAAAATTCTCTAGAGATTTGGATCCTCCATGAGTTCAAGCTCATTAATTCTTACTTATGATGCTAAATAATTCTTGCTCTAGAGAGTGACTCTTAAATCAGATTCAGCAGCATTTAATCATATTTAGATATTGTGGATGTATCTTTTCGTAAATATTTTCTAAGTTAGTTAGGTTTTCCTATGAAAATAACAATATTCAACGAAACATTGATTCCTAATTTCCTTGGTTTTTTCCTAGTTTAAAGCTTTCATTGTTCTTCGGTCATGTTTGTTATATAATGATAGCAAAAATTTGCCACTTCTAGTTTTTGATTGCATTCTAGTTTTTGATTAACTTAACAATTCTACAATCATTCTTATTAGGGAAAGGTCTACCTTTGATTTAACAAATAGCACTCTGTTCCTCATAAAACTCATAAATTTACCCTCATGACTATTCTTCACTGGTTAGGGGTAATTTACTTATTTTCCAGGCTACAAAACCACCTAAAATATTATAAGCCCCCACAAAGCCAGATTCCCTCATTTTTTCCATGAAATAACCACCTCTAACCCCGCTCTTGCAGTAAATGAT
>JARKQC010000162.1 GCA_029974985.1 Bacteroidota bacterium | reverse complement strand
GAACGTTATAAGAACAGAGAAGAACTTGTTTTTGATTGCGAAGTCATAACACCCATGTTTTTATCTGGTGCAGACCCTAAAAATGTCGAACTCCGTTCTGCATCGATAAAAGGAGCACTACGATTCTGGTGGAGAGCGCTTAATGTATTCCCATCTTTTCAAAGAATGCTCGATGAAGAAAGTAAGTTATTTGGATCTGCAAACGAAAAAAGTGGAATGAGTTTGTTAAAAATAGAAACCGAACCAATATTTATTGATTCTATAAATATTAAAGATGAAAAACCTATTAGTTATAAAAGTTTTGCTTTTAAATCTATAAAGCCTAATACAAGATTTAAAGTAAAATTAATTTTTCCAAAGGATAAAAAAGAATTATACGAAAATTTGTTTTTATTCTTTTCTATCGTAGGAGGCTTAGGTAAAAGATCAAGGCGTGGCTTTGGTTCATTTATAATAACAAATAGAGATGTGTGGCAAAATAAAGATGAAATCTTGAATTATTTCAATTTGAAAAATTCAAATTCTAATATTTTTAGCATAAAAAACAATCTAACTCTCCAATACCCATATTTAAAAAAAGTAACAATTGGGACAGCATTTAATAATTATAGAGATTTGTTGGATAGAATAACAGATCTTGCTCATGTAAATGACTGTGATTACACAGGATATGCTAAAAAAAGAAGAATAAAAGATTCCGCTGTTGAAAAATCAAAACGTTTGGCATCGCCCTTATACATATCCTGTTATAAAATTGGTAGTTTATATTATCCAATAATAACCGAATTAAATATTGCTTTTGATCCTATTGTTATAGATATAAATAAAAATAATAATAAAATACCATATTTTGTCAGTGATTTAGTTCAAGGAGGCCGCTAATGCCCTTCGAAAAAAGAAATGAAACATATTGGAAAAATAAATTTATTTCGTATCTCCATGATCCTTTTGATAAGGTAATGGAATTAAAGGGCCACGAAAATCGGGCAAAGGAAATAATTAAAAA
>JARKQC010000119.1 GCA_029974985.1 Bacteroidota bacterium | reverse complement strand
CATATAGATGTGGAGGAGATATACCTCACCGTCGAAAAGATTGGTAACCTGCTGGATGAAGATGAAATGATAAAATTGATAGAAAGTTATCGAAAATTCAGTATGGAACGTTATACACCAGACTATCTGGTTATCCCCTTCCAATTCTACAATTTACCACCAGCCCAACGTGAAATCTGGGCTCAGGAACTACCAGAAAATACTCAAAAACACATATCTGATGAATGGAAAGATAAATGGTTACCAATGGCCGATTTCCTTTACCACGATGTTGAATAAAGGGCATATTGAGAAAATAACATTAAGAAGGTGCAAACAGCTGAAAAATGTAACATAAGGTTACACGACTATAATTCAATTCAAAATCAATCCTTTTTATACATCACCTTATAATCCTTATAAAGATTTCTCCCAGATTTCGAGGGCTTTTTCCCCTGAAAAATAATTTTCACTTCACAAGAAAGCGGCACTTTTTCCAGTAAATTATCTAAAACAGTAGACCCCCAGAATTTAATTTCTTCTCCTTTCTGGTTTTTAATGGTGTAAAGATTACTTTTAAATTTGCCCACACTCTCATCTTTATCTATATATTTACCCTGAATGGATTCACCTACTGCATCTGGTTCCCACATCTTAACCTGTTCTTTTTCTTCATCATCGCTTGAAACTTCAATCCAATCGCTCATTTTTATGTCTCCTACATTAATATTACAGAGCTATTCTAAAATACTTATAATTTCAGTCTTTTTAATTTTAACCCAGAATTTTTAGATGATCTAAGTTAATTTTTATAATATGGCATATAGTCATGGTACAGTTCTAAGAATAGTAATTTTTCCATTTTTAATGAAAAAGTTAAAGGTTTAATATCATAATATATGATAAGTGATTTTATTGGCGGAAAAAATTGATTTTGCATCTATAGAAGAAGTCCCTCTTAGACAATATTTCCCCAGAGAGGATACAAGTTTTACCCCATGGTTGAAGGACAATATTAAATTGCTGGGAGATACTATCGGTATTGACATTACTGATCCTGAAATTGAAGTCCCCATTGGAAGTTATAGATTAGATATACTTGCCCAAGAATCTGATAGTGACAGAAAGATTGTAATTGAAAACCAATTTGGTGAAGCAAACCATGACCATTTAGGGAAACTTTTAACTTATATGGCAGGATTAAATGCGAATGTGAGTATTTGGTTAGCTGAAAGTTTTAGAGACGAACATATAACCGCCGTTAATCATTTGAATCAAATTTCTGATGAGAATACAGCTTTTTTTGTATAAAACCTAGATTAATTAAAATTGACAGCAGTAAACCTGCCTTCGAATTTGTTATAATAACACAACCCGATGAATGGGAAAAAGCTAACAAACCGACCGGGTTAAATCCTATTGAAAGAGAATATAGAAACTTTTGGTCAATTTTAATAGAAAATCATCATAACATAGTCCCCGAATTAAAAAATAAAAAACCAGTTAAATATAATTCTATCGGATTTAATGCTGGTAGACCTTATTTTACTTATGGTTGGAGGTTTACAAAGAACAAAACCTTCGAAATTTGTTTATGGATAGATATTCCGGATAAGAAAATCAATCATGATCTTTTCAAACAGATTTGTGAACATAAACTAGAGATAGAAGAAAAATTAGGGGGAAAAATGGGTTATTACTTTAAAGAAAAAGTCAGATTGGTCATGTTTTATTTAATAAATGATATTAATCTCTCTATCATGGATATGTCTGAAAAAGATAAAAATAATTTAATAAAATGGAGTATCGAGATGCTGCCTAAATTTAGAGAGACTTTTGACTCTCTTATTAATAATTTAGACTAATTTAATCAAAGTTCGTATCGAAGGATTTGTATTTTTTTATAGCAGGCGCCTAAATTAAGAATAAGTATCACCTGCAAAACTCAGCATTCAGATTTTGGCATAATAAAAATTTATTTTTTTATTAAATTAAATATTTAATATTCAATAAGATAATTAATTTCTTAGATCTTAATTAATTCTGTTTTCTTTCTACAAATATAAAATGTAGATACTTATTTTAATCTACTTTAATCAAATTTGAATTTTTCTGGAAATCCAGGAATTTTTAGAAACATTTAAATACTAATGTCATAAAACTATTTTATTAATACAATAAATTCATAATTATTACGAATTTAATCATAATTATTATAGTGATTATCTTGATAGACGAAATTGATAATAAAAATGTATTATTAATTGAGCCTGATTTTCCTATTCCAAAAAAAAGCAGAAATCATAAGGATTTTTTACCTATAGGACTTCTAAAAATAGCTTCTTATCTAAAAAAAGAGAGAAATTGTGACGTGCAATTGATTAGATTAGGATCCGAATTTAAAAATTTTGATAATATATTCGATTTTTATCCGGATATAATATTTGTAACATCTCTATTCACATATTGGGCTGATGATGTTCAACGTGCAGTTTCTTTTTCCAAAGAAAAATTCACTGATGCTTATATTGTTGTTGGGGGTATTTATGCTTCATTACTTCCTAAGCATTGCAAAAAACATACTGGTTGTGATGAAGTTTTTGAAGGTGTTTGGAAAGAAGCTGAGGAATATGACCCTGATTATTCATTGGTTGACGTAGATTATCAAATTATCCATACATCTAGAGGGTGTGAAAGAAGATGTCCTTATTGTGGAGTTTATATTATTGAACCTAAATGTGCTTATGATAGATCAATTAAGCAAAAAATTGTTAAGAGAAAACTTGTTTTTTACGATAATAATTTCCTTGCAAATGAAAACATAGAATCTATATTAAAAGAATTAATTGAACTTAAAAAAGAACGTAAAATTTTAAGTTGTGAATCTCAAAGTGGTTTTGATGGTAGAATTTTGCATGAAAAACCGCATTTAGGAGTTTTATTAAAAAAAGCAGGTTTTATTAACCCAAAAATAGCATGGGATGGGCCTTTTTCTCAAAAAAAACTTATTAAAAATCAAATTGATGTTTTGATCAATTCAGGATATAAACCTAAAGAAATTTCTATTTTCATGTTGTACAATTATAATATTAGTTTTGAAGAAATGGAAAATAAAAGGATTCAATGCTGGAAATGGAACGTACAAATAACAGATTGTAGATTTAGGCCTTTAAAAAAGTATTTTAAAGATAATTACAATCCTTATACAAAAAAACCCCAATCAGATGATGATTATTATATTCATCATAATTGGACTGACAAGTTGATAAGAATGTTTAGAAGCAATATTAGAAAGCAAAACATTTGCGTTAGACAGGACGTTCATTATTATTCAGCTGATATAGAAAGAAAAAGAATTTCTAAAGTGAAAGCTTCAAAATATAAGAATATGGGATTTGAAGACGCTAAAAATTTTATAAGTGACGCTTGGAATCCTGCAGTAACTCATAATGACATTTAAAGTTATTAATTAAATTTTAAGACCGATATATTTTAATATCACATCAATTTTATCATCAACAACTTCTTTAGATTTAGTATATGATTCATCCAAAACATATTGAAGATCTTCTTCACTTTCCCATAATTCTTCTAAAAATTCGTAATCCATCTCATTTATAATCTCTTTCAAAACGTATGCACAAACGAAGATATCATCAATATATCCTTTAGGGCCATAAATTGTTTCAGGAATTATGTCAAATGGAGCGACATAATATGCAATCGCAGCACATGCTTTTAATCGTATTTCTGGCTTTACTTCTTTTACATTTAACACTTCAGTTAATAACTTATATAAATCAGGCCCAAAGTCTATGAATTTATCATATTCTTCTTCATAAGAATTTAGATTTTCCCTTAATATATCATAAAAATCCTTAAAATTAACATCAGATATTTCTTCATCCTCATAAATTAAATCTGGTATAAATGGCATAAATTATCACCTAGTTTTCTTTAATGTCTACAACTTCATAAATTCCATTTTTAACTTTTTCATAGAACATAAATTCTTCGTAATCTAATTTTTCAGGTTTTAGTTCTTCATTCTCAAATATTATTGTTTTAATAATTTTTCGAAGTCTTCTTCCAGTCATTCTATGAATAATTCTTACTTTATCAATCTCAGCGTCCATAATCATATAATGATTTTGTATTATTTCATTATCTATTACTTTCCCTATAATTAATAAGTCTACAGGATTTCTAGGTCCTAATACTCCGCCTTTAGCCCAATTACTAACAGCTTCAAATTCATTTTGTCCACCATTTTTAGAATATTCATTGTAAAATTCGTTGATAGATAATTTATTCTTATTTATATGCTTTATTAATGCTTTTTTCCAATATTCTATTAAAGATTTTTCAATATTTTCTTCTAAACCAAACATGTCAATAATTAATTGAAGTAATGATTTTCTTTCGTCATTATCTAGTATCACAATATAATTTCCTGGCCTTAATATTGAAGGGACTCCCTCTTCAACATTCCCCCCTAAAGTTTTCAGGTAAAAATACGTTTTATATCGGGGTAATTTTTTAAGATATTTGTTGTTATTCGTTAAATCCCTTAAATACACTTCTACATACTCTTCAGATTCAATGTCAATTTCTATATCTATTTTTTCTAATTCTTTTAGTTTTTCTTCAACTAGATCAATTTGATCTTGATATTTTGATGTCCTTGCTTTTTTAATTATTATGTCTCTAAATTTATCAAATGGATTTATATATTCAGAATCTGGTTCATACGTAGTATCATCAGAAAATTCTCTCTCTCTTTTCTCGAAATCATTAAATAATAGATTATTTTTATCTACATCAAAATAATCAAATACCTGAGATATATAGCGCATTGCAAATTTTTCTTCTTCAAATGAATACTCCAAAATTAGATCTATTTGATCATTTGCTCTCTGGGAATTAAGACCACCATAAGCTAAAAAATGTATTTCTTTATATGGTAAAAATAATTCAGTCAAATTTTTTGTAATTAGAGGGCCGGGAAGTATCAATTTCGTGTTACTTCTGTCTAAATATCTATAAGAAATCCATTTTATATCTTCAACATTAAATGAATTCAAACCTAACTTAATAAATTCTTCTTCTAAAATACGTTTTTCAGTAGGAGAATATGTTACGAAAATTGTGTTATCATCAATTTCGATATTATTAGCAAGTTCTAAAACTCTATAATCCTTTCCTATTCTGTTATATGTTTCTTCTTCAAAAAATCTCTTACATTGGCTTAATTCAGAATAAGTTGAATTTACATCAGACAAAAATCGCGCTAAAAGAAATTGATTTTCATTTTCTTCCTCTTGTAAACTATTTTCAAAACCATTTAATATTTCAGATATACTTTGATGTTTCCATTCCCCATCATCTTTAATCTTTAACTTGTATTTAGAGGGATTAATAACTAAATCTGGCATTTTATTTAGAATTTTTTGGGCAGCATAGTAGCTTCCTTTATTCTTTATAGTATTGTTATTTATGTTTTTAATTGTGTTTTGAGCTTTTTCATAGTGATAATCAATATTTCCTTCTTCTAATATTGGTTTTATTATACTTAACACTCTATTATCATCATAAAAACTCAAAGTATCTAAATTAAATCTATTTAGTATATCAATAATAGGTTTTTGTTCTTCAGCATTGAAATAATCAATAGATTGCTGTTTAATGGCTTCATTATTTTTTAATAGATTAGGAGTAAAAGGAAGAACAAATGAATTTGTGTCTATTTGGAATTTATTTATAAATTCTAAATTCTGAGGGTTAGAAAAATGGAAAATTAAATTAATATTAGTGGGTAATATGTTCTTCAACCACTTTAAAAAAACTTTAGCTGTATAATCTGAATAGACAAATCGATCCAAATTTTCAAAAATTATACAACCGAAATCTAGCCTAATTTTTTCATTAAACTTTCTTTTATCTATAATTAGATTTTGAATATTACTTAATATTCTACTACCTTTTTTATCATGATATAACAATATTTTAGGCTTTTCACTTTCTAAAAAATTTTTTTCTTGTCTTAAAACTAAACTTTTCTTTCTTTCTCTATTTTCTACTCTAGGTAGGTAAATTCCTGCTTTAATTTCATTATTATTCATTATTCCAATAGGTATATCATAAAAAAGATACTCTCCTTCCCAATTTAACATATAATAATTTCTTAAATGTAAATCAATAGGACTTACATCAATTCTTTGACCTTTTTGAGTGAATACTAACGTTGATTTACCACTAAGAAAAGAATAAAAATATGAGAGTAATGGGACAGGTCTTAAAATAGAATCAGATGCAAAAACAATTAAATTTTTTTTGTTAATAATATTTATAAAAGTGTTTAAAAAAAAGTTAGTACAAGGACTTAATTGGTTAGAAAGCCGATTATTATCATAGTAATCCATAGGATCTCTACTATTTGGATTGTATGTTAGAATTTCATGAATTTTATCATGCCATTGTTCCATTTATTTCACCACTTAAAATATTATTTCATTCGAAACAGAAAATAAATTTTCGAAAATTAAACTAAGTGTTTCAACTTTATCACCTTTTAAAATTAATCCTAGCTCAAAATTCTTTTCAAAAGAATTTTTTCTTAGCTCGCCACTTCCTACATATGCAACTTCATTATCGCAGATTATAAATTTTGCATGTGTACTACTTTCAACAGATTTTTGGGCTTGATAATGATAATTTCTAATTTCAATTTTACAATTTTTTTCTTCAAAATAATCTACAATTCGCTTAATATCAAAATATCTATTATTTTTATCATTTTTATCAATTTGTCGTGATAATATCCTCATCTTCACTCTTGATTTAGACGTTAATAATGGTAAAAATTCTTCTATACCTTTATATTCAATGAAAGGTGAACAAATATCTATTGATTTTTCAGCACATTCAAACATTTCCTTTATTCCATCTTTAATTGAAAAAAATTCTATACCTGATTCTTTTAATGAATTTTTTATACCATAAAAATCATAGGGTGGCAATGTTATTACAATTCGTGGATAAATTGGTTTATTGTCATCAATTAATTGAATATTTGGTTTTCTTAATAATTTTAAACTGGTTTTTTCAAATTTCGTTATTCCATCGTGTTTTGAGAAGAATTTTTTTGAAATTAAGTATCTAATAGATTCCTTTATGTCACCTTCATTAAAATCGTTCTTTAAAACATCTATTATTGCTTCAACTTTGATATCAGGATTATTATTTACAATTTCAACTAATGATGTAAAAAGATCATAATAGATACCTTTAGCATTAATATTTTCTTTACCAATAACTGTGTTCATATCTTCTCTTCCCTAAAAAAACATCTCTATCCAAATTACGATTAAAATCACAGCAGACAAATTCAGGCAAGTATATACATGAAAAACATGCTCCTTTTTCAAATATACATGTTGGATCAAAAGTACAATCATTTAAATCTAATTTAACATCATTAAACCAATCAAAAAGAGAGTGTTCAAATACAAATGAAAACCCACCAGTATTGATGCTTGATTTAGAATAAATCAGCACCGCAGCAGCATTTGTAAATATTAATTCCCCACAAGATTCACTATCCAAACCTGTGTGCATGGGAGAACGTCTTATAAGGATATGAGATAATGTATGTAACAATTTTTGGAGATGTGTATATGCTCCATCCTCTTTGTTTAACTGTAATATAATTTCAATTGCTTTTTCATGTGTTTCTGGTACTTCTTCGTTTAATAAACCATTATTAATTAACCATTCACATATTTTTATTTTATTTAGGTCTATCATTATCCCTTCTGTTTCAAATGGGTAGGAATAAGCATAAATTTCTTTTTTTTCTTTGTTATTTTTCCAAATTGGGCCAAAATGAGGAACAAAATCTTCTTTGTAAAATTCATTTATTCCATATATAATTCCTATAGCAGAAGAAATTAAATTAATATTAGAAATGTAAGTTACATCTTCGATGCCAAATTCATTTTGTAGATCTTTATAATTATTTTCCATTATTTCCTTTTTAATCGGATCTTCATACGATTCTATAAATTCAGAGTAAGAAATCTTATCCATTTTATTAGAAAATGCTTGATCACTAAATATTCCTTTTATTGCATAATAATCATTGAAATTTTCTAAATCTGTATTAGCATATGTTACTTCCAGGCTCTTTAGAATTATTTCTAGTTCATCAATAAACTCCATTAACTTATTTTTATCAATTATAATATCATCAGATGAATGATTATAAAAATCATAATATCGATTTATAGATTCTAAATCTACTTTATATCCTTTATTTACTAAATTAGAGAATTTATTGAGATATAAACCTAATAAAATAAGTTCTAAATTATTTAATTTTATATAATTTGTTTCGGGAATGTCAACAATTGTAATTACAACTGGATTGCTTACTCCCCCTTCACGTACTGTTAGTGGTTTAAACTTAGTTTTACTTTCATTGCATATTTTTTCTCCATATTCTTCGTGATTACAGTCAAATCGAAATATATCAATAGGTCTTACTCGTCCTTCTTTATGACATTTATCACAAACAACTTCCCATGTACGTAATGAATCCTTTTTTTCCCAATTAATTTTAATTGGATGATCACTACACGAATACGTTAATGGTTTGATTCTACCACAAGTAGGACAAAATAAAACTATTTCTAATTGTTCATATTTACCATTGCAATTCCTATTTCTGCAATTATTGGGGTTGAATGAATTTAATTCAGTATCATTTCTTAAATTCCTATAATCTCCACACTTTGTGCAAATAAAAGTTCTTGGATATAATGAATATTCACCACTATAATTTTTTTTATCTCTTTGATCGACGAATTTATATTTTAGGATTTCTAAATTATCAAAATCTCCTCTTGATAATAAATCATAATTAAGGTTTTTTACTTCAATTCTTTGATTATATAACTTTAAAATTCGTTCAAAAATTACTTTTCTCAAACGTTTTTCGTTATTTATTTTATTATTATCATCGTTTTTATCATTTAATAAATAATTAACTTTAAATGAGAATTTATCAGATGTAACTATAAGATTTTTTACAATTTTAAATAGAGCACTATTTGCCGGTTTTGAATAGCGTAATGAATTAATATCCATTTACACAACTCCTATATTCTACTAAAAAATCGAAACTCGTAATCAGAAGGGATAAGAATAACTTCATCTTGAATACCTCTCATTCCTGTAGGTGTATTGTAATATTTATTGTGATTTTCTCTGAGAGCTGCAGGGAAAAAATAAGAATTTTCACCAGTATATCTAGCTAAATAATTTAATCTAGATTCAACTTCTTGAGCAATTATGTTTCTAAAATAATCTGCACCTACCATTGAAGATTCAATAACGTATGCATTTTCTATAAAATTAATTATTTTTTCCTTATTTTCTTTTGATTGAAAAACTTTGTTAACTTCATCTACTGTATAAATAGGCCTTTTTAATATGTCTGACATATAATTTAAGATACTTGCATTAAACACTGAAGTAATTGTCTGTTTAAATCCTAATTTAGCCCATCTAGATAATGGAACATTTTCAACCTTGTGATTTAATATATTATGATAACTATTGAAGTTTTGATAGAAACTCAAATCTCGAGTTCTATTAGGATAGAACCATAAAAACACAATTCCATGATATTTCCTTCCAATTCTACTTAATGATTGTATATACTCCGCTGTATTTCGAGGCATGCCTTGAATAATCATTAAATTCCATTTATCAATGTCAACTCCATGAGAAACAATACTAGTAGCAAATACTGATAATAATGTCTCTTTGTCTACATCAGGATCATCGAAATAGTTTGATATAACATTTATGAGTTCTCTAATTTCATCTAGAGTATTATCTCCAGTAAGAACTTTTGGTGTTATGAAATAATTTTTTAGATTATTATTGACAACTGTATCCAAAAATTGATTCATTGCTTTGGCATCGTTCTTTCGATTATGATATGTTAAAATACTTTTATAATTTTTGATAATATCTTCTAAATCTTCCTTATTTATTCCAATGTCATTTGAAAATCTTTCAATATTATTTTCAACATTTTCAATAAATTCGGATAGATATTTAAGAGTGAGTAACGAGGCAAAATGGTTATCTCTTAAATTAGGTTTTAAGCCTATTAAACGGCGTTGAATTATTGAATTATTTTCATCATCTTTTTCATATTCAAAAAAGAAGTCATTTTCATAATTTTCAGATAGATTTCCTGGAAATATGCGGGCCTCTTTATGATATAAATGTTTAATTTGATCTCTTGCGCCGGTTACAGTTGCAGTCATAGCAATATTTTTGAATTTATAGCCACAAAGTTCCTTCTGTAAATTTTCAATTAAAGATTCGAAATGAGAGTCTATAGTACCAAAACCTTCTTCTACCAAGTGCACTTCATCTTGTATTATGAGTGTTGGGCCTGTACTAAAGTTTAGATCGATTGGATCACCTATCTCTTGACATTTATACTTCTTCGCATCTTTACAATTTTTATCAATGATTACATCACACCAATCGTTTATTGGAATACAACCCCCATGCTCTGGACATATACTAAGTTTACCTCCAAAAATATTTTTAAATCGTCTATTCAATCCAATGTTAGCGAATTTATCATCAGTTGCAACTATAAAGGTTGGCAGGAATCGATATGTTTCCTGATCGGTGAAATAAAGTTTGAATTCATTTCCGCACGTTTTACATTTGTGTATTACACTAACTTCGTTTTCTCTGCAACTTAAGACTACATTCCCTTTACAGATTGGGCATTTGTCAATAATTTTTCCCGGAATGTCCTCATCGTTTTGTGCAGCTGTTTTAATGTCCTCAATTATTTCACAAGGAAATTTGGGGAACTCAGTTGAATTACCAACAAAATAAGAGACAGAAAATTCTTCACCTTCAATTGATTCTTCAAGGCGGACTTTTTCAGCCCAAATAAAGATATTAGCTATTCTTTGCAATTGTTGAATAGATAACATTCTTAAAGGGAATTTGGTAATTGCGGTTGTTCCAAATTTTTTCCCAGATAAGCGATCCCAAAACGCAGAAAATACAACTAAACCAAAATAAGCTTCTGATTTACCACCACCAGTCATAACGTGCAATATTTCGCAAACATCTCTTTCTGATGATGATTTATCAACAATATCTGGTATTATAGATACAATAAAAACTATTTGAAATAAACGCCAGCTATTATATTTTTTAGCGTTTCTAGAAAATGTTTCGTTCATTAGTTTGAAAGCATATAAAACAGTATCATTAGATTTTAATATTTCTAAACCTTTATTGAATCTATTTTTAATATTATCAAAATTGTCAATACTTCTATTATAAAGTATATCTGTTCCATCATTAGATGATTTATTTATTTCAGAAAATTCTTCCATTCTATTACTTACATTTTCTAAAAGTTCTATACCAGTGTCCGCGCTTAAATCATCAAATGTTAAATATAAATTGTTAATTTTATTCTTAGAAATCACCTTTCGCTGTTCAAATTGAGCAAAATGTTCAGTAATTATTGTATTATCTTCTAATTTTCCATGACAATTTAAGCATCTAAACAAATCTTGATGATTTAGATTTGCATCTTCAAATTCATATTTATATTTAAATGGAACTAATTTGATAATATCCAGATCAATTTCGATTTTAGCATTAAATAGAAAGGTTTCATATTTTTGGCTTGAATCTGTTAAATTTAATATACCAATTTCCACTAGTTTTAAACGTTCTCCATCTTGCATAAAATCCTCAACTGATAAAAAAACTTTAGCTTGCCATTTAAAATCAGGAATACCTATTTTTGCATTTTTTTCAATTTCTTCACGATACAGCTCTTCGTTACTAAGAATCTCTGAAGAAACTGTTCTTAATTGTCCTAATGTATTTGGATCATCTTTTATTGTTTCAATATTGGTTTGAAAATCTATTAATGCATCTGTATAATTTTCTAAAGCTAGAGAAATACTAGAGAATTGAAGATCTTTTCTTTTCCAAATAGGCTTTAGCTTAATTTTTTCTGGAATTAAATCATAGTTTTCATTGATATATATGCATTGTTCTTCATATGTAGGGATAACTCTATAAAAAATTGATAAAAATGGTTTAATCTTAAATAGAGCTTCTTCATCTTTTATTAAAAATTTGACAGATAGACTATTATTTTTAACACTACTTTTAGTTATTTTTTCTTCTTTAGCTTCATTCGAAACTTCAGAAAATTCTTGCCTAGTCTCATCACTTAATGTACCAATAAGGATATTCCTAGAAGGTTTATCTGGGCTTTCAAAATTTAGAAAATCATCATGTGTCCCATTAAGTTTAGATATAATATCTTTGACTAATAATTCACCAAATTTAACATATTTAGACAATATAATCACCATATTTTTTTTTAATTAACCGAGACCCACATAGGACAAAATAGTATCAGTTTTATCTCCAAGAATCTCCATCGATTGTTCATAACAAATGTCAAGCACATCTTCCAGTTCTTCTTCCCCTTCCCATAAGTTATCTAGAAAATCATAGCCCATCTTCTTTTCCAATTCATTAATTACATAGGTACAGAGGAATACATCATCGATGTAACCATGTGGACCATATATCACTTCTGGAAATAAATCGTAAGGAGCAACAAAGTAACCTAAAGCCGCGCAAACTTTCAATCTCAATTCAGATTTTAAACTCTTCTCATTAAGCACATCTGCAAGTAATTTAAATAAATCAGGCCCGTAATCTACGAATCTCTCGTATTCTCCTCTATAGGAATCTAAATTTTCTCTTACTACATCATAGAAATCTTTAAATTGGTTATGCATATTATTCACCTGCAACAGAAATTAAAAATACATTGTGGACAGAATTCATTTTCTTTAGGATCAAATTCTTCATTAGTTATTTTTTCACAAATATTTTCCAATTTGCTGTCTAATTTTTCCAAATCCTTTTCATTCGTTTCAAAATAAGTTTTAGCTTTATCTTTAAAGGTGTATGCACAGAGTTTATCGATATGATATTTATCTTTTAATGCATAGTCATATATCTTAAGCTGAAACTCTACTTCTAATAGGTCTATTCCTGTTATATCCCTGGCTTTAAAGTCAATTAGTTCTATTTCATCTTCTTTATTTTTTATAAGTAAGTCTGTCCGTCCATTTATTTCCATATTATTTTTGGAAATAGAAAATGGCTCTTCTGTTGATATAACTTCCTTTATATATTCTTTTGTATCATAGTAATAATCTAATAAGCTTCTTTCTAATCTTCGTTTTTCTAGTTCATCGTTTTTCTTATTTTTATGGATTTGTATCCAGCATCTTTCAACGATGTACCTTATTTTAGCCCCGCTGATTTCCTCGTTCATCTTCATGGATGAGTGGAGTTTGTTTAAACAGTTATGGAGTATGATTCCATAGTTTTGCATGAAAAATGGTGGATACTCGAAACCATAGTCATAACTCATTAGGTATCTAAATGGACATGTTTGATATGTGTCAATAGAAGAATAGTTCAGGGATATGGGTTCGTCATGAGAAAGGTTTCTTAATTTACAACCTTCATTAAGGTCACATGTATTTAAAACCTTCTCAATTTTCTCTATCTCTTTAACATAAGGTGAATAACCAACCTTTTTGACGTTGATTTTATTAGCTGTAGATATTACTAGAATATCTTGAGCTCTGGTCATGGCAACATAAAATAATCTACGTTCTCCCATTTCAAATTCATCGTGTTTGTCCAAATCATCGTGCATGATCCCCTCAGTGAGATTTATAACATCCTTTTTTCTATTTTTTAAAAGGAGATTTTGAGGTATGGGTACTAATTCTCTCTTTTTCCTTTTCATGCCTGGAAATCTATTTTTAATAACTGAACATACAAAAACAACAGGAAATTCAAGCCCTTTGGCCTGGTGGACAGTCATGATTTTAACTGCGTGAGGATTATCAGGTATTTCTTCATCATATTCCATGCCACGGGGTAATAGGTAAAGATACCACATTAAATCTTTGATTTTAGGTTTCTTATTCATATATTCAAATTTATTTAAAATGGAGCTTAACTTAGCTAAATTGTATATTTTAGCCTTACTTGACTCGCTTCCCTCTTCTAATAGCCATTTAAGATAACCAGAAATATCCAATATATCATAGAAGGTATATAGCATACTTTTTACTTTATTTGAAAGTTCTTTTTTTAATCGATTGAGCCTCAGTAATTTCTCGATATCTTCCTCATCCTGTATGCCAATTTTAATGAACTCCTCTTTATCAAGTAAGTTGCTCAAATCAAATTCTTTATCCAAGTTATTGAGTGAATTTATCGTTCTTTTACTCAGATTCATAAATTCTGTCTCAAACATCGATAGATTCCACCAATGTTTCCAGGATTTAAATCGGTCCCCATAATTTGGTGGATCTACATAAGACATCATATAAAGTGCTGTCTTAATTTCACTTCTATTTAAAAATGAGCCCTGTCCTTTAACAGTAAATGGAATATCTTGCCTTTTTAATTCCTCTATAATTTTAGGTGCATGATTTCTAACGCTTCTAAAAAGTAATGCCACATAGCCATAATCAGGTATAACTCCTGTTTCTTTAAGATCTTTAATGGCATTTGCAACGTTCTTTGCTTCATCATGCACATCTTCACTCTTTAGAAGGATTATTCCATTCCCATCTTCCCTTGAGGTTTTAATTTCCTTAGGATAAAACCTATATTCCTTCATAAAACCGTCGAATAATTTGATTATATTAGAAGTAGAACGGAAGTTTTTATCCAAGGTTACACAGTTAGAATCATATTTTTCTTTAAATTTTATAAAATTCCAGGGGTTTGCCCCTCTAAAAGCATAAATACTCTGATCCTCGTCTCCTACAACACAGATGTTTTGATTGGGTTCGGAGATTAACTCAAAAAATTCATCCTGAATGGGATTGGTGTCCTGATATTCATCTATTAACACAAATTTAAATCTATCCCTTACATCGTCTAAAACTTCTTTATTATCCTTTAAAAGATCCAAAACATTTTTTTGAAGACCAGGAAAATCAATCTTACGTTCTTCATCTATAAGATTTAAGTATTTCCTATAAACTTTACAATATTCCATGTATTTATCTTTATTTGGAGAATCTTGTTTAGAAAATTCTTCTGCTAGTTTTTCTGGTTCGATACGATTTTCTCCACACTCATTAAAAAATTGAATTACACCAGGTAATTCACTCATCTTCACTAGCTTATTAATCCCTAATTTATAGAAATTGCTTCTTAGAAACATTAACTGCATTTCTTCATCTAAAACATCAAAAGTAGCTCCTAATTCATTATAATCAGAATAAATTTTCAAGATTTCATGACAAAAAGAGTGAATTGTTGATATCTGCATTGATCGAATTTCAGGACCTATACATCTACTTAATCTGGCCTTCAATTCTTCTGCTGCTTTTACGGTGAATGTTATGACAAGAATATTAGAAGGATCCACTTTTTTATTTTTTACCAAGTAAGCTACTCGTTCAACTAATACCCTAGTTTTACCCGCACCAGGCCCAGCAACTATTAATAATGGTCCTTCAAAGTGTTTAGCAGCTTTAGCTTGACATTTTGTACATTCCTCACCATCGGTGCATAATGAATTGATCATTTTGAATTAGAGTAACAAGGGATGATATGATGATCTTATATATTCAATTATATTAAGTAATAAACGTTTAAATACATGATAGTAAATAATAAGAGTGTAATAACTATGTAACGAATTTTAATACAAATGTGATGAAAAATGAAGACTAAATTCAATATTAGAAGCATATTTGAAGCTATTATCATAATTTTAATAATAGCAGACATTGTTTTACTAATATTAATCACATTTTATGATTTAAACCCTTATTTGACTAATATAATCATCGATTTTGATTTAGCTGTCTGTGTTATATTGTTTTTTGACTTTATTTATAGAATGAGAGAAGAAGAGAATAAATGGGCTTTTATAAAGAAAAATTGGCCGGACATCATAGCCATGATTCCATTTGATTTTTTCGCACTCAGACTATTTCGTTTATTTAGACTGGTCCGAATTTTAAGGTTATTCAGATTAGTGAGGATATTTGCACTATTTAGAAGAGATTTAAAGTACATATTAGATTTTTTTAGAGAAACACATCTTGATTTCGCCGTAGGTATATTAATTTTCACTATTTTCTCTGGAACTATAGTATTTTATATACTGGAAAGCGGTATTAATCCAGAGGTTCATAGTTTATGGGACTCTTTTTGGTTCACCTTGACGACAACCGTTGCTGGTAGCAGTGACATTAATCCTGGTACCTTTTATGGTAGATTAATTGCCGTTCCAATGATGCTGATCGGGATTACATTTATAGGGATGCTAACCGCTTCTATAGCATCGTATCTGGTGAAAAGATCCGGAAAAGAAGAGTCTGAAAAGGAAGAATCTGAAATTAAAGAATTGAAGAAATTAGTCATAGATATGCAATCAGAGATACAGAAATTAACTAATTCGAATAAAAAGGATAAATGAATCTTTATAAGATTAAAATGATTGTCTGTAACAATTGCGGCACAGAAAATCCTGATAACGCTCGTTTTTGTGAAGAGTGCGGTACTGAACTTGATTTAATATATTGTCCTAGCTGTGGCCATGGCAATACTGGAGACGCTAAATTCTGTCAAGAATGTGGTGCAAGTTTAACTGAAGAAAAGGATCCTGATTGCCCGGCATGTAACACCGGATTCCTAACGGAAAGTGTTCATAAAGGAACACTGGGAATTGGAGATAAAGTAATCTATACTTGCAGTCATTGTGGAGCTGTATTTGAAGAGAAGGGTGATAAATACAAACTTACACGTATCCATGAACTTAACAATCCAATCTGGCAGAAATATAAAAATAAACCTTTAACCTTTGAGGAATGGACCAGGATAGCTAATGGTGGAGTTTCCGATGAGGAACAGAGAAGAATTGACAGAGAACATAAACAACGAGAGATACAAGAAGCTAAAGCATTAGAACAGAGAAAAAAACAGGAAGTGGAAGAACAAAGAAATAGAGACATCAACCTTTTCATGGATAAACTGGTTAATGGTAACGTAAACCTTACAAACAGTTCAACATCCCCAATTATTCCTAAAAAGAATGAAAAAACCAACTTAGTGATGAATAACGTTTCATTCCTTGAAGCACGATCTGTAAGACAAACCATTGGGGGTTATGGTGGTCCTTCTTTTAGGGTGGCTAAGGGTGTTTCTTTCCGTCTTGGTGGTGTTTCAGCTCGTAGTGTGTCTCATGATGAAATTAAGAAGATTGATCAAGGTACCTTAATCTTAACTAATAAGAGATTGATCTTTTTAGGTGATA
>JARKQC010000108.1 GCA_029974985.1 Bacteroidota bacterium | reverse complement strand
TTAACATCTGGACCAAAACGAGTATTAGATAATTTATTAAACTGTTCTATATCAACACTAACTTTACTCATAACCTCATTAACATAATTTAAGTTATTATTAAGTACTTCTAATTGTTTAGAAGTATATAATTCTTTAAGTACTTCTTTTCCAGTTAATAAACCATTTGATTTAAGCCATTCTTGACTAACATAAGGATTTTTAGTAATACGCTCATAGCTATTTTTTATAACTTCATCATTCCATCTATCAAGTGTAGTTTGAACAACATCTAAATCAACATACTCACTATTAACCTGCCTGTAAAATAATCTATCAAAATATTTTTTTAATCTGATATTAGGCTTTTTAATAGCTTTCTCAATATTTAAATTATAGTCATAATTTTTCATGCTGTTAATCCTGTCAAGTCAACATTTTCAGTACTAACATTTTTATATTGATAATAGCGGTCATCATTTTTATTAATAAGTGGAATAGAAGGTTTAATACGATTTATTTCAGAGCTACATTCACCATAAGTAATAATTCCTTCATTTAATAATTGTAGATTATCTTGAATTTGTAATGATATTACTTCTTCAAATATTGGAGTAGTCATATCAATTTCAACATCAATATCATACAAAAATTTAATCAAATTAGTTAAAGCAGTTTCAATAAGGGTCTGTTCTGAGGATATGAAAATATTATAAATATCCCAAAAAGCTTGTGTTTTTTGACTATTCATAGGTTCTTTAATATCATTAATCATATATCTCTCACGGGGAATTTTAGAACGGCTAATAATACTATTTTTTAATCCTTCAATTTTACTACTAATATAATCATTATTACTATTAGATAAGCTAACATAATTTGCAACTAATGGCTCATCACTTTCATCATACAACATAGCATTACCAATACCTCCTTTTTCTAATGATTTTTTAATAGTAGCAACATTCGAGGGCATTATGGGAGCATCTGATTTATCATCACTATCATTACTTTTTAATCTTTTAACTCCTGATTTAGACAATATTAAGACACCATTTGTATTATTGCCTTGTTTTAATTGTTCTTCATCTAATGCATCTATTATTATTCCATTTCGCATATCAGGTATAGTTTGAACATAAAAAGGAATAGTATAATAATTAAATGCTCTTGATTTCCCTAACCATAGTAAAACACCCTTAATATCATGTTGAAGTATTTCTTTAGGATATTTAACATTATATAACAAGAATAGTTTATTTTTAGCTTCATTTGATTGAACTGTATAATCAATCACTTGCTCAACCAGAGGATACAACTTCCCATTAATTTCTACTTTTGTAATATTTAATTGAGACTGAGGTAAATGAACAAGAGTAAAACTATCATCTATTCTAACTATTTTTAATGCTCCTGCACCATATTGTTTATAATCACCATATAAATAGCTTATTTCTTCCCTACATTTATTGAAAGTATCCATAATATCTTGAACATTATACTCTTCACTTTTAACCTTGATTATATTGTTTTTAACAACATCCTCCTCATAGATTTCAATACTACTAGCAAACAAATCATTTTTAAGAAATAAAAAATCAGCTAATTCAGGCATGATAGGTTTTTGTAAATAACTGCCTCCTCCTTGATCTTTACTTTCATCTATCTCATCAAGTTCTGTAGCTATTTCTAACTGTTTGAAATTTTGTAAAACTTCCATGTTTGGATCAACTCTTAAAATGTGAATTCTTTTAAATATTCATTTAAATTAGTGGCAGTATCAAGTAAATCAGGAGAACTATTTTGTAACCCTGATTTAGTAATATAAATAAAATCATCCATGAATAAATCCCAATAAGTATGTTTATTCAAGTAATATTCTCTTGTTAATTGAGTGGTACTATTCCACCCTTTTTTACGAATTGTACGGGCTAATCCTTTAGCTCTTATATATTTAGCCTTATCAGGTTTGTATAAGTCTAATTCTAAATCAAATTCAGATAATAATAAATCTTCATAATATCTTTTAGTAGTGCTAAAACTACCTCCTTCTTGTTCGAGGACTAATAATGCAGGTTTAAAATTAGAATCAATATCTTTTTGAATATGCTCAATGATCATATTGTCTGCATCTTCATCAGGTGTAGCACTTAAACGATGCATCATTTGATGCCCTGTTTTTGTATGTACAAAAGTAGTATTTAGTGCTGTTTTATCTCTTCCAGCTCCAGCTAAATCAAGACTGTATAATGTAGAATAAGGTCGTATGTCAGGTAATTCTATTTGAGTATCATTTAATCTTTCTTGGGTTATTAGTGAATTATTAGTTTGTTTAAATAACCAATCCCCATATTTTTGATGGGCTTTATCTTCAGGGTCTAGCTCATCAAGTGCCTTTCCGTATTCTTCTTGAGGTATAAATGGATTATGTCGCCAATCCATCTCAATAAATTTATTTTCGGCATCATCAGCTACATAAGTGTCATAGATAAGCTGATTACTATTTTCTAAGTTACTATTACGATTATTGGTAGCTGGATTAGATTGTATTAGCTGAGCTAAGGGGATGATAGATTCGTCATCTCTTCCTAAGCTTCTAAATATAAATTTTAAAACACGGGGAACTAATTCACTACCTTCTTCATGGCTTATATGGTGGTAACGGTGGCTTTTAGCTTGTTGTCTTTTACTTTCATCATTAAAAGCTTTAAAATCAATAGTAGCTCCATTATCCATTTTAATACGAGCGTTTAATCCTCCTCTTGGTTCTCCATATAAACCATCAGGTAAATCAGGATTCTGCACCCACCCTGATAGTATTTCAAACATACTATCAGTACCTAAAAGTTCGGCATGGGTCTTACGAGTAACTAAAGCCCTATACTCTTCAAGCATCAAATATTGAGCTATAAACATACATCCAAGAGTAGTTTTCCCCCCATTAGCACCTCCTCCAACCAATCCTTTATTTATTCTATCTGGCTTATTCAAGTATAATAAAGCTTCAACTTGCTGCTCATACCATTTACCAGTTTTAGGATTAAAAGGCTTTGTTTGGATTATTGGGTTTTGCATAATTGTTTTATTAAATATATCAATTTCATTTTGACTATATTCATTTAAACAATCAATCATACTAATAAATCCTACTTAATTAGTTCTGAGTATTTTTTTTAAGTAAATTATTAACCTCCTCAGTATAAAAATTAACATTAACATTTGGAGCTTCAGGTTCATCTTTCAAAATCATAGCTTTAGCCTTAATAGCATCAATCCCTAATCTCTTAACTAAAATCTGAATTTTAACAATATCTGCTTGAGAAGTAACAATACCGCCCCTTGGACCTTCTTCAACATAAAGACTATTTATATCTAAACCAACATTTTCAGCTTCAGAAATAATAGTATCCAAAGCATCTAAATCAGAGACACCTTTATTAACAACATCGTCAACAGCTTCTTTATCAGCTACTCCTTTCCCAATAACTTCATCAATTTTATTATCATTTTCTTTTTTTCTCTTGTAATATTCTTGATTAGTTTTAGACCTGATTTTTTTAGCATAATTGTTAATAGTACCATGAGCTATCTTTTCACCATATTCATTTTTCAAATAATCAGAAATATCCCTTGAGCTTAAACCTTGTTTAATCATGTCAAGTATTTCATTAAAATGAGGTGATAACTCAACTTTTGTTTTTCTTGACATTCTTATACATCTCTTAAACTTATTTTTGTACAAGTTTGTACAGCTTGTACAAGTTGTACAAAATAATTTTTTTGTAAAAAATGATTAATTAGTAAAAATTTTTAGAATCCAATTTTTCATTATATTGATACATTCCAATACACACCTTTTTTATATTATGACTCCTATTAATGCTCCGAGTACTAACATTAGTATTCCTGATATTATTTTCCATTTTCTTTCTGCCCATGTTTTTTTATCTTCTATAAATTGTTGCATTACAGTTTGAACAGCTTTTAATGTTATATTGACTTGGTTAATAGTATCTGTATTGTTTTTTATTACTTCGTTTTGAGCTATATTTTCATCTTTGATATGTATTATGTCTTTTTTTATTCCTGCAATATCTGCTTCTTTTAAACATTCATGAAATTTATTGGTTTTCGGTGGTTTCATTGTCATCACTTTTATTTTTTTCTATATCTTTAGCTAAATAACCACCAATAATACCTAAAGATGCAAGAGTTATATTTTCTTGACCTAAATACATCCCATACAATATTGCTATTATTAATCCTAATAACATTATTATTTTAGCTAAACTAATCTCTTTAATTTTCATTGAATCCTGCCCCCATACTAAAAAAGTTTTTTTATTTAAAATAAATTAAAAAAATTATTTATTAATAAATAAATTAAAAAATAGTAAAATTATAAAAAAAAATAGGTGAATAAAATAAATGGATTTGAGAATAAAAAATATGTTTTACAAATATTATAAAAAGATTATTAATAATTATATATAATAAATCCCTAAGGTGAAATTTGAGCTGCCCATTGATTTTAAATTAATCCTCAAATCCATTTATTTTATTCTTAAAATGGTATTTTAATATCTTCTCTTTGCTTTGAATCACTATCATCAGTAATTACAGCATGAACTAAACCACAGCTTAAACAAACTATATCTAATCTGTCCCACACTACTTTAATAGATCCACATTCACGGCAAAAATATATTCTTTGTTTTAAATACTTACAATTATAAATTTTTTTTATTTTTTTATTATCATAGTATTCTTTTTTAAGAGTACATTTTTCACATTTAGTTTTAAGAGTCATATTAAATATAAAAAAATTTTTATAAAAAGTTTTATTATTATAAGGAGGGGAGAGAAAAATATTATAAAAAATATATTCCTCTTCAATATTATACTGTAAGCAAATTCAAGTCTATTTTAAAAGGTTGTATCTTTTTAATTCAGCTTCAACAACTTCCAACTCTTTCACAGGATTAGGATTATAGTTTTCTGTTAAATTACTTGAACCTAAACTATTAGAAGTATCTCTATTCTTATAATAGTACTTACTTCTATTAATCCTATTTTGTTCTTCTCTAGCATATTTTTCACATTTCACATGGTATTTTCTAGAATTATACCTTTTTCTTAATGGTTTCCCACACCATTTACAAATAGCCATTATAAAACACCCTTTTTTCTTCCATTTTCTGTATTGATAATTCTGTTTTTTGAATAAAATCTGTATCATCACATGTCTCATTAATGAAATTTGTATAATCTTCAGTTGAAAAAAACATAACATTCACCTTTTTTGTTTATTATTATTTTATTTTTTAGGGACTTCAAATTCAGGTAAATCATGAATAGAAACTACATGACTAGTATTAACAAATTCAAAAGCTTTTTCTTTAAAATATTCTTTTAGTTCTATTTCAGAACATTTCATTAAATTCATTAAATGATACATTATTTGTTTAGCTATTTTTTCATCAATTTTGAAATTGAGACCTCCACACCATAAGGGTAGGCAGCTAAAATCCAAGTTGGCATCTTCCAAATTGGCACTTCTCAAGTTGGCACTTCTCAAGTTGGCATATTCCAAGTTGGCATCTTCCAAATCAACAAAGCTTAAATCAGCTCTCTCACCACCATCTTCATTATTTAACCATTTAACATGTTTATTTAATATTAATTCTAACTCTTCATTAGACAACTTTCTCATATTTTCACCCTTTTTTATTTAATATTATATATTAAAGATAACATTCAAGTGTATTAATCAAATAAATAAAAAAATTTTATAATAATATAATAATAATATAATAATAATTGCTTCAAGTAATGCAAGTGTAACAACTGTAAAAAAAATTTAAAACAAGAAAATACATACTTGTATGTATAATACATACTAATACATACTCAACCCAGTAAATTTTTTTAATTTCCCTTGTTACACTTGATACATTTGCAACTAACCTAAAATATTATACCCTAACTTTTTCAATTTACTAACAGCCAAATCATAATCAGCATTATAATTCTTACAAATATTCCGAATATTAGGTGCAAGAAGAGGCTTTCTCTCACCAGTAATTTCATTAAGAGGACTAACTTCTTCAGCCCATTTTAAAACTTTTTCTATAGGAGCTGTAAGTTTTTCTTCTTTCCTTTTTTTATCACGAATTTTACACAATTTATTTTTTTTCACCTTTAATTTTTTAGATAAGTCTTCAATTTCAGCTAAAATCTTTTCTTCTTCATCTTCACCAAAAAGAACAACTTT
>JARKQC010000093.1 GCA_029974985.1 Bacteroidota bacterium | reverse complement strand
GGCCCTGGTGATCTCCTCTTAAAAGAACTGATCTGGATTCAAAACTATGAAAGAAAATGGATGCAAAAATAGATTCCCCGACCAATAATAGATTTACAGACCCAATAATAGATTTACAGACCCAATAATAGATTTACAGACCCAATAATAGATTTACAGACGGAATAGATGAAAAACATTAATCAGTACCATTATTACCTTAACTTACTAATCAATAACCTTTCTAATTAGTAAATCTATTGATTTATCAGCACTGCAAATTTTTGTAATGGACTGTATCTACTTAGATAGTATGTAAGTACATTTCGATTTAGTTCTTAGAAAATTTTTAAAAAATTTTAAAAAAGAGAAAAAATTTCTGACGCCCAAAGATTCCCAAAAAAATCCTCCACGCAAATAATTAAAAATTAAAGGCTCTCACCGTTTACATCTCAATATTAATAATAATCATATATAATATAATAAAAATATAATAAATTTAATGTATTAATTTTTACTAATTGATTACGCACAATTTTGACAGCCCAGTTAAAAAAGGTAGTAATGTGCCATTTATGGTCTTAACCCACCTACCTAACAAATCATACTCTCAAAGTTATATACTCTCCCATCAAAATATAGCCAGGAGTTGATTTAAATGGCCACTAAAGAAGCTGAAATGTTTTACAAACAAGCAATGTCATTTTTAGAGCAAGGCAAAGTAGAAAAATCCATAGAATTTTTTAACAGTGCAATTGAAATTGATAAAGATTACGTTTCCGCCTGGAATGATAAAGGAGTGGCCCTCATGGAACTTGGAAAATATCATGAGGCACTTAAATGCTTCGAAGAAGTGATCCGGTTGGAACCCGGTGATAACATGGCCTGGTATAACCGGGGATATGTACTCCTCATCCTAGAGGAATATCAGGAAGCAGTCAACACCTTCGATCTGTTCCTGGGCCGATACTCCAAAAAGAAGGATGATTTTTACAAATATGCATTATTTTTACGTGCTCAGGGATTATACCACCTTAAACAGTATGATGAAGCCTCAAAACTAATTAAAGAAGCTCTTAAGATAGATAAAAAATTCAAAGAAGCCCGGGATCTCTTAGAACTGGTGGGAAAAGAGAAGGCACAGTAAAA
>JARKQC010000090.1 GCA_029974985.1 Bacteroidota bacterium | reverse complement strand
CCGCTCCTCTCCTTCCCGCTTGGTTTTCCCATATACACCGGTGGGGCCGGTAGGGTCATCCTCCCGATAGGGGCGCGGTACGCCCTGATCCAGGATAGGAGTCCCGGAAAAGACATAGTCGGTAGAAATATGAAGGAGCCGTGCACCTATTTCCCGGGCAAGCCGGGCCAGGTTTTCCGGGCCCTGTACATTTAAGGCAGTACATAGTTCTACTTCGTCCTCTGCTTTATCTACGGCAGTATAGGCGGCACAGTTAATGATCCAGGAAATGCCCTTACCATAGGCAAAGGTATGCAGGGCTGCCGGATCCAAAATTGATAATTCCCTGTCGGTACCGATAAAGGGAACCTTATGGGCTGTAAAAAGATTAGATAGCTCAGTTCCGAGCATTCCCCTGTTGCCAACAAGCCAGATCATAGTGCATCCTTTTGCAGATCCTTAAGATAGGGTAACTGCATATCCTTTGGTGAAATGGTGTACTTAGTGCCCAGGTCGGGCCAGGTGATGCCAAGGTCCGGGTCATCCCAGCGGATACCCCCATCGCTTGGGGCATGGTACTCGGCGGTACACTTATACTGGAGTTCTGTTCCGTCCTGGAGGGCAACAAAGCCATGGGCAAAGCCAGGGGGGATCCAGAACATGAGATGGTTTTCTTCAGTAAGTTCTATCCCAAACCATTTACCATAGCTTGGGGAGCCTTTCCGGAGATCCACGGCCACATCCCAGACAGCACCACGGGTCACCCGGACGAGTTTCCCCTGGGCATAGGGGGGACGCTGAAAATGGAGGCCCCGCAGGGTACCCCGACTTGAACGGGAGTGATTATCCTGTACAAAGGAGCCAGTAATTCCCGCTTGGGCAAAGTCACTGGCCTTGTAGAATTCCATAAAAAACCCCCGCTCATCGGAGAATAGGCGTGGTTCAATGATGATAAGGCCCTCCAGGGGGCCCTGAGTAAAGGTAAAGGGCATAGTTATTCTTCCTCGGCGACAAAACGGAGATAGGCGCTATAGTCGGTTTTTATAGACGCTGCCAGTTCTAAAAGTTTATCTTTACTGATCCAGCCATTACGGTAGGCGATTTCTTCGATACAGGCAACATAGAGCCCTTGGCGTTTCTGGATTGCTTCTACAAAGTTGCCGGCTTCGAGGAGTCCGTCGTAGGTGCCGGTGTCGAGCCAGGCCATACCGCGGCCTAGTAGTTCTACCCGGAGCTGTCCCTGCGCAAGGTAGGCATTATTTACGGAGGTTATTTCTATTTCACCACGGGCGGAGGGCTGTACCTGTTTTGCTATATCAATAACATTATTATCATAAAAATAAAGGCCAGGAACCGCATAGTGGGATTTAGGTTTCTGTGGTTTTTCTTCTATAGAGACAACTTTACCTGAGGCATCGAATTCCACTACCCCATAGGAAGTGGGGTCCTTTACCCAGTAGCCAAATATGGTTGCCCCTGTTTTATTGGCGGCTGCTTTTTGCAAGGTCTCGGTAAAGCGCTGGCCATAAAAGATATTATCTCCTAGCACTAGGGCTACACTGTCAGAGCCGATAAAGCGTTCACCTACAATAAAGGCATCCGCGAGGCCCCGGGGTTGTTCCTGAATTGCATATTCAAAACGCATCCCGAGCCACTCCCCAGATCCGAGCAATTCCTTAAACACCGGTAAGTCACGGGGTGTTGAAATAATAAGCACTTCCCGAATACCAGAAAGCATAAGCACCGAAAGGGGATAATAAATCATGGGCTTATCGTACACAGGAAGGATCTGTTTAGAAACAGCGCGAGTGATAGGATACAGTCGGGTGCCGGATCCACCGGCAAGGATGATGCCTTTCATAGAGGGCTCCTTATTTATCGAATTGATTTAAACATCGCTTATTGATAATTTTTCTTTCATTATCGAAAAACCAACCCCATTTATTAAAATAATGTATAATACTTTTGATATGAATCCTTAACATCTTTATATTTTTATATGATTCTCTAGCATGATCATGAATAATAGTAATATATGGATAAAAAATAGTTTTATATTTTGAATGCATTCTTCTTGAAAAATCTAAATCTTCTGCATACATAAAGTATCTTTCATCAAATAATCCAACTTCTTTTAATGCATTAACTCGTAATAACATAAAACAACCGGATAAAAATGGAACATTAATTATTTTATTATATCCAAAAAATCTTAATTCATATTTACTATTCTTAAATAATTTTTTTGTAGGTATAAATCTCCTTACAATTAAATCATATGGTGTAGGTAATAATTTACAAAGATATTGTGGTTGACCATCTGGATATGTAACTTTTGGCATAAGTTGTCCAACATCATGATGATTATCCATATAATCAATTAACTCATTTATTTCATTTGGATTAAATGATATATCAGGATTTAAAATTAAATGATATGTAACATCATTTTCGATGCTCTTTCGTAATGCTATGTTATGCGCCTTTCCATAGCCAAGATTTTTATTATTAAAAATATATTCTATTTTTTTATCAATATCTTTTAAAATTTTTAAACTATCATCTGAAGAATTATCTATTATATAAAGTTTTGTTTCCAACGGAATATTAATAAAACAATTAATAATATGTTTTAATTGTTCTATGTTGTTATGATAGATAACAATTGAAGCTGCTAATTTCATATTATAAACCTTAAATTAATTGGATATTTGACAAATTCGCTTTCTGTCAATAAAGTTGCTACCTATTTATGAACATTTTTATTAATTATTTTTTTATCTCGGTGATTGGATTGAAGTGCACAACTCATTGAAGTTTACATAATATCTTTATTTAATAATATTGTATAAATAATTGCTATCATGCCAGTTGAACTAATCAGTAATGGGTTTGTTCCAGCAATGATTAAATATGAAAAATATGCCAAACTATTTATAATATCATTTTTATATAATAATATACCTGGCAAAATAATGAATATAATTAAAATAGTGCCCAATAGTAAACCAAATATTCTAATTATTTCAAAATATGTTAGTTCAGTATTATAAGTTAAACCATGAAATGCAGTAGACATAAAACCAGATCCTATACCTTGTCCAAATAAAATTGTTTTAGTATCAAATAATTTTATATAATCATAAATATGATTTATTTTTATAGTATTTGAATATTCAGAAACAGAAAAGAAATTAATTAATATTTTTGGCAAAAATAATATGATTATTAATGTAAATATTATAATAGCAGCTTTTCTATATTTTTTATATATAATAAAAAATGAAACAGAAAAAAAAGCAAAACCAATAATTATATTTGCCCTTGTTCCAGATAAGATCATAGCTATTAAACATAGTATAGAAATAATTAAATTAATATTTGTTTGTTTTTTTATAAAATGTGCAATTGAAAAAATAATAAGAGGTGATGTCTTAAAATATATCATTGGTACAGTATATGATCCATATTGTCTTATCCCAATCTTTGCGCTTTCAACTTCAAAAGTTAAATATAAAGTTAACTTTTCTATATATTCATTGTTGAATAATAATTTAATTAAAAAAATAATTATTATACTATATGATAATATCATTAATATATTTAATAACATTTTTTTAAATATATTACTCTCAATATTTATAAATAATAAAAGCCCAAGAAATAAAAATGATTTTAAATACCCATAAGCTATATTATTATTAAAATTAATATTTCTAACTTTACCTATAAAATATGATATAGCAATTATAGTGTATATTACTAATAAATAATAGATATCACTTTTATCAAAAATAATCGTCTTATTACTAAATAAAATAACAAAAAGTATAAAAAATAAAAGTAAATAAAGAAGTGTTTTTAAACCAAATATTTTATCAGCTGGATCAAAAATACATGATATTATAAATAGATTCATAACAAGTTTAAGAATCATAATTTAATACCTTTATACATAATTAAATAATCTTCTTATAATTGAAAATGACTTCACAAAAAAAAAGTAATATTTATTATTATATATATTTAATGCTTTAGCTTGATAAAAACATTTATTGAAATCATCCTTTTTAATTAATAAATATATTATTTTTTTTAACCAAATTAAAAAGCCCTGTTTTTTTGCACCAACAACATTATATGAATGTTGTCGATAAGAAATAGTTTTTTCTTTTATAATACCAAATTTTCCATTATTTTTAGAAACACAAAGTGCAATCCACCAATCATGCATCATTGCATTTAACATTGGAACAGCTATTTTCGCAGCGTTTTGATTTATCATCATTGCACATCCAGTTACACAATTTGACAAGGCTAGTTTCCGTGGATCATTTACTATATAAGGATTAATTTTTTGCAATTTCCAAAAAGAACCTGCTATAGGTTCTAATTTGCTATCAGTAACTTCTAGATCACTAAAAACTAAATATGGCAAATTTAAACCATATTTTTTTTCCAATAATATGAAATTATTTATAAATATTTCTAATTTATCTTTATACCAAAAATCATCTTGGTCACAAAAAGCAATATATTTGGATGTGCTATATTTTAAAAGCTTTTCAAAATTAGCAATAACACCAAGATTTTTTGGACAATCTTCATCTAATATGATCAACCTTTCATGAAGGATGTTCTTCCACTTTCTTAATATTTCGATTGTTTCATCGGTTGAACCATCATCACGTGCTATTATCCTCCAAAACGGATAAGTCTGATCTATTATTGATTGAATCTGTTTGTCTAAATAATGAGAACCATTGTAAGTTGCAAGTAAAATATCAATATCAATTTTCATTTTGAAACCAAATTATTAAAATATATGCCAAAATCATTGTGTATGGCATTAATAATTTCATTTCTATTGTATTCATTCTTTCCAGATCCTTGATTAACCCATATTGAATGCCCTGAAACACCTCTCCATCCATGAGTATAATAAGATCTCCTTTGTTCAATAGTTGGAAGTGGATCTAAGAAATCAAAATTATTTTTTATACACATATCAAACCAATATGCTCCCACATCTCCAAAATCATCATAATTTCCAAAAAATACATGCTCTTTTTGTTCAATATATTTTATTGCTTCAACAGCGATAAGAGCAGACCATTCATTAATCCTACAAGCTCTTCTACTACCATTATATGCATAACTTGTTTTGGGCCAGTTTCTGCTAGGACGATAACCACTCATAATTTTTTCAGGAGAACATGCACTATTTCCATTAGAATGAGGGCAACGCCAGCACTGTCCCAAATCTCCAATTATACCTGGGTTTTTCATTTTTTCAGCTTCATAAATGTATAAACCAACAATATCTTTATTAAAAATTACATCATCATGCAATACATAAACATATTTTTTATTGGTACAATCAAATGCCCATTGATATCTTATATCATGGCGATTTGTAAAAAAATGTCCGGTTTTTAATAAACAAATAGATGCGCGATAAATAAAATAAAATGGTGATATGTATTTTGGCATCTGATCTTTTACTAATGCTTGCCACCAACCTGTTCTTCGTATGTTTTTACGTACTTTAATTTTCCAATCACGAAATAATTGCAGAAATTGTTCGCTTTGATAGATTTTAACTATTCTTTCTGAATCTTCTCCAGAATCATCATTTATATATATGGTATCAATATGTTCTGAAGAATGTTTATATAGTGAAAGCAGTGTATATAAAAGTAATTCAGGTTTTTTATAGCTTTGTATTGCTACATCTATTTTCATATTTTGTCCTAAAAAAGCTAAAATATTGCATTTCTATCTTTTTCTTTTATTATTAACTTTTTAATTAATTTATCTATATTTGTAATTGTTAAAATTAATTTAATTAAATATATTGGAGATATTAAAAAAAAGTTAGTAGATGGAAAAGATTTAAAAAGATAAATAATACTTTCTCCATATAATTTAAAAGCTCGTAGATTATTTGAATATTTTATATAAGCGCATTTTAATGTTTTCTTATATCTATTATAATACTTTTCTTCAATTATTCTTATTACCTTTAGATAATTTGTTGCATGTATCTCTTTTTTGGAAGTAAGACCTCCTTTTCTTGTTCGTATTTTTACTAGCTTATTATCACAAAAAACAACCTTGTCTACATTATTAAAAATATCTATCCAAAAAAGCCAGTCTTCATTATATTTTAATTCTTCATTAAAAAGAATATTATATGCAATATTTCTTTTAAAAATAACTGTAGGAGTCATAAATAAATTATGTGATAAAAGATCTTTAATAGTTGGATTTTTTATTATCTCTTGTCTTTTAAGTACAATTTCTTTATTAACATCATCTTCTTCTATAAAAACATAATCAGAAAAAGCAAAATTTGCATTATTTTTTTCTAATTCAGAGATTAGAGTAAAAGCAAAATTTTTCTCTAATATATCATCACTATCAAGGAAACAACAATATTCTGATTTACAATTTTTTAATCCTATATTTCTTGCAGAGGCTACTCCTCCATTATCTTTTTTTATATAAATAATTTGATTATAAAAAATTGATTCTTTTACAACAATATCTGTATTATCATTAGAGCCATCATTGATTACTATTACATTAACCTTAACATTTATTTGATTAATAGCACTTTCTATAGCATCAAGGATGTTTTTTTCATCATTGTAAACAGGAATTATTATATCAATTGTTTTCAAATCTTTCATTTTATGAAAATTTTCTTTAATATTAAGTATTTAAATATATATTATTTACCACATGCATAACTAAGATAGCGATTTGCATGTTCTAAATAACCATTGTTAGCCACAACATATTCTCTTGCAATATTTGAGATGCGTTCAGATTCATTTTTATTAATAATAGCTAATTTTATTTTTTTTACAAGATCATGAATATTCTTATCTTCGAAAAGATATCCATTTACATTATCTTTAATTACTTCTTTCATTCCTCCTATTGCAGAAACAATGACAACTTTACCACAAGCCATTCCTTCAAGCATAGAAAGTGATGTTGCTTCTTCTACATTATCAGATTTTGTCGACGGAAGAAGAATAATATCAGCAAGGCGATAATAATCTACAATTTGTGAATGTTTAATTTCACCAAGAAATAAGACTTTCTTCTCTAATTTCTTTTCAGAGATAATTTTTAAAAGATTATCACGTTCAGGCCCATCACCTATAACTACCATTAATACATTGAATGATTCATCTATTTGCTCCATAGCATAAAGAGCCTGGTGTACACCATTTTTCTTTACAAGACGTCTAGCGACCAATATGATATTTTTATCTATTGGGAGATTATGTTTCTTCCTTAGATGTTTAACTTCATCCTTATTAGCTGGTCTAAAAAAAGAATCATTAATTGAATTGAAAATAACAGAAATTTTAGATGGGTCAACTTTTAACTCATCTATAACATAATTTCTTATTCTTGTATCAACAGTTAATATTTTGTCTACATACATTACTGCTTCTCGTTCCCATCCCATAGAGATCATGATGAAATGTTCACGATCTTTATCAAAATTTTGATAATTAAGTTCTTCTCTTGTAAAATAACCATGTAGAGTTAAAGCTGTATGTACGTTATCATATTGATATAATGATAAGGCATCTTTAACAGCAAGAGCAGATATTGTATCTTGTGAAAGAAAGACAATTTCATCTTTTGATCGTCGTAAAATCTTAATTATCATATTTGTAAGTTCTTTTCTGATTTCTGTACAATGCGTAATAAATTTTTTGGCATTAGATTCTTTTGATAAAGTACGATTTATTTTCAAAACAATACGAGAGATAATTTTCTTTTTACTAGGATAAACAGTCATAACATTATGGTCCTGTTCACAATAAGCTTTCTCTAATAATAATTGATGGATATGTTTCCCGCCAATTTGTTTATCGTGGGCATTTGCCATTGAAACAATGCAAATATTCATTTGGTATTCCTCACTTTATGATAATATCAGTATCTAAACAAATGAATTTTTTAATACGCTCTACCGTAGTAACAAGTTCCTGAGTTGTAACAATATGGTCATAATCTTTATCAAGAAGATCTAGATATATTTTTGGAAGATTCCCAGAAATATAATCCTTATAAAAAGATCTTGCGTCTTTTCCATCATAAATCTTATCAGGGATTTTAAATATTTCATACGGTTTCGCTCTATTATGCAGAGTAGATATACTCTGCCGGATTGCTGTAATTTGTTTTAATAAAATATCTGGATAAGAATTATTTTTAAGATCAATAAACCAATTAGCAAGATATGCGTCTAAAGCTTCAGGGTCTTTTTTATTCTTCTTAAGTGGAATAAAACGCCATAAACCAGTTTTTCTTAATAATCTAAAAACAAACCTGCTTTTAAATACCCATGAAGGCATAAAAAGCTGAGCATCATACAATCGCTTAATGGTTCTGAAAGGACCATTAGTTGCAACAAACTTTCCTATATCAGAGTTAATATAGTTGCCCTTATACAAACGATACCGATACCAAGGCTCAATTTTTTTTATATCAAGTATGGGTTTTTCAGATAAACAATTCAAATAGTAGATTGTATTATCAGTTAAATAATTAATCTTAACAGGACCATCAAAAATACTCTTGCGTACTACAAACACATCAAATCTAGGATTCCCTGCATAACTAAAAATTATTCTTTTAATTAATCGGTTATATTTAGAATTGTCGGCTTTAAGAAGTCCAATACTTTTTCCATCTTCATCCATAGTAGGTATATCAGCATAAAAACCATCTTTTTTAGAATGAATAGAAATAGCCCTTAAAATTCTCTCAAGAGCTCTATTATCTGTAAACGTATCATCAGAATGTAAAAACATTATATATTGACCAGAAGCTCTTTTACCTGCTTCTAATAAGGCATTTAACTGGTCAGCATTATGCTGTAGCCTGATATAATGTATTCTCTTATCAGAGAAAGAAGAAATAATATTAGCAGTCCCGTCTGTTGAAGCATCATCAACAATAATAAGTTCCCAATTTTCATAGGTTTGTTCTATAACCGAAGCAATGCTTTTCCCAATATATTTTTCTCCATTATAAACTGGCATTAATATGGAAAATAAAATACTTTCATTTTTCATAATTACCATCCTTTAATTTTATTACAAATAATTTTCTGATTCTGAGTATTAATAATATTCTTCAAATTAGTAATATTTTCCACATATTTATTGCGAGCTTTAATCAGTTCATTTGTGTTTTTAATTAAGTCTTCTTTCAAGTCTTCTATATTTTTATACATTTTGCCGATATCACCGTACATTATAAAAAAATCTCTAAAATAATTATTTTCAAGACATAATACGGGAATACTATAGCCTAGTGCGGTACATAGTGCACCAGATGCAGTAAGCTTGTATGAATTTGCAGGATAAGTAAATATAGCATAGTCAATTAATGGCACCACCTGCTGAATTTTCATATCTGATAGAAAATGAGTAGGATCACCATGAAGTTTTAGATTAGTTGATAAATCTAATGATGGGTCATTACAAAAGCCGAGTAAATCAAAAGAAACAGGAGCATTAGCTAAAGTAACCGCTTCTATCAAACGTTTAAAATCAGAACCACCTTTCGCATGATTTAAGATACCAAACCACGCAAGCCGAAGTATAGGACGAGAGTTTATTAAAATATTTTTTTTCTGTTCATAATATAAGTCTGGTATAGGGTGAGTAATAGCATCTAATCTAATTTTAAAGTTTCTATATATCTTACGTACTTCTTTACACATGGAGGGAGAAAGCAAAATAAAACGAAATGTATGTGGAGCGGGTAATAGAAAAGGCCATCCAAACCAAAAAAGTATCTTGTACCAGTTAAATGGATTACGATATCCCAAATAAGGTTTGCCAGTGGCTATTTCTTCTAGAATGCCATGGACATAAACATCTATATATAAATTACTATTAATCCATGAAAATAATTTTATAACATATAGATTTGGTGCATTGCATGATAGAAATATTACTTTACTTGTTTTATTTATTTTAGCAATAGAAAATATTTTAAATATGAAAATAAAATCAATAATTAAGCGGTAAAAGAGATTTTTATGTATGTTAGTTGTTTTTAAAGAGAAAAAAGATACATTTGAATGACACTTTTGTTTTAATATAGCAATATGTGTTGAATCACCTATAAATATGATTTGTTCACCGCTATTAACAAGAGTTCTAATAATGGAAGTATTAAAATCAATATGTGAATAACCTTTACATTCAGGCTCTACTACCAAAATCATTTTGTAATCCTATATTAATCGTCTCAATCATTTTAATAAATCAATATGCATTAGACTTTAATTGTTTATATTTTTTATAAATCAGTGTGGCAGAAAGAAACGATCCAATACTTTCATTAATTACTAATGATATTGCAGCACCTTTTGCACCCAAAATCGGTAATAATATAAGATCAGAAATAAGAACAGCAAATAATTGTATTATATTAATCCACCAGTAATTTTTAGCCATATCCATCGAGTATCCTATTACAGAAATTGGAATAAATAGAAGAGCGATGCAATAACGGAAGGAAAGAATTTGACCAATTATAATACCATTAGTGAATCGTTTTCCAAATATAATAGGAATAAAAATAGGAAAAAAAAACGAATATAAAAAAGATCCAACAAACAAGATAATGCTGAAAAAAAGAGTACTTTTCATTAATTTCTTTATTTGTTCAGCAGTTGTTGCTCTAGAAACGCGAGGCCACAATGCAGTATTTATTGCTCCCAATAACACTACAAGAGGTAACGTGAACTTACCAGCTGCATTATATAAACCTAACTGCTCATTATTGAGATAAGCACCCATTAGCCACATATCAAGTTGAAGAGTTATTGAGACAACAACAGAAGAAACGATCATGTAAAGCGTAAAATGCCCAATATTATCACGATTATTCGAAACCGTAGTTGTACATGGAGGTTTTAATAAACCAAAAAAACCTAAGGTATTCCAAAGGGAAAAATCATTAGAACTTAATAATGCTTTTCGGGGAACGGACAAAATAAAAACCACTGAAGATATAAAAGATACACAAACTGTAACAAACACAAGTATTTGTATATTCCACTTTCTTGTTAAAGCTATAATTAAAATTCCTGAAAAAGAAATGAGCAATTGTCCAGTGCGGATAATACTGTTAATTATAAATTTATTATTAGATTGAAAATAAATAGCAGGGACTGCTGATAATACATTAAAAAAAGATATAAGAAGACTCAATAAAAATAGATATGTTAACTCAGATCTATGCCAGATACTAGATGATATAACAGGAATCACTGCTATAGCAATAATCGAAAAAAGAACGATTAACATTATTCGTAGACGGAATGCCCATCTTAGAACAGCAAATTGGCTTTCTTGATCATGTAACGCAGATGTTTTAGCAGCATAACGTAGTGCTGTTTGGCCTATTCCTAAATCAGAAATATTAGTAATAAAATTTGGTATTGTAAGAATAAGACCATAAACACCTAGCCCCTCTGGGCCCAAACCTTTAGCAATAAGAATTGTTGTAAAAAATCCTGTTGCTAAACCTACAATTTGAGGCAAACTCGATACTATCGTATCTATAAGACCTCTTCGGGAAGACGAAAAGATGCTCACTATTTTATTAAATAATGAATTCATTACTATGCCTGTTCTTTCATGATCTCTACAATCTTTTTTGATGTTGTACCATCGCCATAAGGGTTAACTGCGTTAGACATTCGTTTATAACTTTCTGTGTCATCGAGTAATCTTAAAACTTCATCTCGTATTCTTTTTCGATCTGATCCTACTAGCCGTGCAGTGCCAGCTTCGATTCCTTCTTTTCGTTCGGTCACATCACGCATTACAAGCACAGGTTTTGCTAGCGCTGGTGCTTCTTCCTGGATGCCGCCTGAATCAGTAAGAACAAAATAGGATTTATTCATTATCCAAATAAGATATGGGTAGTCTAGCGGATCAATAAGATGTATACGCGGTATACCAGCAAGTATGCGTTTTACAGGTTCCTGAACATTTGGGTTTAGATGTACTGGATAAATAATTTCAACATCTGATCTGCATTGAATTATATCTTTTATAGCATAACAGATTTCTTCAAAGGATTTACCAAAGCTTTCACGTCTATGTCCAGTGACAAGAATGATTCGCTTAGAAAAATCAATATTTGAAAAAAAACTTGAATATTTTGAATCATTATTTTCTATTATGGAAAGTCCTAAAAGCAAGGAATCAATAACAGTATTTCCCACAACAAATATTCGATCTTTAATACCTTCAGCTAAAAGATTTTCTTTTGCTTTTACAGTAGGTGCAAAATGAATATGTGAAATGTGTCCAGCAATAATTCTATTAATTTCTTCTGGGAATGGTGAATATTTATTGCCACTCCTTAATCCAGCTTCAATATGTACAACTGGTATCTGACAAAAATAGGCAGCTAGAGAAGTTGCCATTACAGTGGTTGTATCACCTTGAACAATAACGTAAGATGGCGGATCTTTAATGAGTATTTCAGAAACTGCTTCAATACATTTTGCTGTTAAACTTGATAAAGTTTGGTTTGGCGTCATGAGGTTTAAATCGTAATCAGCTTTAATACCAAAAAAAGAATTAACCTGGTCAAGCATTTGACGATGTTGTCCAGTAAGACATACTTTAACATCAAAAATATCTTGATATTTTTTAAATTCTAAAACCAATGGTGCCAATTTAATAGCTTCTGGACGTGTGCCATAAACAAATAATATCTTTTTCATTTCTTATTCCTATTATAACAATTAAAATAATTCAAAGAGATTAAACAAATATATCAATTTTTTAAAGTAAAATTTCCGAAATAATATCTTAAACCATATTTACCTAACAATGTAAAAATCTTGATAGGATTCATTACTGGTTTTCCTTTGAATTTACGAGCCCAATTAGAATTCATGCAGATCCCTAAATATGATCTTGCAATATCTTTTTCAGTAATTCCTCGCATTCTATCAATAATATACTCTTCTTCAAAATGATATGTTTTAAATAACGGTTCAATAGGAATTATATCTATGCTTTTATCTTTTAATAACCATTCTGTATACCATGAAAATTCAAAAGAGTGGTCTTTTAATATTAGTGGCAAAGTCAAGTTTCTTGGCATCAAAAATTTTTCGCGAAAATTTCTAAGTACATGAGAAGATAAAATTGCAAAATTATGAACTGTTAAATACCTAGTCTCATTGCCTCCAATCATTTTCCTTATTTCCTTAACATGTTCTTTCTTAACATCAAAGAAATTTTTATAAACTGGATCATATGCCAATTCCTTATCTTGGTACATTACTGAATATGGTGTTGTACCTTTAGCAATAAAGTCACTTTTTTTAAATGATCTAATAAACCAACCATCAGAATCAAGAACAAAATAATTTTCAGCGATACCCGTTTTCCATATTTCCATTTTTACAATTTGTTGATTGATATAACCTGGCTCGAAATTATTAATAGGTGAGTTAATAAGTTCAGAACTAATCGATTCATCATAAATTAAATTTATTTCATTACCAAATCGATTTTTAAACGCTCTTGCATCACTACGAGGAATTGAAATATAAAAAGGTATATTTTCAATATTATATTTATTAATGCTATTAACAAGTCTTTCTACAGCATCAATATCTTTAATATAGGATTTGCAAAATAATGCAATTGTATGATCAGACACTACATACTCCTGATTTTACAACAAATAATATCGATACTTTCCCAATAGTTTTTATTAAAATTATATGAGTTAATTTTTATTTAGCATTAGAAAGGATAACTTTTTCTCCGGCAAGCCCAACATAATTTGAATTAAATATAATTTTTTCATTTTTAAATCATCTAATATTTATATCTATATTAAAAAATGATGATTAAAAAATAATAATTTTACACTGCTGTCCGGTTAATCTGATGTAGAAAAAAAATAGCTTGTATTTTGGCCCTTCAAATGGTATGAATAATTCACCATAAACAATTCACCATGAAGGAAATACAAGCTATGAGAAAATATACCACAGTTTTAGGTAAT
>JARKQC010000089.1 GCA_029974985.1 Bacteroidota bacterium | reverse complement strand
TCATATCTAATGCCTTCATCATTCTGCTATGTGCGCCCCATTGAGCACCGAGACTAAATTTTTTCTGTTGAAAATACTCACTCGAAAGCGGTTGATTTGTGATATTATTGCCATTAATTATATAATTAAATTTTAATGGTGATGGTTCACTATCTTGAGAGTGCAAATTTATATTAAGTACCATAATTAATATAATTATCAAATATAATTTATTTTTCATTTTATCACCATTATTTTTAGAGTTTTTGAAAAATCTTGACCAATTATATTGCAAAAGTAAGTGCCGTTTGGTACATTATTTGCTATCCATTGGAAATTATGTTCACCTTGCTCAAGAAAGCCATTATACAATATTGATAGCTCATTAGATAACATATCGCTTATTGATACTCGTGTCAATCCAGACTTTGGCAAAATAAAATTAATTTGACTAATGCCATTTGTTGGATTAGGCGAGGTCGTATCGCTATTTTTAATATCTAAAGGAACACTTAAAGGTTTTGATATATCTATGAGCGTCATACTTTTGCCAGAGGCTACTGAAATAAGATTTTTTTCTGAATAAAAATCCATATCATAAAGACCTATTTTATATTTTTTTGATGGACTAAGTTCACCTTGTTTCCATATCTCTATGCCACCAGTTGTAAAATCAGACCCGCCTGAAATATAATTATTGTTATCAATGAATAATATTTGCTTACAATAATAATTATCACTTTGTATTTCTAATTGAATTTGCTTTTTTTCAATATTCCAAATCTTTATTTCATTACCCCATCCGCATGAAGCCAATAGAGAGCCATCAGGCGAGAAAGCTATATCTTGAATACTTTCAGTATGGCAACAAAGTGAACCTTCTAATTTCCAATCTTGCGTATTATAAATTAAGATTTCTATAGGTGATGTAACATAGCGACTTACTGCAATATGACGATTATCAGGTGATGCTTTCACTTTCATAAAATCTTGTGATTCGATATTTTTTATAAGTTCACCACTTTCAGTATCCCAAACTATAATACTATTCATTAAAGTGATTGGGTCTGATCTAAATCTATTAGTTGCTATTACATAACGCTTGTCGGGAGTTATCGTTACAGTATTAAATTTGTTTGATTGTACATCTTGATAGTTAGTTTTTAAAGTTTTTAATATTACACCTGTTTCAGTGTCAATAATATACATATTATTTCCGTACTCACCACCTATTAACCATTTTCCATCAGATGAAATATCTAAAGCAGAAAAATGCTCGGTTGCCTCGTAGAAAAACCCCTCATATTCCATCAAGATTTCTCCTGTTGCTGTGCTTAGCTTCATTGGTTTTCGTCCCAATGCGGCTGCATAAATATAATTCCCGTCAGGGCTGAATCGTACAGTTTTTACATCGCTCCCAATTTCCTTTACCCAGACTGTATCGCTATCTTTAGGCTCTTGAGCAAAAAGTGTAATAGCACCAAAAATCACCATAATTAAAGACAATACTAATTTTTTCATTTCAGACCTCATTTTAGTTTTTTTATACAAATTCCGAAGTAATACTTAATTACAATACAAACTTGAACATTGATTTTTAAAAACAAGTGTTTTTTTTTACTTTTTTCTTTATTATTCAAGATTTTTTAAATAATGGAGGAAAAAGTACTTAAAACTCATACCCGTCATCTAACCAAGCATTTTTTAATACTATACTATCAGGGCTGTAGTTAGGTAAGTCAAGTGGTGATAAGCCTAAACGGACATTATTGTCGTCTGTTGGCAATACAATTTTACCCTTCCTATGACTAAAGCCAAATATATTACGTGATGGATCCAAATCACTCTTTATGAGTTCACCTCGCTCTGATTCGGGTATGTACAGGGTTGGCTTAAATTCAAACGCTTGACCGTAGTCTGGAGATTTTATTTCCCAAATATGATACATTTTATAGTCTGGATAAGGATTTCCAATTACTCTCCAAGTATCGTCTGGCCAAGTTCCTTGATTCTCATTCATTTCCAAGGCTTTTAGCATCCGCGGATGACCGTACCATTGAGTACCAAGCATAAACTTTGTTTGTGGAAAATATTCTTTTTTTAATGTCTCATTTACTCGTAATGTATCATTGGCACGATAATTAAATATGAATGGAGTAGGTAAATTATCTTGTGAATATACACAAATAGAGCATAGTACAAGAAATGATATTGTTATTATTGACTTTTTCATTTTTGCACCATTATTTTATAAGTTTGTGAAAAAGTATTTGAAGTTATTTTACAAAAATAATTTCCAGATGGTACTGACTTTGTATCCCAATGAAAATTATGATTACCAATTTCCAAAAATCCAGAATATAACAAAGCAATATTGTTTGAAGTTATATCATAAATCGCGATATTAATAGGTGCAGCATTGTTCATAGTAAGGTTCAGATCTATATAGTTCGAAGTTGGATTGGGAGTAATTACTAATCTATACGTCTCTGAAATATTATCTTCAACACCAGCTATCAAGTATTCAGCATTAAAAAGTAAAATATTTTTATAATTTGCTAATACAACATTTTTTGAAGTTCTATCAATGTCAATACTGTAAGGTTGACTGGTTTCAATCATACCCAAAACTTTCTGTTCGTTTATATTCCAAATTTTCGTATAACTTTTTGTATAGTCAATATAGCCATTGCAAACAACGGTATTATTATCTATGAAATTTATAGCCGAAATATATCCGTAATCAGGTAATATTATAGGTTGTTTATTATTAGCAATATCCCAAATTTTAATCTCACCTAAATGAGCACACGAAGCCAATAGAGAGCCATCAGGCGAGAAGGCTATATCTTGAATACTTTCAGTATGGCAACAAAGCGTTCCTTCTAATTTCCAATCTTCCGTATTATAGATTAATATTTCTATAGGTGATGTAACATAACGGCTTACTGCAATATAACGATTATCAGGTGATGCTTTCACTTTCATAAAATCTTTTGATTCGATATTTTTTATAAGTTCACCACTTTCAGTATCCCAAACTATAATACTATTCATTAAAGTGATTGGATCAGATCTAAACCTATTAGTTGCTATAACATAACGCTTGTCTGGAGTTATCGTTACTGTATTAAATTTGTTTGATTGTACATCTTGATAGTTAGTTTTTAAAGTTTTTAATATTACACCTGTTTCAGTGTCGATAATGTACATATTATTTCCGTACTCACCACCTATTAGCCATTTTCCATCAGATGAAATATCTAAAGCAGAAAAATGCTCGGTTGCCTCATAGAAAAATCCCGCATATTCCATCAAGATTTCTCCTGTTGCTGTGCTTAGTTTTAGTGGTTTTTGTCCCAATGCGGCGGCGTAAATATAATTTCCATCAGGGCTAAATCGTACAGTTTTTACATCGCTCCCGATTTCCTTTACCCAGACTGTGTCGCTATCTTTAGGCTCCTGCCCAAATAACACTACTGCGCTACACAATAATAGCACAAGTAATACTAAGTATCTTTTCATTTCGATACTCCTTTTTAATTAATTAGTAATACATTTAACTTCTGTCCAGTTGTCCTACACTTTTAAAGTGTAGGACAACTGAAAAACTATTTTCAAATGACTTTTTTCTTCTGTCCAGATGTCCTACACTTTGGAAGTGTAGGACATCTAAAACACTATTTTCAAATAACTTTTTTCTTTTTCTCCAGATGTCCTACACTTTGAGGTGTAGGACATCTGAATACTATTTTCAAATAACTTTTTTCTTCTGTCCAGATGTCCTACACCTCAAAGGTGCAGGACATCTAAAACCGAATTTTCAAATAACTTTTTTTAAGATTGTAATTCTATTTACTATAGTAACACATCAGAATGAAAAATGTCTCAAATTATTTCGTTTTTAGCAATTTTTTTATACATTTTTATCGTTTAAAAGCAAAAATTTATAATTATTAATATATCAATATACTTTTGATCAAAATAAGAAAAAAAACTTAATCACAATGAACTTTTTTCAAAAAAAATATTAATTTTTAGAAAAAGTGTTAGGAATTATTTTGGTGTGCTGTTTTTTCTTAAATTAAAAAATCCTGTAAATATTTTATTTTAATATACTTACAGGATTTTTAAAAAAAACTCTACTGTGATCCCGCCGGGATTCGAACCCGGGACCACTTGATTAAAAGTCAAGTGCTCTACCGGCTGAGCTACGGAATCAACTCAAATGATTTTACAAACAAAAGAGACTTCAAAAGTAATACTTTTTCAATTATAAAACAAATTATTTTTTAAAAATTTGATTTTTCGTAACTTGGAATTATGCTTAATACTTTTTTTACAATACCATCGGAGTCAAGTTCTAATTCTCTATATAGTTGTTCTTGAGTACCGTGATGTATGAATTTATCAGGTATTCCGAGTATATGAAAAACAGTATCTTTAATATCATTTTCAGCGGCAAATTCGAGAACAGCAGTGCCAAATCCACCCGTTTTTTGACTATCTTCGATAGTAATAATATGCTTAAATCGAGAGAATAAATTTAGTAATAATTCGCTGTCGAGCGGTTTTATAAATCGTGGATTAATAACTTCCAAAGAAATATCATATTTTTCTAATTCTTCAGACGCTTTTAATGCTTGTTGCACCATTGTGCCTAATGCAATAATGGCAATATCGCTTCCCGATTTGACGATTTCGCCTTTTCCGAGAGGTAAAAAACTCATTGGTTTTATTGGAACACCAAAACCATTTCCACGTGGATATCTAATTGCAACTGGTCCACTTGTATATGAGAAAACGGCAGAATAAAGCATATCGCGAAGTTCCTGTTCATCTTTTGGTGCCATAAAAACTAAATTCTGTACAGGTCGTAGATATGTAATATCGAGAACCCCATGGTGAGTATCACCATCAGCACCGACGAGTCCCGCTCTATCAATAGCAAAGACGACGTGAAGATTTTGTATCGAGCAGTCGTGAACAAGGTGATCGAATGCACGTTGCAAGAATGATGAATAAATCCCACAAACGGGTATAATTCCTTCGCAAGCAAGTCCAGCGGCAAAAGTAACAGCATGCCCTTCGGCGATTCCTACATCAAACAATCTATTTTGAAAATGCTTATCTAATTTTACTAATCCCGTACCGTCTGCCATAGCCGCAGTAATACCGACAATGCGTTTGTCCATATTACAAATCTCGACCATTGCATTTCCGAAATATGAGCTGAATGTAGGAGTTACGGGTTTTGTATTAGTTTTTGCAGGTGCTTTTCCTGTTAATTTATCAACTTTTCCGATAGCGTGTAAATTCATAGAATCTTTTTCGGCGGGTTCGTATCCTTTTCCTTTTTGCGTCATAATATGAAGGAAAATTGGACCATCTAAATCTTTGATTAATGACAGCATTCTAACTAATTTTAAGACATTATTCCCGTTTATAGGTCCAAAATATTGAAAACCAAGTGCTTCGAATAATGCACCCGGTGTTACGATAGCTTTAACACCGTCCTCAATTTTAGAAGCAAATTTTCTTAATCTATCGCCAAGAGAATCCATTTTACCAGCCATATCCCAAATTCCTTTACGTAAGGAATTAACAGCTGACGATGCAAAAAATTCATTAAAATAGTTTGAAAAAGCGGACACATTCGGCTCAATAGAAATATTATTATCATTTAGAATTACAATCATATTTCTTTTTTGATAACCAATATTATTCATAGCTTCGTAAGCTAAACCGCCCGTCATAGCACCATCACCAATGACTGAAACGACTTTAAAATTTTTCCCCATTAAATCGCGTGCAGTAGCCATACCAAGTCCAGCAGAAATACTTGTACTTGCATGCCCTGCACCAAAAGCATCATACTCGCTTTCACTACGTTTTAAAAAACCAGAAATTCCACCATATTGCCTTATTGTGTGTAATAAATCTCTTCTTCCTGTTAATATTTTATGCGGATAACCCTGATGTCCAGTGTCGAAAATTAATTTGTCTTCGGGTGTGTTAAAAACATAATGAAGAGCCACCGTTAACTCGACTGCACCAAGACCCGCACCAAAATGTCCACCAACCTGAGTAATAGTATCAATTAAAAAATTTCTTACCTCATCAGAAACCGTAGGCAACACATTTTTAGGCAATTTTCTTAAATCTGCGGGAGAATCAATTTTATGTAAATACTTATAATCGTTTTCTAAATTCATAATATTCAATTTATTTGAGCTTTAAGATTTTGACAATTAATAATGACGATTTATTTGTTTTATATTTAGAGAAATAATTTTATTAGTGAAATATATCAAAATATTATCCAACGCAATATTATATGAGTAAAAAAAATATAACAAAAAATACGAAAATTAATGTATTAGCACATATCTTAAAAATTATTAAATAAAATAATAATAAAAGATGAAATATATTATAATTCTAATTTGAATATTGAAATTATAATTAAAATAATAAATATGTAATAATCTTAAACGTTTATATTTCACTATAAAAGTTTTTTTTGTTTTTAAAAAGTAACAATAATGATAAATTCAATATTAACAAAAATATTCGGTAATAAACACGAAAAAGATATTAAAGAAATTACACCAATAGTCAAAGAAATAAATAAATATTATGAGCAGTTTAATTCTTTGTCTGATGAACAAATCAAGTCTAAGACAGTAGAATTTCAAACAATAATAAAAGAATCTGTTGCTGAATTAGAAGAAAAACGTAGAAATTTACAAAATAGATTACAAAATGAAGCACTCGAAAGCTCGGAAGTACTTGATATTACTCAGCAGATAAAAGATTATGGTGATGCTATTTTTGAAGCTATTAATGATAAATTAGACGAAATTTTGCCTGAAGCTTTTGCAGTTGTAAAACAAGCTTGCAGAAGATTAAAAGAAAGCGGTCATCAATATACTTACGCTGGACAGAATGCAATTTGGGATATGATACCTTATGACGTGCAAATGGTCGGTGGAATAGTACTTCATCAAGGTAGAATTTCTGAAATGGCAACTGGCGAAGGTAAAACACTTGTTGCCGTAGCTCCAATATATCTAAATGCACTCGCTGGAAAAGGCGTTCATCTTGTTACAGTAAATGATTATCTTGCAAAACGCGACTCCGAATGGATGTCACCGGTATATGAATTTTTAGGATTGACAGTTGGAGCTATTCAATCGAATATGGAAAATGATGTCCGTAGGAAAATTTATAACCTTGATATTACTTATGGTACAAACAACGAATTTGGTTTCGATTATTTACGCGATAATATGGTGACAGATATCGAGAATATTGTTCAACGTGAGCATTGGTTTGCAATTGTGGACGAGGTGGACTCCGTCCTTATAGATGAAGCGAGAACTCCACTTATTATTTCTGGACCCGTTGGGCAAAGCGATCAGAGGTTCGAAGAGATGAATCCACGAGTTAAAAGATTGATTGAAGCACAAAATAGATTAGTAAATTCGATTGTTTCCGAAGCAGAAACATATCTAAAATCAGATAAAAAAGAAGATATAGAAAAAGCGGGTGTAAATTTATTAAGAGCATATCGTGCTTTACCAAAACATAAAAAATTAACAAAATTATTACAAGACCCCGAAAATCAAAAATTAAAACGTGATACTGAACTATTCTTCCTGCGAGAGCAAGGTAGAAGAATGCACGAAATTGATGATGAACTTTATTATTCAGTAGATGAAAAATCACACCAAATTGATATATCAGAGAAAGGACGTGAGTTACTTGGCACACGAGACGAAGATCCCGATATGTTTGTGATTCCCGATATTGCCGCTCAATTTAGTGAAATTGAAGGAAATTCATCGTTATCAATAGAAGAAAAACAACAACTAAAAGACGAAGCTCATCTTATATTTGCTGAGCGTAGCGACCGCATCCATACTATACATCAATTATTGCGAGCTTATTCACTTTACGAAAAAGATATAGAGTATGTAATTCAAGATGGTAAAATAATGATAGTTGACGAGTTTACAGGACGTATTCTCGAAGGCAGACGTTATTCCGAAGGCTTACATCAAGCGATAGAAGCAAAAGAAAATGTTAAAGTTGAACGCGATACACAAACATTTGCTACTATTACTTTGCAAAATTATTTTAGATTATATCGGAAAATCGCGGGTATGACGGGTACTGCGGATACCGAAGCCGCTGAATTTGAAAAAATATACAAACTCGAAGTTACTGTAATACCTACAAATAGACCAATTATTAGAGATGACCAAGAAGATTTAATTTTTAAAACAAAACGCGAAAAATATAATGCTTTGATAGAAGAAGTAAGAAAACTTCAAAAAGAAGGTCGAGCCGTACTCGTGGGTACTGCATCGGTCGAGGTATCCGAAGTATTATCAAAAATGTTGAAAAGAGTAAATATTAAACACAATGTATTAAATGCTAAGCACCATGCTAAAGAAGCTGAAATCGTTGCTACTGCTGGTCAAAAAGGCTCTATAACAATTGCAACAAATATGGCTGGTCGTGGAACGGATATTAAGCTCGACCACGAGGTTAAGAAAAATGGTGGATTAGCGATTATTGGTTCCGAAAGGCACGACGCTCGACGCATTGATAGACAGCTTCGTGGACGTGCAGGAAGACAGGGTGACCCCGGAAGCTCGATATTTTATATCTCTTTAGAAGATGATCTAATGAGATTATTCGGTGGTGAACGAATTGCTAATGTTATGGCAAAATTAAAAATTCCCGAGGGTGAACCTATACAACACTCAATGATTTCTAAATCAGTAGAAAGAGCTCAAAAGAAAGTTGAAGAAAATAACTTTGGAGTTCGTAAAAGACTGCTCGAATATGATGATGTAATGAATCAACAAAGAGAAGTAATTTATAATCGCCGTAGAGCCGCATTAAGAGGTGAGAGGCTAAAAGGAGAACTTTTAGATTATATCGAAGATATAGCTATAAATATTATCGAAGAATACAAGCCAGATAAAAGAGTAAAAGAATTTAAAGATGCTATTCGAGCAAGATTTTTATGCGAAATCGAAGTTAGCCCAAGTGATTTCGATAAAGATAATGATAATGATTTGATTCAGAAAATTATTAAATCTGCAAAAGAATTTTATACAAGAAAAGAAGAAGTTCTTGGAGTGGAGTTTATGTCGAAACTCGAAAGAGTCGCAGTATTACAAACAATTGATGATAAATGGCGCGAGCATCTAAGAGTAATGGATGATTTGAAAGAAGGTATCCATTTGCGTTCTTACGGACAGAAAGACCCTCTATTAGAATATAAATCCGAAGCATATAAATTATTTGTTGACTTAGTGCAAGATATTAATAAAGAAAGCGTTTATTTTGCATTCAAATATTTTCCACAAATGGTCGAAAGACAAGTAAGAGTACGTCGAACAGTACCAAATCAACAAACTGAATTAGGTGCTGATGGAGTTCCAAGAATTAGACAAAGAAATAACGCTGCAAATATGAAATATGAGCATTCAGACCAAACTCCCGCATTTTTACAAAATGCACCACCACAACAAGAAAAACCGACAGGTCAGGCAACTACAGTTGGTCAAACTTATAGAAATACAGAAAAAAAATATGGTCGTAATGATACTGTAAAAGTTAGATATAGAGATGGTAAAATCATTGAAGGCAAATTTAAAAAATTAGAATTTGATATTCAAAATTCTCTTTGTGATGTAATTGAAAATTAATTTTTTTGAAAATATTTAAAAGTCAAAAAATGAAAGAAATATTAAAATATCAACAATATGAAAAGCATTATTCTGATGAAGCTTTACTATATAAAATTAGTAAGTTTTTTGGAAAGTTAAGCTATAAACTACTAAATAAAGTAGTAACATTATGGTTTACTTTAAATGATAGAGATACGCCGACTTGGGCTAAAACTATAATTATTGGAGCTTTAGGATATTTTATACTTCCTGTTGATGCTATTCCAGATTTAGTACCAATTTTTGGCTTTAGTGATGATATGACCGCTCTAATTTCTGCTACTACAATTATTTGGGCGCATATAAAACCTGAACACCAAAAAAAAGCAAGCGAAAAAGTAAAAAAGTTATTTTCTAAAGAATAAATAAAAAAGTAAATAAGAATTATAAAATTTAATAACTGATTGATGGTGTAAATTTATAAATAATGCACATCTTCAATCAGTTTTTTTATTATTTTTTTGTCATTATAGAAAAAAATATTAGTTTTGAGTATATGCTCATAACAAAAATGGAAAAATTTTGCCAAGACCAAAAAAATGTAGATTTGTTGGATTTGAACCAAATATAAAAATATTTAAACCATCGGGAATTCCAATTATAGATTTGGATTGTATTAAATTATCTATTGATGAATTGGAATCTATACGATTGGCGGATATGCTTGGTAATAGCCATGAATCAGCGGCACGTGAAATGCAAATTTCGAGGGCAACATTAGGCAGAATTTTGGAATCGGGTAGAAAAAAAGTTGCAGACGCATTGATAAATGGTAAAGTAATATTGATAGAAGCAGGTGATTTTTGTAATTATGAGCATATACAGAATCAAGTTAAATGTGAATTTTGTAAACGAAAAAATTTTTAATTATGAGTCAATGTAAAACTAAAATGGGTTCTGGTGGAACTTGTTTATGTGTAAATTGTGGATTTACAGCTCCACATCAACCTAGTTTACCCTGCAAAGAAATGAAATGCCCCCATTGTGGGAAATCTTTATTTAGAGAAGGTGGCGAGCACCACCAATTATATTTAAAACAACAACAAAAAAAAGGAATAATTTAATGAAAATAGCTGTTGCTTCTAATGATCAATCATTAATTTCTGCACATTTTGGCCGAACAAGAGGTTTTGTTATTGCTGAAATTCAAAATAATAAAGTTATAAACAAAGAATTTAGAGATAATACTTTTACAGAGCATTCTCATCATAGTGGCGTTCATCATCAACACGATCATGGTGATGGAGGCCATAATCATAGCCATGAAAATATATTAAATGCTTTGCGTGATTGCGAAGCGGTGATTTCTAATGGTATGGGACGTCGCATTTATGACGATTTGCTATCAGTAAATATTAAGCCATATATTACAACTGAACGTAATGTAGATAATGCGATTGAGTTATTTATTAATAATAAACTCGATGATAATCCAAATTTAGGTTGCAGACATTAATAAACATCAATTTATTAAAAAAAGGGCTGTAATGAACAAATAATACAGCCCTTTAACTTTGGAAAATTCAATCTAACAATATTATATAAATGAGCTTAATATTGAGTAAACAATTAAAAATACTAATATTAATCCAATCGAAAGAGCAACCCAACCAAAAATACTAAATATTTTTTTAATTGTAGTATCTGGCTCTTCAACAAATAATTCTTCTAATTTACCTTCTTCGAGTAAACGTTGATATTCATCAGGTCTATCAATTTTAAACTCTTCAAGCTCGTAACTTCCAGAGAAAATAACAGTATCCATTGGGAATTTCTCGGGACGGAAATGTGTGTTAAAGAAATGTATTGTAAAGATAAATCCTGATGCTAACAGAGCTTCGTCGCTATGAATAATTGTAAATACATTTAATAAATCGCCGGGAATTATTTTTGTAATAAAATGTGGAAACCATAATGATAATCCTGTAAATCCAATTACAAATACTCCCCAGAATACAGCAAAATAATCAAATTTTTCCCAATAAGTCCAACGACCATAATTTGGTCTTTGACCTTTATTGATAAACCATTTAAAAGTACCAACAACATCTTGTAAATCTTTTTTATTTGGCAACATTGTATCAGGACCGAAGAGCATTTCTTTCCATGAATTATATTCTTTCCGTTTATTAAAAATTAAATCATAAATATGTGTAAAAAATACTCCGAATAAAAATACAGCGGCAACTCTATGAATAAATCCTGCAATTTCAATGCTTATAAATATTTTTGTAAGGTATTGAGACCAAACAGTATGAGAGTATTTGAGTAGCATGCCCGTAGAAGCAAGAGTTAGGAAACTAATAATCATTACTACGTGTAAAATTCGACTTAATAAATTAAATCTCATAACTCTTTTACTATGCAATTTTCCAGCTTCTCGTAATGCTTTAATTTCTTTTCGCATTTTTAAAGATTTTGGTAACCATAAAAGTGTATGTATCCAAGAAATAATAAAAGTTCCAATTAATAATAGAGACATACCCCAAAAAGTGATATAAAGCAATGGATATTTATCAGGGTCGTGATGAGTTGCATGGGCTAAATAGCGAGTAAATCCAAGATTTGCTTTGGGGTGGCACTTTGAACAAGTTTTAACAATTTTTACCCTTGATAAAGTTGAATTAATATTATTAGCAGGTAAAATATTATGCGACCCGTGGCAATCCGAACATTTAGCGGCTTTTGACGAACCGAGTAAAGAAGCCTTGCCGTGATACGTTTCAAAATATAAATCACTAATTTTTTCATGGCATTTTCCGCAAGTAGTCATAATTGACATTCTAAATGCATCATCTTTCGGATTTGCAACTGAATGTGCTATATGACAATTATTACAAGTTGGTAACTCATCTTTTGATTTAGAAATATATGGTGAATGAATGCTTTTATTAAATTCTTCTGAAACCCCCCAATGACATTGCCCACAAGTTGTAGCAATATTTTTCTTTGAAGTTGAAGATGATGAGATTTTATGATTTATTTCTAAATGAGGAGTATGACAATCCGAACAAGTAGCAGTAACAGTTAAACCACTTGCAGATAACTTCTGACCGTGTACGCTTTCTGTGTAGTTTTTGACAATATTTGAAATACCATCTCTATCTTTTAATATTATAGCGGCTTTTTTACCATCTTGATGGCATTCTGAACATAGTTTAGGAATATTAATTTTGAAAATCTTTGATTGTGGGTTGCTTTTTTTCGAAATATCATGTTCGCCATGGCAATTTGTACAAGTTGGTGCATCTAAATTGCCCTTATTTCGAGCAATTCCATGACCACTTTGAACATAATTATCTTTAACTTTATCATGACAACCACCACAATTTACTTTTTCAGTGATAGATTCGCAAGAACGATTTTTTGAAGGTCTTGCTTGAATATGGCACTGGCTACAAGCTATTTCCGAGTGAACAGAATTATTTAATTTAATTATATCAATAAATAGTGAACGCCCATCTTTTGAGGCTTTAATATTTGTATTTTGATGGCAATTAAGGCACTCTTTGTTCGCTAAACCCTCTTCATAAAATGTTTTACGTGCTTTATGTGGTTGATGACAATCAACACAAGCTGGCAGAACGTGTGCCTCTTTTTCCCACAATTCACCTTTGATTACTTTTTTGTGAACTTCTTCAATTTTGCCATGACATTTTGTACAAGTCGAGGCAATATTATTTCTTGCAATTGATGATCGCTTATCTGTATGTGGTAAAATTGCATGCGAAGTATGACAAGAAATACAAGTTGCTGTTACAGTTAAGCCTTTTTTAAATAAACCTTCCCCGTGAATACTCTCCGTATAATTTTCAATTATATGAGATTGAGGAATATTTCTTTGTAATTGCACAGGCGAACCCTCTCGATGGCATCTTCCACATAAATATGGAATTTTTAAAGAGGAAACAGGTGAATTAGGACTATTTGCTGGTTCAATCTGATGACTACCATGACAATACTGACAAGTAGGAGCTAATGGGTCACCTTTTTTGTAAGCTCGTCCGTGTAAGCTTATATTAAAGTCTTCTTGTTGTTTTATGTGGCATTTATCACATTTTGCAGGCTTTAAATCATTGTCGTGAGGTAAATCCTCGCCATTAACATCAACATGGCAATCAACACATTTATTCTCTGCGTGTACTGATTTAAGATGATTTAGTGGATTTACATAAACTGAGATTGTTTTTCCACGCTTCGTGCCTTTGAGCGTTTTATCATTATGACAATCAAGGCACTCTTCGTTTTCTTTGGGCATTTTTGGAGCTGCAACAATCACAGAGTCAAAAATTATAAATAATGAATAAATTAATATTGTAGTTAAAATAATCATTATTAAGCCTTTTGATTTAAAATTTTTGCTCATAGAAATTTCATTCTCCACCATATTTTATGAAAAAGCTAAATTATAATATGTAAATTAATAATTTATTATCAAAAATTTATAAAATAAATGATTTTTTTTTCAAAAATCTAAAAATACTTATATATAAATATGTATATAACATAAAAAATTAAAATTTTATAAATAACTAATATAAAGATAACATAAATAAAATTTTTAATTGTAATAAGTTATTGTAAAATATAAAGATAGAATAGACTAAACTAAAATATACTATTATGCAATAATGATTAGTTTACTTTCTGATAAATTGAATTATCTAAAAATTAAATCAAATTTTATAAAGAAATTATACTATTTTACTATAAAATAAATTAAATTTTTTTATGTAGTAAAAAAGTAATTTATTTGTAATCAAATTATAATAGATTGTTACAATTTATATTAATAATTAATTATATTTAATATATTTAGAACGTTTATAGTTATTTAAAATATCAAAGCACATTAGGAAATGTATGGAAAGTATAACAAAACTTTTTAAAATAGATAATGGTCCCTCAAGTAGCCATACTATTGGTCCCAAAAAAGCCGCAAAAGAATTTTTAGAAAAATATCCAAATGAGTATTCTTATCAGTGTACATTATTTGGAAGTCTTGCCGCAACAGGCAAAGGACATTTAACTGATGCTGCTTTAATTAATGTATTTAAAGATAAACGTTTTGAAATATTATGGGAGCCTGATGTATTTTTAAAATTTCACCCAAATGCTATGAAGTTTGAATCTTATGATATTGATAAAAATCAGACTGCAGAGTGGATTGTGTATAGTGTTGGTGGCGGGAAAATAACTGACGGACAAATTATTGACGAGGAAAATCATATCTATCCCGATGTAAAATTTAGTGATATTTATGATTGGACAGAAGAAAAAGGAAAAACACTTTGGGAGTATGTCGTTGAATACGAAGGAACACAAATTCTCGATTATCTTAATGAGGTTTGGAATGCAATGCAAGATTCGGTAAAAAGAGGGTTAAAAACAGAGGGAACGCTACCCGGTGGTTTATCCCTTTTTCGTAGAGCATCTTCATTTTACGAAAGATCAAAACGATATTCTGGCTCAATAAGACGCAGAAGTATGCTATTTTCCTACGCATTAGCAGTAGGCGAAGAAAATGCTTGTGGAGGCAAAATCGTAACTGCTCCGACTTGTGGTTCTGCTGGTGTTTTACCCGCAGTTTTATATATGTTAAAATTTAATCTTAAATATTCTGATTCAAGAATTATAAAAGCACTCGCAACAGCTGGATTAATAGGAAATATTATCAAACATAATGCTTCAATATCTGGAGCTGAAGTCGGCTGCCAAGGTGAAATTGGTGCGGCGTGTAGTATGGCGGCAAGTGCGGCGGCGCAAATCTTTGGTGCAATTCCTTATGAAATTGAATATGCAGCGGAAATGGGTTTAGAACATCATTTAGGGCTTACTTGCGATCCAATTGGTGGGCTTGTGCAAGTTCCTTGTATTGAAAGAAATGCTTTTGCGGCAGCACGAGCATTAGATGCCGCTACTTTTTCGATTTTAGCTGGTGGAAAACACATTGTACCATTTGATAAAATAGTGAAAGTTATGAAATATACGGGGCATGATTTACCAAGTATTTATAAAGAAACGGGTGAAGGCGGTTTAGCAAAATTTATAAAAATTAATTAAAAAAAATTACTTTTTAATAAAAGGGACTGTTTAATTACAGCCCCTTTTTAAATTATATTTTATTTCAATTACTATTTATAATTTAATAAACTTCTTAATCAGTCTATCAGTAGGCGTCTCAATTATAATCATATAAGTACCAGAACTTAATTTTGATACATCAATTGAACCATCAAAATTCGAAGAAGTTCCATTTTCAGCATTCATTACGACGTT
>JARKQC010000064.1 GCA_029974985.1 Bacteroidota bacterium | reverse complement strand
TAACGAAAGCCAGTGATTTAACAAACTCTATCAAATACCCAAATAATAATTTTAGTATGTCATTTATCAATTCTGTTATTGTAGTAGTAATAGATTCGGTAGATGACTGCATTTCAGTAGGTATATAGCTATTAATAATGTTTGTTGTTTGATTGAAACTTATTTGATTTAAAATGTTGTGATTGTTATTAATAAATGTATAAGATAAATCTATGGTAACTGAAATTGTATATGCAAATAACAATATTAGTGGAATAACAACAATTACTATGCTTAATATAATAGATATTGAAGGGTATTTAAGTTTAGATTGAAACTTATTTTTTATTGGTTTTATTCCATAAGCTATTATTATTCCAAGTATTATCATATTTAATATTGGCATTAATGTGAATAATGACACTATTAATAAAATCAATATTATAAATAGGGATGATCCAATTGTATCAAAAATTTTTTCTTTCACTTTAACACCATTTTATAATAATTATTATTTAATATGATTCTTTTTCACCTGAAGCATTTCTATGATACTTTCCAAACTCTTTAATTTCTTTTAAATCTTTATTTGAAAAAACAGGCCCTTCTACACAGATTCTCCAACCAGTATTATCTACACAACACTGACCACATATTCCCATAGCACATTTCATATACCTCTCCATGGAATATTGACTAGGTATTTCTCTATCTTCAAGTAACTCAAAAATTCCTTTCATCATTAGCTCAGGTCCACAAACAATTGCCATATCATATGAGTTACTTTTAAGTAAATCAATAGTTCGATGAGTTGCATATCCTTCAAATCCACATGTCCCATCATCAGTACATGTAAAAACATTTGCATTATCATCTTCCAACTTTTCAGAAAATAATAATTCATCCTTGGTTATAGAAGCACAAACAACATCTATATTAGATTTTTGTCCCATGTAACTTGTAAAGCAGGCAACTGGGGCCATACCCACTCCTCCTCCAATAGCTAGTATTTTTTTATTTTCTATATTTTCAATATTAAAACCATTTCCATATGGTCCTCTGATACCTAATTTATCTCCAACAGATAAGTTATGTAACTTTTCAGTAAATTCTCCAATTTTTTTAATAGTAATTCCTATTTTATTATTCTCGCTATCAATTATAGAAATAGACATTGGTTTTTCATCACTTTTTCCTAAAAAATTCCAAACCATAACAAATTGTCCTGGAATTGGGATTCTATCTTCTTTCATTTCCCAATTAAATATAAATGTTTTAATAGTATCAGTTTCAGAAATTATTTTTTTAATTTCTAAAATTTCATAACTGTTTATAATTTTATTCATTAAAATCCCCTTAGTAAATTTCCAAATAATTGTAAAATTTCCAATAATTTTATAAAACTTTCAATAAATTAATTTAATAGTCATTAGCATATCTTATCCTTTATTAAAATATCCTATATTTACTCATTCTTTAGCTTAATTTATTAAAATATATCATCTTATTCTTTATTAGCATATCCTATCATTTCATCAATAGATTTATAATCATTTTCTTTCATAAAAAATTTTAATTTATCTTTTATTTTTGAAAATATGTCTATTCCTTCATACATTATTGATGTTCCAATTTGAACAGCTGATGCTCCTGCATATAAAAATTCAACCACATCTTCATAGTTAGATATTCCTCCAACTCCTATAATTGGAATATTACAATTTGCATAAGCATCATAAACACATCTGATAGCTATGGGTTTAATAGCTGGACCAGACATTCCACCAAATTTATTTGAGAGAATAGGGGTCCCAGCAGTTATATCAATTTTCATTCCAGGACCAACTGAATTAATAAGAGTTATTGCATCAGCACCAGCTTTTTCAGCAGACTTTGCTATTTGGGTAAGATCGGTGACATTAGGTGTAAGTTTAGCTATAATTGGAGTATTTGAAGATG
>JARKQC010000042.1 GCA_029974985.1 Bacteroidota bacterium | reverse complement strand
CTCCTATTAAGTTTTTGAATAAATTATAAATTTTAAAAATATTATACTATAACAAACAAAATATTATAACAAATACAACAGTCTATCCAAGTAAAATATTCCAATAATATACATTATTACAGAGAATACAATATTCCAATATATATAATATTTCAACGAATATAATATTCTAACAAATACAATGATTTCTATTAAGGTTATTAATCACAGTAACAATCTTCTTCTTCATCATTACCATAAAAAGGACGTTTACTTTTAGGAACTATTTTTCTAAACTTTTTATAATCTTCATCAGATAAATCAAAATCATAGCTACTCAAAGTAGTCTTAAGTTCATCTAAATCCTCTTTAGAGATATTTAATAACTTAGCATTTTGACCTAAACTTTCAACAGAACCTTTAACATATATAGCTCCTCTAATAATAGATTCACCAGCATCTTCACCAACATCACCTAAGATAATAATACGGCCACCCATCATAAAAATACCAGTCATGAAACCAGAATCACCGCCAACAACAACAGTGCCTCCTTTCATTATCTCGCCAGTACGAGATCCTGCACTATTTTTAACAACAAGAGTACCATCATAAATTCCTTGACCAGCACCATCACCAGCAGAACCATCTACAATAATCTCTCCACCAGTCATGTTATCACCAACAAACCAGCCAGCATTACCATGAATGATAAGTTGAGCTTTATCTAACATAGTTCCTGCAAAATAACCAGCAGAACCCTCAACTTCAATATAAGCTTTTTCAGTAAGTCCTGCTACAAGATAATGCATTGCATTAGGATTTTTAATTAAAATTTTATTACATTTAGTAGACAATCCTTTTATCTTTTGATTAGCTTCCCTTGGAGTCATTGATGAAAAATCTAGCTCAAAAACCTTATTTTTACTGATATCTTTTTTATTGATATTATTTCCATTAATACCATTTCTATTAATACTATTTTCATCAATATTATTATTAGAATCTTTAGTTAAATTATCGTTAGTTAAATTGTTTGAATCCATAAATAACAACTCCGATTAAATCTCATAAACCCTAACTTCCCCAGGAGAAATCTGTTCAACTTCTTGAGTATCCATAACTTCATGGAGAGCTATTTCTTCAGAAGCAATAGCAAAAACATCATCATTTTCAGCCATTATTCCAGGACGTAAACCTAATTTATCTTTAGCTATTCCAATACCATTAGGAGTTCCAATAATATAAGAAAAAGGACCATCCATATCTTCAACAGATTGTTCTAAAGCTTCTTCAAGAGAATAACCAGTATCTAATTTATCGGCTATATAATGAACAAGACATTCAGTATCATTATTAGTTTCAAATTTATGACCTTTTCTCTCTAAAGGATCTCTAACTTTCCAATAATTCGTAATTTGACCATTATGAACAACAGTAATATCTTTTACAATATAAGTCTGAAATGGGTGAGCATGATACCTATCAACATTACTTTCAGTAGAAAACCTAGTATGACCAATCGCATGAGTTCCTTTTACATCACGAGTATCATAACGCTCTGCAATTTCATAAACAGACCCTACATCCTTTATCATTTGGAAAGAATGACTCCCATTTAAAACTATCACATCATTATCTACATTAGCAACAGAATAATCATTAATACCCTTATTAATATTACTAGCCCCAATATTATCAATACTAGTAATTAAAGGTTTTAAATCATGAAAATCATCAAGAGCTATTTTACATTTGTAAATAAAAGAATCATCAACAGAAGGTATGATTTCATCTTCTTTAATAGGAGTTTTAACATTAATAGCATCTTGAACAGTATGAAGTAAACCTTTTTTATCAGCTACTTGTATATTTAATATATATTCATTATATTCAAGACCCATTCCACCATAGATTGCAAAACCTGCAGAATCTGGTCCTCTGTGCTGAAGA
>JARKQC010000029.1 GCA_029974985.1 Bacteroidota bacterium | reverse complement strand
TATGAGACTCTGTAGTATTTCCTTCTGAACTGATGTAAGCATTGGACCACCGTAATTTAGTACATAAATACTTGAATGTTATTTCTATTTTTCATTAATTTTCAATTATTATTTATTATCCGAAAGGTAGTTATGATTTACACTTATTTATAATTATTTATAATTATCATTAATTGTCACTCATGATTATATAATGATTTGGATTATTACGCCTTATTTTTAAGGATATCAAAAGGAAAATTAGTAGGATAAGTTAATACTTGAGGATTTTCCATCAGAATTTTGTTGAAGAAGTAATAAATTGTTAGGAGATGTATAAGTTTTAGTATGTTTTCTTTTGGAGTTATTAAGTAAGTAGAATGAGTTTTGGGTTGAGAAGTTATCTAGCAAATAAAATAAGAGGTTAAAAAATGAAAATGATAATAAACCATTCTCTCTTAACTATCAATACAGATTTATAGTGTTTTTTATTCTGGTTGCATGTTTATATATGTCATTAACATTTTCTATGGGCACTTTCTCTTCTTTTTTTGAACCTTTGGAGTTTTCCTGCTTATCAAATAGACCAAGATATTTTTGTTTTCCGTCAAAATGCATCCTACAGATTACTTTAAGTTGATTATCATCCAGTAAAACTCCACAATAATATTTTCTATCCCTAATAAAAACTCTCTCAGGGTTAATTATTTCACTTAGAATAGATTTGACAATATAATACCCCTCCCATTCTTCTTCTGTGGTAACAATTTGGCCTTTAGGGAGTTTTACTTTAATTTCCTCTTCAGATTCTCCACTTTTTTCTGTAGAGTGTCTAGCAATTTCTAACCGTTTATCAACCTGTTCATTGATAAATTCTTTAATTGCTGATTTAATGATGGGATTGAACTGTTCTTTAGCGTTTTGAGTTAATACACCTTTATAAACTTGTTTAGCAAAAAATCGAATAAAATCATCTGAGGGGTCTTTAAGTTGTTCTGCCATTATTTTTTTTATTTCACCTTTATATTTAAGCTCACTAGCAGATTCTAAGATGTTTTCCATATTAAAATTAGATTTGGTGAATTGTTTAAGTGATACTATTTGATTATCTTTAACATCTCTCAAATCAAGTTCGAAAAATGGTTTTTCGTCCATTAAATTAACTTTTTCAATGTCTGTATAGAATTTATAAATAATTCCATTGGTTAAAATCCCAAACTTAGCTTCTGTTTCAGTAAAATACCTTCTCAATTGGGCGGCGTGTTCTTTATCAAGATCTGCATATACTGGTTTACATTCCATCAATATGAGAGGTTTGTTGTTGATTATAATAGCATAATCAACTTTTTCACCTTTCTTTTTGCCAACATCCGCAATAAATTCCGGAACAACTTCTCCGGGGTCTGTATGATCATAACCTAAAACTAGTCTAATGAATGGAAGTATAAATGCAGTTTTAGTGGCTTCCTCTGTTTTCACTTTGTCTATTTTTTCATCTATACTTTTAGAAAATTGTTTAACTTCTTCCTCCAAACCCATTTCAATTCTCCCCTTGGCATTTAACAATATGATACTGATTATTATATAATGATTAATTTATATCTATTTACT
>JARKQC010000027.1 GCA_029974985.1 Bacteroidota bacterium | reverse complement strand
ATCCTATTGGGTTTCCTTTATTAAATTTAGTTTCAAAAAATTCTAAATATGCCACCTGCATATCACTAGTTAATTCATAAGGTATTAATAATTGCTCAAATCTACCATCTTCTAATTCACTAAATAATTCTGTTAATTTTTGCAATGTTAAATTGTAATTATCATTACCAGAATTTAAATTAGCTAATACAACTTGATTATTACCATTTGACTTAATTTTATTTAACATATTAAGACCAATAGCTACATCCCCAGTAGCCCCAGTTTCTTGAGCTATAGCATCATCAATATCATTAAACGGTTTAACTAAATAATCAGAATCTTTAAAAGCAGCAACTAAAACAATTAAACCCTCTCTTTTAATACTTGTATCAAATGGGGTGTCTGTTTGAATAACATTTATTGTTGGATAACCTTTCATTTTAATTTTCCTCCTCTTTAGTTATTTTTGTTGTTTTAGTGCCTTTAATAAAAGCTTCATAATCTTTTTCTATTTTTTTAGTTTTTTTATAATATCCTGATGCTTTAAATGAGGCTTTAAGATACCTGTTCACATTTAAATCATCTATATTATAACTCTCTTCATTTGTCATATTATTCTACCTCTAATCCATAACCTTTAAGAAGTACCTTAAACTCTTCATCAGAATAATTAAAATCATAATCCTCACGAAAACCAAACCTCACTATCCTACTTGTTGGATCATAATATTGTTTTATTTCAATCTTATCACTCAACATTTTAGGTTGCTTTGGAGCTAATTTTTCATTAGTAAGAATTAATTTAAGTACATACTTTATACCTGCATCCATTAATGGCTTTAATTGTTCATATTTCTTACATTTAGTATTGAATTTTAAAGTTGTAATACTATTATAAACTAAACCATCAGTAGATTGTGATTCACGATCACTATTACTAAAAGCTACTTCAATACTCCAAGTAGTACTAACTTTTTTCTTAGGATAGCTAATTCCCCATTTTTTGAGTAAACTATCATCTTTTTTCTGATCTTCTAGTAATAATTTTAATACTTGCATATCTGATGAGTATAAATTATCTTGGCCTTCTATCATACAAATGCCTCCTCTATCTGATTTTCTAATGCTTCTCTTGCAGGTTCTACAAAAGGTGTAGGACTAATACCTGGATTTTCAACACTTTTAACAGGGTGATCTGCTCCAGGCCAATATAAATAAGGGTTACCCTCTATATGAATATACTCTCCAGTTGGACCATATATTCCAGTACCTTCTTCTAATCCTTCAGGATAAGAATAACTGTTCTCTGTGGCTGCAACATCAACATAAATAGTAAAATCATCTGTCTGATAGCTATAAACACTACCTAGCATATTTCCAGTGTCTATTAATTGTTGAGTATTGATTTCAAATCGTATCCAATCTTCTAAACCTTTACCAAGATTAGGCACAGCATTTTTAGCCGACTCTTCTAATTCTTTATAAATTTCATCTATATCTTCTTGGTCTAAAAAATCATAATACACTAAATCTAATAAGCTAAGTCCATCTACTTCAACAATAATACGAGTTTCTAATTCACTCATAATGCATATAAACCCTCAGCTTTAAAACTATTAATAACCTTCATAGCCTGTGATTCTAATTCTCTTGAATTATCTAACCTTGTACCAGATTCACCAGTTTCTTTATCAATCATTTGTATGGCTGTTAATTTGTAGATAGCTATTTCTACTGATTTTTTATCATTAGTTTCTAATTCAGATACTGGTCGGTACATGATTGTTTCAACATAGCTACGAGTATCATTATAGAAGTCATCTACTTCTTCTAATTTCACAGTATCAGTAGTTTTATCATAGTCTTCTTTGGTTTCTGTGTCTAGTTTTACTCCGTCAGTGTATTTTAGTATTTGTTTAGCTGTGTCTTCATCAATCACTTTATTACTCCTCCCTACTATTTTAGTTCGTATCCTTTTGTGTTTTTAGCAAATTCTATAAAAGCAGGGTCTTTTGAAGAAATGATAATATTATCATTATCTTCAACTTTTTCATCAACCAATTTATTATTTAGGTCATTTTCATTTTCTGGGGTTTTTGTGAAATTTGCTAAAATTTTTTTAGCATGAGATTCAGTGATCCCCATTTCGATTAATTTTGAGGTATCATTTTCCCTATTAAACTTGGCTATATCATCAAGAGTAATATCTGCTTCTTTTAATTTTTTAGCAATAGCGTTACCTACTCCTTCTAAATCTTCTAAGTCTTTAATCATAATAAAAAAACCTCCTTAATTATTTAAAATAGTTTTAAATGCTTCAGCATCTAATTTACCAACAGCAACAAAGTTACCAAGTAAACCCTCACGAGAGAAACTATTAGTTGCAACTTCTTTAAAGTAACTATTTTTAAGTTGTTTAAAACCAATAGCTTCAGATGAACCTATTAACACACCATTAGGACCAGGAGTTCCAAGTCTAGCATTAAAATTTTTAGAAACAATTAATGGTGCTGGTCCTGATGGAGTATCATAAACTTTAGACCATCTACCCACGTAATTACCAGTTTCAGACGCATTAAATATTTTTGTAGCATTAGGATCAGATTTAATAATTTGTCTAATAGCTGTTTGAGAACCAACAATAAAATCAGCTTCAACAGATGAATTCTGACTTATAGCATCAATAGCAGTATCAACAAGATCAGTAGTAATATTGGTGGCTGTAGTAGGAGTATTCTGATTAAAGTTATCCATTTTATTAGGAACTCCAGTTCTACCAGTTTTTATCATTTGTTCTTCAATTGCAGATAATACATCAGGATAAGCATCTTCCATATCGTCTTTGAAGGGGTCAATGTAAGTATTCCCTTCTATAGCTAAATCAGTTGCTTTAATTCTTTTAGCAACAGTAGCCATAATATAAGGTAAATCATCCCATGTAACATCTGCACCAGTTACATCACTTGCATCTTCATTAGTAGCTATTTTAGCACGGTTAGCATCCTCAACTGTTTTAACTGGGAATGTAACTTTACTACTTCTTGCACCTTTGAGTACTCCTTTACTTCTAAGGAAATCTAAGAATGCTGATTTAGCAATACTGTTTTTATATATTTTGTCATTAAACTCAATAGGGATAATATCATTGGTAGATGTAGTGTCTTGACCTTTGAATATATCTAATCCGTTTGGAATGACTTCCGCCATGTTATACATATTTTTAACCTCACTATATTTTTAATATTAATTTTATATTTTTACAACGTCTAAACCGAAAATATCTTTTTTAATTTCTGGTTTTCCTTTTTCAATATCAAGCTTATCTTTACTATCTTCAGTAACATTAGTAGTTGTAGTTTCATTTTTTTTATCTTCAGATTTATCAGAATTTTTATTATCTTCATCATCTGCTTTTTCAACTTTTAAATTAGAGATAGCTTCAACAACTGGTTTTAAACTTTCTGCAAATATTTCAGCTAGTTCTTTTTTCATCTCTTCTGAAAATTCTGCTTTTTGAACATCATTTCCAGAATTTTCATCTTGCTTATTTTTTTTATCTTCTTCATTTACCATAATATCCTCTTCTATAATTATATCAAACCCATTACATGGGACTTTATCTCCACCAATAAGGCTAAGATACTTTGGAATAAGACATTCCTTATTCTCAGTATTATTAAAAGTCTTATCTTCAGGTTTTTCTTCTATCTCACAAGCACAAACATCTGATTCATCAGGATTAAAACGAGTATGAAGACTAACCCCTTTAATCCTACCTTTTTTAATACATTCATTTACTTGATCATTGGTAGATTCAATAGTTCCAATAAGACTGCCTTTTTTAGCTATTTTATCGCCCCATTCTTGGGACAAATTTAAAATTTCAGTATTAATTAATTTAGTATTTTTTAATTCATTCTTTTCATGATTAAAATCAATTAATAAATTAGTGTCAATTTTTTCACTTATTTTTAATACTCCCGATCCAGTTAATATATCACCATTACATTCATCAGGAATATATGGACATAATATTACAATTTTAAATTTCATCTTTTATTACACCTCAAAGTACAACCACAATTATAAGCATTTCCTGGACTACTATTATTCACATCACCTGGAAATTGTAACATATCAACCTCCCCAGTTTGACTATTAGTTACAGTAAATTCATCATCGATACCTACAGTTTGACCGTCCATATCTTCATGTCTTGTATTTTCTAATTCGGACCATTCCCAAGTTTTATCAGGATATATTATATCCAATCCTTGTTCTTCAGCTATTGCGTTCATAGCTTGAGCATCTTCAAGAGTAGCTAATTGATTTCCATAATGAACTAATTGTTTATTTAAACTTTCAACTTGTTTGTATGATAATTCTGTACCATCCATACTCCAACCAGACTTTGCACTAGCTTCAAGAGCTTGATTAACATCTGGACCAAAACGAGTATTAGATAATTTATTAAACTGTTCTATATCAACACTAACTTTACTCATAACCTCATTAACATAATTTAAGTTATTATTAAGTACTTCTAATTGTTTAGAAGTATATAATTCTTTAAGT
>JARKQC010000285.1 GCA_029974985.1 Bacteroidota bacterium | reverse complement strand
AAAACCTCTATGATATTATCACGTATCAATTTCCATTAAATTTTTCTCTTTTGAAATTATGTGTTAATATCAAACCATTATTTTTTTATCACTAAATAATTTTAGATACATCCTCTACTGTCACGTAAATTATATTTATTTAATAATTGTTTTTAATTCATTTTTATCTGATATTATCAATTATATCTGTGATTTAGCTTTTTTAATGGTTCAAAATATTTATAATGTTCACATTAAACGTTGCAAATACTCTAAAAATCAGTAAATATTATATATGATAATGTAATAATTAGAAATAATCACATAATATACTTTATTTAGTATTTATAATAGTGATAGAAGTCACATTGTTTAGTAGATAAATATAAATTTTCACAATAAAATTTGGATTTTTTCTACTCATCAATAAAAAATGGACTATAAAATAGAGGTGTAAAATAGATGAAAAAAAATGCAAATGGGGGTGTAAAAACAGTGATCACAGCAAATTCCAGAATTTTATTAATTTCTCTTCTCTTAGTAAGCTTAGCAGCGGTATTTACCTTAAGTGTGGATGATGCCTCGGCTGCTCCTAACATTTACGTTAGTAGTGTCAATGGAAGTGACTCCAATAGCGGTACATCCTGGCTAACTGCAAAACGAAGTATCAGTAGCGCATATACTGCAGTGGATTCCGGTGGAAGTATAACCATAGGAAATGGAAACTATACCGGAAGTAACAACAGGGGCATAACCATTAACAAGAACTTGAATATTGCAGGTACAAATAGAGACAGTGTTATCATCGATGCCGGGGGAGAAAACAGAATATTTACCATTCAAAGCGGCCGAACTGTAACCATCTCCAATTTAACAATAAGAAATGGACGTGTTACCACTACAAATAGGAATGGTGGCGCTATTAACAACCAAGGGACTTTAACAGTGAATAACTGTAACTTAAGAAATAACAGAGCTGACAGGCCTTCATTTTATTCTGAATCCAATGGTGGAGCAATATACAATACCGGTACTTTGACCATAATTGGGAGCGCTTTCGACAATAATAGCGCAAATAACTATGGAGGAGCAATATACAATACTGGAACTTTAAGCATCAACACATCAACCTTTAACAACAACAGCATAACAGGTACCACCGATTATCTTGCCGGCGGAGCAATATACAATGATGGTGCAGGCATTTTCAGTGTGACAAACAGTGTATTTTCAAATAATAGCGCGTCTACTGGAGGTGCTATAGCCAGTATGACTCCAATTTCAGTATCTGGCAGTACATTCACAAATAACGCAGCAAATCTTAACGGAGGAGCTATTTCATTTGGATTAAACAATAATTATCCGGCCACCGGAACCATGACCATAACCAGCAGTAACTTCACCGGAAACAC
>JARKQC010000284.1 GCA_029974985.1 Bacteroidota bacterium | reverse complement strand
AAAATCCCTGAATAGTTTTTTAAATGAAAATAAAGGTCAGGGTATAAAGCAAATGTCGCCGTTTAGAATCGCTCTCCTTAAAAACTGGAGGAAATTTCTACAAAACCCGGTGTTAATCCCGGGATTCTTCACCTACTACCTAATTATATATTCATCCACCTTCATAGGAATGCTAGCCGGTTATATCAATACTAAAACAGGTAAGCAAAATATCGATAGGGTTTAATGACAATAAATATGATACAGTAACCATTGTGAACTGTTCGGAGATTTATTGGATAAAAAAATTTATCTAACAACCTCTGAAACTAAATTAAAATTTTTAGAAAGAAAATTTAATCTATTTTCCTAGGAAATTATTTCCTACTGTTTGACAGAAAAAAAACGGATTAGAGACAGAGCCAAATGAAGATCTTGATAATTAACGGAGGGGAGAACAGCTGTCCCGGGGGTGTTAATAAGACGGTCCGTGAAACAGCTAAAAATTTATCCGCCCGGGGAAATCAGGTGGTTCTTCTACAGGAAAATCCTTACAATAACCCGGAAAGAGAATTTATAGATGGTTATGAAGTTATAAGGGTAAAATCATCCCTAAGGAACTATTTATACGGATTTAACCTCGAACTCCTTTTTAAATTCAAAAAATTATACCGATCTTTAGCACCACAGATCATCCACATCCACGGCTACCATGCTCTGCTATCTTTAGAAATGATTTCATTAATTAAAAATACTGATCCGCATATCCCAGTGGTTTTTTCTCCGCACCTGGATGTTTACAGAAGCTCTTACGCCGGAAAATATTTATGGGAAATTTATAACTTCTTTGGTAAATCAATTTTCAAAAAATGCGATCATATCATCTCCCCCTCCAATTTTGAAGCGTCTAACATCTCCAAAAATTATGGAGTGGATGAAAAAGATATTACGATAATTCCCCACGGTGTAAATTTAATTGATACCCAAAAAAAGCACCTGGATAAAAATAAACCCTGCAAATTGATATACTCCGGATACCTAGTAAAGAGAAAAGGAGTAAATCACATAATAGAAAGTTTAAACTATCTGGTAAATGTGTTGAATTTTAAGGATGTGGAACTCACAATCATCGGTGATGGACCGGAAAAACCAAACCTAAAACTGCTGTGTAAAAAATACAACCTAGACAAATTCGTGGTGTGGAAATCCTTCCTAAC
>JARKQC010000282.1 GCA_029974985.1 Bacteroidota bacterium | reverse complement strand
CGGAGATTCTTGCTCTCTAACATTATTATTAATATGTTAAGCTACAGTTTCTTGTTTAGATAGAACTATTGTTCCATAGTGACACAATCTTAAATTCCCACTTATCCAGTGGTACATTCATTATTTATTCGGATAGCTTCGTTGAGAATGTTAATAGATGCATTAATATCCCTATCATGTTTTGTTCTACATTTTGGACATGTCCATTCCCTGATAGCTAGTGTTAAATCTTCTTTTTTGTATCCACATTTGTTACAGAGTTTTGATGATGGGAAAACTTTACTTATTTGTATACATTTTTTATCATACCATTCAGCTTTGTATTTTATCATATCAACAAGTCGGGACCATGATATTTGGCTGATACTGTGACTTAATCGCTTATTTTTTATCATATTTTTTACTGATAATTTTTCTAAACCGATTAAATCAAAATTTTTGATTAATTCTGTGGATAGTTTCTGATATTCGTCATTACGAATATCAAAGACTTTATTATACAATTTTTGCAGTTTTTGGAGATTCTTTTTCCAGTTGTTAGAACATTTTACTTTTCTTGATAATTTTTTGTTTAATTTGGCTATTTGTTGTTCTATTTTAGTTAGGCGAGTGATTGGTTTTCTCTTTTCGTCGTTACTAAAAATCATCAAATCTTTTAAGCCTAAATCAATACCAACATTATCTCCAGTTTTTAACATTGGACTTACTGGAACATTTTTACAGTTTAGTGCTGCAAACCATCTGTTATTTTCACATTTGACAGTACAAGTAAGTATATCTCCTTTAATCTTTCTATTATCTCTGTATCTAATTAATCCAAATCGTGGTAATTTTAATTTATTGTTTTCAAACCGTATGCTATTGTTATTGTTCTTTAAACGGATGCTTTGTATGGGATTTTTCCGTGATTTGAATCTTGGAAACTTATTTTGGTGCTTGAAAAATCGAACCATACTGTCTTTGAATATATCACAAGTCGATTGTAAGCTGGTACTTTCACTATCTTTTAAGAAAAAATGCTCAGCTTTAAGCACATTCAACCAATTATTAAGTGTCGAACGATTAACTTTAGGTCTATAGTTATAGGGATTGATTCTTGGATTATTAACAACTAAATTAAATATTAACTTGTTATAGTTGAGTAGTTGGTTGAATACAAATCGATTGTATCCAAAATTTTTGTATAATTTATCCTGCAATGATTTATTTGGATATATCCTAATTTTATAGGATTTAACTATTGTTTTCATAGTCTTTTTTGATTTTGTATGTATTTTGTCACTGTTTTTAAGTTAGCTCCAGCCGTTGTAGATATGAAGTACCCTATTTTCCAAAAAGCTTCCTTCCAAAGTTTTTTCTTAATTTCAGGATATTCTTTTTTAATTAAACGACTACTGGCCGATTTATACGCATTTACGAATTTTAATAATTGAGTTTGAGGTTTAGCTTTGAACAACAAATGTACATGATCTGATTCAAAATTAGATTCTTCTAAAACTATATCAAAGTTAGAAGCATTATTATT
>JARKQC010000380.1 GCA_029974985.1 Bacteroidota bacterium | reverse complement strand
CTTGATATTACAACAGTTCACCCAGAATCATATAAAGCCACTGAAAAGTTAATTAAGAATTTAGGATATAATTTAAATGATTTTAAAGCTACTCATGAAGACCTTAAAAAGATTCACTTTGAAAAGTTAAATAATCTAACTAGCAATGATTTTAAGGGTTTAGCTAATGAATTAGATATTGGTGAAGCAACACTCATTGATATAATAAATGAACTTAAAAAACCAGGAAGAGATCCAAGAGACAATATGCCTCAACCTATACTTAGAAAAGATGCTCTTGAAATAGAAGATCTTGAAGAAGGAATGGTTCTTGAGGGAACAGTAAGAAATGTAGTGGATTTTGGTGCTTTTGTAGATATTGGAGTTCATCAAGATGGCTTAGTACATATCTCGCAATTAGTTGAAAATAAATTTGTTAATCACCCCCTAGATATTGTAAGTGTTGGAGATATAGTTGAAGTAAAAGTAATAGATGCTGATGTTGAAAGAAGAAGAATTCAGCTAAGTATGATAATTTAAAATGAATTTTAGTTAATAATAAATTTTAGCAACTGACTATTTGGATGATTAAGGACAAAATATTCAAGATTTAGGAGAATTTTTTATGCTATACTTTGTAGGATTAGGATTATTCGATGAAAAAGATATTTCAATTAAAGGATTAGAAGCTTTAAAATCAGTAGAAATAGTTTATGCAGAGTTTTTTACCTCTCATCTTTTTGGATCTAGCTTTAAAGCTATTGAAGAACTTATAGGAAAAAAAATAAAAGTATTAAATCGGCACGAAGTAGAAGAAGAAAATGTTTTTATGAAAGAAGCTATTAAAGGTCGAGATGTAGCTTTAATAACCGGTGGAGATCCTCTAATAGCTACCACTCATACAGATTTTTTAGTAGAAGCTAAAAAAAAGGGAATTGAAACAGAAGTAATTCATGGATCATCTATTTTATCATCAGCTCCTGGAATTTCTGGACTGCAGGCTTATAAATTTGGAAAAGTTACAACAATCCCATTTCC
>JARKQC010000342.1 GCA_029974985.1 Bacteroidota bacterium | reverse complement strand
ATAGTGAACGGACTTGGCGAGATTTGAACTCGCGCTCTAACGATTAGGAGTTATAAAGAAACCCACTAATTATATATCATTTTAGATATACTTTTTTATTATAAAGTATTACTTAAAATTAATAATATTTTTAATGTAATGATGTATTAAAAATAATTTTGTTTATATTTTTTAAGATTTAATATATCTAAAATACTTCAATGGTTAAAATTTTGGATTGAATTTAAATAACCATTAAATAAGAATATTATTTGTTAATTTTTTTAAAAGATTATTCATTTGTTAATTTGTAGTGTTGAACGATAATATAGAAAGTTATAATAATAAAAAATACAGATGAGTGTATAGAATGAATATTAACTGAATGAAGTAAGTAAAGAATTTATTAATTAACAGATTTAGGAAAAGAAGTCCTAAAATATATAGAATAATTTATATGAGAACTAATATTAACATTAAATAGTTTAAGTAATTTATTATTATATAAAACAAATATTTAATGACATTAAATAATAAATTGTCAAAGTAACAAATGAAATGAAATACTTGTAAATATTAAAATAAGGTTATTTCCAAAGATTAAAAGGGTTTTATTATGCAGGAACTGATAAGAGAAATATTAAGAAAATATCCTAAGGATAAATCAATCAAATTTGAAGATAGATATAATGGTATTATTTCTGAAAAAGCCTTAGATAGCATTAAAAATTCATTGGGAAATGACACTGATTTTGATAAATATAAAATATATGGTGGATGTGGGTTAGGGTCATGGGCAGATGTCCCTTGGATAGGAATTTTTGATAAAAAAATAACTGAAAAAGCTACTAAAGGTTATTATATAGTTTATTTATTTGATAAAGAGATGGATGGTGTTTATTTATCTTTAAATCAAGGATGGACATGGTTCAGAGATGAATTTGGAACAAAATTGGGCAAAGAAAATGCTGCAAAAGTAAGATACTATTGGAGAAAAAAGATAGAATCACCATTTAATGAATGGACAGCTTATGATATTTATATGAAAAGTAAAAATACAACTCCTCAAGGCTATGAAAAATGCCATATTTTAGGCAAATACTATAAAAAAAGCGAAATTCCTGAAAATGAAATTTTAAAAAAAGACTTGTTAATGTTAATGGGAAAATATGAAGAATTAAATAATAAATTGACTTTAGTTGATGGAAAAATATCAATAGAAGAAACCAACAAAAAAATTTTAGATATTGAAAATTATGACAAAATAGCAAAAGAAAATGAAAAAAATACTTCTTCAGTGATTGAATCAAATAGTGGAACTGATGATTACAATTTTAAGCCTGTTAAAATTGATTACAAACTGCGTGATGAAAAAAATCGAGAAATAGGTTTAGATGGGGAGATTGCTGTTTTCAATCACGAAAAAAAACAGCTCCAAGAATTAGGTCTTCTTGATTTAGTCGAAAATATAAAACATGTATCTAAAGAAGAGGGAGATGGTGCAGGGTATGATATATTGTCCTATGATGAAGATGGAAATAAAAAATATATTGAAGTGAAAACAACAGAGCAAAATCTCGATAATCCATTTATTATTACAGATAGGGAGTTAGAATTTTCAAAAAGAAACTCCGAAAATTATTCTTTGTATAGAGTATATAATTTTGATAAAAATGCCTCATTAAGATTTGAAGAAATAAAAGGAGATCTGACAAAAAGTTTTAACTTCAAGCCGACAATATATAAATCTGAAAGAATCTAGATTAATTTATAACTAAAATAATGATCATATTTATGTTAGATATTAGTTATAAAGTCTATATAAACTATTATTTAACTTGAAACATTTAAAAAATTATATGAAAAAGGAATTAATTGAGGGAATTTCAATAATAGAAATGTCTACACATAGAGAAAAAGTTTTGAAAGATTTAAAAAACAAAGTAAAAACTCCATCTAAAATAGGAAAATCAATTAATATAAGTACTAGTAATGT
>JARKQC010000338.1 GCA_029974985.1 Bacteroidota bacterium | reverse complement strand
GTAAAATAAAAAAAGACCACCCACATATTACCAATATAAGTAAAGTTTACATATCCACCAAATTATATTTTTATTTTTCTCATTTATTATACAATAAAATAAAAAGGTCGTTCATTTCGGCTCCGCTAAATGAACGGAATTTATCACGAATCCTGTGCGTAGGCGAAGGGGAAATTTTTCCTAGTTGTCCTACACTTTCGGAAGTGTAGGACAACTTAAAAAACACTCTACATTTTAACAAATTTCTCTACTTTATCGCCCAATTTTATAAAATAGGTGCCGCGAGCTTAATCGGAAATATCGATTCTATTATTGCCGTCTGTTAGCTCTTGTTTTGAGACGACAAGCCCTAATAAATCAAGTATTTGTACTTCGCGAGTGTGTAATCCTTCATCGCTATCTAATGAAATATTGATAAAATCGGTTGCGGGGTTGGGATAAATGAATAAGTTTGAATATGATGAATATAATAGATTATCTTCGCTTACATCTGTAGCTATTATATCGCTCATTTTAGCACAGAAAAATCCACCTTTGCTTGCAAGAACTATATATTCGCCCATTTTATTAAAGGCATTTACTTGTAAAGGTCCGTCACCTTTGTCTTCTAATCCGTAATTTATTACTTGCCATGTTTCACCTTTATTATTCGTAACGAAAACACCCATTTTATCAGGATTGACAAAAATATAATCTTCTACTGCATATACTCGCTTAGCTTCTCTTACAACCATATTATTATATGAGAAGCCGTCATTAGATATGTATTCCCAAGTATTACCTCTATCTTCGGATAAATACACACCGCTTTCTTCTCCAACACCAGAAAATCCAGCGACAAATCTATTATTGCCATCGGTTGCAAGAGTAGGTTGTGCTAATTGAGCTTTAGGTAACTCAATAATCTTTTCCCAGCTTTTCCCTAAATCGTTGGAAGTATATATTTCGCCGCCAATATTTACAAATAGTTGATTCTCGATAATAAGTAATTGCCTAATATTTTTACCAACAAATTCGTTAAATTCTAAATCAAAACTTTCACCATTATCCTCAGAAACAAATAGACCTACATCTGTAGCAAGGAAGATATAATTACCATAGTTATCTATTGCTGCGACTTTTGTATTATCCAATGTTTCAATAGGTGAATTTGGTCTATCCCAGCTTTCGCCATTATCCTCAGAAACAAAAATACCATATTCTTTTTCTTTAGTATTAAGTGAGTTTATGTATAATTTGCCATTTATTGATTTAACTAATGAATATTCAATATCATTTGTTTTAATTTCTTGCCACGATACGCCAAAATTAGATGACTTATATAATATTCTATCTTCATTACTAATATAAATGTTATTTTCATCAACTGCCAAAGTAGCAGCCTATCCCAAATCTATCTTTTCTACTAATAGCACCCATTCACCATTTTCTTTATTTAATAGATAGATACCATCACTATAAGAGGCTACTAAACTATTATTGAGAAACGTTAAGGAATTAATTGATTTGTCTGTTAGTCCTAATTCGCTCCAAGAAGTACCTGCATCCTCCGAAGCATAAACACCCGAATATGTACCTGTATAAATAGTATTTCCTTCCACAATTATAGATCTTATTGATTGTGAAAAATCAAGCTGTTCCCAATTATTGCCCATATCATTTGATACATTTAGTTTATCCGTAGTAACAAACAACTTATTTGCAGTATAGAATACTTTTGATACATTTATATTGCTAAAGCCTTTTAATTTCCAGCTCTCTCCCATATTAGAAGAATAATACAAGCCACCACCACCCGAAGAATAACCATTTCTTATCCCAATAAAAATATCACCTTCTACTATTTCAATAGAAGATATAGTTAAGTCTTTATTTGTTGCTAAGCCTGTACTTTTATTTTCCCAAGTACCGCCTAAGTCATTTGAAATATATATTTCAGCACCACCATAAGCGCCCGCTACGATAGTAGTCCCTTTAATAGCAATTGAAAAAGCACCTTTTGTTATCACACTACTACCAATATTATCCCAAGTCTCACCCTTATCATAAGAAATATACACTGCACCACTGGCATTTGAGGCAACAATCACATTCTCATTTTGAGCAAAATTCTGAATTTGATTTGTTACATTAGTTTTCACCCAAGTTTTGCCTTCATCGTAAGAATATTGTATATTATTTCTTGTACCAACAAAAATATTATCATCAAAAGTAGTCATAGTATTTATTATGTCGAAATTTTTCCAGCCTGCCTGTTCCCATTCCCAATCTACTTGCGAATAAGAAAACTGTATTGAAACGAATAGTAAAATTATAATGAACCTTTTCATTATTACCTCCCAAAAGAATAAAAATTTGTAAAATTAATTCTCAAAATAGTTTTAATTAGCAGTCTAATCCTTTTTTAGTAAAAAAGGATTAGACCACAGTAAAATTTAGAAATATTAAATTTTAACAAAGCGTAAAGTTAAACACTCTTTGTAAGTTGCAATAAGTCTAATATAGTAACAACCCGCAGAATATCTTGAAAAATCTTGCAATATCTACAGTTAGCAACCATTATAAATATTGTAAAATAAAAAAAGACCACCCACATATTACCAATATAAGTAAAGTTTACATATCCACCAAATTATATTTTTATTTTTCTCATTTATTATACAATAAAATAAAAA
>JARKQC010000329.1 GCA_029974985.1 Bacteroidota bacterium | reverse complement strand
GACATTTCCTTTTCTCGCCTACTTCCTAAATTCAGAAAATTATATACTTTTATATCAAAGAAATATCGAAGAAACAATTTTTATTTACAGAAGCAAATTATTTTTACATTTTGAGAGGATTAAAATCCCCGGAATCACGGTATGCGGCAGATAAGATTATTATGAAAATCTTGGCTGTCGCTAATTTCTTGATATGCTACGACATAAATGTATAAAAATATATCGGCAATGAAGAACCTCAGCATTTTTCGTATCGGCAGAAAAAGAGGCTCTTCTGCCAACGCTGTGATCAGAGAACAGCGAAAATTCCAAAAATTGTTGAGAATGATTTTTAAATTAATTTTTGTATAATTTTAAAAATGTTTTTTTAAAATGAAAAAATTTATTGTTAGTATCCTTTTTATACTAAGTTTTTCGTTATTAGCAAATGATATAAAAGCTTGTAGTCCTGGTCAAACAACAACCACTCATTATGGAATTTTGATTAATGGATGTGAATACGCCGTTACAATGTGTTATCTGTGTGGTATGCATAGTACCTCACAAGTTGAATTAATTAGTTATTGGAAAGTTGACCCAAACTGTCCACAAACATCGTCAGACCAAGATGTACTTGATAGGGTATTTGAAATTGCATATTCTTGGGATTTCTTAAAGCAGTATATATGTGTTAGTTTAGAAATTTCTCCTTGTGAAGGTGAAGGTATTAATATTAAACATATTAAGCCAACTTGTATGCAAAAATGGAGAGATTCACAAACAAACATAGTAAGATACATTCAATGTATTGCTGGAACAAATTATTGTGAAGAAACATACCGCTATTGTTGGCAACCAGGCATAGGTAGAGTTGAAGTTTTTCTACCACCTGCAGTTTTGGTTGGTAATTGGGGTGATTGTCCTTCTAGTACAGAAATTCCAGAGGATCCACCTATTGGTGGTCAATGGCCTTTTAGTGATTGCTTTAGTGTAACTACAAAATGTAATCCATAATTTTCAATGGCAGGTGGATGAAAATCAACCTGCCAACTATTTTTAATATTAGAGTGATTTTTATGAAATATATAATTATTGTTTACATTTTTGCAATTTCCATATCTTCAGCCCAGTGGAAGCAAACAAATGGTCCGTATGGTGGTGAAGTAACTTCATTTTTCGAAAATGGAAATAATATTTATGCTTGTACTAATTCAATTATGTATGACGCGTCAATATATTTGACTTCTGACAAGGGAGATAATTGGAAGTTAGTTAAAAAATTACCATTTAATTCTGATAGAAGCAGTCTTGTTTTTAATGATGATACAATTTTTTGGGGCATAAGAACACTTGGAAAAAAATTAGGTGCAAATGAAAATGATCAAGTATTCGGTTTCTATTTCTCAACTGATAAAGGTGATAGTTGGGAAGAAAAGCACATAGATTCCAATACAAAAGGTAGAATATTTTTCTGCACAAAAAACAACGGAAACATCTATGTAGGGACTTTTATCAATATATTTGTTTCTTCAGACAATGGTAAAAGTTGGCAAAAACCATTTAATTACAATCAAAATATCACATTTACTAATCTTTATTTTTTTGAAGATTCAGTATTTGCAATTAGTAATGGTATTTATCAGATAATAAATAATGGTGAAAGTACTATTGAAGTTGGCTTAATTGGTAAAACTATTAATGAGATTTATTATTTTGATAATATATTATACGCTGCTACATCAAATGGAATATTCAAATCTTATGATATGGGGAAAAAATGGTTGCAAACAGGATTAAATAGCCATGCAATTTTTAACTTTGCTACAAGTGATTCATTAATCTATGCGGCAACTAATAAAGGTTTATATTTAAGTAACAATAAAGGACTTTCTTGGGAAATTATATACAGCGAAAGTGTTAGAAATTTATTAATACAAGATAATATTATTTTTATTGGTACACTTTCTGGTATTTTAAAATCAACTGATAATGGTGAAAATTGGATTTATGCAAATAGTGGAATAAATTCTTTGAGTCTAAATTCGATAATAAAATATAATGATTTAATAATTTCAACTACTTTTAATAACGGATTATTTTCATCTATTGATAACGGAAAAAACTGGAACGATTTCAATTATCCCAAAGAAGCTAAAACGTTAACCCAATTTCTTCCATTTGATAATAAATTTTATTGTAGCTCTTATGAGGGGATTTTCGTATCAAATGATGGTGGTAATACTTGGTTAGAAAAAAACAATGGATTACCTAATAAATACATTCTTGATATTTTTAATTACGAAGATAAATTATTTTGTACTTTAATTGATAATGGTGTATATACTTCAAATGATGGCGGTGAGTATTGGACAAAGTTTCACAATGATTTGTCTAATTATTCAATATTTTCATACTATTTTGAAAATGATAATATTTATTTTGGAACAAATAGTTTGGGTATAATTTATTCCTCTGATAAAGGTAAAACATGGCAAATTTCTAATAAGGGATTTTCATCTTTAAATTTAGTTGTTAGAAAAATTGAAAATATTAATAATAAAATATTTGCTGCTACAAGTATAGGATTATATAATAAAGGAATTGGAGACGATGCGTGGCAAATTGTCCATTCTAATTTTGAAAATAAATCAGTAACAGATATTGTTTTAATTGATTCAACAATAATTATTAGTTATGAAAACTTAGTGATGATTTCTAAAGATTATGGTCGTAATTGGTTTGATATTTCACAAGGATTAAATGAAAATTATATAAGCCACCTTGTTAAGATTGATAGTAATATATTTGCACTTACTTACAATGCAGGTCTTTTCAAAATATCAGAAAGTGAAATTGATTCCTTGTTATCAACATTCAAAACCGAAACCCAAAACTATCTTTATGCTTATCCTCCTTATCCTTTACCAGCAACAAAAGAAGTCCGTTCATTAATTAATTGGGATACAAGTACAGATATTGAAAATGACGAAATGACAGTCTATAATATTTACGGAATAAAAGTAGCCGGAAAAGAGAAATTACGTATTGACAAACTTACTAATTATAGTGGCAATCTGGTTTGGGATTGCTCCGATGTACTTTCAGGAATATATATAATTTATATTACTCACGGGTCCGAAAGTAGGGCAATTAAGGTGATAGTTGTAAAATAATTTATATTAAATCCAGCACCAATTACAATTAGGTGGTACCAATTTAAAAAAAATAGAAATAGAAATTTGTTTTTCAAATATTTTTTCTTAATTTTGTATCATCGCTGTGGCACTAATATATTAGATAAAATGTTTTTATTAAATTCAAAGATTAATTTTTACAATTCAGGAGCTGAATTAAGCTCTCGGATGAGAGATTTATTCTCTGAATTATTCACGAATTATCTTAACCAAACAATTACTAAACTTATCTATCTCCAAATTTATTTAGTATTTAATAATTTACTAATCTCAAAAATATCTCAAAAATATCTCAAAAATATCTCAAAAATATCTCAAAGAAAACAAATATTTATTTACAAAAGCAAATTATTTATTCAATTTGCAAAAATTAAGATTCCCGGTATTATACGCCGGCGGCAGTTGAGAGTAATAATATAATCTTGGCTGTCGCTTTGCGGGAAATACTATGACGGAGGATTTAGAATCCGATGTTGATATATTGATGTTTTTTCTTGACAATTTAATAAAATGTTATTATTAAATTATCTTGGAACGTGAAAAATAAATTAAATAATATTTTGAAAAATTTGGGAGTTTTTAGAAATGAAGATGAATATTTTAAAATCGATATTTTCGTTAAGTGTTATAATAAGTATTTTCTTTTTGTTAAGCATAGAATCAAAAGCTGTTTACGAACCCTGCGAACCAGAAGAACCTATTTCAAAATTCTGTGAAACAATTGGGTATAGTGGTATGATGATTGAATTATTCAATTGCCAATCAATTGACCCATTAGAAGAACCATGTAGCATAGAAGTTGAATATTGTGTACGAAAATACTTAGTAGGAGGCGTAAACGAATATAGAATTGAAATAAAGAGTATTAAACTGAAAAATTGTAATAGCGAATGTAACCAGCACATTTGGAAAGGTGCTGTTGTAATAATGGCATTAAACCACGACATTCCGGGTAGTTGGGATATTTACGATATGATTTATCAGGCAGCTACTTGTTGGAAACCATTACCAATATCTCCAATATATAACAACTCACATTTTGGATATGAAAGTTGCAGTGAGGGTGAATGTTGTGTAGGATTTTACCATATATCAAGAGAGTATGATGAAAATGGTGATAAAGAAATTACTGTCGAATTCGCAAGCAGAATGACAAGAATGACTCATTATTGCACACCACCTTGTACATTTACAGATTGTGAATCTACAATTCCTAATTTTGGACCAATTGAATTTACTGATAATGGTACAGGTATATATTATCCGAAGTTAAGTAGTCCTGAGATAATATTATCTAATGATATTAAATTAATTCCAAATCCGGTTACAGATAAATTAGATTTGAATATCACAAGGAATAATAATTCAAGTTTAACTATTAAAATATATGATAATAATGGATTACTTGTATATGATAATCTAATCAATGCTATTAGTGGAGAATCAAATTTCAACATTAATACTTCCAATTATAATTCTGGAATTTATAACGTTGTAATTTTTAATAATTCTGAAATTTTATTAAATAGATCATTTATAAAAATAAAATAGTCATTATTATGGAGTTTATTTTATGAAATATTTTTTACTAATTATACTTTTTCTGTTAAGTTATGAGGCAAAAGCATTACCCTTTGAAGACGGGTTTACTTATTCTGTATTAGACAGTCATATAGTTAGGGATTATTGGGATGTTAGTTGCATAAATGACAATGATTGTATTTTTTTGTCAAGAAAAGGTGTAAGTGGAGCAATTATCCAAAGAACAAAAGACGGCGGTAAAACAATGGAGTTTGTCTATGTTGACACTTCATTTACTAAAGATGATTTATCAACCTATTATCCTGATTATTCAGCAAGGCGTATATTTTACTTCGAATCCGGTCTTATTATTATTGTTGGGTATTTTGGGGTATTTCACAAATCTACTGATTTTGGTGAAACCTGGACAAAGCATAAAAGCGAAAATGTTTTTGATTTCTTTGAAGTTGAAATGGTAAATGAAAATATTGCATTTTTAGCTAATGATAAAAATATTAATACAGACGGTAAAGTTCATTATTCAACAGATGGTTGCGAAACTTGGAAACTATTTCCAGTTCCCGATTCTATTAGTAATAGATGGTGGCCCTTTTCCCTTTCGATTCAAAATAACGGTGATTTGTTAATCGGATTTTTTTCCAAACCTGACATAGACAATTGGGTAATGTATAAAACTAATTTTGATGGTAGTAAGTGGGAATTGATGAATACACCGCCTAATACATATAAAATCCATTATATTAACGATAATGAGTGGGTAGCAAGATGTGCTATATTAGATGATGAGAATATCTTTGAATATGTAACTGTATATAAGACTTACGATGCCGGTAAAACTTGGGAACTTAAGTTCAAAACTGAATCGCCGTTTTCATCAGCAAGAATATCAATTTTTTCTAAATCTTTCACCAACGGTTATATTCTTGGTCCAAAAAATCTAATTTTAAAAACAAAAGATAAAGGTGATAGTTGGTATTTTATTCGGGACAGTCTTCAAAAATTAGGTGCAACAGGCAGCATTACCGGTGCCAGTTTACCTTCTGATAACGTATTATATTATACAACTACACTTATTGGCAGATTGGTTAAATACTCAAATGATGTTGCCGATGTAAAGGAACCATTAGTAGTAACAACAAGAATTTATCCTAATCCTATTCAAAATAGCTTTACGGTTGATTACGAAGTCGCCAAAAGTGGTATATTAAGGCAATATATTTGTGATTTATCCGGTAGAGAAATTTGTAGTTTATATGCGGGTTATAAGGAATCTAGTGTATACACATCTACCTATAAGCTCCCTGATAATTTAGCAATTGGTAGTTACTGGTTTGTATCTGAAATGAATGGTGTTTGTCAAATACAAATGCTGAATGTGGTTAAGTAACAATATTTTTCAAACCCTCCGAATATTTATATTTTCGGAGGGTTTAGTTTAGAGAAATATTATTTTATTCCGAGTTTTTGTTTAAGTAAGACTCGAGTATAAGGTATTAATCCGCCGTGGTCAACAATAGCTTGACGTGCCGCTGGCAGTGGAATAATATCAAAGCTCATATTTTTTGTTACATTTACAACTTTATCATTTTCGATTTTAATCTCATCATCAACATCGGCAACGATTTCTGGACAAATTATAGTATTTAATCCAAGATTAATGGAATTTTGTAAGAAAATTCTTGCAAAATCACGAGCTATAATCGTTAAATTATGCCCTTTTAGAGTAGAAACTGCTTGTTCTCTCGACGAACCACAACCGAAATTTTTCCCACAAACTAAAACAGCTTGATCTGTTTTTGGCTTTTCGTTTAACATTTTATTTAAATCTTTAATATCATCAAAAGCAAATTGTGGCGTTTCAGTTGGTAAAACAGTAGCCATATATCTTCCTGGATAAATAATATCAGTAGAAATATCATCACCAATTTTATATATTACTTTAGACATTTTAAAAATCTCCTTTTTGTGGATTAGTAATTACCCCAGTTAGTGCAGATACTGCGGCAACAACTGGAGATGATAAATAAACATCAGAAACTGGATTACCCATTCTACCTTTGAAATTTCTATTTGTTGTTGCAAGCGCTACTTCCCCATCACCTAACGCACCTTGATGAATACCAAGACAAGGTCCACAACCGGAGTTCATCACAACAGCACCTGCTTTCATTAAATCGCTCACATAACCTAATTCAATTGCTTCGTTATAAATTCTTGCTGATGCGGGGAATACAAGCATTCTAACATCTTTTGATACTTTTTTACCTTTTAATACTTTAGCCGCGATTGCAATATCATCAAGTCTGCCATTTGTACAAGAGCCAATTACAATTTGATGAACTTTCGTTCCTTCAACTTCGGTAATTGGTTTAACATTATCAACAGTATGTGGGCAAGCAATTTGTGGAACTAACTGTGTAGCATCAATTTCTACTACTTGATGATAAATAGCGTCTTCATCTGGCTGAATCATATCAATTTCACCTTTAACTCCCGCTACATCACGTAAATATCTTACAGTTTCTTCGTCAGCTGGAACTATACCCGAAGTAGCTCCCGCTTCAACAGCCATATTACAAATAGTTAATCGTCCGCTTGTGGACATATTTTTTATTGTACTGCCGTGAAATTCAAGAACTTTAAAATTAGCACCTTCGGCAGAAATTTTTCCAATCAAATGTAATATAATATCTTTAGGGCTAACATATTTAGGCAATTCACCATTAATAACAACTTTTATTGTTGGTGGAACCTCAACATTTAAAATTTTTCCCAAAGTCCATACAGATGCCATTTCAGTTGCACCAATACCAAATGAAAAAGCACCCAAAGCACCATGTGTAGTAGTATGGCTATCAGTACCAACAATAACCGAACCCGGCATAACGTAACCCATTTCTGGCAGAATTTGATGGCATATTCCACCTTCGTCTCCGCGAATATCGTGAAATTTTGTAATTCCTTGCGAAGCAACAAATTCTCTTACTTTTTTTTGATTTGTAGCAGTTTTTTTACTTTCTGCAGGCACTCTATGATCGAAAATTATAGCAATTTTCGATGGATCCCAAACCTTAGGTTCGACACCAAGACCATTATAAATTTCATTGAATTGATTAAGTACTAATGCACCATTTTCATGCGACATAGCAAGATTAACAGTAGGCTCGATTACATCACCAACAGCAACAAAATCATTATTAATGGATTTAGCTAAAATTTTTTGAACAACTGTTTGTTGCATAATTTATTATCTCCGCTTTTGTTTCAATAAAAGCTATTAAAATAAATAATTAAAAAAAAATCACTTTTAAACATTTACAAAATTAACTTAAAATTTTCATTTATACTAAAATTATTATAAAAATATCATAATTTTTTCGTAAATTGCAAAAGTTAGCTCGTACAATCGGGCTTTTTTTATTTAATAATTTTATATTTACAAATGAACGAAGAAAATGTTAAAAAAAAGGGATTGAAGCAATTCCCTTTTACTTATTGGGTTGTAATAATATTTGAATTTTTTGAGCGTGGTGCCTATTATGGTGTGATGAGTATTCTATCAGTTTATTTAACTGATTTACTCGGTTTTTCTAAGACCGAAGTCGGTGCTATCAAGGGTACGATTCAACCTCTTTTATATATACTACCTATTTTATCTGGTGCGATAGCTGATAAACTTGGTTATAGAAAAACGCTACTTGTAGCTTTTTCTTTACTTGGATTAGGTTATATTCTCACATCGCAGGTTACTGCTTATGTGCCGGTATTCATTTTTTTAATCGTAATGGCATTTGGTGCAGGCACATTTAAACCCGTTATTTCTGGAACAATTGCAAAAGTAACTAATGAAGAAAATAGCACACTTGGTTTTGGAATATTTTATTGGTCAATCAATCTTGGTGCATTTATTTTTCCATTAATTATTGTTCCTTACTTAAAAACTCTCGATTGGTCTTATGTACTTCTACTTGCGGGAATAGTTACGGGGTTGATGATTTTACCAACTTTATTTTTATATAAAGAGCCTATTATCGAAAAAAATGATGATACCACAATATTAGAATCTTTGAAAGACATTTTTTCAAAAATAAAAATGGTTATTCTTGATTGGAGATTTATACTATTTATTTTTATTTATTCTTGGTTCTGGATTTTATATTTTCAGATGTTTGATGCGGTTCTTTGGTATGTAAAAGAATTCGTTGACGCCTCGTCGTTAAATAATTTTGTCAGTAATATTCTTGGATTTGATTGGAAATTTGATATTGAACACGTTACTGTAATAAATGCCGCTACAATTATTCTATTGCAATTATTTATTTCAAATATTGTTAAAAATTCAAAACCACTGCCTACATTAATCACGGGAATTGCAATTGGAACCATAGGTATGGCAATATTAGCTATAAATTCAAGTATTTGGGTTTTACTTATAGGATTATTTTTATTTTCAATAGGCGAAATGACTGCTCATCCAAAATTTATATCTTATCTTGGCACAATCGCACCACCCGATAAAAAAGCAACTTATATGGGATTTGGCTTTCTTTATGGATTTTTTGGATCGTTTATTGGTGGCTTTTTAGGAGCATGGCTTTATGTTAAATTCATTGATAATCCTATGATTAATTATATTAAATCTACAATTTTAAATAATAATTTGAATGTAACATTGCCAGAAGATGTTAAGATTGGAGAAGCAATTAAAATTGCAAATTCGGTTGGTATTCCAAAAACTGAAATCGTAAACTATGCTTATACAACTGAATTGTGGCTTTTATTTAGCAGTATTGGTATTTTATGTATTATTGGGTTGCTTTTGTATCAAAAATTTATTGGTGTTCGTGATGCAAATAATATTCGTTAGATTTTCATTGTTTTTATTATTTTCTGTAATTTTTATTTCAAGTTGTGATAGCAATAATAATTCACTTGGGAAAGATATAAGTGAAGAATATGTTGAAATTAGTTTAGATTCTAATTCCCACAATACACAAAATTTGTCTGAAGCATTTCCAAAAATTAATTATAGTTATTTTGTTATACAAAATAAGGCACACCTTGATTCCATCAAAAAAAATTTTGAAGAAACTAAAGAAAATCCTGCATTAAACAAGATGTTTTGCACTCTTAATCGAAAAGAACGCCGTTTTTTAAGAGTTGGCGATACTATTATTGTTGCAGATAGTGTTGTTGCAGATATGACTGCTTATTCAATTTTTCCACAATATTATGAAGGTGCAAAAAATATTAAAAAGTTATTAATGGTTTCCGCAAAATACCAAGCATATAGCTGTTATGAATATGGAAAACAAGTTAGATTTGCAGCAACAAATACAGGCAAAGAAAGAACACCATCGTATCCAGGACGTTATGCAATGGTATGGAAACAGGAACTTAGAATATCATCGCTTGATAGCACTTGGAAAATGCCTTATACTTGGAATATTCATAAGTATGCTGGAAGTGCTTTTCATAAATTTGATATGCCTGGCTACCCAGCGTCGCATTCTTGTTTTAGACAATTTATGGACGATGCAAAATGGCTCTTTAAATGGGGTGAAGGCGAAAAATATGATACTATTCTTAAAACAAGTTATATGACTGGGACGCCAGTTATTGTTATTGACCATTTTGATTTTACTCCTCCAATTAAAAAACCTTGGCTTTCGTTAAGGTCAAATAAAGAAGTAATTTTAGATTTGCCACCAGACCCAATGCAAGTTGAAGAAGCCTTGATTCCAATTAGTCAAATACCCAAAGTATCAAGAGGTAGCTTAAAAAATAGACAAAGGTATTTATTTGCTGAGGATACATTAAGAGCAAGGGGAATAATAAGACAGGGTGTAGTTCTAACAGAATCAGTTGATTTTAATTTACAAAGAAGAATAAAACGTGAAAAAAAAATTAAAGAATTAGATGAAAAAAGAAGATTAGAAGAAGAAAAGAAATCAGAAAATGAAAAGAATATTATCAATATTGATGATAATTAAGCATTATTACATTTATTGATAAGTTTTTTAAAATTATTTTTTGTCATAAAATAAAAAAGTGTTATTTTTGTAATTCTATTATATTAAAAATCGTTTTTAGGATTATAGCAATGGCTAAAAAAGAACAAAGAATTATTATTACTGTGGAATGTACAGAAGCCAAAGCCGAAGGTAAACCACCTTCAAGGTATTCTACTACAAAAAACAAACAAAATACACCTAACCGTCTTGAAATAAAGAAATATAATCCTTTTTTAAGACGACATACTTTACATAAAGAAATTAAATAAAAAGCAATTTTTAGAAAGAATTATAAATAAGGGGATTAATTATTTATCCCCTTTTGTTGTTTTTTATATCTCTTTATTTATCAATTTCTTTTATTCTTAATTAATATATATTTCATTAATAAATAATAATTATTTTAAACATTTTTTTACATTTAAGATATATATATTTTATTTTTCAATCTCTTTATAAATAATTTTAAATATCAACTAGCATATATTTTCACTTACTCCTAATTTTCTTTTTTAAAATCTAAATGAATTTTAAATTATCTTAAAATCAATTTTTTAAAAATTACCTATTTTATTTTTTTTAATAATAAAATAAATATCCGTAATTTTAGTTTATATTATACATCATATAAAAGTGGTTGTATTTTAAAAACTAAAAATTTAATTAGGTGAGAAAATAATCTTTGTAATGATTATCAATACTAATATCTAAATTATGAAAACAAATGAAACAAACTATCAAGATAGAATATTTTTACAATTGTTGGATAGCAAAAAATCTACTGAACTTATAAAGAAGATTTTAAAAAGCCCATTAGGGCTTTCTAATGATATTATTAAAAAACTATTTGACGATGAATTAAAAAGTCTTAAAGAAGATTTAGACAAGATAAAAATGTTTGCTGCTGGTATTAGAAGAGCTGAAAAACTCTCTTCATACAAACTTGCTCAATATTATCCTAATATGTTTGCTTTTCATCAATTTTTTCAAAGTTCTTACCGTGCAAGACAAGGTAAAGTATTAGAAGAGATGATGAAAAATATTTTACAAAATTATGCAAACTGTAATGAAGTGCCAGATAAAGTAGTTAGAATGCAAGAAATTTTATCTCAAAGTTTCAATTCGACAATTCAGAATTTAGATATTGATGTTATGGGTTTAAATTCAACATTGAATAAAATAGTTTTATTACAACTACGGTCAAGAGATGATACTGGTGGGACAACAGCAAAAGGTTCGTTAGTTGATTTGTTACGGATGCTTTTAAGATTAAACAAAAATTCTATCAATAATATACTCTATTTAATTTGTGTTTGGGATGAACGAAATTCACAGCAATTAAATTCAACAATTTCTAAAATTTATTCATCTTTAAAGGATTTCATACCAGATGAAAATAAATTTAGAAAGGATATTGCAAAAGGCTATCAAATTAGTGGTCAAATTAATTTGAAACTTGCTTACGGAACAGAAGAAATTGCTAATGCACTTTTTGAATGGGCTGAAACAAACGATACAAGTATTTTAAATAGTATAAAAGACCTTATTAATTTAATTGAAAATTGGGATGATTTGTGGATTGCTTATTCAGTTGCAAATATTGAATTAGAAGTAAATAATTTAAAATCGCTATCAAACATAGATTTATTGAATAAAAAACTTGATAAAGTTGGTTTTGATATTGACTATACAAATTACAAATCAATTTGCAAATCCGTTGATAAAATTGTAAATAAAATTATACCTATCTGGATAGAAGATAGTATTCCATTTGCTAGTATTTCCGATAAATATCATTATATTAGAGATTTAGTTTTTCTCAAAGTTATTTATTCAAAATTGTAAATATTTCTAATGCAACAACAGCTTTTCATAAATTATACTGAAAATATAAGACTCCAAAAAAAAGGAGATGTATTAAATTTTAATCCTAAATTAGTTTCTTTTAGAGAATTAGTCCCTGAAATTGTTAGCACTTCATATTTAACACATTCTATATATTACTACCCTGCAAAATTTATACCTCATGTAGTTAAATATTGTATAGATAATTGTACAAAAGAAAATGATTGGATAATTGATCCTTTTGCAGGTAGCGGGACTGTTGGATTAGAAGCAAATTTAGCAAAAAGGAATGCTATTTTATTAGATTTAAATTATATGTTGAACCATATTATACCATTAAAAATACCTCAAGAAAAAATTCAATTAGAAAAGACTATACTAAATAAAAAATTAGAACAAGTTTTTGACAATAATACAGAATTCACACCTTCGTGGTCTAATTTAGAATATTGGTATCCACAAGATATTTTAGATACACTAAAAAAATTCTGGGCTGGACAAAAAAAACTAGATAATGATTTATACTCAATGATTATTCAAGCGACATTAGTCAAAGTTAGCAAAATATTTTCTTTTGCAGAGCATAAAACCCCAAAACTATTTAAATCAAAATATAAAAATTCTTATATAAGTGAATTATTAACAAAAGATTGGAAAAATATATTAATAAATACTATTGTTAATCAATCAAATGATATATTGAAAGATATTAATCAGTTTATAAATTTAACTCTAAATAATAATAATTTTGTTAAATATTATGGTGGAGTTGATAGTGCGAATTATCAAATTGAAAAAGATATTGAAGTAGATTGTTTAATAACTTCACCACCTTATTTACAAGCACAAGAATATATTAGAACTTTTAAACTTGATTTGTATTGGCTCGGTTATAGTGAAAAACAAGTTAAAAGTTTAGCAAATTTAGAAATACCTTATAGAAAAGCAAATAAATTAATTGAAACAGATTCTTTAAATAAAATTAGAAAAGAACTTAAAATAAAAAAATTAGAAGATATGCTAAATTCATATTTTTATTATACAATTAAAGCTTTAGAAAATGCTACAATAAATTTAAAAAAAGGTGGGTTAGCTTGTATTTTTGTAGGCAACCCCAAAGTTGATGGAATTGAAGTTGAAACTTGGAAAATAATTAACGAATATTTCTCTGAATATGGTTTCAGTTTTAGAGCTATTTATGAAGATAGAATAAAAATGAGACAATTATTCGGTGCAAGAAATAATAAAAATCCAGAAGGAATGAAGTCCGAATATCTGTTAATATTAGAAAAATAAAAAATATTGTATTAATAATTATAATTAATTTTAAAAAGATAAATTAATCACAAAGTTACTTTAATCCCAAAGTTTTACTACTACTCTGCCTTTTTGACCGCCTTTGAGTATTAAATTAATTTCTTCATCGAGATTTTTTAATGGTACTAAGCGGCATAAATCAACTAAATTATCTATTTTCCACTCTTTTGATAATTTAATCCATAAATCATCGCGGAGATTTTTATCTTTTGAAGCAGAATCTATACCTATCAATGATATGCCTCTTAAAAGAAACGGATAAACACTTGTTTCGAAATAATCTCCTGAAACATTTCCTAAAACACATACACAGCCGTGCATACCCACTGATTTAATCAAATTCGATAAGGTTTTGCCCCCTACATTATCTATTACTCCGCTCCACTTTGCAGATAGCATCGGTTTTTTAGAGCTTTCTTCAAGTTCGGAGCGATTAATAATTTCTATTGCACCAAGATTTTTTAAATACTCATATTCATCACTTTTACCCGTTGAAGCCACAACTTCATAATTTAATTTTGAAAGAATTCCGATTGCTATTGTGCCAACGCCACCTGTTGCCCCAGTAACAAGAATTTTTCCTGTTTCGGGCTTAATATTATTGCGTATTAATTCATAAACACAAATTGCCGCAGTAAATCCAGCTGTACCATAGCACATAGCTTCATAAAGGGTTAGATTACTTGGTAAAGGAACAATCCAATCATCGGGGACGACAATATATTGCCCAAATCCACCATTTGTATTCATTCCTAAGTCGTGCCCAGTAACAATAACTTCATCGCCAACTTTAAATTTTCCAGAATTGCATATTTCAATAATTCCACTTGCATCTATGCCGGGAGTATGTGGATAATTTCTTGCTATTCCTTTGTGTCCACGCGCAGTTAAAGCGTCTTTATAATTTAGTGATGAATATTCAACCTTTACTAAACTATAATTTTCTGGGATTTCTCCTAAGGTTTTTGTTTTTATACTTCTTGAAAATTTATTGGGTTCATATTCTTCGGTAACTAAAGCAAGATAATTCTTATTCATAACAATCCTTTTTAAATTAATATTAATACAAAGCAATAGAAGCAAAAGATACAGCAGATTTTGTTGCAATATCGTTCCACTGCGAATAATTTAACAATTTTCCTTTATAAACACCATTTAAAGCAAGCATAGAATAAATTGGCGAGGTACCGCAAATTTTATTCTTATCTTTCGTATCTATTATATATTGGAAAAATTTATTTTTATCATAATTTATGATTGAATCAATTAAATTTTTATCGTCAATTTTTAGTTGCTCTAAATAACTTTCTGCATCAAAATTATCATCAAATTTGCGTCCAATATGGGCAAAATCAACACTTGAAATAAAAAGTGGCTTCTTCCCTATTTTTTTAATTGCAATATTTAATGAATTAATTAAAGTGCTGAACTTCTCATTATTTTCGGGGAACTCATTTTTTAAAATAAAATCGTGAAAAGAGCCAACTAAAATCGGCAATACAGTATAATTCTTATCTTTAAAATAATATTGTGATAATAATATTTGAAATTCAATTGAATGTTCTATTTTGTGCGCAAACTCATTGAAATGTAATATATTTCCGCTTTCAGCATTCCATAAATTTAAAAGTTCAATATCAGTTTTTGATACACCCAATGGGCTTGTATAATTTTTATAAGTTAGCATAAAATAATCGCTTGAATAATAATGAGCAGTACCCAAAATTACTAATAAATCAAAATCAGTATCATAAGCAGAATGATATGCAGAAGAATATACAAAATGGGATTCATCAATTAATTTCAAATCAATATGCGGAATGATTAATGCTTTTGCATTAGAGCGGTATTTTTCAAAATCTGAACTTGAAAATAGTTTTTTCATAAAATCATTTAATTCATTTATCTCGTATGGATATGATTTTCCAGCAAATAAATAAGGTCTTTCTTTTAATTCGAGATATTCTTTTTCTATTTGATTTCTTTTTTCATAAAATTTTTTACTTTCGAGGAAACCAGCTTCATCGAGAAATTTTATATTCTCAATAATTAATTGTAAAATTTCATTATTTTCAATACCAAAAATGCTTGCTAAATCCGAATATCTTGTTGAAAATGGTATATTTATAAGAAAATCATATAATTCAACAGAAATCATAATATCTGAACTTGTATATTGCTGTTTATCTGATAGTAAAATAAATTGATGTCCTTCGTTTTCTATTGAAATTAGCTCTAAATCAAATCTAATTTGTGGTATGATTTCATTATTTATCATTATTTATTCACTAAGCGCATCGTTTATAAATAGCTTAGAATATCTTTTTTTAATATATTTAACAACAAGAATATATCCAATTCCCGATAGAAATAATGCAATACTTAAAATTAAAAGCCAATCATTAGCAATATAAAAATATGTTACAAAAAATATTATTGCACCCAATATACAAGAACCTGTCGTTAAAAGAACGGATTTTTTTAAATTATTATTAAAATGTATCAGATTGTTAGTATTATTATTATTTTCCATTATAATTATATTTCTATTAATTTATCTTAAATCAAAATTTAGTGCTGTTCGAGAATCAGTCTTATCATCACGATATTTTACAATTAGTGGAGTGTAAATAGATAAACCATTTTCTTTGCCAAATTCGGTATTGACACTGCGAGAACCCGGTATAACAACCGCAGATTCGGGAATTTCGAGCGGTTTATCGGAAGAAGAAGTAATAATATCATTATTAACAAGGTCATATACTTTTGTTGAACCAGTAAGAATAACTCCCGACGCCAAAACTGCTCTTTTTCTTATCAATACACCTTCATAAACACCACAATTTCCACCAATCATTACATCATCTTCGATAATTACTGGTCTAGCTCCTGCTGGCTCTAACACACCACCAATTTGTGCAGCAGCCGAAATATGTACGTTTTTACCAATTTGAGCACAAGTTCCAACCAATGCGTGAGAATCTACCATTGTTCCCGTATCAACATAAGCACCAACATTTATATACATTGGCGGCATACAAATAACACCTTGAGCAACGTAAGAACCCGAGCGAATTGTAGAACCGCCCGGCACAATTCTAATGCCATCATCTAATTTTACATCTTTAATTGGAATATTTTTCTTATCAAAAAACTTAAAATAAGCAGTGGACATATCAACTATTGGACTATATCTAAAAATAAGTAAAATTGCTTTTTTAACCCATTCATTTACAATCCAATTTCCATTTTCATCGGGTTCGGCAGCGCGAATTAATCCTTGATTTAAGCCTTTTACAATTTGATTTAAAAGATAATCAATTTGTGATTGGGCAAATTCAACCTCTTTATTAAATAATTTTTCAACTTGCGCTATTGTGCTTTCTATATACATTTTTATTTACTTTGTAATAATTATTCTTCAGTGTTAAAATCTTGTCCCGTAAGTTTTCCATCGGCTTGTACCATAGGATAATTTGGGATTACTAAACCTTGTCTAATTCTATTTAATTTGTTTTTTGATAGTGTTCTTCTTATTGGTGATAATTTTTCATAAATTAATATACCAGATAAATGATCATATTCGTGTTGAAAAACTCTTGCTAAGAAGCCATCTAAATCTATATTATATTCTTTTTCTTTTAAATCATAATATTTTACAGAAATAGATTTTGGTCTTTTAACTTTTTCGAAATAGTCTGGAATGCTAAGGCAACCTTCAGCTTCTTCCTCAAATTCATCAGAATATTCGATAATTTCTGGATTTATCATAACCATAGGTTGAGTTTTTGGAGTATCGGTGCCTACACTCATATCAATAATAAAAAGTGAATGTAATTGCCCAACTTGGTTTGCCGCAAGCCCAACTCCATTAGATATATTATACAAAGAATCAAACATATTTGTAACGAGTTGATTGATTTCTGAATCAATATTTTTTACATATTCAGTTTTTTTCTTTAAAATTGGATGAAAACAACTATAAATAGGAATAACAGCCATTAATTATCCATAAAATAATTTTAAAATAATTGTTAGTAAACGTATTGATAAAGAAAATATTAAAAATCATTTATTATAAAAAAATGGTTATGATTCTTATAAATTAAATCATAACCATAAAAAACTTTTTAAAATTTATTTTAAGCTGTTTTCTTTTTATCTTCAAAAATCAATTTGGGCATAGTACCTTTTTCGATAACATCGTCATCAATTATAACTTTTGTTAATCCAACTTTATCGGGGATATCATACATAATATCGAGCATAATATTTTCGACTATCGAACGGATTGCTCTTGCGCCTGTTTTTCTTAGTTTTGCTTTACTCACAATAATTTTTAGAGCTTTTTCAGTAAATTCAAGTTCGATATTATCAATTTTTAATAATTTTTGGAATTGCTTAATAATTGAATTTTTGGGTTCTGTTAAAATTCTAAGTAAAGCCTCGTCAGACAATTCACCCAAGGTAGCTATAACGGGCAATCTTCCAATTAATTCTGGAATAAAACCAAATTTCATTAAATCATCTGGTTCACTATGTTTTAAAAGTTCGAGGTTTTCCTCAATATGAGTATTATCATTTGCATTAAATCCAATAGTAGATTTTTTCATTCTTTGTGCAATAATTTTTTCAAGTCCAATAAAAGCACCGCCGCATATAAATAAAATATTGGTAGTATCAATATAAATCAAAGGTTGTTCTGGATGTTTGCGTCCTCCTTTTGGTGGCACTCCCGATTTAGTTCCTTCGAGTATTTTTAATAAGGCTTGCTGCACTCCTTCGCCAGAAACATCTCTTGTAATAGAGCTTGATTCGGATTTTCTTCCAATTTTATCAATTTCATCAATATAGATAATGCCACGTTGTGCTAAATCAACGTCATAATTTGCATTTTGCAATAAATTAAGTAGTATTGATTCAACATCATCACCGACGTAGCCAGCTTCGGTAATTGTAGTTGCGTCAGTAATAGCGAAAGGTACTTTTAAATATTTAGCTAATGATTTTGCAAGTAATGTTTTGCCCGTACCAGTTGGTCCAATAAATAAAATATTACTTTTTTCTAATTCTATATCATCATTATTTGTATTATTTTTGGAATTTATTCTTTTATAATGATTATATACAGCAACAGAAATCACTTTTTTTGCATAATCCTGCTCAATAACATATTGGTCAAGATATTTTTTAATCTCGCTTGGTTTTGGTAATTTGAATGATTGATTAGTAGCAAGTTGCTGTTTACCTCCATCAAAAATTTCTTTCGAGGCTTCTACACAATAATTGCAAATAAAAATATTATTATTTCCTTGAATCAATGCTTCGACCTGCTCAGAATTTCTTCCACAAAACGAGCAGGTTTCTTTATGTTCTTTTTTTGCCATTATATTTTATTATATTATTCTTTATCATCATTTTTTGAATCATTTTCTGGAATTTTTTCAAGTATTTTATCAATAATTCCATATTCCATTGCTTCGTTAGAAGTCATATATTTATCTCTATCAGCATCTTTAAGTATTTGTTCAATATCTTTTCCCGTATGTTTAGCAATAATTCCATATAAGCTATCTCTCATACGAAGAATTTCTCGAGTATAAATTTCTATATCTGCAGATTGCCCCTGAGTACCGCCCGAAGGTTGATGCATTAAAATTCTTGCATTTGGCAAAGCATATCTTTTTCCTTTTGCGCCAGCACATAATAAAACTTGTGCCATTGACGCTCCGAGTCCAAGACAAATTGTAGAAATGTCATTTTTAATAAATTGCATCGTATCGTAAATTGCAAGTCCAGCGGTTACACTTCCACCTGGCGAGTTTATATATAAATGAATATCTTTTTTAGGGTCTTCACTTGATAAGAAAAGTAATTGTGCAATTACTAAATTAGCCATATAATCATCTATTGGGGAACCAATAAATATAATATTTTCTTTTAACAATCTTGAATAAATATCAAAAGAGCGTTCGCCTCTGCTTGTTTGTTCAATTACAATAGGGATAAGTTGATTGTTCATTAATTCGCAATTTTTAGTTTAACATATATAATTCTTTAATAACGTATAATAATAAATTATATTAAAAAAGCCGAATTGTAATAACAAAACGGCTTAAATATTTTTAATATTAATTAATTATTTACTTGAAGCTTCATCATCGTCTTCGTCATACTCTTCCTCATCGTCATCGTCATACTCTTCATCATCTTCTTCTTCATATTCTTCGTCATCATCATATTCTTCGTCCAAATCCTCATCATCGAAATCTTCGTCTTCAAAGAATTCATCGTCAAATTCTGTTTCGTCAATAAATTCCTCATCGGCATCGAACATTTCTTCTTGTTCAAAATCATCGTCATTATAAATAGACATTGCTTTATCTTTTTCAGAGAATTCTACTTCATTTGTAGTAGAAAAATCAATTAAAAAGTTCATAACTTTTTGCACCATAATAGTATTAATAATTTGCTTATTTTCTAAAATTGTTTGTTTAACTAAATCACGGTCGAGACTTTCATAGAATTTATATTTCTCAATAAATTCATCAATATCATGGTCTTCAACCTCAATTTTTTCAATTTCAATAATTTTATCACGAATTAATTCCCATTTAATAACTTTTTGTGCTGTTTCAATATAAAATTTCTTAACAAGTTCATCATCAAAACTTTCATTTCCATTTCTATTATTCTTTTTATCTTCATCAAACATTTTTTTAGCTTGTTCAAGAATAGTAAAATCGGGAATTTTAATTTCGTGTAAAGATATGAGTTTATTTACTATATTGTCCTCAACAATACTTCTACTTTTTTTATCCCAATTATTCTGTATTTCAAAACCTATATCTTCTTTTAAATCTTCGAGATTTGTAAATTTATTATTAGAATATTTTAAAATAAACTCTTCGTTAATTTCTTGTGGAATTATTTTATCAATTTTTGTAATTTTTAGTTTTGTAACTTTATTATCTTGGTCAGTTGGGATTTCTATATCATCGTATAAATCTTTGATTGAATATTCAAAAATTTCATCTACTTTTTTATTTAAAAATAAATCAGTAAACTTACTAGATAATCTTTTATCTCTGAGCAAAACGGGCATAGATTCTGTTTTGTTTTCTTCGCTACTTTGCTCTTTATCCTCTAATTCTTTGTTTTCTTCGGTTTTAACATCATCTTTTAAAATTTCAACATAGACATTGCAATTTTTATCAATAACCTCATCAACGGATTCGAAATTATTAGAACTATAAACCATATTATCAATTATTTCATCAATTTCGCTATCTGTAACTCGATGGACGGGTTCGTCAACAACTAATGATTTATAATCTTTTAATTCAAAATCTGGAATATAATGATAATGTACAACTATTTCAAGCCCATCATCAACTTTTTCTAATTTGTGTAAATGTGGCTGAGAAACTACAAATAATTTATTTTTCTGAAGTACTTCTGGAATTGATTTTTCTGCTAATTTACTAAATTCATCATACTCAATAGATTGACCATACATTTTTTTAATTAAATGAATGGGTGCTTTTCCAGCTCTAAAACCATCGAGGCGAATATTTTTAGCAACATTAGATAATGCTTTATCTAAAATTGGTTGAATTTCACTCTTTGAATAGCTAATTGTTAATTCTTGTTCAGTATCAGTAATATTCTTAAATTTAGTTTCCAAATCAAATCCAATAAATATAATAAATTAAAAACTTTGTACGGATGGAGAGACTCGAACTCTCACACCTCTCGGTACTAGATCCTAAGTCTAGCGCGTCTGCCAATTCCGCCACATCCGCATTTAATAGAACTACAAAAGTATTACTGAAATTACAAATAGCAAAATCTTTTTTATAAAAATTTATTTTTTTATGAATTTTTTTTAAATTTTCTTCTAAAACCTATTGATTTTTAATTTATAAAATTAATTAAAAATCATATCCTATAGAAAACAAATAATATGGTGATGACCAAGAGTAAATTTCATTTCGCCAAGCTATATCTATTTTCCATGGTATTCCCAAGAAATAGCTTCTAATTCCTAATCCCGAACTCATAAGTACATTACCTAATTCTTTATTACCAGAAGAGCCTACGATTTTATCATCAAAAGCAGTTCCAATATCAAAAAATATCGCTCCATTAATTCCTTGTATTAATACGGGCAATGGTCCAGCAATTAATGCTGTTAAAAATGGAAATCTAAATTCAAAATTTCCAATAAGAAATTTATTACCTAAAACTTCGCTCACTGCCCAACCTCTGAGAGGCATTTCAAACGACATAAATGCAAAATCTTCGGGATTTTCAAAAGGTAAACGTCCATTACTGAAACTACGATTTATCCAATTATCTGTGCCCCCTAAAAAGAATTTTTGCGGATTAGTGCCAAAACTTGCACCACCAGCACCACGCAAAGCAAATCCAAAATACATTCCTAATGGTATATAAGTACGGTAATCAGCTCTAAAAGTAGCAAAATCAATTCCATTACTACCTAATTTGGGCGTACCATAAATTTCTAAAAAATACCTCGTTCCGTCGCGTGGTCCATAATATCCTAATAATGTATTGTCGTGAACATATTTTATTTTTGGAACAATTAAATATCTATCGAGACTACCAATTTCGGGAATATCAATATTTTCTTTTGATAAAAACATTAAATTTGCATTTATTTCCAAACGATTAAATAAATCAAAGGGGTAAGATGCCGTAGCACCAACACCAAAATTTCTAAATCTATAAAAATTATTATCATTTAGCAAAACAAAGGCAGAAGTATGATAAATACTGAAACTATAATCTATAATATTGGGTAAATAGTTATAAGCAAGATAAAACTGACTATTTCGTAAATCAAGTAATAAATTTGCTTGAAAATATATTTGATGGTCGCCCAAGACATCACTAAACAGCATTTGAGTAACTCCCTGAACTCCAAAGAATGTACTATAACCGGGATTTCCAAGTATTAAATCTGGCGAAAATTTAATTTTATAATCCTGCTCTACATAGTCAGAGCTTATTGTATCGTTTAGAGTGTTCTGTTGCTCATTTTCGATTAAATTCTTTTGTGCGTCAATATTTGCTTGAACTAATTGTTGTGAGTCAAAAGTAATCTCAAAATCGCCATACCCTACTAATTTTGTTTCTTCTTGCTTTTCCTCATTTACATCTGAAATAGAAGCAATTATCTTTTTTTGTTCAAGTTGTGATTGTCTAAATTTTGTAAGTGGTAATTCATCAATTTTTAATTTACTATCTAAGGGATATTTAATCAAATAGATATCATATCCACCTTTGATTTGCACTGTAAAAAGGGCTTTCGAAAGATCGTTTGAGATTGCAACTTGTGTGATGCCATAGATTGAATTTGTAAGAGGACTTGATTTTTTAGTATTCAAATCTAAAATATAAATATTGCCTATTCCATTTTTATCCGAAACATAAAGTAATTTATCATTTCCAGAAATTACGGCTATGCTCGTTTTACGATTTTCTGAATCATAAGTTAATCTTTGTATTCGCCCTGTTTCAAGATTTAATTCATAAATATCATTACTATAAATATCACTATTCCAGATTTTATATGTTTTAGAAGTGAAAATGCCGTCTAAATTATTAGCTCTGTCCGAAATAAAATAGATTTTTTTATTATCATAAGACCAGCTAATATTTAACTCCGAGAATATATCATTTGTAACTTGTTTTAATTCATTGTTTTCTATATCAAATAAATAAATATCAGATTTTATATCCTTCACACCAATAAATGCAATATATTTTCCATCATGCGACCATTGAGTTGATGAAATTGATTTTATACCCCAAGTATATTTTTTATATTTACCATTATCAGCATTAACGATATATACTGCGTCTTCCCCACCCGCTTTAGCAGATATTGCAATTTTTGTTCCATCATTATTCCAAGAAATTCCGGGTGTTAGCATATTCAAATCTTCAAAATCTTGTGAGCGTGAGCTACTTACGAGCTGTTTCACACTTTTTTTATCATCAATTTTTCGAATAAATATTCCGAAGACTCCACCACTTGTAGATATAAACGCCATTTTTTCACCATCTGGAGATATTGCGGGCGAAGAATTATAAAAAGTCATTTCTTTTTCTTGGTCAGTTAATGCAATAGCAAAATCCTTAGGGTCGTCAAATATTTCCATATCTGGAAAATAATGTTTTTTTATATCTTTTTGCCATTTTTCTGAAAATTCTTCAAAGTTCATTTGAAATGAATTTTGGAAAGCTATATCAAGATTTCGATATATTTTTAATTTATTTATTAAATCACCGACTCTTTCTTTTCCATATTTATCAGCAAGGTAGCTATAAAAAGTCTGTCCTCCTCTATATGCTAAATAACCATCGAGTCTATCAAGCGAGGGTAATCTTTCATTAAGTGTTAGATCACGCATAAACATATCTGTTTCGGTATTCATTCCACCAATACTTTCCCATTCAGCAAAGCCTTCATTCATCCATAGTGGCAACATAAATCCACCATTAGACATAAGTGCAGTTTGAAAAGTTCCCCCATAAAACATATCGTTTAATACAGCATGAACAAGCTCGTGATGAATAACATGGTCAAGCTGCGCCCAATTACCTTGGAAAGGAACAACTACGCGATTTTTATATAATTCGGTTACGCCACCAACTCCTTCGGGCATAAATTGCATTATTACATTAGTTTGTTGAAATTCATTATGCGAGCTATATACAACGACAGATACTCTACTCGACATTTTATGATTGAGAGTTTTTTGAATAGAACTCAATGATTTTTCACAAGAATTTGCGGCGAAATCAGCTAAATATTTAATACCATCATTGTAATATATATCAAAATTTACTGTTTGAATAAATTTCCAATTAAAATCTTCATATTGTACTTTATTTTTACCAAATTGGGCTAATATATTATTAGAATTAATAATAATTATCAAAATAATAGTAAACAATTTAATGAACTTTTTCATAATTGTTTATTCCCCAAAAAAACTCAAATTTATTATTTTACTTTTTTATTTAATCTTAAATCAACTACAACTTCGGCTTCTTTAGGCAAAATAACAACATAATCACCCAAAGGGTTTATAAACCCAATATTTTCCCCATCATAAGCCCATGCAAGTCCGTCTCTAAAAGAATCACAGTTTTCAAATGTTTTATCAATAATTTTATTACCAAAGTAATCAATATATTTCCATTTTCCGTATTCTTTCACTGCTCCAAGTCCATCGTTAAAATCTCTAATATCTTCATATTTAAAATCAACTACTTCGCCACCACCACGATTAATAATTCCCCAAATTGGATTTAAAGTCTTGGTATCTGGAACTCCAACAAAACAAAATTCATCGTGAAAATTTAAAGCAAAATCATACTTAGGCTCAATCACTACTTTGCCCTTTTTATCAATAAAACCCCATTTTGCAAGTATGTTTACTTTTGCATAACCATTTACAAAACTTGTAACTTCGTCGAATTGAAAATCAATAACAACTTTTCCTTCGTGGTCAATAAATCCAAATCTATCTAAACTATCGGTCATTGCCGCCAATCCTTCGCTAAATTCCGAACCAAATCCAGTAGTATCCCAAGGAATAATCATATTGCCATTTTTATTAATATATCCCCTTTCATTATGGTTCATAACCCAGGCAAGTCCTTCACTAAAATCAGTAGCATCTAAATATTTTTTTGATACTCTCATTCTGCCTTGTTTATCTACAAAACCATATAAACGAAATTCAGATGTAGTATCAACAACATCAATTATCATAGCCATATCATCTTTAAAATATCGGATTTCATCACATAAGGGTACTGCCATTTGCCCATTATCATTTAAAAAAGCCCAAAATCGAGTGCCATCTGATTCAGCATATATCTTATAAAATCCTTCTGAGTAACCAGATACGTAATTTAATTTTAGAGGATTAAATATGGCTTTTCCCTCTTGGTCAATAAAATACCACAAACTATCAATTTTATATGCGGCAAGTGGTTTGATTTTCTCTGAATTAGCTTTTGAAAATATTGAAAAACATAAAATGAAGCATAATATTAATATTTTTTTCATAATAACCTATTTTTTTATTGCAACTGATACAATATTTGCATTTAATAAATTTATTAAAATATCGGGTGAAATCGAAATTATAAAACCCTGTTTCCCACCATTAATATAAATACGCTCAAGTTCTAAAATTGTTTTTTCTAAATATGTACTTATATTTTTTCTCATACCAAAGGGACTTGTACCCCCAAATTTATATCCCGTAGCATTATTTGCAGTTTTTTCATCACATTGAATGATTTGCTTAACATTTAATTGCCTTGCAAGCTCTTTAAGTGATACTTCGTAATTACCGTGCATTAAAACACATATTAATTCTTTATCAGTAGAAAATATCAGCGTTTTTATTACATTATGCTCATTAACATTAAGTTCTTTTGCTGTTTGTAGTGTACCGCCGTTTTCCTCATAATTATATTCAAATTGTTCAAATTTGATATTTTTTTCTTTAAGAAATCTTATTGCTGGCGTTACTGGAAATTTTTCTTTTGACATAATTCTATATATTAATTAGTGAAAAAAAAGGTTGTTCATTTGAAATAATATACTTCTATGAACAACCTAATAATTTATAGTTAATAAGTATTTTATTCTGAAATAAATTCACGTAATTTATCCATTCCAGCTCCAAATCTTATAATTTCGAAATTATCACTTGTCATTTCAATAATACTCGATTCACCAGTAAAAGAATAATTATCTGAACTAACAGCAATATCAACAAATTTTGAAAATGTTTCGATTATTTCATCTGGACTCGTTAATTCTTTATCTGGTAATTTAGCTGATATTGAAATTATCGGAAATCCGTGTGCTTTTAGCAATGCTTGAGATAATTTATTTTCTGGAACTCTTATACCAGCTGTAAGTTTCTTGGGATTTTGGGCAAATTTTGGAACATTTTTCGATGCTGGCAAAATAAATGTATATGGACCGGGAATTAGTCGCTTAATTAATTTATAAGCTTCATCGCTTACTTTTGCAAATTCAGATACATTTGACAATGAATCACATAAAAAAGTCATAGAATGATTTTCTGGTAATTGACGAATAGTTCGAAGTCTCGAAATCGCTTCTTTATTAGATAAAGCACAACCTAATGTAAATTGTGTATCAGTGGGATACAATATTACAGCACCGTCTTTTAAAGCCGAAACAACTTTTTCGATTTTATTAACCTCAGGTGTTTGATGATGAATATTCAATATTTGTGCAGACATAGTAAGCTCCTCTTTTTAAAAAAATTTTATACAAATATTACAACTTCTTTATTAACTTATAAGTTTTCATTTTATTTTTAAATTATTGTTTTGATAGAAAAACAATTCAAATTATTACTATTTAGAATTGAAAAGCTAAAAAGTACTATGGATAATAAAACTTGTAAACTATCAATCTTATTTTGTTCAGCAAATAAATTAGTCGTAAAACTAAATATTATATATATAAAAACGATTCTTTTAACTATACTTATTATCATATTATGAAAATTAAAAAAAATGAATTAATATAAATTCAAAAAAAAATATTAGAAAATTTAGTTTTCTCTAAAATAATAATATTTTTTGAACAATAAAATTATAATTTTTTTTTGTATTAAACGTTTTATTAAATAATAATTAAGTATTAAACATGAAAAATGCTTTAATTGTTCAAAAGATATGGATTTATCTATGATATTTCTTAATTTCTTTTGTTTATTGATAAAATATATATAATTTTGCAGTATGAATAGTAACAAAATATTAATAAGTATATTTTTATTCCTTGCTGTTGCCGTTATAGCGATTTCGAGTAATATTTTTATTGAATATTTTACTGCTGAATCTAATGGCGATTCTGTTTCTATAAAATGGAATACTAAATCCGAAGAAGGTATTAAAAGATTCGATATCGAAAGAAGCATAAATGGCGTAAATTTCAAAAGGATTTATTCTATAAATGCAAAGGGTTTCACTTCGAATTATAATTATGTTGATACAGAAGCGTTTATGAAGCAAAACTCTAACGACAATAATGATATTCAATCTCAAAACACTTACAATTATAGGTTAAAAATAGTTTTTTCCGATAATACTTTTACTTATAGTGATGTTGCTTTTGTTAAGCATAAACCAAGTAGCATAAGGCGTACTTGGGGTATGATTAAAGAAATGTTTAGATAATTCAATTAATTCCTAATGAAAATTATCAAATTTAGTATTTCGACATTTATTACTTTTATAGTATATTCATATTCTTTTCTTTTTGCTCAATCTAATAATTTTCCATTAGCTGATAAATGCGCTACTCATAGTATTTTTTCTAACGATGGAAAAGAAAAAATACTTAGAACTATTTATTTTGACAATAATGAAAACCCAAGTGTTGGACAAAAATATTATGATTCACCCAAAAATATTTTTAGAATTCATTATGATACAACGGGTTATAATGCCCCACCTATGATAGACAAAAATAATAACGGTATCCCCGACTATGTTGATTCTGTAGCTTATTATTTTGATTATGTATATGATATTTATATTAATGAAATGGGATTCCGCTCTCCCTATCTAGATAAAGGCTCTCGAGGCTCTGACCACTACGATGTTTATTTATGGGATTTAGGAAATAGTGATTCTGTTGATGATCCGCATTATCACGAAGGTGGTACCTATGGACTTACCTATTTTGCAAATAGAGACGCCATTTCAACCGAACCTTTTTTAAGAACGTATTCATATATAGTTATTGACAACGATTTTTCTGCTCAAGATTCAACACGACCGCAAAAAGGAAAGAGTTTTCCTACTTATAAATATCCCGGTATTCCATCTTTAAAGGTAACTGTTGCGCATGAATTTTTTCATGCTATACAATTTATGTATGGGATTAGTCAGCCCGCGGCTACAACTATAATGGAAATGACTGCTGTTGCGATGGAAAGAGTAATTTTTCCAGAAACCCCTGATTATATTAATTACGTCAGACAATTATTCCGTAATACCGCAAGTTATGCATTCGGTATTGACAATGCTAATACGGGCTATGGGCATTCCATATTTAATCAATACATAATTGAAAAATTTGGTGTTTCGATAATGAGAGATATATGGGAAAACGTTGCCAAAGGATACGAAGTATATTCTGCACTAGATTTAGCTTTGAAGCAATATAATTCAAGTTTACCAAACGCTTGGTGTGAATTTTTAGATTGGGCTTATTTTACGGGAAATCGAAGTATCGAAGGGCAGTATTTTAGCAATGCAAGCGTATTACCTCTTGTCGAGCCATATATTAGCCGTGATTTCGAGGCACCAGCAATTTCTATGTCTGGAAATTTATCACCTTTTGAATTTAGATTTCTTAGAATGATTTTTCCCGCCGAAGGTAAAATTAGCGACGATACGCTTGATATTTTTCTCGGCAATATTGATTTAAAATCTGCCTCGCAACAAACTATTATTGATAGAAACTATTTTTTACAAGTTGCAAATTCAGAAATTCCTAATTCAAAAAATCTTGAAAATTCACCCTATTACTATAATTTAGAAATAGATGAAAATTTTATTTGCTCAAAAAGTCATTTTAATAAGGGCTATCATACTATTGCAATTGACTATGCTTATCCAAATCCTTTTAATAAAAATTCTGATAAATATATAATTTTTCCAGCACCAGAAGAAAGTGAGTTATATCAAAAAGTAACTTTACAAATATATGATAGCGAAATGCGGCAGATATATTCAAAATCTTTGCCCGTTACTATTCATAATAATAATAGAATTATTCTTTGGGATAAAATTCCGAGTGAAATTTCTTCGGGAGTGTATTTATTTGGTATTTATAACGGTGAAAACGTAAGTATTGGTAAATTTGCTGTGGTTGATAAATAATTTTTAATATGATTAATCTAAAATACGAAGTAGAAAATTTAAGCAAAGCCTTTGTTAGAAAACAATATATTTTTAAAAATATATCTCTAAATTTTACTAATAAAGATGTGGTTGCAATTACGGGTTCGAACGGCTCGGGGAAATCTACTTTAATAAAAGTATTATTGGGCGTTTTATCGTATAATTCTGGTACGATAAATATCACTAAAAATGAGCAGAAAGCCGATTTTCATAATATTAAAGATGATTTATCACTTGTTTCGCCATATCTTAATTTATACGAAGAGTTTACTCCAATAGAGCATTACAAAATTTCAGCAGATTTAAGAGGAATAAAATTTGATATAACGAAATTAAATAATGATTTGAATTTATTTAATTTATACAAACATAGAAATTCTCAAATACGAAATTTCTCTTCGGGTATGAAGCAACGAATGAAATTTGTTCTCGCACTGCAAAACAGTCCTACATTATTATTTCTTGATGAGCCTACCTCCAACCTCGATAACGAAGGTATCGAAATTGTAAATAAAGTTATAAACAATCACGCAGAAAATAAGGGTATTGTAGTTATTGCTACAAACGAAGAAAGAGAAAAATCCCTTTGTAACAAATCTTACAATGTTTCTAATAATTAATTACTGTATGTTTTATTATATTTGTGAAAAGGGTTTTGAATTTTTGAAATATAATTAAGATTTTTTTATTATACTTGTATATCATTTATTGTGAGTTCGTAGATAAATGAGTTAGTAGTCAGTGTAAGAAACATAAAATCGAGAGATTATGTCATATTTAGGAATTTCCGTAAAAGAAGCGATTAATAATATTAATAATGGTGTGAATGGTTGGTATTTACCAGCAATTCAACGACCTTATGTTTGGGGTAGCCGATATGAAAATGAAATGTATATCTGTAAATTGTTTGACTCAATTTTAAAAAGTTATCCTATTGGTGGTTTAATTGTATGGAATACAGAAGAAGAAGTTCCTTACCGAGAATTTATTACAAATTATATTCCTGGAGAAACTCAAAAACTTGTTGATAAAGGTCTGTATGGTAGAAAGGACAAATGGTTAATATATGACGGACAACAGAGATTGCAGACACTTTATAGTTGCTTTAGGTATACTTTTAATGATAAAATATTGATTTACGATTTACTTTTCGATTTAGCAAATGGTAATGACCCTGACGAAACTGGGTTTTCGTTTGTTTCAAAAAATTCAACAATTGATTGGCATTTTATTAGAATGAACGAGTTGTTTGCAAAATCACCTGACAATGACAAAAGAACTTACCGAAAGAATATTTTAAATAAGAAACCTAATATAACGGACAAAGAAGAAGAATTAGTTGAAAAAAACATTGATGTGCTTTGGGATATTTTTGTCAAAACAGAAACGAAATCACTCGCATATTTTCCGATAAAAACATCGAATGAAAAAATTGTTAATGAAATTTTTGAGAGATTAAATACTGGTGGAATGGCTCTATCTTTAGCCGACATCTTGTTTTCAAAGATAAAGGCTGATTACTTCGACTTTGAAGAAGAATTACAAGGTTGTTCCAAGAAAATTTATGATTCCACAGGAAAAGGATATTTGTTTAGTGCGTATAGTATTTTACAATTATTGCACTTAATTGTAAAAAAAGGAGTGAGAATTGACCCTAAAAAAGTTAAAAATTCAGAAATTATTGAGTTTAAAAATTCTTGGAATAACCTTGAAGAACCATTGCTTTCATTTTTTTCTGATTATTTGTGGGGTCAATTCAAAATAAACAACAGTTCGATTGTTCCAAGAAACCTTGCATTGTTGCCCAAAATGACATATTTCTACGAAGTTTATAACAAGCGTTTTGTTTTTAGGAATTTCAGTAGCGAGAATTTAAAGAAAATAAATCAATATTTTATAAAATCGCAAATAAACGACTGGAATTTACAAAGCTATGCGGATAATTTTTCTAAAATTATTATTGAAAAATCATCTACTACAAATAATTTATTTGACTTCCCATTGTCAGAAATTGAGAGTTTTATCGCTCAAAAAGGCAATAGAAATATTGATGTAAATGAGCAAGCATTCATTGGTTATACATGGTTTGGATTGAAAATATTAACTCCACATAGAATATATCAATTTGAACCTGATATGCAAGGTCGATTTAATCCAGAAATTGACCATATTTTCCCTAAAAAATTAAAAGATAGAACTCCTGAATATGAGAGTAGAGTTGATATTATTTGGAATATGCAACCAACAAAAGGTGAGATAAATGGCTACAAAACTAATATTCATCCCAAAGAGTTTTTCACTGATATGGCAAAAAATAACAAGGGTGAATCAATAATTGGCAGTAAGTATGTATCTGATTATGATTTTCTTTTTCCAATAAATCAGGAAAAACATATTGACTTTAGTGATAAAATTTGGACTAACCCAATAGATTTTATTGAAAAAAGACGTGTTGAAATGATTAAATACTTGAAAAATAAATATGATATAGTTTTTAAAACTAATACTGAAGAAGAAACAACGAAACGGTAAACGTTTCATAACGTCGACCGTTAGGTGACATTTTAGGACAACCACACCATTATCAAATTTATGGCAAGAATTAACAGAGAAAATTTTCAAGACGCAAAGAATGTAGTTGAAAAACTACTACCCGACATTAATGCAAGGATGAAGTTCATTAATTTCTTAGGTGACGCTATAAGTTATGCTGACGTAATAAAAAGCAACAATTGGAATTTGAACTTAGACAAAAGTGGACAATTTTTGCGTTTCAATATAGGACAAGAATTTTGTATCCAATTGAATTCATTTGAACTTTTAATCTTATGTGACAGAACAACGATTAAACCAGTAATTGAAAAAGAAAACATTCCCGTTATTTTTCTTGGATACACAAAAGGTGTTGGAAATATTAGAAAAACTGAAATTGACAAAACACCTGACTTGGTGTTTAAGACGAAAAAGAGCATTGGTTGTATTATTGAGCATAAAAATATTGTACCTTACATTGATTTTTTTAATCAAAGTAACAAAGACTTTATTCGAGCAGCTATGAATACACGCTTAATGCCGCATATGCGGCAAGCTCATTCAAAAGGTGCTGTTGAATATGTTTTCTCTTTATTTGACACAACAAAGGAATTGGAACTACCTAATTTCTCAGAGTTCATAAAAATCGAAGAGGCAATGCTGAACAAAGCAAAGACTTTAAGTCAGAAAGAACGGTTAGAAATTTTAAACAAATCAAGTAGAAAACCCAAACAGACAACTGTTAAACAGGTAGTATTTCAAAGAAACCCTTTTGTTGTTGCAGAAGCATTATTCAGAGCAAACGGTTATTGTGAAAAGTGTAAAAAATCTGCACCATTTTTTAGAGACAATGACAAGACACCTTATTTAGAAGTGCATCACATTGTAACATTAGCAGAAGGTGGAGATGACACAATTGAAAATGTAATTGCACTTTGCCCTAATTGCCACAGACAAGCACACTATGGAAAGACAACATATTGACAAACAAATAAAAACGCCACACAACACCCAGTTTGCCAAAAGCGGGGTTGAACGGCTTCGATTGGACATTTGTGCAAGGTTCAACATTCGTTCTTCGATTGAAGTTTATCGGTAAAAATCCGCCATAATAGCAAGAAAGTTGCAGATCTAAAAGATAACATTAGGTTGTTTTGGGCAGATTGTTGAACTCCATAGAAATGAAGTCATAATCGAAAATTTAGTAACGCGTCTTAATAAAAAAAATGACGGTGGGAAATAGTTGTTTTTTTCATTTAACTCCTATAACTCAAAAAATATTACATTTTTCTATAAAATTTATTGATGATTTCAATAATTATTCAATTCTTATCAAACAATTAAATTTTATGTGATTTTTGTTTATTACATTTGCATAAAATTATTTTTGGATTTCAAAAAAAATGATTGCAAGTTTAAACGGAAAATTATTATCTAAAAGCACATCTTTTGCTGTTGTAGAGTGTTGCGGAGTTGGATATTATGTTAATATATCCATATCTACCTATGATAAATTACCAGATATAAACGAAAATATTTTTCTGCACATTGTTTTTCAAATTCGTGAAGATGATATTAATTTATTTGGATTTATTAACGAAACTGATAAACAAGCTTTCTTATTATTAAATTCTGTTTCGGGCATTGGCGGCAAAACGGCTCTTACAATTTTATCTTCAATTACTGTAAATGAATTAGTAAAATTTATTAGTAATCAAAATTTAGCGGCATTACAAAAATTTCCGGGAATTGGCAAAAAAACCGCAGAAAGGCTATGCTTTGAATTAAAAGATAAAATTTTATCATTAAATATTGATAATTCAGAAATAGGCGTTTTAACTAAAAAAAATCACTCTATACAAAACGAGGCAATTGCGGCTTTGATGTCCTTAGGTTATAATAAAAATGTTGCTGAAAAAGCTGTAAAATCAGCATTAAAAACACTAAATGATGATGTGAAAGTAGAATCATTAATTAAAATTGCTTTAAAATATACGATGAATTAAAATGGTAATTATTCCTTCGATAGAGCTTGAAAATGGGAAATGTTCTCGCTGCATAATTGGTGAATGTGGCACAGAAGCTTTATATAAAAATTTTCAGGAAAACCCAGCGGAATTAGTCAAATTATTTAGACGTGAAAATTTTAAAGCTATTCATATCATTGATAGAGATTCTTTAATTCATAAAAAAGATATTAATTTTGATTTAATTGGGAATTTATGTTGTAAGCTTGATATTCCCGTAGCAGTTCACGCAGATTTTAGAAATTTTGAAGAGTGTGAAAATTTATTAAAAAAGGGTATTTATCGAGTAATTATTTCTAATGAAATGATTTTTAATAAAGATTTGTGTTTAGAATTGATAAATAGATTTACAACGTCAAAAATAAATTTTGCTATTATATTAAATGATGATTTTGATTTATATTCTCAATCATTTAAAGAATATAATTTAAATGATATTATTGAACTTATTTTATCATATAATATAAAACGAATAATTATAGGTACATATAATAGTATTTTTAATGATAATAGTTTTGACTTTAAAAGATTAATGGATATAATTGTTGATAAGAGATTTAACACAACTTTATATGGTGTTATTTCGACAAGCGAAGTGCTGTGGGAGCTTCATCGAAATAAATCAATTAATATAGATTCGGCAATTTTAGGGGCGCCACTTTTTAATAATAGTTTTCCTTGTCAGAAAATTTGGAGATTAATCGAAGCAGAATTAGAAAAAAACATTAAAAATTAGTAATTTCGTAAATCTCTAATTCATTATTTTAATTTTTTTTCGTATTTTGCAATGATTTTTTTTGCAGAATGTGAATTTTTAAAAATTTGCATTTATTTTTTTTTTGAAATTATATTGTCTTGGAGTTTAATATAATGCCTAACATTTTCATTGATGGAAAGAAAATTGAAACTAAACCTGGCAAAACAATTATTGAAGCAGCATACGAAAATGGTCTAAAAATACCTCACTTTTGCTGGCATCCAGAGCTTTCAGTATCTGGAAATTGCAGAATGTGCCTTGTTCAAGTAGGAATGCCGAAAAGACTTCCTGATGGCAATATCGAACTTGATTCGGAAAATAATCCCGTAATATCATATATACCTAAGCTTCAAATTGCTTGTGCAACGCCTATTAGTGATGGTATGCACGTATTATTAAATAATGAAAGAGTTATAAACACTCAAGAAGCAGTTATGGAGTTTATTTTAATAAATCATCCTCTTGACTGCCCTATTTGTGATGAAGCAGGCGAATGTAAACTTCAAGAATATGCTTTTTCTCATTCCAAGGGTGCAAGTAGATTTAGTGAGGAAAAAGTTCACAAGCCAAAACGTGTAAAATGGGGACCTAATGTAATGTTTGATGGAGAACGATGTATTATGTGTTCTCGTTGTATTAGATATGCAAAAGAAGTAGCAAAACAAGATGTTTTATCTTTTGTAAATAGAGGAGATAGCGTAACTATTAGAGTTGAAGAAGGAAAAGAATTCGACAATCCATATTCAATGAATGTTATTGAAATATGTCCCGTAGGCGCTTTAACAAGTAGAGATTTTAGATTTAAAGCTCGCGTTTGGGAAATGAGTTTTAATGATTCGATTTCTTTTGCAGACTCAACCGGTAGCAACACAAAACTTGGGGTTAGAAATAATGAAATTTTAAGAGTTCAGCCTCGAACTAATATGTATATCAATAGATTTTGGTTAAGCGATGACGCGAGACTTAATCATTATGAATTTGTTAATAAAAATAGAATTATCGAACCTTCGATAAAGGTTGACTCTAAACATCAAATAGTTTCTTGGGACGAAGCATATTCAGAAGTAGCAAAAAGAATTAGCAAATATAAAGCAAATGAAATTTTCTTTTTATCTTCTGCGAAGGCAACAAATGAAGATAACTATATTTTCCAAAAATTTGCTCGTACGGTAGTAAAATCACCAAATGTTGATTTTCTTTTACATATTGATGAGTCTTATAAGGATAATTTCCTCGGCGTAGCAGACCGCGCACCAAATACTAATGGTGCTAATGAGGTAAATGCTGGTTTTAATGGAAATGGTATTAAAGCTGTTGATTTATTTGAAAATATCAAATCTGGAAAAATCAAAGCTCTTTTCATTATGGAAGAGGATTTTAAACATCACGAGCATATTATTGAACATCTTGATAAATTAGATTTATTAGTTGTGATGTATTATAATCATAATACAATTACAGAAAAAGCTGATATCGTGCTTGCTTGTTCAACTTATGCAGAAATCGAAGGCACTTACTCTAATAAAGATAAGAGAGTTCAACATTTTACTCCCGCAATAGTTACTAAAGAAAATTTAAGAACTATGGGAATGAAAATGAGCCGACTTGATAAATTTGGTGCATATAATGATAGATGGACACAGCACGAAGCAAGAAATTGCAGACAAAGTTGGCGAATTATTCAAGGAATTTCAAATTTAATAGGTTCTAATTGGAATTATAAAGAATCAAAAGATATTTTTGAGGAAATTACTGAAAAAATCCCTGCTTTTAAAAATATGAATTATGAAAAAATGGATTTACATCAGGGTTTAGTATTTTATAAAGCTAACAATCCCGACCCGATTATAACAAACTATGTTTCTTATAAAATGAAAGAAGAATATAAACAAAACAAATAAATGTTTTTTTATACTTAATTTTTAATTAAAATAATATTTTTTTTAATAATAATTGATGAATATGCCAGAAATTATTTGGATAATAATCGAAGCTTTAGTAAAAGCAATTGTAATTGTTCTCGGAATTCAGCTTATGGCTGCTCTGAATGTATATTTGGAACGTAAAGTATCTGCTTTTGCACAAAATAGAATTGGTCCTAATAGAGTTGGTCCTTTCGGCACATTGCAACCATTTGCAGACGTGCTTAAATTATTTTTTAAGGAAGATTTAGTACCCAAAAACGCGGATAAGTTTTTCCATACTTTAGCTCCTATTTTATCACTGAGTGTTGCTATGGCAATATGGGCTGTTATTCCTTTTTCAAGCTATATTGACATTGGTGATAGAAGAATTTATTTAGGTATTGCTCCAAATGTAAATATTGGTTTGTTATATATATTATTAATGACTTCGGTTGGTGTTTATGGTATTATACTTGCTGGCTGGTCGTCTAACAATAAGTATTCTTTACTTGGTGGGCTTAGATCTTCTGCTCAAATGATTTCTTATGAGCTTTCTATCGGATTAGCATTGATAGGTATAGTGCTTATAAGCGGCTCGTTATCTTTAAATGATATTGTAAATCATCAACTTGCTTGGAACGGTTGGCGCTGGAATATTTTCCTTCAACCCTTAGGATTTATTATTTTCCTAACTGCTTCTTTTGCAGAAACGAATAGAACTCCTTTTGACTTACCCGAAGCAGAGCCTGAGCTTGTCGGTGGCTTTAATACCGAATATTCAGGTATGAAGTTTGGAATGTTTTTCCTTGCTGAATATGCTAATATGACAACATCATCTACACTAATTGTATTATTTTATCTTGGCGGTTGGGCATTACCCGTACCCGCAGAAACATTGGGGCTTCAAGATGGTTCGATACTACTTGCTTTAGCACATTTTCTTGTATTTGCTATAAAAGTATTATTCTTACTTTTCTTCTTTATATGGGTAAGATGGAGCGTTCCAAGATTTAGATATGACCAATTAATGAATTTAGGTTGGAAAGTGTTATTGCCACTTGCATTATTAAACGTTGTATTAACTGCACTTGGCGTTATATTTTTTAAATAATCATTTGTTAATTTGTTAAGATTGTTTTAAAATTTTGATTTTTAATGAATTTCATTAAAAATTATATTTAGAAAGGAATTAATTTAGGTGTGATATGAATAACACTAAAAATACAGAAGCAGAAAGATTAAATTTTTGGGAAAAATTATATATACCCGAGATTGCGCGCGGTCTCGGTTTGACACTTGGTGAAATGTTAAAACCAAAATTTACTCGACAATATCCAGAAGAGCGTTGGGAGCCGGAAGGCTCTTATCGTGGGCGTCCCGTATTAGTTGTTGAAGAAACAGGTGGTCGTTGCGTTGCTTGCGGCTTATGTGCGAGAGTATGCCCAGCTTTAGCTATACAAATTCAAGCAGATGAAACAGAAAAGCTAAAAGAACGTTATCCTATCAAATTTGAAATAAATATGTTAAGATGTATCTTTTGTGGTTTTTGCGAAGAAGTTTGCCCTGAAGAAGCTATCGTTATGAGTAAAGATTACGAATTAGTATTTCAGAGTCAAGAAGAAGCTATTATGGACAAACCAAGATTGCAAGTCCCCATAGCTAAGCTACAAGATAGATTAGAATTTTTAAGACAATATAGATAAAAATTTACAAAACTTCATCTTAACAATTAGACAATAAAGATGAAGTTTTTTTTTGATTAATTCATTAATCCTAAAAAATAAGGAGATTAAAAAAATGTCCAACAAGTATTTACTTATTTTCGCAGTTGCAATATTATTTGTTTTTATTGCTTGTAATAATAATAAAGAAAATGATTTAACTAATAATGACGTTACACAAATGGAAAACAACTATAAAGATTTCTATAAGGAATTTACCTCAAAATTAGCTCAAGCAAATATTGATGTTTCAAAAGCTTATTTCGAAGCTTCAATAAATAGTAATCCCGAAAATTGGGAAAAAGTAAACAAGTATGATAATGTTTTAAACGAATTATTATCGAATAAAGATTATTTTGTAAAATTAAGAGATTTTAAAGAATCTGACTTGATTAAAGACTCTCTTTTAAAACGCTCTGCTGAAGTACTTTATAATGAAATGCTTGGTAAACAGATTGATACAGCAAAATTAAATGATTTATCTAAAAAACAAAGTGAAATAGAATTAAAATACTCAAATTTTAGAGCAAAAATCGGAAATATGACTTATGATGATAATCAAGTTGAGGAAATCTTAAAAACTTCTACTAATCAAAAACAACTCGAACAAATTTGGAAAGCTCATAAAGAAATCGGTCCTCTTGTAGAAAAAGATATTATAAATTTAGTGAAAGCAAGAAATGAAATTGCTAAAACTATTGGTTTTAATAATTATCACGAAATGTCTTTAAAATTATCTGACCAAGACCCCACAGAAATCACAAAATTATTTGATGAATTAGATGATTTAACAAGAGATGCTTTTGCTAAATTAAAAGAGGAAATTGATGAATATTTAGCAAAAAAACATAATATATCCCCCGATAAATTAATGCCATGGCATTATCAAAATAGATATTTCCAAGAAGCACCAAAAATTTATAGTGTAGATCACGACTCTTTTTATAAAGATAAAGACGTAGTAAGTCTAACTGAAAAATATTACAATTCTATCGGCTTACCTATTGATAATTTAGTAAAAAATAGTGATTTATATCCACGAGAAAATAAAAATCAACATGCTTATTGTATTAATATTGATAGAGACAAACGTGATATTAGAGTTTTATGTAATGTTTCTAACAATTCACGTTGGATGGAAACTATGATGCATGAATTTGGTCACGCTTTATACGAAAATCATTATTCCGATGAATTACCTTGGGGATTAAAATCACCAGCACATATATTTACAACTGAAGCAATTGCTATGCTATTTGGTAGATTTGCATTAAATCCTAATTGGATGCAAGATATGCTCGGAATTAGTGATAATGAAAAAAAATCAATTACAGAAGATAGTCATAAAATGCTTAAATTACAACAGCTTGTATTTAGTCGTTGGGCGCAGGTAATGTATCGTTTTGAAAAATCTATGTATGCTGACCCCGATCAAGATTTGAATAAATTATGGTGGGATTTAGTTGAAAAATATCAATTAATTAAAAAGCCCGAAGGTCGCAATATGCCAGATTGGGCTACAAAAATTCATATTGCTACTTCCCCTTGCTACTATCATAATTATCATCTTGGTGAATTATTAGCTTCGCAATTATATTTCCATATTGCGGATAAAGTTCTTAAAGTTGACCCGCTTTCTTATCCAAGTTTCTATGGTAAACCCGAAGTTGGTGAATATTTGAAAACTTATGTATTTGGCGTGGGAAGTAAATATTATTGGAATGATATGATCGAAAAAGCAACAGGTGAAAAACTTACTGCAAAATATTATGCAAAACAATTTGTAAATTAATAATATAATTTTAAAATAAATATTGGAAGGTTGTATGGCAAAGTGCTTTACAACCTTTTTTTTATATAAAATTTCTACAAATAATTAACTACGAATGAATTTTTTTTATTATATTTGTAAATGACTAATTATTAATAATAAATTCAAAGTAATATGAAAAAAATATTAATACTATTTGTTGCTTTTTTACTCACTTTAACAATCTCAACTAAAGCAAGCGACAAAGCAAAAGAAATTAATTATGCGCAGTATTATGATGTACTGCCAGATATCCAGAATTGTAAACCGGGTGTTTTAAAACAAAGTGTAATTGATGATGTACTCGAAAAAGTAAATCATATTCGTAGTTTACACAAATTAAAACCAGTAAATTATGAAACATTAGGACAAATTATGTCTATGGAAGGCTGTCTTAATATGGTTGCAAGCGGTCAAGGTGGGCATATTGACGATCCAGCAACTCCTTGTTATACACCCTCTGGTGGAGCCGCAAGAATGAAATCAAATATTGAATATGGTGGTGCGGCAAGTACCCCAACTGGTTCAATTATTGGCTGGTTAATTGACAACCACAATGCTGACAAAGCCAATGAATATAAAGTTGGTCATCGTCGAGCTATTCTTAATCCTTTTTTAACTTCTTTTACTTATGGAAAATGTGATGGCGTACCAAAATCTGGTGGATCTGAATTTCATGCGGCAAACTTTTTATACCAAGATTTTGTAAAAGGCAATATTTCTGATACTCAGCTCGAATTTGTTGCTTATCCTTTTGAATATTATCCACCAAGTTATATAGATCGTTCATTTTACTTATCTTTTAATGCAATAGCGAGCAAAACTGATTTATGGTCTAATCAAAAAGTTAGCTATGCTTCTACAACAGTTGAAATGAAAGACGAAAAAGGAAATACTGTAAATGTGCATTCTATAAAAAATGATAACGAAGGCTGGGGTAGTTATCCAAATAATTTAAGTTGGAAAGCTGATGGATTAGCTGATGAAGTTAAATATACCGTTACTATTAGAAATGTTAATGTAAATGGTTCTAATAAGGATTTTACTTATTGGTTTAAACTTACTGACTTAAATCATACTCAACCTCCTACTGCACCAGAACTACTTACTCCTACGAATTTAGCAAAGGGAGTAGCTTTAAATTCACCATTTACTTGGAAACTTACTCCTAATACAAGTAAATTCCATCTTCAAGTATCCGAGAATGCAAGTTTCACTCAATTAGTTGTTGATAAGAATAATCTTCCAACGAATAATTTCGTTTCTACGGAATTAGATTATGAAACTGAATATTGGTGGCGTGTTGCGTCAATTAATGATGCAGGTAAAAGTGGCTGGTCAGAAGTATTTAAATTTACTACTACATCGCCTACACCCGACAAACCTTATTTAGCTGGTCCACCGAACAATGCTGTAACAAATTCAACTACTCCATTACTTTTTTGGACAAGTGTTCCCGGTGCGGAAACTTATTCATTACAAATATCAAAAGATGATACTTTCGAGGGATTTTCAGTTCGATATACAAAATCAAATATGACTGATACATTTCACGTTGTACCAGCGGGAAGAATTAATAACGAAACAGATTATTGGTGGCGTGTTAAATGTGTAAACTCGGGTGGTGAAAGTGTATATACTTCTGCTTGGAAATTTAATACGGGTGTGCCATTGCCAGCTCCGGGAATAGTCGGTCCAACTGATGGTTCTGAAACTAATTTAACGCCAACTCTATCTTGGAATGTCGTGCCGGGCGCTAAGTCTTATAATGTTCAGCTTGCCGATAGAGTTGGTTTCGACCAAGGTTATATTGTAAATGAATTCAAATGGGAAGATGTAAATTATAATATTCAAGAAGGTTTGTTAAAAGATGGTAAAACATATTATTGGCGTGTAAAAGCAAATTCTGAGGCTGGTTCTGGTCCATTTAGCCAAATAATGAGCTTCACAGCCAAGAGTTCTTCTTCTGTTACAAATAATGACATCATAAATCATTTATCTATTTATCCAAATCCAATTAATGAGACTGCTACAATTAGCTATTCGTTAGATAAATCGGGATTTGTTCGTATTTCTATGATTGACGAGCTTGGAAAGGAAGTTATTGAGCTTTCGAGCGTCTTTAAAGAAGCAGGTAATCACTATGATTTACTTGATTTAAGTAGAAATGATATTATCAATGGTATATATTTCATTAAAATACAAAGTCAAAATTCTCTAATTGTTCAGAAAATTATTTTAATGAAATAGTCAAATTTTTATTCAAATTGGAAAGGGGATTTATTTTTTATCCCCTTTTTTTATCTCAAATAATTTGTATAGTCCTAAAAACTTTACACAGAAAAAAATAAATAATAGATTACAAATAGAAAAAAAATTAATCTATTTTAGATATTTCCTCATAATCATCAAAATGATATTTTTGAGTTCCTATTATTTGATAATTTTCGTGTCCTTTACCAGCAATTAAAATAATATCAGAATTATTTGATATTTCTTTTGCATATTTTATCGCTTCTCTTCTATCTTCGATTACATAATAGTTTGACTCTTTAGAAATACCTTTTAGAATATCATTAATAATGTCTTTGGGTGATTCCGTTCTTGGATTGTCAGATGTAACTATTGTAATATCAGCAATTTTTGTAGATATTGCTCCCATCTCTGGGCGTTTTGTTTTATCACGGTCTCCTCCACATCCAAACACACAAATTAACTTTGAATTATTATTTTGATTATTTTTTAATGTTATTTCTTTGCACGAATTTAGTGCTTTTTCGAGTGCATCAGGAGTGTGAGCATAATCAATTAATGCGATTGCACCATTTTTTAAAGTATATTTTTGCATTCTTCCAGGTGCGCCCTTAGATTTTTCTAATCCTAACTCTATATCTTTTAAATTTATCCCTAAATAAATGCAACTTGCGGCAACAAGCGATGAATTTTCAATATTAAATCTTCCCGTTAATTTTGATTTAATATTTAATGAATATTTATCATTTTCTAATTTATATGAAATACCATCTAAATCAATTTTTTCATTTTTTATTATAAAGCTATTTCCTTCACTTTTATTAGTAACTCTTATTATATTCATACACTTAATATTTTTAACCATAAATTCAGCCCAATCGGAATTTGAATTTATTACAGCATAAGAATTTTCTTTCAAATTAGAAAAAAGTATTTTTTTAGCTTCTGCATAATTTTCGATTGTATTGTGATAATCAAGATGTTCGTGAGTAAGATTTGTAAAAACTGCTAATTCAAAATTTATTCCAAAAACTCTTTTTTGAATTAATGAATGCGATGAAACTTCCATTATTACATATTCAACACCAGTATTTTTCATTTTTGAAAGAACTTCGAATAATTCAAGCGATTCGGGTGTTGTATGAGTGGCGGGGATTTCTTCTTTATCTATAAAAATGCCCGTAGTGCCAATTATACCGCATTTAAAATTGGCTTGCTCTAAAATTGATTTGAATAAAAATGTAGATGTAGTTTTTCCATTAGTGCCAGTAACGGCAATCATTTTCATATTATTAGCGGGATAACCATAATAAGCATTAGATATTTCTGCTAACATTTGTCTCGAACTTTTACAAACTATAAAAGTAATATAATTTTTTATATCATTATACTTAGTGGGCAAATTTTCACAAATAATTACTTTTGCACCCAAATCAATAGCATTTGCGATATAATTATGTCCATCAAATTTCTCGCCTTTAATAGCTACAAAACAGGAGTTCTCGCCAATTTTTCTAGAATCATAGCTAATAAATGAAATTTTCCTATTTATATCACCAAAGCATTGATAATCACTTGATTTCAATAGTAAATTGGATAAAATCACATTTTTATTCATAGATTTTTATTATTTTAAATTTTTATTAAGTGTATAAGTTCCAACATATTCAGCTTTATCAATAATATGATTTTCTATTGCGGCTAACAAATCTTTACCCGTGAAGTTTCCGCTAATATCAATTTTTTCACAGTTGAGAGCAAAAACTATAAAATAATAATGATGTATTCTTTCATCGTTCCAAGGTGGGCATGGCCCATCGTAACCACCATAGTAGCCAGCCATTTGCTCATCACCAGCAAACCAATTAGTATAATCATTTATGCCAGCAATTGCGCCATATTGCGTTAGCCCGCTTTTTTTACCTTTCGAAGTGATTTCTTTAGAATCATCGCCAGCTTTTATTTCATTGACATTTAAAGGAATATTTGCGAGTACCCAATGATAAAAATTTGTTCTTGGCAAATCTTTCGGAACAGTTTTTCCCTCTTGATTAACATCATCACCAACAGACGGAACGTCGGGATCAACACATATCAATGAAAAAGATTTTGTGTTTTCGGGATAATCATACCATTTTATATTTGGATTAATATTTTTTCCAAAAGCAACTTCACCATTTGACATTAAATTACAGAAACAGTTTTCATCAGAAATTCGCTCACCATTTGCAAAAGATTTAATTTCGATTTTCATAATTTCACCTATAATATTAATGAATAGATATTACTATAAAAAAATAACGATGTTGATTTATAAGTATTATTGTAAAATAAAATATATCCAATATAAAATTATTGAGCTAATCAAAAAGTGTTTTATTTTATTTTTTAATATTAAATAATCAATAAATAATGTTATTAATATTGAAAAAATTATTATTAAAAAAGATACTCCTAATGCAGGGATTGGATTAAAATTGTGCCCATAAAAATGTTTTAAACCTCTTAAATTACCAATACCATAAATTATAAATAAATGAATTACATATATATAAATTGCTCTTTTTGATAATATTGAAATTAAGTTAATTATTATTTTAGATTGTATTTTAATATTTTTTATAATAAAAAGAATTAACATTATAATTCCAAGATTACGAATTAATATTCCAGTGGAACTTCTTAAATCGAATATAATTCCACTATAATACATTATTTTTGTAATTACAACACCAATAATTATTAGTAAAATCGAACTAATAAGATGATTATAATTTGAAACAGATTTTTCGATAAAATTAGGACTTTTATTGATTTTATTTTTTTGTTTAGTTTTATAACTTATTACACCAAAGCAAGTTCCGAACAATAAATATGAAATATATGGAAATATTACAAATACTGAGCCAGATTTATAATTAAAATAATTTCTAATAAATAGCGGAAAATATTCTAAATCATTATGAATAAAAAATGCTGCTAATAAGGTGCTAATGATAGCTAAAATAAATGAATAAATAAATACTTTATTAGGATTATTCGCAAATTTATAAATCAATGCAAGTATAAAAAGACCAACACCGAATATTTGCAAAATATTAACTTGGAAGAATATTTTTAATTTTTCATCATTAATATTATAAATATCATCAATACTATTTATTGGAGAATTGAGTAAGTACCCAATTAATAATAGTATTAATGACATATTAATACGTTTTTTCAATAATTGATTAGATATGCCTGTTGTAGAATTTTTAAAATTAGCAAAAACGTGAACAGCTCCGGAAAGAAAAAGAAATGTTGGTGCAGTTTTTCCTCGAGCAAAATTCCACCAATTCCACGGGAATAAATTTAAAGAATATGAATTTGGATTAGCCAATTCAAAAAATGAATGCCCTGCTACCATCATTATCATAGCAAAGAATTTTACGAGGTCGAGATAAACCTCACGATTAGATTTCGAAATAAAATCTTGGCTACCAGCTGTCTTCATTCTTAAGATATTCATCAATTGCTTTGGCGGCAGTACGACCTGCACCCATAGCAAGTATTACAGTAGCACCACCAGTAACTATATCGCCACCAGCAAATACGCCTTCCATATTAGTCTTCATATTTTCTTCATTTACAATGATATTTCCCCATTTATTCACATTAAGCTCGGGGGTTGTTTGGCTAATAATTGGATTCGAACCATTTCCAATAGCTATTATTGCCGCTGTAATATCAATAGTTTCAATAGCTCCTTCGATTGCAACGGGGCGTCTTCTACCCGAGCTATCTGGTTCGCCAAGTTCCATTTGTTGAAGTTTCACAGATTTTAACCACCCCTCATCATCACCGATAAATTCTAATGGAGATACTAATAATCTAAATTCAACTCCCTCATCTTTAGCGTGATGAATTTCCTCAACTCTTGCGGGCATCTCTTTTTCTGTACGGCGATAACATATCATAGCTCGTGCAGCTCCAAGTCTTAACGATGTTCTAACGGCATCCATGGCAGTATTTCCACCACCAAAAACGGCAACAGTTTTTCCTGCGAGATTAAGCATAGGAGTAGTATTATTCGGAAAATCATAAGCCTTCATTAGATTTACACGAGTCAAAAATTCATTAGATGAATATACTCCATTTAAATGCTCACCCGGAATATTTAAAAAATAAGGCAATCCAGCACCAACACCAATAAAAATCGCATCAAATCTTGCACGAAGTTCGTCAATAGTTTCAGTTAATCCAATTACATAATTTGTAACGAATTCTACTCCCGCTTGGCTTAATGATTCAACTTCAGCTTTTACAATTTCTTTTGGTAATCTAAATTCGGGTATTCCATAAAGCAAAACTCCACCAATTTCGTGTAAAGCCTCGAATACAGTAACATCATAACCCATTTGTATCAAATCGCCAGCACAGCTAAGTCCCGCAGGTCCACCACCAACTATAGCAACTTTTTTTCCAGTTTTTTGTGCAATCCTCATTTCTTTAATACTAGCATTATTGCGTTCCCAATCTGCAGCAAATCTTTCGAGATAGCCAATAGCAACGGGTTTACCACGGCGTCCAACAACGCATACAGCTTCGCATTGTTCTTCTTGTGGACATACTCTTCCGCATACTGCGGGCAGGGCATTATCTTCTTTAAGTATTGATGCGGCTTCTGCAAATTTACCTTCGGCTATCATTCTAATAAAATCGGGTATTTTGACATTTACAGGACATCCAGAAACGCATATAGGGTCTTTACACCTAATACAACGCTCCGCTTCTTGCATTGCTGTTTCAAATGAATAACCTAAATTTACTTCTTCAAAATTTCTATTACGTTCTAATGGGTCTTGCTCTGGCATAAAATGCCTTTCAATTTTATATCTATCTCTTGTTTTTAATTCAGCCATTTGCAACCTCAAATTTTTGTTCTTTTCTTAATTCGGCATCAAACATTTTATCGTAATTACATTGATGATTATGATGGTGTTCGAGTGCTTCTTTTTCTTGTGGTAAATACATTTTATTTCTTTGAGTAAGAATTTTAAAATCAACTTTGTGAGCATCGAATTCTGGTCCGTCCACGCATACAAAAACAGCCTTGTTATCAACATAAGCTCTACAACCTCCGCACATACCAGTACCATCAACCATAACGGGATTTAAACTTACAACTGTTTTTATATTATAAGGCTCGGTTAATTTAGCAATAGCCGCCATCATTGGAATTGGTCCTATTGCTAAAACAAAATCAATTTTTCTTCCAGATTTTATTAGTTCTTCTAATTTTTGAGTTACAAATCCGTGATAACCATAACTACCGTCGTCTGTTGTTGGATAGACCTCATCGGCAACTTCTTTCATTTCATCTTCGAGAATTATATAATCTTTCGACCTACCGCCTATAATACTAATCACATAATTTCCCGCTTCTTTCAATGCTTTTGCTGTTGGAAATGCAATCGCAGTACCTACGCCACCTCCAATGCTTACTGCAGTACCAAAATTTTCGATATGTGAGGCTTTTCCAAGAGGACCAACTACATCGTGTATATAATCACCAGCGTTAAATGTATTTAATTCTTTTGTAGTAGCACCTATTCCCTGAACAATTATTGTGATACTACCGTTGGAAATATCAGAGTCTGCAATTGTTAGGGGTACCCTTTCGCCAGTTTCAGAAGTTCTTAAAATTATAAATTGTCCCGCTTTTCTTTTTTCTGCTATTTTAGGAGCATAAATTTTAAAAAGTTTTACGTCTGGACCAATGAACCTTGCTTCTATAATTTTGTTCATAATTTATTTAACCATTTTTAATAATCATAATAATAATTTGTTCATATAATATAAAAAATATTGCTTATATATAACAATTTAGATATTTACAAATATAAGAAAAAAATCTAAAATATTATTAACTTGTAATAATTTTAATTTTAATATAAGTAAATGTAAATAATATTTTCTTTTTAATTTAGTAAAAATATAATTTCTTTTATTTATTTTGTGAATTTATTATTATTTACTTTTGCATAAATTAAAGTTAACAAAATAATTTTATTAATAATTTGAATAAGCATTTTTTTTATATAATTTCAATTGGATTTTTCTTAATTATTTGTGAGGTTGAATTAAAAAGTTCACAGATAATAAATAATTTATCTTATGGTATATCTGCTGAATATAATTTTGAAAATCATACTATAAATAAATTATCTTTGCCAGAAATCTCTTATATAGCACCAAATGAATTTTCTGCCAATGGAAATAACATAAATTTTTCAATTGATTTTTTATATAATTTAGATGATTTTCAATCACTTGCTTTTTCTACTTCATATTCTTTTCGCTCAATTAATTCTGCAATTATTCAAAATGAAATTATTAATCTTGATAGCACTGCCATTTTAGGAAAATTTGAACATAATTTTAATTTTAATTCTCAAGCAATTTGTTTAAAGTTAGAATATAAATATGAGTTCAATCCCTCTTTTGGATTAGGTGCTTTATTAAAATATAATTTTAATATTGATAATAATTTTTTTTATAAACAAGTACTTGTTTATCCAGTAGATAGAGCTTATTTTATTGAGACGGGTACTCGCACAAGAAATAAGTTGAATGGCAATTTACAAAACTTTTCAGTAGGAAATTTTTCAGCCGGAATATTTGTTTATAAAGAGTATCCTCTAAGTATTGATAATAAAATTATTGCAATTCCAAAAATTGGCTATTCGCACTCTTTATTATATCTTGATAAATTTTCCCTTTGGACATATCATTCATATTTTTTGACTATTTCAATTTTATATAAATAAATTTTAACTTATTTATTAAAATTTGATAAAAAAATAATTATAAATTTGAAATAAATTTAACAATTATAATTAATTTATATCAATTAAATATTAATTTTCATCAACTTATTACTATTTAGATTTAATAATTTAATGAATTTGATTACTTTTGTAAGTTATATTTTATCAATTTTGTCGGAACTTATTACAAATAATGGCTAAGAGTTTTAAAATTCTATTTGTATCAAGTGAAGTTTACCCTTTTTCAAAAGAGAGTGGTATTGCCGACGTTTCTAATTCTTTACCTATTGCTTTAAAAAGTTTAGGGCATGACGTTAGAGTTATATCACCAAAATATGGCTCAATTTCTGAAAGAAAAAATAAAATTCATAATATTAGCAGATTGCGTGAAGTTCCGATTAAAGTTGGAGATAGAACAGAATTTGTAAACATAAAATCATCTTCACTTAATAGCCCTAAATATAAGGTACAAGTATATTTTACAACTAATTATCATTATTTTGAAGAGAGATTAGGTATTTATCACGATCCAATAACTTGGCAAGAATATCTTGATAATTCCGAAAGATTTATTTTTTTTAGTAAAAGTGTACTCGAAACTTGTATTCAATTAAAATGGATTCCAGATATAGTTCATTGTAATGATTGGCAAACGGCATTATTACCTGCTTTTATTCGTAGCGGCTATTCTAATTTATTTTCTAAATCTAAAATCGTTTTTACTATTCATAATTTTTATCGCCAAGGGATTTTCCCATTAGAAGAATTTTTTAAAACGGGACTAAATAACGATTATTTGAAATATTTTGAACATAATGGAAAGTTTAATTTTATGAAAGGTGCTTTACATTTTTCAAATTTTATCACAACAGTTAGCCCTACTTATCGCGAGGAAATTCTCGAAGATAATATTCTAAACAATGGCTTAAATAATGAGTTGAAAATCAAAGAAAAGACTTTTAAAGGCATTCTTAATGGTATTGATAATTTTATTTGGAATCCTCGTAAAGACCAGCTTATTCATTCTAAATTAAATAATGATTTTTTAGATTTTAAATATAAAAATAAAATACAATTACAAAAAATTATTGGATTACCTATTGAGCCGGATATACCTCTTTATGGTATGATTCCTCGAATTGGTTATCAAAAAGGTATTGGTTTGTTTATCGAATCTGCGGATAAAATTTTTAATAATGATATTCAATTTATTTTATTAGGGCAAGGCGATCCAAATCTAAAAAGTCAAATTATTAATGTTGCCAAAAAATATCCAAATAAATTTAAACCAATTTTTACTTTTGATGAGAATCTATCTCATCAAATCGAAGCTGGTTCTGACTTTTTCTTAATGCCTTCTCAATATGAGCCATGCGGCTTAAATCTAATGTATTCACACAATTACGGTACAGTCCCTATCGTTAGAGCTACAGGCGGACTTAAAGATACTGGAATTAATTTTAATGAGGATACCTTAAATGGTAATTCAATCGTCTTTGATAATTATGATATTGATGATTTTACAAAAGCAATTATAAAATCAATAAAATTATATTATAATAAAGATGTTTTTTCTCAGATAATTCAAAATGGTCTTTCGTGTGATTATACTTGGAAAGAAGGTGTAAAACAATACGATTCAATTTATCGAACAATTTTCAAAGAGTAATTTTTAATATGATGTTTTTCAATAACTTAAAAAGAGTATTTTTTCCAGTATTCTCAGTTTTGATTTTTCTTAGTTTATTTTTAATTTCATCTTGTAACGATAAACCAAGTGATTTAGCAATAAATTTATTGCCAGATACCGTTAAGATTGAAACTATTAGTAGCGATGATACTCTTATAATTCTTGGTAAAACTGTTTATACTCCTCATTATCCAATTTTTAATAACGGTTCAATCTTTATAGGAAAATATGGTGATATTATTGCCGCATCTCTTATAAATTTTGCATATTTACCAGATACATTAGGAAATTTGAAAGAAAATCAAATAGAAAGTGTTACGCTAAACTTATATCCTGAAAGATATACTTATGGGGATTCTTTAAATGGATATTTTGGTTTCGATATTTATAAAGTTGTAAGAAGATGGACTCCAGATTCTACTAACTATGATTCTTTATTTGTTAGTCCCGCAAATTATTTTTCGTCTGAAAAAATTCTTTCTTGGGAAGGTAAAATTCAATTAAAAGACACTCTCGATAATATTTCGATTGATTTACCTGCAAACTTGATAATAGACTGGCTTAAAACTGAAATGGCTTATGATAGCGTAAGCAAAACTATGAAACCCAAAAGGATACCTAATTGGGGTATTGCTTTTGTGCCAAAAAATAATTCAAATGTTATTCATAGGTTTGCCGCGTCTGCTCCGTCGCAGACTAAATCAAGTACTATTATAATTAAATATAAAAATGATGATAAAGATACTTTAAATAGTTTAAATTTAACTTCGGGTGTTGATGTTACTTTTTTAAAAACATCTATTCCAGATACAAACGAAGTTGTAATACAAAATGGTTTAAATTATTGGACAAGATTTGATTTTGACCTTTCTATGATACCAAAATTAGCGGGAATACATAAAGCACAATTTGAGCTTACTCTCGATGAAAGCCGTTCTTTAAAAGGGAATGTAGCTCTCGATACAACCATTGAATTAGCATATTTTGAAAATAATAAACAAAGTGTATTTTTTGATTATACTGGATTTAGACAGCCTAATTCTAATCAATACATTTTTCCAAGTATAACAAGTATTGTGCAACATAAAAATAAAGGTTCTGGAATTTTTTCTCTTGTTTTATTGCCATATACTATTAACAATCAATCTCGTGAACTCGAAAGGCTGATTTTTTATGGAATTGATAATCCAGATATTTCCAAAAGACCAAAATTAAAAATTATATATTCATTAAATCCCGCATATTTGGAACCTTATAAATGAAATTGAAAAATATTATATCCATTATTTTTATTTGCATATTTTCATCTTTAGAATTAATTTCTCAGGGTGGGTCTAATTATTCAATTCTTGGTATTGGCGATATTAATTTTATGGGAAATGCGGCATATTCTGCTATGTCGGGCACTCAAATTGCCTTTCCAGAACCATATTCAATAAATAGCAGAAATCCAGCAATGTGGAGTTTTGTAAATAATACAAGGTTACAAGTCGGTTATAAATTTAATCAGAATATTGTAACTGATGATAAATCTACTATTTGGCATAATAACGGAGCATTGTCTTCATTTTCTGGAATATTTGCTATTGATTCTTCGAGTAGTACTGCCGCAAGTTTTGGTATTCTCCCTTATTCGCAAATTAATTATTTAACTTCGGGTAAGATAAATGTTATTAAAATGGATTTAGATTTGCAAGGTAATAATATATATCAAGGTTCAGGTGGTATATCGCAAGCTTATGCAGGGGTTTCTACAAAAATTACAAAACGGTTTGGGCTTGGTTTTAGTATTTTAACAAATTTTGGAGTTGTAGAAAGCAGTCGTGAAACTAGTTTTGATAATGATAACTATTCATTCAAATATACTACAAAAAAAAGTGATTTTATTAGCGGCTGGGGATTTAAATCCGGTGCATTTTTTAGCCCTATTGATAAATTGATAATTGGTATTTCCTATGAAGCAAATCCGGGTGTAAATATTTCGAGCGAAACTAATTATAAATCGCCAACAATTCCAGATACAACAATAACATTAGATACTGATATTGAAATTCCAAGTTTATTTGGCTTCGGCTTGTCATACACAAGTGGAAAGTTTATTATAGGGGCTGATTTTTCTATTCAAGATTTTTCAAATTTTAATTATAATAAAGGTTCTAATACTGAATTTACTAATAGTTATATAGCAAGTATTGGTATTAATAGAATGGGTAATCCATCGTTAAACGCGGATTTTTCAGATAGAATTTCTTATAAATTTGGTTTAGGATTTAATCAATTATATTATAAAGTGTTGAACAATCAAATTATTGAATATACAGCTTCTTTTGGTACTCAATTGCCTTTCACGGGTACTATGATGATTGATTTCTCTTTTATTGCTGGTCATCGCACTTCTAATGATATTCGGCTTGTAAAAGAATATTTCTTTAAATTAGGTTTCGATATTTCTATGGGTGAAACTTGGTTTAATCCTTTTATTAGAGAATATTAGTAAAAATATTTCATTTTAATATTAAACTTTTTTTAATTTAATAGTGTCTTAATATTATTAATTTTTTATTAATTCAATTATTATTATTATTCTATGCAAAATTCAAAACATAAACTCAAATATTCGCTTATTATTCTCATACTTATACCTTTTTTTACATTAAATTTGATTGCTCAAAATAATTTAAGAATTTTTGGTAAAATTACTGACAATAGTGAAAAAGGGCTTCGCGGAGCGACAGTGCAATTAGTTCCAAATTTTGAATCGAAAGATAAATATGGTGCTATTACAGATAAAGATGGAAAATTTGAAATTGAAAATCTAAAAAATGGAAATTATAAATTAGAAGTATCTTTTATTGGATATGAAAAATTTATTAAAAATATTTCATTAAAAAATGAAAATTTTAATCTTGGGACAATTCAATTAAAACAAAGCGATGTAAAAGTTGGCGAAATTAGTGTTACGGGACAAATGCTAAGGCAAGAACAAAAGGAAGATACCACAATCTATAATGCTGGTGCTTTCAAAGTTAATCCTGATGCCACAACAGAAGATTTGATAAAAAAAATGCCGGGTGTTACAATAGAGCAAGACGGTACTGTTAAAGCACAAGGCGAAAATGTTAAAAAAGTTTTAGTTGATGGGAAAGAGTTTTTTGCCGATGATCCAACTATGGCTTTAAAAACTTTGCCTGCTGAAATTGTTGAGAAAATTCAAGTTTTTGATAAAGCAAGCGATCAAGCACAATTTACTGGTTTTGATGATGGTAATGCTCAAAAAACTCTAAACATTATTACTAAATCCGGTATAAGCGAAGGGAATTTTGGAAAATTATATAGTGGTTATGGCACTGAAGATAGATATTGGGCGGGTGGAAATGTCAATTTATTCAAAGGTGATTCACGTATTTCACTTATTGGAATGTCTAATAATATAAATCAACAAAACTTTGCAATACAAGATATTTTGTCTGCTACGGGAGCGCAAATGTCTAGACGCCCAGGGTTTATGCAAGGTGCTGGCGGTTCGCCAATGCATCGTCCCGGTGGTTTTATGATGGGTGGTGGAATAGGTGATTTTCTCGTTGGACAACAAAATGGTATATCTACAACTAATTCTATTGGTATAAATTATACTGATAATTGGGCAAAATATTTGACTTTTAATGGTAGTTACTTTTTTAATCTAACAAACAATGATAACAATAGCCATATTGCACGAAACTTTTATTCACAAGATGATAATTCTCAAAATTATAATGAGCAAAATGATTCTTACACAAAAAATTATAATCATAGATTTAATGCACGCATAGATTATTCAATAGATTCATCTAATTCGATTTTATTCATTCCGCGTATGAATTTGCAATCAAATCAATATTCAAGCTCAGTCGAAGGCTCTACTTTAATTAATTCTGTTGCGGCAAATCAATCAATTAATAATTACAACAGCGACTTAAATGCTTATAATATTGATAATTCTTTATTATTCCGTCATAAATTTGAGACAACGGGTAGAACATTTTCTTTACAAGTTTCTACTAATATGAATAAAAATTCTGGTGATACAAAATTAATCTCGAAAAGTACGATTTTTAATACTATGAATAATATTCTTGAAACAAATCAAGATGGTGATATTATTGGAGATGGCTATCGTGTAAATTCCGAAGTCAATTATACTGAGCCAATAAATAAAAAAAGTATGCTTCAATTTACTTATCGCCCTTCTTATACGGTAAGTAATTCAGATAAAGAAATTTACAATATTATGCCCGGAGAAATGAATAATTACTTTCTTGATACTTTGTTAAGCAACAATTATGAGAATATTTATTTACAGCACAGAGCTGGATTAAGTTATAGCCTAAGGGATGAAATTGGAAATTTAAGTGTAGGAATGGAATATCAAAATGCTAATTTAGAAGGAAAGCAGGTTTTTCCTAATGCATATAATACTACTTTTTCATTCAGTGATATTTTACCAAATGCGAGATTTCAATATAATTTTAGTAAAACTTTGAATTTAAGAGCATTTTATAGAACTTCTACTAATCCACCATCAGTATCTCAATTACAAAATGTCGTTGATAATAGTAATCCTCTTTATTTAAAAACGGGTAACCCAGATTTAAAGCAAAATTATACTCATACTTTGACTTCGAGGCTTGGTTCTGCTGACCCACATTCATCATCAAGTATATTCGCTTTTGGAATGATTAGTTTTACTAATGATTATATTGCAAATTCGCTATATACAGCTCGAAAAGATACCGTAATTGATAATATTCCATTATTTGCTGGTTCACAATTATCAAAGCCCGTTAATCTCGACGGTTATTTTATGGCTCGTTCATTTTTGAACTATGGAATTCCAATTATGTTTGTTCAAAGTAATTTTAATATAAATGCTGGATTTTCATATATTAAAACTCCAAGTTTGATTAATGATATGAAAAATACATCAAACAATTATACTATTACGAGTGGTTTTGTATTAGCAAGTAATATAAGTCCCGAATTTGATTTCACTATTGCTTATAATGCTAATTATTCGATTGTTAAAAATACTTTGATGCCAAGCCAAAATAATGAGTATTTTATTCATATTGCGAATGTTAAATTTAATTGGATACTTTGGGATAATTTTGTATTAAATTCAGAAGTTTTTCATAATTTATATAAAGGACTTGGGCAAGAATTTAATCAAGATTATTTATTATGGAATGCTTCTATTGGATATAAATTTCTCGAAAAAAATGCGGGTGAATTGCGTTTAAGTGTTTATGATATTCTTGGGCAAAATAATAGTATTTCAAGAAATGTAACTGAAATTTATCTCGAAGATTTAAGAACACAAGTTTTACAAAGATATTTTATGCTTACTTTTACATATAGTTTAAGAAATATAAACTAATAATGAAAATTTATAGATGAACTATGAAAACGGTAATGGAGCAATTAGTTTACTGGGCATTAAGACAAGGGGGCATGCCCCCTTGTCTCCAGAAGATTACAAATTCTAATTTTTCATTTTTATTATTGTTGTATATAGGATTCCCGCGATAATAAATATTAATCCAATTATTGAAAATATGCTTATTGGTTCATTTAATATTATTGATATAAATACTAATGACAAAAATGGTGTCAAATATATGATATTTCCAGTTTTTTGTGGATTATTTGAAAATCTAAGTGCTTTTAGCCATAGGAAAAATGTTAATCCCATTTCGAACAAACCAATATAAATAGCTGCTATGACTCCTTCAATTTGAAAAACAATTTTACTTGTAAAAATAATATAAATAAATATAAAAATTGTTCCGAAAAGAAAATTTAAAAATAATTTTTCAAAATCATTTCTTCTATCTTTTAGATTAATAAGCCAATATATTCCCCAAAAAAATGAACTAAGCATAGCCAATATAATCCCCAAAAGATTAATTTCGCCAATTCCGTCAATTTTACCTTGTGATGAAAGAACTATTACTCCTAAAAAACTAATTATTAAGCCAATAAAATTATAAAATTTAAAATTTTTATTAATAAATATAGCTAAAAATATAGTTACAACAATTACCCAAGTATAATTTAATGGTTGTGCAATTTGTGCGGGTAACAAATTATAGGCTTCAAAAAGTATAAGATAATATAAAAATGGATTTATTAAGCCAGCTAACATTGATTTTAGCAAACTTATTGAAGATAAATCAATGTTGTTTTTAGAATTAAATATTAAAATGATTAGAAAAAATATTAGCGATGTCGTTGATGAAAATAATAATAATTGAGCGGGTTCTAAATATTTCAAAGCAATTTTAAAAGCTGTTGCTACGGTTGACCATAGTAGTACTGTTAAACTTGCAAAGATATATGATTTTCTTGTATTTGTTAATGACATTAATTTTTATTTTGAGAATTATATATAATAAAATAGTCCAAAATATTAAATATTATGGACTATTTCTATATAAAAAAATTATAATTATAATTTATTGACCAATTTCGAGCATTTTAGTATTTTCAATATTGCCAGAATTTACTACATTTCCTAATATATGTAGCGATATTGCATTAATTTGTAATGTTGCATTCGTATCAATATAAAGATTTTTATTTACTAAAACTGGATTATCAACTGTAATTATGCTTGTTCCCGATATTCTTAAATTTCCGGGATAACTTGTATAAAATGGTGTAAATGGATTAGATATCACACTTTGAGTACCATAATATTCGATAGTTGAATTATTACTCATAATATAATTTGCGAAATTTTTCAAACTTGTACTTGTCGTTGGATAATTAAGATTAGCGAAAGCTATGGAAGCACTATCACGTAAATCAAATAATCCTTTTGTTGGGGCACAAGTTGAACAATTAATAGAATTTATACCCATATCTAATTTACTTCCATGACGTACTACTAATGTATCCACCATTGGATTATTTACATTCAAGTTTACAATATGATTCAGTCCAATATATGCTTTATCGCCCATTAATGGGTCTGGAGAGCTTGGATAATCACCGGGTTCGCAAGCTGGTCCAATATGGCTTGGATTTAATGTCCAAGTATTATTATCGTTCCATACTCCATTTTGACGGCTATAGAATGTGGGATAATATTTTTCACTAATATAAAATTCACCTAATCCGTGCCAATAATCACTTGGATTTGATATAGTAACTGATGTTATAGCTAAATTATAAGTCAATTTATTATATGCTAATTCTGACCAAACGGGAATTTCTGCGGGGATACTCTTTCTATATAAAATCGCATCGTTTGGCAGTCCACCTGTTAAATTAGCTAATTCACTTGATGGGAATGTAAGAGTCGTATTAGCAGTACGATTACCAAGTAAAAAGCTATTCCAAGGAGCAATTGTCCAATAATATTTTACTCTATGAACTGGATTTATTCGTGCTAAGTTTGGATTTGGCGGTGTATTAATTATCGCACCAACATAACCTGCAGTACCATTTCCAGCACTAATATTAAGAGTAGCAGGCATATATATTGAACTATAACCAATATCAAAAGTAAAATTATCAGCAGTCGTAGCTGTATAAGGTCTTAAAAGCCAGCCATCAATATGACCATTACCAATTCTTGTAACAGTAGTTGTATCATATAACATTACTACTTTTTTATTGTTAGTTCGGGCATCAATATATGCGGCATTACCATTTTCAAATTCCATATCATTTATAATTTTTAACGATGCAGAATCAGCAGTTCCTTTAATAGTCAGATTACCAACTGGTTTAGATAATTTCAAATTATAAACAGATATGCCTGAAGAATCATTTAATATAAAATTCTGCTGTTTTGTGCCTGTTAATTTTAAAGTACCAAAATTTGGAGTTACATAAGTATTATTTTCAACAATAAACTGCCCTTTTAAATCAACAAGTCCATTATTTGCAAAACGCAATCCCCCATTATTTATGACAATAGTATCTTCAACCATATAATTATGAGCTGAGAAAGTTACGTCATTTGTTAGAGTACCCGTATTTGCAATATAAATTGTTTTTGAATTAATTGGTCCATCGCCAATTGCTTGCCCTGCACGACCAATATATTCATAGCTTGCTTTACCATAGGAACGGATATTTGTAGAGCGAATTGCACCAATATTCGGTGTTGGTCCACTAACAGAAGTAAAGCCAAAGGCATCATCTGTTGCGAGGAAACAGCTATCATTAATTACGAAAGAAAGTCCACGCAAATATCTTTCATCAATTACTTTTAAACGACCGGGCAATCCGTTATGAGTTTCAACTAAAACAGAGCGTACTTTAGGATTTGAATTTTTTATAGTTACAGTCTTACCATTACCAATAAACACTCGATCAGTCTCAATATTTGGTATTCGTGTTGCTGGGATGCCAGTATATGATAAATTATTCCAAGTTGATAATTGATTCCAATCTCCAGACTGAGCAGAGAAGAATCTTTCTCCAGATATTTCAGCAATTACAAAATCACCAAATTCAATATTATCGCGTGAACTTGTAGATGAGTCTGTTCTAAAATTTGGGGTTGTTGTGAACCAAGAGCCAGAATTTGGATATTCAGCTGTGCGTCTAAAATGCTCAAAAATACCATAAGATGTACCGGGTTTTACGTCTCCAGCTGGTTTTAAGCCTCGTAAATAATGAGTTGTAAGAATAAAACTACGATCCGGACCTAATCCAAATGGTGTTGAACCGCTTGGCACTATTTGCCAATATCTATCAATATGTGTATTTGTTTGCACATCAACTGCAGAGCCTATATCTGGATGTGCGACTCCATAGGCGCGTACTGAAAGTAATCCTTCTGTACCGACACCAGAACTAAACGTTAATTCTGCTGGAGTATATTGATGTGTACCGACAGGGTATAATTTATTTTGTATTCCATCATTTATCCAACGTCTTAGATATCCATTTATATGCCCATCACCAAATCTCTGAACAGAAGCTAAATCAGAATCATTTGTTCCAACTTGTACATATCTATTATCGCCTGTCAATATTAATGCTTTATTTAGAACTGAAAATTCAAGTGTATTTCTTATAATTAAATTAGAATTTGGATAAGTAGGGCTATTTGATAAAACTACTGTTCCGCTATCGGCTTTTGTAACTGCAAAATCATAAAAACTATCATTACTTGCACTACTTATTTGAATTGTTTGAGTTCTCTTTGTTGGCGGTATAGTTGTTGTATCCCCTATAAATGCAACTCTACGAGTGCCAATATTTCCCGTTTTATATTGTCCATTTATTAATAAATCTCCACCAATATTAATATTATTACCATTTTGGTTAAATATACCGGCATTTCTAATTGTAAAATCATTTCTAATTGTTGTAATAGCAGAACCTTGGAATAAATCTTTTCCATAAGTATTTGCTAAATCAAGATTCCATAGTGGTACAGAAGCAATTAGAGTAAAAGGTTCACTCGAAATAGTTGAATCAGGATGACCGAACTGTACAGTGCCGCCCGTTACATTATATGTACTTGTTGTTACAATATAATCGGGATCTTTATCACCGGTTCCACTATTTTCCATTGGTCTATAAATAATAACTTTACTATTATCTTTCATATTAAAGAATGAATTTGCTTCTCCGAAGTCAAATGCGGCTCTTCTTTCGTGTGAATTTGTTGTTGCTCCAACTTTCATTATTTCGATAAGTGCATTATCTCTAATTCTAAAATCTACGTTTGAAGTAACGAATCTTCTTCGCATAGAGCCAGCAACTTTCAGTTTACTTGTGCCAGCTACATCAATTATTGTAACGGATTCATAAAGGAAATTCTCATTTTTTGCATTTCCAATACTCATATCACCACCGTTAAGCCATACAGAAGCATTCTGACCGCAAATCAATCCATCTTTAAATATAATTTCACCTTGGCGACCAACTAATCCTACTAAATCACCTAAGAAAACATCGCCGTCACCATCTGTTGATAGGGTTATAGGTGCGGCTACATCGTGAACATACATACCTGCATCGAGGTCAAAATCTATACTTGGTATAGTAGTAACTGCGGTAGAAAACCTCGAAGAAAATGAAACTGATTTATTAATTGTATTCCATACGGAGTCAGATTTTATTACTCTAACACTTCCGAGAGTATTATAAACTCCCTCACCTAAAATTCGAGTACTATCATTACTATAAAACTCTAATCTAATATTTGCATTAGTTCGAGGATGAATATCTATACCACGCCCTGCTGTCGCAACATTACTTAAGTCTCTTCTTATTCTTAAAGTATCAATACTATTATTATTCAAATTCTGTTTCTCAAATAGCCCCGTAGTACCAATCATTAACGAGCCTTTGATGTTAAGCGACTTATTATCATTAGTTACTGTTACAAAACGCAAGGTTGGACTTGTTGATGGCGTAGTAACACCTATACCAAGAGAATCTAATGGGTTTTCAGTTGTAATATTATAATTTATAGTATGATTAGAGCCTATAAATACCGTATCATTTTGATAAAATCCGGGATAATTTAGTGCGGCAATATTACTTGCATTATGCAAACCGCCACTTGTAACGTTTGTCCAATTATTTGGGTCGTTCCAATCGCCCGTATTTCTACTCCAATAGACTTTTCCTTTTGCAAATGCACTTGGTTCGCCCGCTGTCCAATCATAATAAGGTAAAGTTTTTGCACTTGTTGTAATAATATATTTATTTGTTGTATCTATTTCTAAATTTGTAGCACCAAATATTACTGATGACCAACCAGGATCTTCAGCAGATACATCTGTTCGTCTATAAATCGCGGGACGATATGCAAGAACGTTACCTTTTAATTCAGCATCATTATATCTAAAACGAGTATTTACATTTCCATTTGTATTTAATGCAATATTGTTTGTAGTTACACTCCAATATTTATTTAGCATATTCGGATTGCCAGATGGTGCATTGGGGTGTGGATATAAAGAGTGCAATGAAAATGTTAAATTATTATTTGAATTGAAATTCATATTATTCAAATCGAATTTTGCTTCACCATACCTTGGCGCTCTCAATCCTAATGAATCTTCACCTACGGGGAAAGTAAAACTTCTATTTTGATTAATACCCGTAGTAAATAATTTTCGTAACTTGCCTGTATTTGGTCCGCCACTAACCTTTATCATTCTATTTACTCGGAATGAATCAATATTATTAATAGTGGCATTTGCACCAAAAGTCAATATTCTATCATCGTCAAGATTAAGATACGTATCCGAAAGAACATCAAATGTACCATCAATAGTAAAATCTCTATTTGCTGTAATCGTGCCAGCAGGTTTGTTAATTTGTAGTGTTGATGGAAAGGCAGTTAAATCACTTGTTCCACGAATACGTTGATTCTTTGTACTATCAAAAATTACTGCTCTGTTAGAACTAACATCAAATCCTACATCTGTAGAATAATTTATTATATCACCTCGAATAGTAATCGTTTTATTTCCACTATTGTTTCTCAACCTTCCATTAATAAATACTAAACTATCATTTATAGTTAGGTTTGTATTATTAGTAATATCAACATATCTATCTGATGCTGTTCTATTATAATCAATCGTTAGGGATGCAACCGTAGAAGGCAGTCCATTCCCCGTATTTTGTATATTATTAGATGAAACTCCTATATAAGCAAATTCATTTAGTCCTTTATTATTCCAATCATAATTTATAATAGAATTATTAGTATTTCTTCGTATATTGCCCTGACTATTTTGATCAGTCTCTATACCACGACGGGAGCCAATATATAGTTTACCTCCATTTTTCTGTACATATTGGTCGGTTTTTATATAATTCTCACCCGGCATCACTAATTTACCAACACCGCCCGCAGATTTTTCGAGTAAAACATATTTTAAATTTACATTACCTACATTAAAGTAAACGGAGTCTCCATCTCCAATAATAGCAAAATCATTACTTGTACCATCATTTCTTCTTGGATAGTCATTTGCGGCATTACTTGGGAGAGCATATCCAAGTTCTGTATTTTCATATAGAATATTAGCAGTTTCATTAACCCAAGTATTTGGGTCATTCCAATTGCCCGACTGCTTTGAATAGAATACTCGCTGAGTATTAGCAGGGGATTCGCCAATCATTAAAGTAATCGAAGGACGACCATTTGCAACAGTAGCAGCAGTAAATATCTGATTACCATTTACAGTATTTGGAAAATTTACCCTTGTTTGCATATCGGTAGAGCTATTACTTACATTCGTCATCTTATCAGTACTTGACCACGAATCATTTGCCAAAAGCCTGAATGCTCTATAATTTGTTGGATTTATACCTCCCCGAGGTTCGTCTTGAGTGAAAAATATCTGTGCATCTAAACCACGATTACCCTGCACATAATCAGAACCATCGGGAATTGAGATTTCATAATATCTCTGAATATTGGTATTCTCATTCATATAAGTACCACTAAACAAAGGATGATTACCATCTACAGCTTGTGTTTCTAGTAGCCCACCAATTTGTCCAGTACCATTGCCGCCATTTTGTCTATTTAATATTAAAGGAGCATATTTAGTTTTTGTTCCTATTGGGAATATTCTCTTATTTTCATTAGTATTAACGTAACGAAGTAATCTACCTTCTACCCAACCGTAAGTAGGGTCAGGGGTTGTAAGAGTTAGATTATTGTTATTATCATAATAATCAACTCGACCGAAAGCATAGAGTCCACTCGGATTTATCTCTAAATACTTATTAAAAGTTGCAACATCTATATTACCTCTATTAGCATAAGTAAGAAATGCAGTTTTTGTAACTATATTAAATCTACATATTACATTACCTGCTTGTTTAGACACTGTGAACCTATTAAACACGAGTCGCTTATTCGTATCACTTATATTATATGTTCCTCTTACATATTGATCTTTACTACCATTAAAAAATACTACACCTTCCCAACTACTCGAATCGCTCCTATTATTTGCTCCATAGCTACCTCCATTGGAAATATCCTTAGTTCCCGGTGTAAATGTTCCTCCATCATCAATTACGAAATTACCTTCTAATTTCATAATTGTATTAGATAGATTTATGGTGCCTTGCTTTATATACATACTATCAAGAGTCTGCAATATTACGGGTGTCGAACCACTTACTGAAAGAGTACCCGAAGGCTTATTAATTTGCAAAGTCTGCATTTTTCGGGGCCAGGTTGGTAAGCCATTTCCCGTACTTTGCGCTCCCGTACCTGCATAAATGAAATTCACTCTATCATTATCATTATAATTATAATTTCTTGTAGAAGTTCTAACACAACCGCTATTACCAAACGATGTAATACCTTCAGAATGTCTTATAGTAACAGCGGCACCGCTATCGAGAAGAAATGTACCAGAACCGCTAATTATCGGTGTTCCCGAAGCAAATACGAGATGACCATTTTCATATCCGGGCGCACCTGTTTCTACTCTGAGTGTCCTACCACTACCAACAGAAAAATTATTATTTATGGTAACTACTTTACCATTACCAATTTTGATATTATCATTAGAAATTGGTGCGCGTAATGCAGCTTCATTACTTTCGTAGCTCGCTGTGGACCAGGTAGAAGCATCTTCAAAATCACCATCAGCAATACTATAATAAGTAAATACTTGCGGCGTACCAAGGATAAAGAAATTTGGAGCAGTATTACTTAATTTTCCATTATTAATAAATTTTGTAGAAGTTGGATTTCTATCGCTTAGCAGCGGTTTAGACCATCTGCCATTATTCGTAGTAGTATCACGCTGACCTATTTCGAATACTCCTGGCACAGCACCATTACGAACATCAGAAGCAGGGAAGAAAAATTCTACATCATAAGTACGAGTATTTGCAAGTTTAAATCTGCTATTAACGGGTTTCGAGTCGTCAGCTTGCAATATCCACACTTTACGAACATTTTTAGTAGTATCTAATTCGGGTCCGTTAGCTACTTGTGTCTGTATAACATTTCTTGTAATATTTGGTGCATTCAAATCTAAGACTACATAGCCATCGAGATATCCCGCAGCACCCCCAGCACCATTAATATTCATTTTCATTGGTGCATAATCATTACCAAGTCCAACGGTAAACAATAATGTATCTAATCCTTCTTTAGACGGTAAACGCAAGCAGCCATCAACGTGCCCGGGAGTTGCACCGGGGCGAGTAATAGTTCCATCAACAACAATAGGTTTATTATTGGACTCTCTACCACCGATATTTCCTTGAACTAAATTAAGATTTTTCTTAACCACGATAAGAGAATCACCCGTTAGTTTAACCATACCCGAAGGTTTGTTTACAGTCAGATTATTAAACTTTCCCAAACCGCTATGAGTAATTGTTTGGTCGCCTGTTCCATTAAAGTAAACTCTACCCCCTACAGTATCAACAAATTGCCCTTTGTTTATCCAATTTCCTTGTATTGCCAGCGACGAATTATTTATGCAACGCAAAGAATTGGGATTCATTTCTAAATCACCCGCAATATTCAGGCTATCAAGATAATTTACATAACCATTAGCAAGCGTACCCATAATTCTTAAATTATAAAACGAAGAGCCATTTGATTCGATATTTGTAACTTTACCATCAGCTTCGAATGTAACTAAGCCCGTTCCTGCATCGAAACTCGCACCTGGATAACTTTTCCAATTTCCAAGAACTTTTATCCAATGATTATTTGATTTTAGAGTTCCATTTTTAATATGTACGTAACTTCTTACTAAAAGGTGGTCATCATCAGGCGACACGTCGTTTGGAGGCATAACATTTTTAACGCCCGAACCATCTATCACTAAATCATGAAATTTTAATCTATAATTTATTCCAACTGGCGAGGCATATCCAGACTGAATTTCTTGGTTACCATTGCCATTAAACACAACTGTAGAACCAGTAATGAGGAATCTTTCAGCGGCTGGAGTGGGATTAAATGATAATTTAGAAATATCGAGCAAGCCAGAAACTCTAATTTGTCCAGTTGGGTCCATTGTAACAAAAGTATTAGCGGCTCGATTACCTTTTAAACTTAGGTTATGATATTGAGTTACAGAAGGCTCACCAAAAGAGGGCGACTCACTACTTGGCACTCTGAAAGAACCCGTTCCATCGAATGTAATTGTACCCGCAGTAAAATAACCATTTTTATATTTTTGTGGATAATCCTGCATAACAAACTCACCACCACGCATAATAATTTTACGTTTTGTTGTATCGCCTGTTTCACCATCAGAAGTAAAGTAACCATTTTTAAATAAATGATAACAACCTTCATTAATTACCAATGAGTCTTTAATTAGTATAGATTTCGAAAGTGATACAGTATCGGTAGTAGAATTTTTATTTATAATAATTGACCTAACGATATCGGGGATACCGGGGCCTGTAACTTGTTTAGTGTTACCAATAAATTCATAAATTGCATCGCTTGAATAAGATCTTAATTTACTTGTTTGGATTTGCCCTAATGCCCCTGTAGTTCTAATACCATCAGGAGAAGAAATTGCAAGAGTGCCGCCCGCTTTTAGATATAATGTATCTCCTAATAATTGATGATTAGGATTTGGGATAACAAGCTTTCCAGTATTATCAATTATTGTTCTATTGATTTCATGTGTAGTAGCTGTTATGGTAACTGTTTTACCATTTCCTATAAAAGCTTTATCGTTTAAAGTTGATGGATATGTAGGCGATGGTGCGCCGTTATATCCTTGTTTAGACCAAGTATTTGGGTCGTTCCAATTACCATTTGTACGGCTATAATAAAATGTAGAAATTGCTTCTTCTTGCCCCGCAGTCCACTCACCGTCTAATAACAATTTTGAAGATGCAATAGTATCTTTTTTATTAACCTCATCAACATAAAAACGATTATTAATTGGCTCAACCCCATATCCCTCACCTGCATTAATATAATATGTACCGTTTAGTCCATCGTAAGGTCTGAAAAATAAAGTTAAAAAGTATAATTCCTCTGTACCTTGAACTTCAGAATCATCGTAATTAAATCTTACGTTATAACCACCGGGCTTTACATTAATTTTATCATAATTACTTTTCCAATATTTTTTTAAAGCGACATTTTTTACTTCAGTAGCATAATGCTCTGCGGCAATAGCTTTAATAGATAAAAATGCACCATTTTCGAAAGATGCTTCACCTGCATTAAATACATATCTTGCAGGGGTATAAACTCTTGCAACTGGGTTTGTTGTATCTTTTGGAGTGCCGATAGGAAATCGAATACTTAAATCGCTTAAAATATCAAGTTGTGCTTTTATCTTTTTAATTATCTTACCTGTACTCGCACTATCACCTCGTGAAGTAATATGTTTATTTGCAGAAAATGGATCTGCTAAAGGTTCATTAGTATAATTTGATATTGAATCAGCATAAATCATAGCATTTTCATCAATTATCAAATTAGATTTATCAATATTAAGAAGATTATTACTAATTAATCTCAAATTATCTTGAATAGTTATATTGGTACCAAAAGCAAGGCTAAGCATATTATTGCCAGTTTTATTTAGCCACAATCTTTGCAAAGTAAGATCATTACCGCTAATTGTATCATTCAGATTACTAAAAAAACTTAAAATACCAAAATCATTTTGAGTATATGTACCTAAGTAATTAAATTTACCAGCTATATACAAATAACTTCGTGCAATACTGCTATGCTGAATAGTAGCATTTGATTTTAAATTTAATCCACCATTGACAGATAATATACTACCGTTATTTAAAAATATAGTAGAATTACCATTTACAGTCATTATTTGAGAGTAACTTGTTTCAAATAATGCCAAAAATACAACTAAACTATATATTATTAATTTTCTTGTCATATTTACTTTCAATTTTCTTGATATTTCTTTACACTTCAATTATTTATTATTCTTTAAAAATTAACTTAAATTTTATATTTAATTTTTATTTGTATTAAACTCATTTTAATTATTAAACAGATAAGAAGTACCAATTACTGCCATCAGAAACTATTGAAATTCGTGGTTTTTCATTAATTACACTAATTGTCATTGAAGTATCTCCATCTATTTTTTGACCCGACACGGCATTGATTGTAACAACAGCGGAAGAAGAAGCCTTAACAGAAAAATAGAATACTTTTCCCTCTAAACCAACTGCTGAAGGTAAAGTAATATTAAAATTACTCGAACCCTCACAAATAATTGCATCGTAATTTGATTCAACAGAATAATTGGAAGATACTGTTTTAACATTCAAACGTTTTACATCGCTTGCACTTGCACTAGTAATTATAGGTTCCCAAGAACTACCGTTATATACTCTTAATTTTTTATCATTATTATTATAATACATTGTTCCTGTTAATGTAGTATTGGGTGCGGAATTTTGCGGAATTAACGTTAAAGAAGTAGGATCAATATTACCATCAACTATCAAATCACCAGTAATATGAACATCACCACCAAATGTTGCATTTACAGAGTCACGAATTGTACTTGTATTAAAAAGTAATTTAGCACGATTATTATAACTACTATCTAATTTTAAAACTTCATTATTATTTATTTTAAATAATAAAGGTTGATTTTCTTTTTGAGTAATTTCAGCAGCACCATTACCATTTATACCAAATCTAAAGCCATCATTCGCTGTATTGCCAGTCGACATATTCGTTATAGCCATAGCTATTGAACGGCCACCAGCGTAAGTATTATGAATATTAAATGCATTAAAATTAGCATAAGTATCATCTGCAACTATCTGCACACCGCCACTTCCGCCATTTATTTGCATCCTTGTATTATCATTCGTAGCAAATATAATAGGTAAATTTTCTTTATTTTTAATTATTGCATTTCCAGATGCATCAATACCAATATCGAAGCCGTCGCCAATATTTTGTCCCGTAGTAGTACCCGCAGTAAATTTATGGAAACTTGCAGTAGCAGTGCCTGCATCTGTATGCAAAGTAGCACTTGGAGAAAATCCTGAGCCAATAGCAACATTTGATGAGGTAACTCTTAATAAACTTGTAGCTTCTAAAGTAGTATTATTAAATCTTAATGTTTGTGAATCAGTACCCGTTGGCAAACCACCACTACCCGCTTCACCTAAATCAATCCAAGTAGTGCCGTTATAAAGATATAATTTATTATTAGAGCTATTATAATAAGTCATACCAGCACTTGGTGAAGAAGGTGCAGAAGCCTGAGGTGAATGTCTAAATGTACCATCAAGTGTAAGAATAGAATTTGTAGCATCGTAAGTAATATCACTCACTCCTGCAATAGTATTATTATCTACCCAATATGTAATCTCGCCAGCTGTAGCAGTTACAGTACTTATTGGACTTGTACCATTTCCTTTTAACATACCAGTAAGAGTGGCGGCGCCAGTTCCGCCTTGAGCAACATTCAAAGTTCCAGCAGTAATTTTAGAAGCATTCAAATTAGGAATATCGTTAGAAGTTAATGCTCTAAAAGTTGGTGTACCATTTGAGCCGTCGGGTGAGGCTAAAACTTGATTTTGATTTTGATTAGCCCAAGTTACTCCAAAAGTTCCATTATTATTAACGGGCGACCCAGTAACACTAAATTGAGCGGGCATATTTAACCCAATCGAAGTATTAGATATTATAGGAATCCAATTAGGAGAAGCGGGCGTTCCAGAATTATATTCATATCTTGAATTTGTAGTGTTATAAATTATTAATCCCGTAGCAGGTGAGCTTATAGCATCTCTTTGAGTGGTAGTCATTCTTGGCAATAATAAACCTTTTGTAGTAGAGGTAAGGTCTAAAATTGCAGATGCATCTGGTGATAGAGTACCAATACCAACATTATCCTGCGATAATAATTCTGTAACAAAAAAACAGAAGACAAAAGTAATTAGAACCTTAAATTTCATATTTGATATACCTAAATTGTGTAATACTCTTATTAAAAAAAATGAAAAAACTAATATTCAATACTCAAAAATATAAATTAAATTACAATATTAAAGTAAGTAAAATTACTGAAATTACACTTATTTCGATTAACACAAAAAATAAAATATAAAATAATAAAAAAAATAATTCCGTAAAAATAAAATTATACAAAGAGTTAAATATTTTTACGGAATTAAAAATTTATATTATAAAAATCTTATTTGTAGATTTCGAGGATTTCCAAAATAGTAGTACCTGCAGGAACTTTTATTTCAGCTTTATCACCAATTTGTTTTCCCATAAGAGACTTCCCCATAGGAGACAAAACAGAAATTTTATTTTTTTCAAAATCAGCTTCGTCTGCACTAACTAATTGATAATCATTAATTTTGCCAGTAGCAATATTTTTCAATTTAACTTTGGATAAAATATATACTTTATCGTCTGGAAATTCATCTGCAGAAATTACTTGTGAATTTGCTAATAAACTTGATAATTTGCTAATTTTAAGTTCGAGAAGCCCTTGTTCATCTTTAGCGGCGTCATAATCAGCATTTTCGGATAAATCACCGTGAGAGCGAGCTTCAGCAATTTTTCGAGCAATCTCCATTCTGCCTTTAGTTCGAAGAATTTGTAATTCTTCTTCTATTTCTTTCATTCTTTCTTTAGTCATATATGCAGTTTGCGACATAAAAAGGACTCCAATAATGAGTGTTTATAAAAAAAATATAAAGCCGATAAAAATTAACGGCTTTATTCTGGGTTAAAAAACTTAAAATAAAATAACGTCTATAAAAATAATATATTATAAATTATGTAAAAAATGCCCCATTTTATTCTTTTTTGTAGAAAGATAATACTTATTATGAGTATTTGGTTCTATTTCCATAGGCACTAATTCAACAACTTCTAATCCATAACTTTCGAGTCCAACTCTTTTTTTAGGATTATTAGTGATTAATTTCATTTTATTAACACCGAGTTTAAGAAGTATTTGGGCACCTATACCATAATCGCGAGGGTCAGACGGAAAACCGAGTTTATGATTAGCTTCTACAGTATCATAACCGTCTTCTTGCAAGGCATAAGATTTAATTTTATTAATCAAACCTATACCTCGACCTTCTTGTCTCATATATAGTAAAATTCCACTACCATTTTCTGAAATAAGTTTTAAAGATGCGTTTAACTGCTCACCGCAATCACATCTTAGAGAGCCAAAAACATCTCCAGTTAAGCATTCTGAGTGTACTCTAATTAATGTAGGCTCATCATCTTTGATATCCCCAAGAACTAATGCAATATGATCAAGATTATCAACTAAATTAGAAAAAATATAGATTTTAAAATTTCCATATTCAATCGGTAAGTTAGCTTCTGCCACAGACTTAACTAAAATCTCTCTTTTAAGTCTATATGCTATCAAATCTTTAATAGTAATAATTTTCATATCGTTTTTATTAGCAAACTCAACAAGTTGAGGATATCTTGCCATAGTACCGTCTTCATTGATAATTTCGCATAGAACTCCCGACGGTGAAAGCCCTGCAAGTTTCATCAAATCAACAGTTCCTTCGGTATGACCAGCACGTCGAAGAACACCTTCATTCATTGAAATAAGTGGAAATATATGTCCGGGTCTTAATAAATCACTTGGTTTTGTATCCTCATTTGCGAGTGCTTGTACGGTAGCGGCTCTATCATAAGCCGAGATTCCCGTTGTTGTACCGTGTGCATAATCAACGGAAACAGTAAATCTTGTCTCGTGCAAAGAAGAATTATTATAAACCATAGGTTCGAGTTCGAGTTTTTTAGCTCTATCTTCTGTTATTGCAACGCAGATTAATCCTTTTGCTTTTGAAGCCATAAAATTAATTGTTTCTGGAGTGCATAGTTCGGAAGAAGCAATAAGGTCTCCTTCGTTTTCTCTATCCTCATCATCCATTACAATTACCATTTTACCAGAAGCTAAATCTTTTAAAGCTTCTTCGATTGTATTTAATTTGAATTCCATTATTCTATCAACTAAAAATAAATATTTTGAATAATATTAAAAATATTATTCAAAAAAAATTGTTATTATTAAAATCAGTTTTTATTTGCTATTGCCGCTCTTTCAAATTTAATTTTCACATTATCAGCTACTTGCACAGTCATAGTTGCATCATCAACATCAATTACAGTTCCATGCATACCTGATGTAGTGATAACTTTATCACCTTTTTTAATACTATCAAGTAAAGCTTTATGCTCTTTTTGTCTTTTTTGTTGGGGGCGAATCATCATAAAATACATTATTAAAATAACCAATCCAAACATTAATAGCATACTTGTCATACTGCCTCCGCCACCAGCGGCATCACCACCCGGTGGGGGTGTCATCAAAATTATACTTGATAAAAAATCCATATAAAAAAACCTATTTTGAATTTAAAAAAATTGTGGTTTACAAAAGTACGATTTTATACTCAAATAACAATTTTTTCATTATTTTTTATTGATAATATAAATATATACATATATTTAATAATTTAATAATTTATAAAATATAATAAATATAATAATAAAACATTAGACATGTTTTTATACTTGTCATTAAATCAAAAAATAATATTTTTTTAAATTAAATTATTATAAAAAATATAAAATAATTTTAAAATTTCATTATGGTACAAATTCCATTTCTTCGAGGTATTTATTGAAAAACAACAATAAATCAGTCGTAGTAACGATACCAATTAGATTCATTTCCCAATCTACTACGGGCAAACATTCTAATTTATACTTTGCAAACATTTTTACTGCCTTAGCAACGCTATCTTCCGGGTAAATAACGTGTGAAACTCTCGTCATAATTTTTTCAAAATCAGTAATCTGATTATATCCTAATTCGCCATAAGTTTGTTCACCATCATAAATTTGTCTTAAAGTATATTCTTTAATGGTGTTTTCACTTATTCTACCGACTACTTTAGTACCATCAATAACGAGAACGTGTCTAACTTTTTCGTTTTGCATAATATTTTCAACTTCTTTGACTGTATCCTCGATATTTACAGTGAATACATTAGTAGTCATAATATCAAAAATTCTTGCTTTGTTTGGCATTTCAAACCTCTTTTTTCAAAAAATACAACAAGTTAATTGTAAAATAACATATTTTTTAGTTATTCACAAATAAGATATTTTACTTTTTAAAAATAAATATCAATTTTATTTTTAAAATTTTTATTATATTTAATGTTTTTGATTTTCATAGTTTTAAAAATATTTTATGCTAACATTATTAGAATTTGAAAAAACTAAAAAGTTAATGATTGCGGCACATAGAGGCTCGTCTGAAAGCTCGACAGAAAATACTCTTGCCGCTTTTTCAGAGGCTATCGAAGCTGGGATTCATATCATAGAATTGGATATTCATTTTACTTTGGATAATCAAATTATCGTTTTTCATGATAATTTTGCACCAAATACCGATACACTTATTTCCGAACTTAATTATGATGAAATAAAAAAAATCGAACTTAAATCAAATCAAAATTTTGATAAAAATTCTCGTTATATTCCTTTGCTCGAAGATGTTCTAAAACTTGTTAAAAATAAATGTTATTTAATGATTGAAATAAAAGTTTCTAATGACTTAAAATTTTATGAAAATATTAATAATTTAATAAATTTAATAATTGAAAATAATTATGAACAAAACACAATTTTAGGCTCGTTTAATTTTTCTTTTTTAAAAAAAATAAAGGAATTAAATCCTAAAATATATACAGCGGCAATAAAAAACCCACAAGATAGTAGATTACCTTCTCAATTATGCAAAGAATATTTTACTGACGCTTTTATTTGCTCTATTGATGAAATAAATAAAGATTTAGAGTTTGATACTTTACAAAATAAAATATTTTTTGGAGTTTATGGCATTGATGATGCTCAATCATTAGATAAAATAATGAAATTCGACGTTAGAGCAATAGCAACTGACTATCCAGAAAGAATAATATCATTATTAAAAAAATATTATTAATAAATTTTATTAATAAAAAAAACTAATAAATAGAATAATATTTAATAATGTAACTATTCCACCAAGTAAATATAAAAATGTTTTATTGAATGTCGTATTTTTATATTTTCCCATAACTTTTTCAGAGGAAGTCAAATACACTTGTAAGAAAATTGTAATTGGCAATTGAATACTTAAAACCATTTGTGAAATAATTAATCCCATGAACGGATCTGAAATTAGCACAATAATTCCTAATGCAACTAATAACGATATTGCAACTCCTAAACGAGTATGATTGTCTTTTATGTCATAAGGCTCTTTATATGCACCAGCAAAAATAGAACCTGCCGCCATTCCAGAGGTAATCGTAGAAGCTATACCCGCTAATAATAAAGCAACAGCAAATACAATCGAGGCATGCTCACCTAATAATGGAGTTAGTAATTCATTAGCTTGTTCGAGTTCATCAACGGGAGTCTTTGTTTTAAAAAATGTGGCTGCCGCAAGAAGTATCATAGCACTATTAATTGCCCAACCAATTATCATCGAAAATAATGTATCTAAAAATTCATATTTTAACTGTTTTTTGATTACTTTTTCATCTTCTTTATTCCATTGCCTGCTTTGAATTACCTCAGAATGTAAGAATAAATTATGCGGCATAACAACAGCTCCTAATACACTCATTATAATCAACATTGAGCCTTCGGGGAAAGATGGTTTAACCCACCCAACCATTGCGGCATTCCAATCAATACTAACTAATGATAATTCATATAAAAAAGATAGCCCAATTACAGACACAAAAGCAATAATCCATTTCTCTAACATTTTGTATGAATTAGTATAAAGCATAATCATAACGAAAATTGTTACAATTATCGAAGCGGGTAAAATCGGTATTTTAAATAACATTTTTAGAGCTATTGCTCCGCCAAGAATTTCAGCCAATGATGTAGATATCGAAGCCAACATTGCACTAACTAAAATTGCTTTTGAATATTTAGGTTTTAAATATATTGTTGTGGCTTCTGACAAACATAATCCCGTTGCAATTCCTAAATGTGCCACATTATGTTGCAAATGTATTAATATTATTGTTGATAGTGTAACCATCCATAATAATGTATATCCATAATCAGCGCCAGCCGCAAGATTTGATGCCCAGTTACCGGGGTCAATAAAACCGACAGTTACAATTAATCCGGGTCCAATATATCTAAATATATCTAAGCCGCCTAATTTTGGTTTATATAATTTGTTATCAATATTTTTAAATATATTAAACATAATTCTCTAAATAATTATTTATCAAGATTAAAAAAAATTAAAATTTGGGTCCAATTTCTATATTTACCCTTCTTTTTTGCTCATTTGGTTTATCTGTTTCGTCAATGCCGAGTCCTTCGATACTCCAAAATATTGAATTATAAGATTTTGAATTTACTTTTGATTTTATTTCTGCTTGTAAATATTTAGCAGTAAAATATGCTCTTAAAAAAGATAAAGAAAGATTATCTAATTTTTCACCTTTTTTAATATAAAAATTCAGTTTAGAATCAGAAATATCTTCTTCAATATATTTTGAATATTCAGATAAAGTTCTGGGGTCAGCAAATCCAGTAACTTTTATCATAAATTCTTTTTTCGATTGATTACATTCATTATTTGTATTTTCGAGTATTCTTACAATATGTTCGATAGCATCGTTTAACGCACCTTCAACTATTAAAGCGTAATCATCATAATTTGCCCCTGGTTTTTCGATATATTTTGTACTATTATCATTTCCTAACAAATTATAATCAAATTTTAACCGTAAAGATGATAGTGTCGAGGGAGTGTTGGGTTGATAATAACCAGATACAAAAAATGGTACTTTGTAATTTGCAAAATCAAATTTTATTTTTGTCGAAGGTAATACAAATTTTACTAAAATTTTAACAATATTTGTATCCGAGCAGGGCGCAACAATCATTTGCTCTGGTACGTATTTCGGAACACAAGAATTAAAATACTGAATATAATATATTGTCGAAGGTTTCAAATTTATACTGAATCGTCCACTATTATTTATATTTATTATTTCAATAAGCTCTCTATTCATATTCATTAGATATAAATTTCCCGACAAATCTAAATCGCTTTCCTTAGCTTCGATTGTACCTTCTAAAACAACATCTCCACAGTGTTGAAAACGATAAATATCATAAGAACCGCAGTTATTTGGTCTATCTGACGAGAAAAATATTTCATTTCCATAAATTGCGGGGCATATTTCATTATAAATTGTGTTTACCGGAGAAGGCAATTTATGGCGCTCTATCCAATTTCCATTTCCGTCGTCATTTGCAGAAAATATATCAAAATCTCCATTTTCAGAAAATCCATTACTTGCATAAAAAAGGCTATTATCAAAATTTATAAATGGTGATATTTCATCTTTTTCCGTATTAATACCGCTTCCTAAATTTATTGGTTCTGACCAAGTCCCATCAGAATTTTTAACGGATTTATATAAATCAATACCACCAAATCCTCCATCGCGGGTAGAAGCAAAAACTATCACGTTGCCATCTTGGGAAATTGCGGGATAAGAATCATAAGTCTCTGAATTTAGAAATTTTAAATTTTCTGGTTCTGACCATTTACCGTCTTTATTTTTATATGAGGTAAAAATATCACTATTTTGTTTTTGTGATTTACCGCTAATTCCTGCGAAATAAGCATAAGTTCTATTTAGTTGATTATTTTTATAAAATTTAATCAATCCCACTTGTTCGATTTTGTTAATAGGGGAATTAATAAATTTACTTGGCTCTTTATTTTGTTGATTTTTTAAATTATATGTCATAATTTGAAAATCATTAGTTTTTATATTGCGATTTGTATAATACAAATCATTTTCAAAAATATATGGAGCAATCTCATCATTATTAGTATTTACTGGCGAGGCTATATTGCCGTCTGTAGTTTTTTTGGGGCAATTATTTGCTGTTGAGCAAGCTATAAATAATGCAAAATTAGATATTAATAATAAAAATAATAATTCTTTATTATCAATATACTTATATATTTTTTTAAAAGATATTTCTCTTTTTTTAAAATATATTTTCATAAATTTTTTTTCCAAAAATTAATCTATATTTAAAGTATGCAAATTAACAAAAATAAATTTTTAATTTAGTGCGTTGATATTTATTAAAATAAGCATTTTTTTTAACATTTTCAAAAATTTATGCGTTCTACAATAGCTGAAATCAATTTATCTAATTTAAGACATAATTTAAAAATGATGCGTCAAGCGGCACGCGGCGCTGATATTATGCCCGTAATCAAAGCAGACGCCTATGGACACGGTGCTATACGTATCGCACAAGAGCTACGAAAAGAAAATGTCGAGATTTTAGGAGTTGCATTTGCTGACGAGGCTCTAAGACTAAGACAATCAGGAGATACGGGCGAGATTTTTATTTTAATTCCCGGTACTGATTACGATATTGAGCTTTATTGTGCATATAATCTTCAAACTTCTGTCGAGGATTTCGAGGTATTACAAAAACTTTCAAATGAAGCTATAAAAAGAAATATGAAAATCAAAGCTCATTTATTTATAAATACTGGTATGAATCGCGATGGTATCGAACCAAAAAATGCTCTAAAATTTAGAAAAGATTGCGATTCGCTTGCGGGAATTGAAATAATTGGCATCCTCACCCACCTTGCTGGCTCTGAATTAGAAGATAAATCTTTTTCAAATTTTCAAATAAAACAGTTTAACGATACAATTAAAATTCTAAAAGATAACAATTATCATTTTAAATATATTCACGCATTTAATAGTGGTGGCGTACTAAATTTTTATGAACCAAATTATAATATTGCAAGATGTGGAATCTCGATGTTTGGGTATATGGACTATCCCAAAATGAGTAATACTCTAAATTTAAAGCCAATAATGACTATTAAATCAAAAATCATTAATATTAATTATATAAATCCCGGCGATAATGTCGGATACAGTAGAAAATATATTTCTCAGAAAATAAAAAAAGTAGCTGTTGTTCCATTTGGTTATGGTGATGGCTATCATAGAATACTTTCGGGCAAAGCTGAATGCCTCATAAGAGGAAAACGATTTAAAATAATAAGTACAATTTGTATGGACCAGTGTTTGATAGATATTGATAATGAGGATATTCAAATTGGTGAAGAAGTTGTTTTTTTAGGAAATCAAGGAAATGATATTATTACTGCTTATGAATTAGCAGAGTTAATGGGAACAATTCCTTATGAAATTACAACTGCAATCAAAGAAAGAGTGCCAAGAGTTTATATTGAATAAAAATTTAATTAATTAAAATTAAATTAAAAATATTTGAATTTTAATACATACAATTAGTTTTTTATATTGTTTATTAAAATAAGTTTTGTAAATTGTAATTAGAATTAATTACAAAATTTATTTTTTTTATTTGAACTGCTGGAGTTATTATGGCGAGTAAATACAATTTTAAAAGAATTGAAAATAGTATTGATTTTATCGAAGATATCGCCCTTGCTTTTAAAAAGAGCCGGGTTTTATTAACAGCAAGTGAATTAAATATTTTTGAAACAATTGGCTATCGCTCTTTATCTGCAAAAGAAATTGCAGAACAAAATAATTTAGATGAAAAAGCAACGGAAAGATTACTGAATGCTCTCGTTGGTCTGGATTTACTTGATAAAAAAGATCAAACTTATAGCAATACTGAAGAATCACTTAAACATCTTCTAAAAGGTAGCGATGAATATATAAGCACGATTGATCACCTTGCTAATCTTTGGGATGCGTGGACTGATTTAACTGATACGATTAAAACTGGGCAAACTACCCACACTATACCTCTTTCTGAAAAATCAGATGAATGGATTGAGTCTTATATGAATTCTGTTTTTTGGAAATCAAATTTACAAGTGCAAGAAATTATTTCTCATATAAATCTTAATGGCGTTAAAAAAGTTCTCGATTTAGGTGGTGGAAAGGGCGCTTTTACTTATCAAATTGCAAAAAAATTACCATCAAGCTCAATTACTTTATTTGATTTAGAAAGTATTACCAAATTCACAGATAAATATTTGTCAATGAATGGTGTTAGAGACCAAGTTACAATTCTAAATGGTGATTTTATAAAAGATGACTTTGGTAAAGGTTATGATTTGATATATTTAGGCAACGTTATTTGTTTGCAATCTATTTGGGAAAATGTTAAATTATTACAAAAATGCTATGATGCTCTAAATTATGGTGGAAAAGTAGTAATCGCAGATATGATTATTAATGATAATAGAACAAAACCTCTCGAGCATACTATTTTTTCTCTAAATATGTTGCTTAATACTGATGCCGGTGATGTCTATACTGAAACAGATATTTGGATTATGTTGAAGGAATCTTGGTTTAAAGATATAAAATTAATCAAAACAAAATATGATATTTCATTAATGACAGGAGTAAGATAATAATTATACTTTTCGGCGTTTAGTTAAATAATCCCGCAGAGCTTTGTCGAATGGCTTTGACGTCTCTATAAGATTGTAATCTATATTATGATTATAACAATCTTTACGTATATCATTTATATATTCTGATACTGCTTTGGAATAAGATTGTTGTAAATGATATGGTACGGTAATCATTTCTTCGCCAGATTCCATATCTTTAAAATTTGCTCCTTCACCAAGTTTGAAATCTACTTCTCTTGGGTCAAGAATATGAAATACCAATACTTCGTGATTACGATGGCGAAAATGTTTTAAAGCTTGCAAAACAGTATTTTTATCATCAAAAAAATCACTCATTATTATTACTAATCCACGCCTTTTTATTCGTTCTGCAAGTTTATCGAGCGATATTGCAGTATGTGTCTCATTACTCGGCTTTGTATTTGATAACACTTTTAATATTTCAGAAATATAAGATGGCTTTGATTTAGGTGGTAAAAATTTATTAATATCAGCATCGTATAAAGCAAGCCCAACGGCATCTCTTTGATTTATCATTAATGTAGCAAGTGCGGCACTTAGATAACAAGCATAATCGTATTTTGATATATGCCCTTTCGAGGCATAAGCCATCGAAGCACTCGAATCTATTGCTATTGTTGCTCTTAAATTTGTCTCTTCTTCGTATTGCTTGACGTAAAACCTATTTGTTCTCGCAAAAACTTTCCAATCTATTTTTTTTGTTTCATCACCGTGACGATATTGACGATGCTCGGCAAATTCTACACTAAATCCATGATAAGGAGAACGATGTAATCCCGTAATAAATCCCTCTACAACTAATCGAGCTATTAATTCGATATTTCCAATTTGTGCCGCTGTTTCAGGTGCTAAATATTTTCTATAATCTTGCAAAAACAAACTCCATATATAATTCTCAATTATATGACGTGTTAATTATTCATTTTGTGCAAAATAAATTATTATTGTTAAATGATTTTTTTTTAATAAATCCAAATTTTGTATTAGAGTGAAGATTTATTCGTAAGATACGAGTAAAATAATAGTAATTTTATGTGTAACAAAGAATTTATAATTTTTGGGAGTATCTTATATTAGCTAAAATACTTCATTAATAATAATTTTTTTTGATAAAAATTATTTTTTTGTAACTTATTTTTAATTTCTGTGTTATTGATTTTTGAAAAAGAAATTTTATGGTATAAAATTTGAAAATTATATTTTTTTATAAACATTTTGGTTTAACTTTTTAAAGGATATTTTTAATGAAAAATTCATTACGCGTG
>JARKQC010000320.1 GCA_029974985.1 Bacteroidota bacterium | reverse complement strand
ATTTTCAAATTGACTTACAGAATAATCCGTTAAATAGCTGATAGCAAGTTTTTTATCTTTTTTATAGAGTTTGCTTGCGGCAGTCTCGACAGCTGGTTGGAAATTCATAAATTTGTTTTCTAATTCACTTTGCACTTTTTGGATATCTTGAATAGCATAAGAATACTTAGTATAAGCAAGATTAGCAACTAAATTAAACACCCAAAATGCAGAATTTAGACTAAAATCTTTAATAGAATATCCTTGTGAAGATGGTGGTGGCTCGGTAATTGAGCAATACAATGGATTGTAAACAGTAGAATAATTATCATCTACACCATACCAGAATATTCCACCAATTTCGTTTGGTAACCAAGAACGCATCTGCGAAACAAATGAAAATGCAGTTTGTTGAGTAGAAATAGGTCTTTCCCATGCATATTCCATATCGTCGCCATCTATTTTAAATACAAGAGGTTTCCATCTGACGGGATTTCCGTAAGGCTCTGCGGCGAGTCCTTTTGTCATATCCCATTCAGTGCCATCGAAATGGTCTCTCATAAGAGAAATTACATCTTGCACTGTTAATTTTTTGTCGGGTTTTATATATAATGGATAAGGCTCTGCACCCTCGACTGCACGCCAATAATCAACGGATAATTTCATTGATGGAGCGGCATTATTGAACAAACTCCATACTCTGCCTTCGCAGAATAATAGCGCACCTGGATCGAGCGGACAATAAATATCAGCAAAAGAAAAATCACCATCTTTTTTTGGATTGTATAATCCATTTTTTTCAGCAAAAGAAATCACATCTTTTGAATATAAACAAGTTTTTGGGTCGTTCAATGGGAATTTTCTAATGCGTGCTTGATTTGCGTGAGCAGAAACATAACCATCGGGAATAAGCATAGCAACCCATACGGCACCTTTTTCTTTTCCACCTTTTCCAATCATTTCCATCACCCAAACCTCGTTAGGGTCAGCAATAGAAAAAGATTCACCCGTAGAGTAATAGCCATATTCAGCAACTAAATCGCCAATTATTTTGATTGCTTCGCGCGCAGTTTTTGCTCTTTGCAATGTAATACGCATTAAGCTACCGTAATCCATAATACCATTTGTATCTCTTAATTCTTTCAAACCTGTAAAAGTTGTTTCACCAATAGAAACTTGATATTCGTTCATATTTCCGACAACTTGATAAGTTTCGCTAACTTGTTTAATTTTACCAAGAAATTTCCCAGAATCCCAATCATAAACATCAAGATAAGAATTTTCGGGATGTTTTTGCGCTGGTAAGAAATAAAGTGGCTCCATAAAACCACCCGCGTCCGCATTATAAGTAATCATTGTGGAACCATCTTTCGAAGCACCTTTTGTTACTAATAAATTAGTACAAGCATCAGAAAATGAATAAGAAAGTATAAGTAAAAGAACTAATAATAGCAACTTATTAAATTTTTGCATAAAAAATAACCTTTATTAATATATAATTATAAAATTGCAATAGATAGAATTGCAATATAGCTAATTCTAATTAAATTTTAATAATAAAACTATCTATTATAGTGAAGTATCTGAATTGATTTCGCGTTTCAATGCTTCTTTTTCAATTTCGAGCTGTCTTAATTTTCTTTCGATAGCGTCGAGTTCATCTGGCATCGAATCAATTTCAATACGCAATTTACTTGCGGCTTCGTCAATTAAATCAATTGCTTTATCTGGCAAAAATCTATCCGAAATATAACGATGAGATAACTCTGCCGCCGCCACTATTGCAGCATCTGTAATCCTTACCCCGTGATGAACTTCATATTTTTCTTTCAATCCCCGCAAAATTGAAATAGTATCCTCAACATTAGGCTCGTCAATCAACACTTTTTGAAAGCGTCTCTCGAGAGCGGCATCTTTTTCTATATATTTTTGATACTCATCGAGAGTAGTTGCTCCTATACAATGAAGTTCTCCTCGGGCAAGCGCGGGCTTTAATATATTTGCTGCATCCATCGAACCAGATGTAGCACCGGCACCAATCAATGTATGTAATTCATCAATAAATAATACGATTTCACCATCTGAATCAATAACTTCTTTTATTAGTGATTTTAGACGTTCTTCAAATTGTCCTCTAAAACTTGTTCCTGCAACAAGTGTTCCTGTATCTAAAACGACAATATTTTTTGATTTAAGGCTATCTGGAACGTCTCCGTTGATAATTCTTTGTGCGATACCTTCAACAACAGCAGTTTTCCCTACGCCCGGTTCACCAATTAGTACGGGATTATTTTTTGTTCTTCGAGATAAAACTTGTAGGACGCGACGAATCTCATCTTCACGTCCAATTACGGGATCAAGCTTGCCTTCGCGTGCCGCATCAGTAAGATTTCTACCATATCGCTTAATAGATTGGTATTTTTCTTCGGGATTTTGGTCAGTAACCCGATGACCACCACGAATTTTTTCTAAAATTTTTAATACTGAATTTCTATCAATACCTTGTATTGATAAAATATCGTAAACATCGGATTTTTTATCCGTCATTACTAAAAAGATATGCTCCGTACTTGCATATTCATCTTTCATTTTTTTAGATTCAGCAATGCTATTATTTAATAATTCAGATAAGGAGTTAGATATATATTGATTTTGTAGGTTCGAACTAACTATTTTTGGTAATTTAGTCAATTTTTCGTTTATCTGAATTTTTATAGTATTCAAATTAGCACCAATTCGCTGAATAATATCTGGTATAAGACCGTTTTGTTCTTGAATGAGTGCTGCTAATAGATGTATTTGTTCAATTTGCTGATTATTGTAACTATTAGCAATTTCTTGTGCAGTTTGTAATGCTTCTTGTACTTTTAATGTAAATTTTTGTAAATTCATTATTCTTTCCATATAATAATTACAATTATTACATAAAAGACGAATATTAGATATTAAATATTAATTTTTAATGTTTAAAATTTGTTTTTTATGAAGCTAAATTATAATTGTTGTAACATTTTACGTGCTTGTGGTACAAAATTACTTGTTGGATGATTACGTATCAATGCTTGATAATCTTCTTTCGCTTCGCTTACTTTTCCAGATTTTAGATTTGCTTCTGCTTTGCGTATTCTTGCTCCGTCAATATATTGATTTCCGGGAGTGCTGATTACTTTATTCATAAACTCAATAGCTTTATCATAATTTGTTAAAAAGTAATATGATTCACCTATTAAAAAATTGATTTCTGCTTCTTGGGTTTTGCTTGTTTCACTTTTTAAAGCATTATTTAAAACTTCTATTGCGTTGGAATAATCTTTTTTTGAGTATAAAGATTTTCCTTCTAATAATTGAGAGTTATCGCTTAAGTTGTTGTTGTTATTAGTGTTATTGTTATGTGTATTGTTTGGAATAGTGCTTGGTTTATTTTTAACTGTTTTTGTCGTTACTTTTGTTTGTTTAGCTTTTTCATCGCTTACTAAATAAGTTTCATTTATAGCTTTATTTTTTATATTTTGAGTTTTTGCAATATTTGTTTGCTGTTTAGGAACTGAATTGATTTTTTCATCTGATAATAATTTTGTTGATTGAGAATTATTTGAATTATTATTGCTGTAAAAATTTTTGTCTTTATTATATCCCGTCATTGGTAATTTTTCACCAGCAGGGAAATAATCATCAATTTCTGCTCTTAAATCCGTAATTAGATTTTTAATTTGTTGAATCTCATTTTTTACTTCAGAAATATCATATTTTATTGAATCTTGAGTTTTTGATAAAAACTGCATCTGCTCTCTTAATGTTGGAATGCGTGAGCCTACTATATTTGCTAATTTAGTATAATCATCAGTATCTATATTATTAGAATTTTGCTCATTTTTCACTTCTTCGATTTGATTATTTTTATTACTACTAATATTATCATTATCAATTTTTTTTGAAATATTATTTTGTTTTGGTGATATAATTCGAGAATGGCGAACGCTTCGCAAACCCGAACAGGAATTTAATAGCAATAAAATGGATAATAACAACCACAAGTATTTTATTTTCTCCATAATCTCAATCTCCAATTTCAAGCAAAAATATGTAATTCTTTTATTTAATTATATTTACAAATAATTTGTATTTATTTATACATATTTTTTGCAAACATTATGCCATTAAAAAAAATTGGATAATTGATTGGATTATTATAGGGTAATAAATAATAAATATAATAAGATTATCATTATAAATCTATCATTAAATTAAAAATTATAATTTTTGAAATTCAAATTTTGGATAACCGCGTAAGCCATCATCATTATAAAAATCAATGAATCTAAATTTCCAATAAAAGCCCAAATTATCTTTTAAAACATAATTCATATAGGTTTTAGCAGAATATATTTCGCCATTTAATTCAAAATCTTTCCATTCATGACCGATATAACCGGGCTTTTTTGAATAATTGAAATTTTCAGCTATATTTAGATTAATATCATCATAATTACTTAAAGAATCCGAATAAACCTCGACTTCTGTATGATTAATAATTATTCCTGTAACTCCATAAGGTAAAAGAGAGTTATTATATGGTAAAAAAGCGATTAATTTAGTAAACTCGATATCCCAATCTTTACGTTCTGGTTCGAGGATTAACTTTTCTCCACCGTTTGAGAAGGAAAACATTATATAATTGTAATTCGTATCTCTATTGATATTAAATATATACTCATTTTTTCCATCTAAGTCGGCAAATTTAATTTTATATTCCGAGCTATCAGCAGATAAAATTTGCATTTTGATATAACCCATTTTTTTACCAGCTATATCTTTTCCGCGATTTATTAAATAAATATGATTTTTAGAAATTACAGTTGAATTATCGTTTTCCCACCATTTTCCGATAGCATAATCGTTAAAATCTCCATTGGTTGAATCGTATTTATATTCAGCATTATTTTTATTAATATTAGAATTAAAATCAATTTTCCCCAAATCAGCCGCTTCCATAAATTTTGCACCATTGAGAAGAATATAATATTCATCACCATAACATTGAAAAGCTAAGTCCCATATATCAAAAGGATTTTCTTTAACAATAGAATTAGTTTCAAATTTATAATAATACTGATGAGAATATTCGGGAGTCATAGGGATAATTGCAATATGAGAATTCCCTCTATCATAAGGCTTAACGGGTATATCTTCTTTAAAGCACGAACTTAAAGATATACTTATAATAAATATATATAAAAAACGCATCTATTTTAATTTAAAATATTCTTATTTAATATTCAATCTAAGTGATAAAGTTAGAGTTCTACCCCAAGAAACTGGATTCGAACCCCCAGCCGAGCTATGCACGCCACCAGCAACGCCAACTTGCTCAACATCAATAACATCAAATAAATTTTTTGCACCAAGAGTTAGTGTAATCATATCATCAAAAAAATCTCTTGCAATAGAAATATCGAGAGTATGATAATCACCAATCTCGACTTGTGCGTATTCAACATCGCTTATAGCAGTAAAACTTAATAATTTACCTGAATATTTATAAAACAAATTCAATCTAAAATCATAAAAAGGTAAATTATAAATTATATTTGTCATAAATTCGGGTGAGAAAACCATATCGGTTCTGACAGCAATATCGCTTGATTTATATTGGCGACCGATATACGAGATTCCAATTTTTGAAGATAAATCTGCTCGAACATAACTTAATGAAATATTAGTACCCATCGTATTATATTCACCAATATTTATATAAGAATATTGGTCAAGGTCCAGAATTGCCAATGAAATCAAATCATGAACATTGTTATAAAAGAAACCGGGTTCGATTTTAAAAGAATAATTTTGAGCAGAATTATGATAATTTAAATTGAAAATAAAACTATTAGAAGTCTCTGCTCTAAGGTTTGTATTTCCAATGATATTATGATTTACATCAACAAAATTCATATATAATTCTTTTAAATCTGGCGCTCGAAAACTTTTTGCAAACGAAGTTCTAATAGATATTTCTTTATTTAAATCATATTTAAGATTTATAGAAGGCACTACGGGTGCTTCAAAATTCGTGTTATAAATAAATCGAACTGCGGGCTGAATCACTAAATCATCAATTCCCGAATACTGAATAGAAGTGTAAAGAGCGTAATCACCAACAGTTTTAAAATCCTCATCAATACGCTTACCATTTCCGCTACTATAATTAAGGTCGAACCCCACTTGATAACTAACTGCTTTTAAAACATTATCATGGCTATAATTAGCTCGAAGCATCCAATTATCAAACACGCTTGTATCTTGGTCGTCGGGGTCTTTAGTAATTCTTTCATTAAGAGTAACTAAATCTTTAATAAAAGTATTTTTCTTTCTATTAAATAATGAATAGTTTGCAGTAACATCAATAAATCTATTTTTAGCAACTTCGCCTTTTAATGAAAGTGTATTATTAAAACGAATAGTTTTATAATGGTCGTCGAAAGCATTTTCTTTATATGGTAATCTTGGATTTCCTTTATTTAATATAAATTCATTAAAATATTGCCCAAAATATCTAAACGAAAGCGATTCATAATTTCCATTAAATTGCCAATCTGCAAAATACTGCTCTTTTGGTTTCCAGCGTTTAAATCGCGAAGTATCAACATCGGAATATCCACCAAAGAAATTCCTACCACCACTTAATATAATATTATTTTGCCCAAGATTAAATCCTAAACTACCGTCAAAATTATAGATGCCGACAGATTCGTAATAGCTATTAGCATTTAAATTAATATTATTATCAATATAATCTTTTGTTATAATGTTTACAACGCCTCCCGATGCATCCGTACCATACATTACCGACATAGGACCTTCGATAAGCTCGACTCTTTTTGCGTTATTAAGATTAATTTGGCTAAGGTCAATATTTCCATCTAAACGACCAATCACGGGAACACCATCAACAAGGATTTTGACATTTTGTCCCGAAAAACCATTAATACTCAAACTACTACCGAGAATATTATCTTGATTAACGCGTACATTCATTTCTGTCATCATAAGTTCGCGTAAATTAAATGCAGATTGAGCAACGATATGCTCTTCATTTATTGAATTTATTTTATAGACAGATTTTTGAGTACTTTGTGGAGTATATTGCCCTGTTGTAACAATTTCATCAATAACGAAAGTCTTTCTTTCGAGATATATTTTTAAATCGTTTTCATTTTTGATAGTTTTAGTAAATTTTTCGTAGCCTGTTTGATTGATTTCTACATTAAATGGCAAATTGAAATCAATTGTAGCAACACCTAATTTATTAGTCATTGTATAGCTTATGCTATCTTTTCCCGCAATATTTTTTTTGCTAATTATTTTTGTATATGGAATACTTTTTTCACTTTCTTTATCAATTATAGAGATTTTTGTTTTTGCAAAAAGTGAGTTATAAAAAAGAATGAATGATAATGTCAAAACAATAAATCTATACATCATATTATCAACATTTTTACTAATTGGAAAAAATATAATTAACTAAAATACTAAAAAAAAATTTATTAACGATAATAACAAAAAAAATAAAGATATATTGTTGTTCATATTTATAAAAATATTAATTAATGCTAAAATATTGGTATATATATATTGAATTTTTTTTTAATAGAATATCTAAAAAATACAAATAATATTATGAATTATTTTTTTTATATAAAAGGTTATAAATTAATAATTAAATGTTTATTTTTGTAATTCTATGATAAATTCAATAATAAAATTGGAAATAATTATTTTTTAAAAAGGTTTTTGATAAATGAAAAATGTATTCATATTAATTACTGTAATATTATCCTCTTTTACAATATTACTTAGCGTTCCAAAAGAAAATATTGGCGCAAATTTATATTCAAAAAATTATCTTTACGAGATAAAAATGCCCGCAAAAACTATTAATGGGCGATATATTCCAGAAAAAATTATGGAAATAAAAAAATTAGACGATGAATTTATCGAACAAAATATTATTGAAATTAAAACAGTTGATTATGAGTATTTTAATACAGCAGAAAATCAATTTATAAATCCAAATTTAAAAGATCTTTTTTCTTTTTTAAATATAATTAGTATAAAAAATCCATATTCTGAATATTTTCAAGGAAATCAATTATTGTCTGTTGATAAAATTGGTATAACTCGAATTTATCAAATAAGATATTCGAATGAAATTAATCCTTTTGATGTTTGTAAACAAATAATAGATAATAGCGATATTGAATATGCTACTCCAATATATAAAAGAAATTCTTATGGATTTATTCCAAACGATGCTTGGTATCAACTTGGTTATCATTTAGCAAAAATTAATATGCCCGAAGCTTGGGAGATTACAAAAGGTGATACAAATGTATATATTGCAATAATTGATTCGGGAACTGATATAAAACACGAAGATTTAGCCGCAAATATATGGACAAATCCAAAAGAAATTCCAAACAATGGAATAGATGACGACGGCAATGGAAAAATTGACGACGTTCACGGTTGGGATTTAATCGGAAATATTAGCGCCCAACAATTAATAAGCGGACAATATAAAGAAGACAACGACCCAACAAATATGATTGCTACTCACGGCACTCATACTGCTGGTTGTGCCTCTGCCGTAACTAATAATACAATAGGAGTTGCGGCACCCGGTTTTAATTGCAAGATTATGCCCGTAAAATGCGCATCAGATGGTTTTAATTCTGCTGGAATTTCACGTGGTTACGAAGGAATATTATATGCCGCAGTAACTGGTGCAAAAATTATTAGTTGCAGTTGGGGCGGACCCGGTTGGAGTCCAGTAGAAGAAGATATTATGAATCAAGTTATATCAATGGATGCCGTTGTAGTTGTGGCATCTGGAAATTCTGGGAAAAATATTGACGAAGATCCAGACTATCCCGCGGCATTCAGAGGTGTTTTATGCGTTGGTTCTACGGGACAAAGCGATAAATATTCACAATTTACTTCTTATGGGAATGCCGTTAGAGTTTATGCACCGGGCGAAAATATTTGGTCCACATTACCCGGTAATAAATATGAAGCACAATCTGGAACTTCTATGGCGACTCCAATTGTTGCGGGAGTTGTTGCTTTATTAAAGTCTATTCATAAAGATTGGACTGCTGAACAAATTATCCATCAGTTAAGAGCTACGTCTGATAATGTTTTAGTTACTTCTAATCCATCACTTAGACCATATTTTTTTGGAAGAATAAATGCTGCAAAAGCTTTAGAATATAATTATAAAGCCGGAAAAAATATTGCTGGAATCGAACTCGTTGATGTAAGAGTTGATAATGGTAATAATTTTATTGCAAATTATAATAATAATAATATAAAAATTTCACTTAAAAATTATCTTGCTAATGATAATAATATTAAAGTGAGAATATTGCCAATTGATAATTTCATAGAATTTGAACAAAATACATTTGATATTGGAAGCTTTCAAAATTTTGAAACAAAAGATATAATTGTAAAAGCAAAATTACTCGATAATAATCCTTGGTATAAAGGTTCAGCAAAGATAATGTTCGAAATAACTGGAACAGACTATATTAATTACGAAATGGCACAGATTAACATTAGAGTTCCATCAGAAAATCGCCTTTATCCATTATCAACGATAAGCTCTGCTTATGGTATTGTATGGCATAACTCCTGTTTTCTAAATAATGATATAATATATTATGTTGGTGCAAGCCCAAGCCAACAAGTTGGTGGTGTAGTATTAAAAGCTAATACAAAAAGTTCGAGCCTTCTTCAAGTTAATACAGCTGGCACTTATAGTGTTTATGCGTTTGATGAAAATAATCTATTAGTAGGCGATGGTCCAAGCAATGGTATGGCAAGTATTTATTATACTTCAAATGCAGGGAAAAATTGGACTAAAAAGCCAATCAATACAATTACTGGATTTATTAATTCATTTATATTTTTCAATAAATTTCAAGGAATTCTACTTGGTGATCCAATTGGCTCAAATTGGGGAGTTGCTTCTACAAACGATGCCGGACAAACTTGGAAATTATTAACAAATCTATCTCCACCATTAGCTAATGAAACTGGTCTTGTAGGCTCTGTATTGCAAAAGAAGGATACTATTTGGTTCGGAACAACACAAGGGAGATTGTTTAGAACAAACGATAAAGGCGAAACTTGGAGCGTTTCGACTGTTTTAAACGGTGGCGTTGTATCAAGTGTCGCTTTCAATGAAAATCTTGCCGCCTGTTTGTACTCAGCTTCAAACGCTCAAGGAGCAGATAGATTATTAGCAATTTCTAAAGATGGCGGTAAAACTTGGACAAGTGGAGTTTATAATTTCACTCAAAATAATCAAATTCCTCTTACTGTTTATGCCGTAGAAGATTCTAAAACCATAATCGTACAGTTATATTCTGGTCATTTAATAGCAAGTGATAACGGTGGACTCGGCTGGTATCCAATTCTAAGCGAAGAAAAAGGAAAATATATTTATGCAGTTGCCAATCAATTTGGAAACGAAGTAAATATGTATGCTGCAGGTACTGATATGACTCGCCTTACATTTAACTATAAACCCTCGGTAGAGAAAAAAACTTTAAGTATTGTTGGTGGAAATATCGCTGTATTTGATTCAGTTGAGATCGGTAAAATTAAAGATATTACTATTAATATTAAAAATGTTGGCAATACGCCTGCTTCTATAAATAATATTACGATTAAACCCGATTCAGGTACTGAACAAAATGAATTTAGAGTATTAATGCCAGCACCAAATATTGTTTCACCAGCTAGCCCAACAGAATTAAGAATTAGATTTGCCCCAAAATCATCTGGAATAAGAACGGCACGAGTTACAATAAAATCCGATGCTGATAATCCAGAAATTAATCTTGATTTAATTGGATACGGTATTCCAACAACAAGAGTTGATATTAATAATATGAACGATAATATTAAAATTATACCAAATCCAAGCTCTGAATCAATAATGATTTCTTGTAAAGAAAATTTACAATTTAAAAAAGTAAAAATTATTGATATTAATGGAAATGAACTTATGAGTATGAATAATGTAGAAACTAATAATATTATTAACATTTCACAACTTCCAATAGGAGTTTATAATATAATTTTAGAAAATGAAAATCTAAATTATAAAACCAAATTTACAATAATAAGATAATTTTAAAAAAAAATTATAAAAAGCGAAGTAATATAAAACTTCGCTTTTATTATTTTATGCAGAACGAGAAATTTGCATTTTTAAAAACAATATTTTCGATAATTTTAAATATAAAAATTAAAACAAAATTCATTTTAAAACGTTTAAAATAAATTCATAATCGGAACTAAATATGCAAATTTTAGATAGAATTTTTAGAATTATTAAGTCGAATACAGTCCATAACACAAATTATGATAAAATATTTGAAGATGAAGATGATGAATTAAAACACATTATTGACGAACTAAATAATGAAAAGAATTCTTCTAAAGAAAGAGATTGGAATAACAAATCAAATTTTTCTGAAAATTATAAATCAAATAATATACCAAATGATGTTATAAAAGCATATAATACGATAGGACTTAGTTATGATGCGAGTGTCGAAACTATTAAAACAGTCTATAAAAAAAAGATGAAAGAATTCCATCCCGATAGAGTAGCAAATTTAAGTGAAGATATAAGAAAAAGAGCAGAATCTCGCTCGAAAGATATAAACGAAGCTTATGATAAGATTCGTAAATTCAAAAATTTTTGAAATATATTTTAAATATAAATTATGAATAAAAAAAGATTTGCTGAAATATTTGTGATATTGCTATTTTCAATTATTGTTGCGATTGTATATAATTTTTCTTTACCAAAACCATTACCATTAATATATCATAAAAAAATATCCCCTAAATTAGAAGATAGCCTTTTATTTGGAGATAGTTCAAAAACAAATAATAATTTAGAAGATGGTAAAACCGTTACTTACGAGCAGATGTTAAAAATTATTGAAGATAATTCTGGTGAATTTATTATTGTTGATGCTCGTAATCCAGAATTTTGGGAAAAAAATAGAATTGGGAACTCAATTAATATTTTTCCTTATGAAGATGATGAAGTTGTAATAAATAAAATATTAGATTTACCGCAAAATAAAAAAATTATTGTTTATTGCGATGGTGGAAATTGTGATTCGAGCCATAAAATTGCAGAAATAATGTACAATTTTGGCTACGAAAATGTATTTATTTATTCGGGTGGTTGGGAGGAGTGGATAAAAATGAAAGGTATTAAAGAATAAAAAATGGAATACGATTCATTACAAAGGAAATTTTTTGAAGAAATAAAAAATAGATTTGGGATTATTGGAAATTCTGAACCTATAAATTCTGCAGTTAGAATATTAGCACAGTCAGCGCCGACCGATTTAACTGTACTAATTACTGGTGAAACGGGAACGGGCAAAGAAGTATTTGCAAATGCTATTCATGGGCTAAGTAAAAGAAAAAATTATCCATTTGTAAGCGTAAATTGTGGAGCTATTCCTGAAACTTTACTCGAATCAGAACTATTTGGTAATGAAAAAGGCGCGTTTACGGGCGCCGTTGAGCAGAGAATAGGATTTTTTGAAACTGCTAATAAAGGTACAATTTTTCTTGATGAAATTGGTGAGATGCCAATAGGCACACAAGTAAAATTATTAAGAGTATTAGAGTCTGGTGAGTTTTCTCGACTCGGCTCATCAGCAGTACATAAAGTAGATGTTAGAGTTGTAGCGGCTACAAATCGCGACCTTGAAATATTTGTCGAACAAGGCAAATTCCGAAGAGATTTGTTTTACAGATTAAAATCAGTTTATATCAAACTTCCCGAATTAAGAACTCACTCGCAAGATATACCTTTGCTTGTTGATTATTTTGGCAAAAAAATTACTAAAAAATTAGGGCTCGATTATTTAGGTGCAACTAATGATGCATTAAATATTTTGCAAAATATGCCTTGGACTGGAAATGTCAGAGAGTTAAAAAATTTAATCGAAACAATTATAACATTAGAAAAAGGCTCGCTTATAACCCCTGAAATTTTAAGACGATATATTCCTCCCGCCTTACCAGCTTATAATGTTAGGGCAATTCCCGTAGCAGAATCCTTAGTTCAAATTCCTAAAGATGAATTATCAAGCAACGAATTATTATTGATATTCAAATCTTTATTAGATATAAAATCCGAAATTCATGAAATAAAAAAATCTATTTACAATTTAGAATTTGTTATAGATAAAATAAATGATTCAATAGATAATTTACAAATTCAGACAGCAGAAGAAGTCAAAACACAAGATGAGGTATTGCAAGATATTGAGAGTATAAAACTTAGTGAGTTAGAAAAGAAAATGATTATTTTAGCGCTTAATCGCTCTAATGGAAATCGCAGACAAGCGGCAGATAGTTTAGGAATTAGTACGCGAACATTATATAGAAAATTAAGCGAATATGATATAGAAATATAAAGTTTTCAACATTTTTATAAAAAAATTTGATTATTCACTAAAAACCTCATAATTTTGTAGTTCTCTAAAAACGCATTTTAAAGAAAGTAAAAATTATTGATGTATATATCGGAGTATTTAGTTGAAAAATAATTGGGGTAAACTACTGCTTGTGTTGTTACCAGTAGTAGCTGTTATAGCTGTAATGTTGCCTACCTTTCAGGCGGGTCAGCTCGAAACTAAAGAGAAAGAAGCTATTAATAGAGCAAAAAACGCCGCTAATTCTGAGGATTCACTCAGAATAATCGAAGAGTTTAAAAAGAATTATGGACAAGATTTATTTGATGCTAAAAAGAATCAACTTAAATTAGGTCTCGATTTACGCGGTGGTATGTATGTAACGCTCGAAGTAGATATTCTTAAATTAATCGAAGAAACTGCTCAAAATGAATCTGTTGATGAATATTTTACGGCAGTTGTTGAAAAAACAAAAAAAGATGCAAAAAATTCTGACCAAGACGTACTTGATTTATTCCTCAAAAATTTCAATGAAATAGCACGTCCAAAAGGAAAATCATTGATTTCATATTTTGATATCGGTGATTTTAAAGATGCTTCTGAACAAAAAATTATCGAAAAACTACGTAAGAATGCCGATGATGCTATTGACCAAGCTCGTGAGGTAATTCGCCAACGTATTGACCAATTCGGCGTGTCAGAACCAAATATTCAAAAAGTTGGTTCGAGTAGAATTATTCTCGAATTACCGGGCGTTGAAAATCAAGAACAAATGAGAAGTTTATTGCAAACTACTGCACGGCTTGAATTTAACCTCGTAAAAAATAATGCTGATATCATTCGTGCATTTACTCGTATTGATAAATTTCTTGCTGAAAAATCAAGAAAACAAAAAGAAGGTAAAACTGATTTAGAAGATAATAAAGCTATTGAAACCGCATTAGATACTGCAAAAACTGCATCTACGGATTTAGCTAAAAATGATAATCAGAATGCTTTACAACAAGATTCACTTGCTAACACTAAGGATTCCTCATTAGTAGAGAATGAAAGTGATTCAGCAAATACTACTAAAAGCGATACTTCAAATCCTTATGAGGGTATGAGTGAAGACCAAATTAGAAAAAAACATTTAGCTGACCACCCGTTTACAACATTATTTGCCACATATTATATTCCACCACAAGAAAATGCTCGTATGGTAGAATATTATTATACAACAGATAATGTGCCAGAAGGTGAATATTCATTTAGAATAATTAAAGATTCTATTGCTAAATTTAACGAGATTTTAAATAGAACTGAAATTAAACCTTTAATTCCAGTAGATTATAAAGTTACAATTGAAGCAAAACCAGACCAAAGAATGAAAAAACAAAATAATATCGAAGTTTTTGAATTCTATTGTTTGAAAAAAGAACCCGAACTTACTGGTGAGGTAATCGTTGATGCTCAACAATCTTTCGACCCAACAACAAATGCCCCAATGGTAAATATGGTAATGAATGACGAAGGTGCTGAACGTTGGTCGCGAATAACAGGTGCTAATTTAAAGAAAAGAATTGCTATCGTTCTCGATGAAAGAGTTTATTCTGCACCCGTAGTTCAAGCAAAAATCACTGGTGGACGCTCTCAAATTACTGGTATGGCAAATTCAGAAGAAGCAAGATTACTCGAAGTAGTTTTAAAAGCTGGTGCTTTGAAAGCTCCCGTACAAATTGTTGAAGAACGTGTTGTTGGTCCGTCTTTAGGGCAAGACTCGATTAACGCAGGTGTTACTGCTTCTATAGCGGCTTTGATTCTTGTTGTTCTTTATATGTTTATGTATTATAATAAAGGCGGATTAATTGCTGACTTTGCTGTGTTGCTAAATATTATTCTTATCGTAGGTATTTTAGCCGCACTAAAAGGTACTTTAACGCTTCCCGGTATTGCTGGTATTGTACTTACAATGGGTATGGCCGTTGACGCTAACGTACTTATTTTCGAACGTATTCGTGAGGAACTTGCTCGTGGACGCTCATTACGCTCTGCAATAGACGAAGGCTTTAGTAAAGCATTAAGTGCGATTATAGACGGTAACTTAACTACTGCTATAACAGCATTTGTATTACTTGTATTCGGTACTGGACCAATCCAAGGCTTTGCTACAACATTATTAATTGGTATTATGACTACATTATTTACTGCACTATTTGTATCAAAAGCTATTATTGATATGTTAGTGTCTAAAAATACTAGTCATTTTAGCTTTGGTCAACCAGAATATAAAAGTGAATCATAAATATTTTAATAAGGAAATAATCAATGCAATATTTTAATAAAACAAATATAGATTTTATTGGTAAAAGAAAGATTTTAGTAACTTTTTCAGTTTCATTAACAATTATAGCTATTCTTGCTTCTATAATTTGGAAACCAGTCCTCGGTATCGACTTCAAAGGCGGCTCTGAGATAGCTGTACAAATAAGTGGAAATCAATCAATTGGTGATATTAGAAAAATAATTTCTGATGGAAATATAAAAAGTGCAGAAATAAAATCTTATGGTGAAGCTGGGCAATTTTTAATTAGAGTGTTAGAAGAAAGCGGTGCTGATTTAGTACAAGAAATTCTTAAAAAAGGCTTTCCAAACGAAACGATTACAATTTTAAAAGTGGACAAAATAGGACCAAAAGTAGGATCTGAATTACTTCTCGATGCGGTATGGGCTATATTATTATCTTTTGTTGCAATATTGATTTATGTAGCATTTAGATTTGAATTTAATTTCGGTGTGGGTGCTATTATTGCCCTTATACACGACGTTATAATTACTTTCGGTTTAGTTGTTGTTGTAAATCATCTTGGTTTAGTTGACCTCGAACTAAATCAAACGATTCTTGCAGGTATGCTAACTGTTATTGGATATTCAATTAATGATACAGTTATTATTATGGACCGTGTTCGTGAAAATAGAGAAAAACATAAAGGAATGAATTTCGCAAAACTTGTAAATTTAAGTTTGAATGAAACATTGTCACGTACTTTGAATACTGTTTTAACAACAGTTATTGTACTTGTTGTATTATTCATATTTGGCGGTCCTGTTCTTCAAGGATTTGCATTTTGTATGTTTTGGGGTATTATTTTTGGTACATATTCATCTCTATTTATTGCAAGTAGCTATATAGTTTGGAGAAATGAAAAAGTTGAAAAAAATATAACTAATTCAAAAACTGGTAAAAAATTAGTAACAGCATAAAAAAGAAAATTATGGAAAAAACAGCATTCATATCAGAACAAATTGGTGAAAATTCCGAATTTGTTATTGTAAAACTAAATAGAAATGTTCTAGGTGGCGACGAGGCACTCGAGCTTACTAATTTAGTTAATGAGCAAATTTCTCAAAATGTTAAATATGTAATCATAGATGTGAATGATGTTGAGTTTATGAATAGTACTGGATTGGGTATGCTTGCAAATGCACACACGATACTATCAAAAAATGGCTCAAATTTATTTTTGATATCTGTTCCAGAAAAAATTACAAAATTACTCAAAATGACACATCTTGATAGAGTATTTCAAATTTTTAATAGTATTGATGATATACTTGTAAAATATAAATTGAAAATTTAATTTTTGTAAAAACCGATATAAATTTACGCCGTTTTGGATAATTCAGCAAGAATTTGTATCGGTTTTTTAAATTTTTATCTTGATTTTTTATAATCGGAAAAAATATGGTAACTTTAATTGTTGGTTCTCAATGGGGCGATGAGGGTAAAGGCAAAATTGTAGATTTGCTAAGCGCTCAAAATGAAATTGTGGCTCGCTATCAAGGCGGAGCAAATGCCGGACACACAATAGTAATTGATGGGAAAAAATATATTTTGCATTTAATTCCTTCTGGTATTCTAAATGATGGAGTTAAATGTGTTATTGGAAATGGCGTTGTTATTGATCCTATTGCATTAACAAAAGAAATTGAAATGCTTTCTCAAAATGGTATTGATGTAAAAGGAAGACTATTTATTAGTCATAAAGCTCATTTGATTATGCCCTATCATAAACTTTTAGACCAAAAACACGAATCTTCAATAGCAGAAAATGCTATTGGCACTACGGGGCGTGGCATAGGACCAGCCTATATTGACAAAGCTAAAAGAGCTGGAATACGTATTGTTGATTTACTCGATAGACAATCTTTCGAGCTTAAATTAAGACAAAATATTGATGAGTATAATAAAATTTTAACAAAAGTTTATGACACTGATGCATTCGATCCAGAGCAAATTGTTGATACTTATTTGAATTTTGATAAACTTATTGACCCATATATTACCGATACAACGAGCTATTTAAATAATGCTATTTCCGAGGGGAAAAATATATTAATAGAAGGGGCGCAAGGAGCTTTACTCGATATTGACCATGGAACTTATCCTTATGTAACAAGCTCAAATCCTACGTCTGGTGGTGCTTGCACTGGCTTGGGTATTCCACCTACTGCAATTTCAAAAATTATTGGAATTACAAAAGCATACTGTACGAGAGTAGGGCAGGGTCCATTTCCAAGTGAATTGTTCGACGAGATGGGTGAATATTTAAGAAAACAAGGAGATGAATTCGGTTCTACTACTGGAAGGTCAAGACGTTGCGGTTGGCTTGATTTGGTGGCTCTTAAATACTCAGTTATGATAAATGGAATTTCTGAAATTGCATTAACAAAATTAGACGTTCTTGATGAATTAGATGAAATCAAAATATGTAATGCTTATACTGTAAACGGACATCAATTGAAATATTTTCCCGTTGATTTACCAACTTTAAATAATATTGAATGCGAATATATTACTTTAAAAGGTTGGAAACGCTCATTAAAAGGAATAAATAACTTTAATGATTTACCAAATGAAGTGAAAGATTATTTCAAAATTATTGAAGATTTTACTGGAGCAAAAATCAGCATTATTTCTTTAAGTCCAGATAGAAATGATACTATTATAAGATAAAAAAATAGTTTTCCACATTATTAAATAAATTTATTTAATAAAGCAATAAAAATTATTCAATTCGTTAAACTATGTTTAATGTTGCAAAAAATATTAATATTAAAAATCAAAAAAGAATTTTATTAAATTTTAAATCCTTTGTAATTGTTAATTATTTTCTATAAATTTCGGAGCAAATTATGGCAAAAAAAGTAAATAATGAGGAAACTGAAAAAGTTAAGAAAAATAAAAAAGTTGATAAAAAATCTTCAATTGAAGAAATAATTGTTGAAGCTCCGGTAGCGAATGATTTAGAAACTAAATCAAAAACAAAAAAAACGGATGCAAAATCAACAAAAAACGAAGCAAGTGAGAGCAAAAGTTCTGAAAAAATAAAAGAGAAAAAATCTTCTACAAAAAAAGAAAAAGAGCTTGATAAATCTGCAATACAAGATAATGAATCAACTGCTGTAATAAGATATTCTGACGAAGATTTGCTTATGTTTGCTCAAGTTATAAACGAAGCTAAAACAGAGGCTTTAGATGAATATCGAATGCTAAAAGAAAGACTTGATGATTTGACGAGTTTCGATGCTGGCGAAGAATCAATGATTTATTCTATGCACATGGCTGAACAAGGCTCTGAAGCACAAGAAAAAGAAAAAACTTATGCTCAAATCCAAAGAATACAAGAGCATATTAAAAAACTTGACGATGCAATGGATAGAATACGAAATAAAACTTATGGAATATGTAGAGTTTGTGGTTGTTTAATTGCAAAAGAAAGACTCTTGGCTGTGCCAATTACAACCCTATCAGCATCGTATAAAATACATTCAAAATGCCCAGATGATGGAATTGATAAAATTGAACCAATTAAATTCTGATTTTATTTTGTTATTATTTCAAAAAATGTTATTTTTGTAATTCGTAATTTTAGTAATTAATATTTTTGGTGCAAAATGGCAAAAGCACAAACCTTTGGCGATAAGTTAAAGAAAAAGAAAGAAGAAGTTAAACCCGTTGTTAAAATCATTAAAGGATTTTCTAACAATGACGGTTCAGTAAAATTTGTTGAACAATTTGTTAAATTAGACGACATCAATCAAGTAGAAAAAATTGATATTAATAGGTAGAAAAAAATGAAAAAAGGAATTCATCCACATTATCATGTAATAGACGTTGTTATGACTGATGGTTCTACTTTCAAAACACGCTCATGTTACAAAAATGAAAAAATAGTACTTGATATTGACTCCAAATCACATCCTTTCTTTACTGGTAAGCAAGTCCTTGTTGATACTGCCGGACGCGTTGATAGATTTAATAAACGCTTTGCTAAAGCACAAGAAATGATGGATTCAAGAAAAAAGGAGACTAAATAATGAATGCTATACACCCAATGCAAACTGGTAATACTTTTAAACCAAATAAAAAAACGGGAAAAAGAAAACAAAACCCGCTCAAAGACCAAAGAGTAGTTGATTATTTGGATGCAAAATATCTATCCAGATTTACTAATGACCAAGGAAAAATTCTTCCAAGAAGAATTACCGGTGTTACTGCTTTCCAACAACGCTTGATTGCTCAAGCCGTAAAATATGCACGCCATTTAGCATTAATGCCATTTGTTGCTCAAGATATAAATTAATATTTATTCTACAATAAAAATATTTTAGGGATTGATTTTTTTTAATCAATCCCTTGTTTTTTTTATTAATAGCTTAATAATAAATTTTATAAGCATAAAATTTGAACTAAAATAAAAATTGGTAACAATATAATTAAAGTAAATTTATACATATATGAAAAGAAATCAGGCATTTTTATACCTTGATTATCTGCAATTGCCTTTACCATAAAGTTTGGACCATTTCCAATATAAGTCATTGCGCCAAAAAATACTGCACCAGTGGAAATTGCTTTCATAGTTAATTCTGGTATTCCCGCAATATTTGTTCCTTGTAACAGCATTTCTGGATTTAATTTAACCATTCCTAATTCAAGATAATAAAAAGTAACTGCGGTAGGAGTGTTATCAAGAAATGAACTTAAAGCACCCGTTGCATAATAAAAATGATGTGGTGATGAAATACCTAATTCGCCTGCATGAACTTTTAAATATTCCAAAGCTGGAACCATAGTAATAAAAATACCAATAAATAAATATGCAACTTCTATAATTGGTTCATAATTAAAACTATTATCTTTTCTTAACTGTTTAGAAGTTAATTTAAGTGATAATAATGCCATAAGAATTAAAACAATTTCACGTAAGAAACTAAAGTATGTATTCTCACTTAAAAAAAGCATAGTGTTAGTATTAATGAATGCAACGCTTAAAACAACCCCCAATAGAAAAAGAAAATTAATTTTTCCCGAAATAGTAATTGGAGTGATGTTTGTTCTATCAAATTCGATATCCTCGGGATTTTCTTTATTATAATGATATCTATCAACAAAAAAATACACAGCTATTATTATCGAATTTGCTACAAACCATTCTGGGAATAAATTTAGAAACCAGAAAAAATCAGCACCACGAAGATACATCATAAACAAGGGCGGATCCCCCAATGGGCTTAATAAACCGCCACAATTAGCAACGACAGCAATAAAGAATAAAACTGTATGAACTTTAAATTTTCTTTCAGAATTAGTATTTAAAATAGGTCTAATTAAAAGCATTGCTGCGCCAGTTGTACCCATAAAAGATGCAAGTACTGCACCAATTATTAAAAATATACTATTATTTCGAGGAGTTGCTTCGATATCACCCTGAACTAAAATACCACCAGTTATAATAAATAATGAACCAAGTAGTATGATAAACGGAACATAATCAAAAATTACGATATGTAATAATTCATGACTATAGCCAGTAAATATTAAAAATAATGAGGTTGGTATCCCTAGAGCAAGTGCAACTAATAATTTGTTTTTATTATGCTCCCAAAAATGATTTGCAACTAAGGGCAAGACAGCAATAGATAAAAGCATTAAAACAAATGGGATTAAAGACCATAGAGGCAAGTTAAAAGAATGTTCCATTAAAAGACCAAAATTGTAAAAAAAATATTATCAAAAATATTGAGAAATCACAAAATAATAATCAATATTTAAAAAAAAAATTAGTTTTAGAATAAAAATAATAAAAAAATGATTAATTATATAATTTAAGATAAGCATAAATAATTTAAAAAATTCTATTATTATAATCGAAATTTTGATATTTTATTGTTTATTTAAGCCAAATAATTCATTAAAAACTACTAAATAATGATTATAGTTGTGTAATATCCTATGTTTAGAGCTTGGTAAGGGTTTTCACTTGAATATAATTTCATTATTGCCTTTCTTAACGATATGAAAAATCTATAAAATTACACAATAATTTTTAGCTATTGCTCGAAATACTAACATTTTTTATCGTATCATTCAAATGAATAATAACTCAAATGTAATATTTGTGATTAATTAAAAATTTATATCTATTAATAATTATGGAATAAGATTTAAGCAAGTTGATTTATCAATATTTAGTTGCTTTATTAAAGCATTAATATTTTCAAATTTATTTTCATTTCTAATTTTATTTACAAAATAAATCGTAATGATTTTTTCATATAAATCATTATCATAATTTAGAAAATGGGCTTCGATTGATAATACTCTTTCGTTTGAAACAGTTGGCTTGAATCCGATATTAGCCATACCCCAAACTTTTTTATTATCTAATATTGAATAGATAAAATATACACCATTATTTGGAATAAGTTTATGTGTATCATCAACTTGTAAATTTGCAGTAGGGAATCCAAGTGTCCGACCAAGCTTTTGACCGTGAACGACTAAGCCGCGAAGTGAATAATTATGAGCTAATAAATTATTAGCTATTTCGATTTCTGAATTCATAATTGAATGTCTAATTTCTGTACTTGAAACCCGGTGATTTTCTAAATCAATTCTTTCGAGTTTAGAAATATCAAAATCATAAATTTTCGATAATTCAATTAGTAATTTTTCGTTTCCACTTCTATCTTTACCGAATAAGTGGTCATATCCTATAAGTATCTTTTTAAATCCGATTTTTTTTATTAAATAATCAGTGATAAATTCGTTTGCAGGAGTTTGTGAAAAACTATAATCAAAAGGAATAATTAATACATTGCCAACTCCATTTTTTTCAAAAAGTTCTAAACGTTCTTCGATAGAAGTTAAAAGCATTATAGGAGCTTTATCTGGCTTATTTAAGACGATTTGCGGGTGTGGGTCAAAAGTGATTATAAGATTTCGTAATGAATAATCATTGCTAATTTTAATCAAATTTTTAATAATATATTGATGACCGCGATGCACTCCATCAAAAGTTCCGACAGTTAAAACTGTATTTTTATCATAATTAATTTCATCAAAATTTCGATAAATATTCATTTTATTTCGATTTTAGATTTTAAAAATTCGATTAATTCAATTAGTTTTATAGCATTTGTTACTTTATAATCGCCGATACCAATTCTTCTTAAACTTGTTAAATATCCACCTACATTTAATTTATCACCTATGTCACGAGCAAATGATCTTATATAAGTACCTTTAGAACATTTTATATAAAAGTCAATATATGGAGCAGAATAGGATAGCTTGATATCGTAAAAATTAACTAAACTTGGTTCTAATACAATATTTTGGTTTTTTCGAGCAAGCTCATAAAGTCGTTTACCATTAACTTTTTTTGCTGAAAACATCGGTGGAACTTGTAACTGTTCGCCAATAAAATTATCAATTAGAGATTGCACATTATCATTTAAAATTGATGATATATCGCAGATATTTTCTTCTTCAAATTCGCTATCATAGGATTTAGTAGTCGCACCAATTTTTATTTGACCTTGATATTCTTTATATAAATCTTGAAATTCGTTGATTTTTTTTGTGAATTTACCAACGCACAAAATTAAAAGACCATCTGCAAGCGGATCGAGAGTACCAGCATGACCAATTTTTTTAATTTTTAGTAAATTTCTAATTTTGGCAACAACATCAAATGAAGTCCAATGAATAGGTTTGTCTATTAATAGAGCAAATCCCGTATTTTGAACATATTCATTTAGCAAATCAATATCATTAATATTGGTATTATCAAAAATCATAATAATTAATGTTGATTACTATTTTCGGAAAAATCATTCTCGTTTTTTTTTGAATTGACAATATTTATTATAGATTGAATATGTTCAATTTGGTCGAGAGTATCATCAATAAAGAATTTCAAATCAGGTACAGCTCTAAGCCTTAATTGTTTACCAATTAGATATCTTAATTCACCACGATTATTTTCAAGTTCTGAAATTAGTAATGTAGGATTAGCGTTATTACCATAAATACTAATATATATTTTAGCATTTTGCAAATCTTTTGAGATACGAACACTTGTAAGAGTAGCAAAACCAGCATTAATATTTTTTGCAATATCAACTACTGCTTGAGCTAAAATTCTTTTTATTTCGTTAGCAACTTTTTCTGGTCTATGCGACATTTTTACTAATTAATTTACTTAAACTTTCTTTTAATTTCAATAATCTTGAATGCCTCGATAATATCACCTTCCATAATATCATTGAAATTCAGTAACTGAATACCACATTCAAATCCAGCATCAACCTCTTTAACATCATCTTTACCACGTTTTAATGATGATATAGCACCCTCGAATTCGCTAAAACCATCACGAAGAACACGAACTTTGTCGTTTCTTGTGATTTTTCCACTTTTAACAAAGCAACCAGCAATTGTACCCATACGTGAAACTTTAAATGTTTTGCGTATCTCAACACTTGCAGTAATTTCTTCTTTATATTCTGGTGCTAATAAACCTTCTAATGCGAGCTGAATTTCGTTTAAACAATCATAAATAATATCATAAACTCGTATATCAACCATTTCATTTTCTGCCGCTTTTCGAGCTTTACCATTTGGATTTACATTAAAACCAATTACAACTGCACTCGAAGCTGCCGCAAGCATAACGTCAGTTTCTGTAATGTGTCCAACACCTTTATGCAAGATATTAACACGTACTTCTTCACGTGATAATTTTAGTAATGAATCACTAAGAGCCTCTAATGAGCCAGATACGTCTCCTTTTAATACAAGATTTAATTCTCTTATGCCGCCAATTTGAATTTGAGCAGAAATTTGATCTAAAGTCATATAGCGAACTTTACGCATATCTTGTTCACGGCGGACTTGTTTTCTTTCATTTGCTATTCTTCGAGCTTCGGCATCGTTTGATGTAGCAATAATAGTATCACCAACCTCTGGAAGACCATCATAACCTATAACTATAACAGGTGTCGAAGGACCGGACTCTTCAATTTTATTCTCTCTTTCATTTAATAAAGCTCTAACTTTACCAGAATAGATACCCGAAACAAAGGAATCTCCAACTCTAAGAGTTCCTTTTTGAACAATAATTGTAGCAGTAGAACCCCAACCTTTTTTCATATTTGATTCGATTACAATACCACGGCAAAGTCTTGAAAAATTCGCTTTTAAATCTAATAATTCAGCTTCAATAAGGACTTTTTCTAATAATTTATCAATGTTTATACCTTTTTTTGCAGATATTTCAACAGATTGATTTTTACCACCCCATTCCTCGACTAAAACACCATAGTCAGATAATTGTTGTCTAATTCTATCGGGATTTGCATCAGCTTTATCAATTTTATTTATCGCAACAATAATAGGTACATTTGCGGCTCGTGCATGGCTTATCGCTTCAATAGTCTGAGGCATTACGCTATCATCAGCGGCAACAACTAATATCACAATGTCAGTAACTTGTGCGCCTCTTGCACGCATAGCAGTAAAAGCTTCATGACCGGGAGTATCGAGGAATGTAATAGATTTACCATCACTCATTGTTACACTATAAGCACCAATATGCTGTGTGATACCTCCTGCTTCGCCAGCAACAACATTAGCATTTCTAATAAAATCAAGAAGTGAGGTTTTACCGTGGTCAACGTGTCCCATTATTGTTACAATAGGCGGTCTTTGAACAAGTGTATCTTCGTCATCATTATCATCTTCTATAAACTGAACTTCTTTATCATCTAAGAAATCTACCTCGTATCCATAGTCATCAGCAATAAGAGTAATGGTATCTTTATCGAGTCTTTGGTTAATCGTAACCATTAAACCGAGTTCCATACATTTTAAAATGATTTCGGAAGAATTAATATTCATCATATTAGCAAGATCACCAGTAGTAACAAATTCGCTAAGTTTTAATACTTTTGATTCTTTATCCTTATCATCTCTAATTTTTTGCTCTTTTTCTTCGCGTTCTAATCTTTTTTTCATTCTTAATTTAGCACGTTGCGAAGTAAATGCAGAACTATCCATACCAGATAAAGTTGCTTTTATTGCTTTATCAACTTCTTCTTGACTAATCATTTCACGGATAGTTTTTTTACGTTTACGTTTCTTTCTATCCTCTTTTTCGTTATCTTTTGCTTTAGGGATTTCTTTTTCTTTAAGTTTTGTAGATTTACTATCACTTGTTGTAGGCGATTCAGTAAATTTTAGTTTATCTTTTTCTTTATCTTTTATAATACTCGATATAGTTCTATCTGGATGATGAGAAGAAATATGCTCGCTTGTATCTGGTTTAGAATGCTTTCTTTTCTTAAATTTAGTTGTTTTATTATCACTTGATTTATTATCGACAGTTTTATGATCACTTGATTTATTATCGACAGTTTTATGATCACCAGCTTTACTATCGCTTTCCTTTTTATCGCGTTTGTCATAAAAAGGTTTTTTCTCAGATTTTGAAGCAGGTTTTTCTGGCTCTGGTTTGGGTTTTGATAATTCGATTTTACCTAAAACAGTGAGCCCTTTTAACTGAGGTGATTCACCGGGTTCGGTTTCCTCATATTGTTTTTTCTTTTTCTTTTTTCTATCTTTACGTTTTGAATCTTTCGACATTTCATCAGATTCATCACCTATTAATGAAGTTTGAGATTCTTCGGTTGAAAGAGTTTTCTCAACAAGCAATTTATCTTCGATTTTATCCACTGGAATATCAATAGAAATGCTTTCTTTTTCTAATTCCTTTGGTGAAACATCTTGGTCAATGCTACTTGTATCTTCAACAATAATAGTTTCAACTTTTATATCTTCTTTAATAATTTCTATTATTGGCTCATCAGAAATCAATTCATCTTTTGAAATCAAAGGAGCTTTAGAAATTTCTTTATCTACTTTGTCTTTAATCTCAATTTTTTCAGTTTTATCTTCTTTTTTACTTTTAGCTTTAGAAATTTCTTTTTCTTCTTTTACTTTTATTTCTTCAATTTCTGGTTTAATAGTTTCTAATACAATATTTTCTTTATCAAAATGCTCAGATTGAGGTTTTTCCTTAACAATATCAACTATTTCTTCTGTAATTGAGCTTACAACGGAATCAATTGTTTTTGGAGAAATAATCTCTTTATTCTCAATAATTTCGATTTTTTTATCTTGTTCAGCAATTTTTTCTGTAAAAATATCTTTTTGAACAATAGGTGTTTGAACAGTTTTTTCAGGAATTGTAGTACTTGATTTTTCTTCAATCTTAGGTTCTACTCTAATATCTTTATGCTTTTGTATCTTATCCCTTTGAATCTCTGCGGCTCTTTTTTCTTTTTTGAACTTTTCCATAACAAGTTCAACCATTTTATCATCTAAAATGGCAGTAGCTTTGTTTTGAATATCATAACTCTTGGACTGTAGATATTCTACAATCGCCTCTTTACCGATATTTATTTCCGAAGCTATTTTAAATAATTTTACTTTTCCTGAAGCCATAATAGTGTTCTATTTTATATAATTTTAAATAATTATTATTTTACTTATCGTAAGAGTTAATTCTGTCAACAATATCTTTTGATTCAGATTCATCAAATTCGACTAACATTATTAATCTAAGTTCAATAAGTTTTTCTTTTGTCATTCCCTCAATTGCAAGAATTTCTTCCGGCGATTTTTCAAGAAATTCTCTTGCTGTTTCGATACCCGCTTCTGTAATTTTATGGAATAACTCATTTCCAAATTCTATTTTAAACTCATCAAGCTCGATATCCTCGTCTCCAGCCTTATTTAAAATAATATTAAACCCAGTTAGCATAGAAGCTAATCTTACATTTTGACCATTTTTACCAACTGCCAAGGCGACCTGCTCGTCAGAGACTATAACATTTGCAGTTCTTGTATCTAAATCAACAGATATTTCAGAGATTTTTGCTGGTGATAAAGCCCTTGAAATAAAAATATCGGATTCGTCAGAATATTCAATTAAATCAATATTTTCGTTATTTAATTCACGAACAATAGAATGAATTCTGATACCTTTCATACCAACGCAAGCACCTACGGGATCTATTCTATCATCAAAAGAAATTACTGCAACTTTTGCTCTTTCGCCCGGGTCGCGAGCAATAGCTTTAATCTGAATGATTCCATCATAGATTTCTGGAATTTCAATTTCAAATAATTTTGCTAAAAATTCATTACTTGCTCTTGAAAGAATAATCTCTGGCTGTCCGCTCGCACCATGTCTTTTAACCTCTTTAATAATAGCTTTAATAGTTTGATTTTTCTTATATTTATATGGCTCGTTTGGGATTTGTTCTTCGCGAGTTAGTCGCATTTCAATTTTATTATGAAGAATAAGTAAATCATGTCGGCGAATTTGATAAATTTCACCAACGATAATCTCGCCAACTTTTGATGCATATTCTCTATATACATTATCCTTCTCAACATCGCGTATTCTTTGATTAAGATTTTGAGAAGCAAGAGTAACGAGCCTTCTGCCGAAACTATCAGCAATATTATCGAGAGTAATTTCTTCGATATAATCATCACCAATTTCTACTGGCTCTTCACTATATTTCATAGCTTCTTCTAAAGAAATTTGCAAAACATCGTCTTCAACGACTTCTACAATTTCACGCATTAGATAAATTTCGATATCACCTTTTTCCATATTTACGATGATTTCAAAATTGGCTTCTTGACCATATTTTTTTCTAATAATCATAGAAAGGGTTTCTTCGAGAATACCTTGAAGTAAATCACGGTCAATACTTTTATGCTTAGCCATTTCGGTAAAAGCTTCTACTATGACTCTTTTGTCAATCTTATGTTTGGCTTTTCTTCTCGCCATGTTACTTAATCTTTATTTGTGAGAAATATTTATAATAAAAAAATGGGCTACGCCAGCCCAACACATTTTAATAATCTCAAAAATAACAATTTTTAGCGACATAATCAAGAATTTATTAATATTACAACGATTTTATACTTATTTTTGTATATAATTTTTTTAATTAATATTTTAAGAAATAAATATGAATATTACAGATTTCTATAATATAAGAGAGTTACTAAATGACGAACAAAGATTATTTGTGGATACACTCCGAAATTTTGTTGATAGCGAAATTATACCAATAATTGAAAATCATTTTAGTAATGGAACTTATCCATCGGAAATTACAAAAAAACTTGCAGAATTAGGCGTTTTTGGAATTACTTTGCCCGAAAAGTATAATTGTGCTGGAGCGGATTATCTTATGTATGGTCTGGCAATGCAGGAACTCGAAAGAGGGGATTCGGCTGTTAGGTCTTTTGCTTCTGTTCAAAGTTCGCTTGTAATGTTTCCAATTTTTAAATATGGTTCCGAAGAACAAAAAAATAAATGGTTGCCAAAATTAGCAAGTACTGAAGCAATCGGCTGCTTCGGACTTACTGAACCCGACTATGGCTCGAATCCCTCGGGAATGATTACTAACGCCGTAAAAACAGAGAAAGGATATTTACTAAATGGGGCAAAAATGTGGATTACAAACGGAACAGTTGCTGATGTAGCTGTCGTTTGGGCAAAGCTCGACGGCGAAGTAAATGGATTTTTGGTAGAAAAGGGTACGCCCGGATTTACTGCTCCAGAAATGAAAGGAAAGCATTCATTAAGAGCATCGGTAACTTCTGAATTGATTTTTCAAGACTGCGAAATACCTGAGTCAAATAGATTAAATATCACTGGTTTAAAGGGACCATTAAGCTGTTTAACACAAGCAAGATACGGAATTGCATGGGGTGCTATTGGTGCGGCTATTGCAGTTTATGAATCTGCTGTAGAATATGCAAAATCAAGAATACAATTTGATAAACCTATCGCTTCGTTTCAATTAGTTCAAGAAAAATTAGTATATATGATGACTGAAATAACAAAAGCTCAGCTTGTGAATTTTAGATTAGCTCAGTTGATGGATTCCGGCAAAGCAACTCCCCAACACGTTTCATTTGCAAAGCGTAATAATGTACATATTGCTCTCGAATGTGCAAGAATTTCTCGTGATATTCACGGTGCTAATGGTATTTTGAATGAATATCCCGTTATGCGACATTCTGCAAATCTTGAGTCTGTAAAAACTTATGAGGGAACACACGATATTCACACATTAATTTTAGGGCAGTATATTACTGGTATTGCGGCTTATTCATAATTTATCGAAAAAATTGAATAGGAGGCTTGATTTTTTTTAGCCTCCTATTTCAAAAAATCAACTATATTTTATGGATAAAATCTAATACCTATCGAACCCTCTGCACTCGAACCAAAAGATGGAATTACACCAACTAATGCACCAATTTCAGCAAAAAATTCCAATGGTGAATTTTTAGGAATAACATTAATTCCAAAAATCCCTCTAACTCCAATTCCAATACCCTTGTCGGAGCGATACCAATATCCACCTTTTTTATCTTTATAATACCAACCACCGCTCTCACCAAAACCAACTACTCCACCTGGACCAGCATACAAAGTAACAAATTTTGAATTAAAAGAATTAAAATGCCAAAGATAATCGCCTGTGATTCTTAATGAACCAAAATATGAATTACCAACGCTTAAAGCTACTGCATTCTCTCGACTTGTCCAAATTTTTCCAGTAAGACCCGTAGGGTCACCAAGAATAATACCAAAACCAAAATCTTTTCCTTTTGGTCCTTGGCTAAATAAATCAATAGCCATAAAAAGAATAAGAAGAATAATAACACTAAATTTTTTCATAGAACTTAAAAATTAATAATACATAAGTTAATTAATTACTAAAATAATCATTTTTCATATATTAAAAAATGTGGTTTTTACCTAATAATATTGATTTTTTTATATTTAAGCATATTATTTGTTGTTAGCATTACTAAGTAAGTACCAGAAACTATATTTTTAAAATTATTTAAGTTGAGACTAATATTATTGTTTTTGCTTATTACAGTATTTTCAAAACAATTATGAATTAGTTTTCCATCAATATCAACAATTTTTAGATCTGCGAACTCACCAATATTTGCATTAAAACTGATATTTAAAACATCAGTTGCTGGATTTGGATAAGCTGTTAATTCAGAAATATCGCTATTAAGCTCATCATCTTTAACATTTGTAACAAGATTTTCAATTTCAAAATCCCAAATTCCTCTACCATAAGTTGCAAAGCGTACTGTTTTTTTCCAAGGCAAATAGTTAACACTCCAATAGTTTTGGTCGGGTGCGTCTGGACCAGCGATGTCATACCAACGTTTATGATTTTTTATATATAAATATGGACCAATACTTGTTGCCGCAAATATTACATCTTCTTCTGGGGTTAAATCAATTTGATATACTAAACAGGGGGGAAGTCCTTCGATAGCTTCGAAATTTTGCCCATTATCATAAGAAACAAAAATTGCTGGTGATGAGTATCCACTACCAGTAACATATACAGTTCCCAAATCCTTTTTTGAAGCCAAAATACAAGTTCCGTGTAAATAGTTATATCCCGGCGCTCCGAAATTTGGAGTTTCTTTCCAAGTATTTCCCGCATCGGTAGAGCTATAAAATTTCCCTATTTTTGTAGCTGCATAAAGATATTCTGGATTTATTTCTGAAATACCAAGTGCGCTAACATCGTTTTCAGCATCATTTGCATCGAAACGATATGGCAATTCATTAGGACTAATTTTATAATTTGAATAATTTAGCTTTGTAATTTTACTACCAATAGGAGTGCCGCCAGACGCACAATATGCAATGTTAGGGCTACCGGGAACAGCAACTATTGGAGGCATCCATACTCTATCAGTATAAGAGCCAGTAAAATACCAATCAAAACGATTTTGAGGAAAATTTATATCTGTATAAAACATAGCAAATCCCGGATAAACACACCACAATGATTTTCCACCATTCCCAGAGCTAAGCGAGCCATAATCACCGCTAATTGTTTGTGTAAAATTGAGCAATCTATCACTAAAATTCTCACTTACTTGAAAACCTTGATCCTGCGAACCAGCTAAAATAATCTCCTCATTATTATCGTAATATGTATAAATTGAATAATATTGAGATACATTTAAACCCGAAAGTGATAGATTATCAACTAAAAAATTTTCCTTAGTTTTATAAATACCCCCATCGGTACAGATTAAGAAAAATTCTTTATCTTTGTCTGTTCTAAAACTCGATACACCCGGTATATCAGCGTGTAATTTATTTTGTGGGTCTTGATAATATTCACCCCAGCCATTAATTTTTTTCCAATTTTTTCCAAAATCATCAGTAGTATATCCTTCGACACCACCTATCATAGCAAAATTTGGATTTATCTTAGAAATACCAAAACTATTATTCATAAAATATGTCGTTGGTGATTGAGTCTTGAATTGAAGATTTTTTCCAAAATCATCGGTATAAAATATATTTAACTTATTAGTTTGCTTGTCAGTTACATTAATATAAAGATAAATTTGGTCTTTAATATTAGTACCAGCAATTCTAATTCTTGATGGATTAGAATTTTTAATATCACTACAAACATTTAATAAATTAACATTAGTCCCTACAACACTAAAAATTGAATCTTGGTGAACAAAAATAAGTTTATTGAAATTATTAGAATATTCTGGTTCAAAATGTTCTCCAATACTTTTTTGATAGCCCCAAATATCAATATTATCAGTATTTGATACAGATAAAACCTTTTCAAATGTTTGCCCATTATCATTAGAAAAATATAAACTCCTGATTTGTACCCAAGCGTCGTAGTCCCATTCGTTTGTAAGAACATATATTCTAAGGGAATTATTATCATTTATTACCATTCCACGCATAATATTTCCCCAATTTGCAACAATTTCCAAACCTTTGGCTTTTTCCCAAGTAAAGCCTTCGTTGTCGGAATAATATAAATACGAAGCGTCGAATACAATAATCCGTTTAGTATTATTAATAATTTCCACTTTAATATTTTGTATATCAAATTGAGCTGAATTATTTAAACATTCCCAATTATCACCATTAAGATTACTTCGCCACACATTGCCGCCCGAAGATGCGGCATAAACTACATTATTAATTAAATCAACATCTGCAGTATGAATACGCCCAGATTGATTTTTACTACCACGCTCTTTCCACACGCCAGAAACTTTACCATTATCCGAAACATATTTTTGTAGTTCGGATAAATCTGTATTTTTTCTAACTTTATTCATTAATGACATTTTTTTTTGTAGAATTTCATTTTGAAGAACTTTATAATTTACACCTGGTTCTGTTCTATGCATATCTCGAAGCCAAGCTTTTCGTTGGCGATGAAATTCGGGGTCTTCTTCTTTACTGTGTTTATTAAAAATAGTATTTTGAGCAGACACAAATAAAGACATTTGAAAAAAAGCAAAAATCAAATATCCAACAAATCTCATTTTTTAACCTCGTTTATATTTAAATAGATTTCAAAGTAAAATTTAATAAATTTTTGTACATAATTTTTTCAATTAACGCATTTTCGAGTTTTAGCTCGTTAGCTAAAAGAGAAATTAATTCAGGATAGGATGCCGCATCTTCGAAAGGCGTGCTATCAATTCCATCAAAATCAGCACCCATACCGAGTACATTTTCACCGCCTAATTTTAGTATATGCTCAATATGTCGAAGAAGTTCTAATTTTAAGTCATTTGATTTATCTGAAATAAATTGAGAGTAAAAATTAATTCCAATAAAGCCTTTTCGACTAATAATTTCCAAAATTTGGTCATCATATAAGTTACGCTTATTATCGAAAATAAATCTCGAATTTGAATGCGATGCTATGAAAGGTTTTGTAGTGTGATATACGACATCATTAAAACCATTTTTATTTAAATGAGATACATCAATAATCATATTAATATTTTCCATCTCTTTAATAACTTCTATGCCGAAACTTGTTAATCCATAATCATTATTAATACCGTCAGCTACAAAATTTCGATGATTCCAAGTTAGCCCCATTGCCCGAATGCCAAGTTTATAAAACGCATAAAGATTATTTATATCGTTAATTATTGGCGAGGCGCCTTCTAAAGAAAGTAAGATATTGATTTTATTTTCATCAAAATCATCTTTTTTTTCAATTAATTGAATTTCATTATTAGAATTTTTAATAAAATTTCCAATCGAATTTACTGCATATTTTAGTGCCGAATCTCCAGCATAATCTGGTGGCGTAAATATTGCAAAATATTGGAGCAAACCATTAGAAATTTTAAATTTATCAATATTCCAATGAGCATTTTGGTCGTAAAGAAAATTTGTTGGGTATTTAGTAAGAGTATCGCAATGAGCATCGGCAACTTTCATATAATAATTCCGTCTAATTTATAGAATATTTATTTTGGTAAATTATATTTTATAAAAATAATCAAATAATTAAGAATTTTCAAGTATTTTTGAATAAAATTGGAAAGAAAATGCAAAATACATTAAAAAATATCATAAAAAAGAAATATTATACATTTATAATTATTCTTATTTCAGTTACATCTTTTATTTATTTTTCTGATGCACAGGATAATAAAAAGAAGTTATACCGTTATGTCGAAAATAATGCTTTTGGTTTTGGCGAAAAACTTGAATATAAAGTGGGTTATAAATTTATAACTGCTGGAACTGCTTATTTTAATATTTTGCCCGAACCCGTGATGCGTGATGGGCGAAAATGCTATGATATTCGTTTTCAAGTTAAATCACTCGAATCATTAGATTGGCTATATCGCGTAAGAGACCAGTATCGCACAGTGATTGATGTTGCTGGTATTTTCCCTTGGGAATTTGAGCAAAGAATTCGCGAAGGTAATTACAAAAGAGATTCAAAAGCATATTTCGACCACGAGAATCTGATAGTTAAAAAAGGTGATAAAACTATTAAAATTCCCGAATATGTTCACGATATTGTGTCTGCATTTTTTTATGTTCGTACTTTAAATATTGGCTCATTTTCAAAAGATACAATTTTTTATTTACCAAATTTTGTTGATGATACAACATATACATTAGGGGTAAAAATAAGAGGTAAAGATATTGTTTCTGTCGATGCAGGCAAATTCAAATGTGTAGTTGTCGAGCCTTTGATTACGCAGGGAGGGCTTTTTAAAAGCGAAGGCACTATATTGATTTGGCTTTCTGATGATGATAGAAAAATCCCGGTAAAAGTAGCTACAAAAATTCCAATTGGATATATCGAAGCAAAATTAACTGCTTATTCTGGATTACGAGGTGCTTTAAATTCAAAAATTAAATAAGGAAATTTTGATATGAAAACAAGTATTAATATATTGATTTTATTAATGATATTTATAAATAGTGTAAATGCTCAGCAAGATAAAGACAAAATATTTGAAAAATTAAAAAAACAATATGCTGAACTTCAAACTATTTCATTGAATTTCACATTAAATGAAAATACTTTTATAAAAGGACAATTAAACGCCAAAAAAGGTAATAAATATATTTTATCATTTGGAAATAAAATTATTTATTGTAATAATAAAACAATTTGGAATTATTCACCCACTAATAATAGCGTTATTATTAGTAATTATGATGATAATAATGAGTCAATTTCTATTGAGAAAATCTTTTTTCAATTTACAGAAGATTTTAAAGCTGAAAAACTATATAAAAATCAAATTTCTAATAATGAATCGAGTACAATTTTAGAACTTATACCTAAAAATAGTAATCAAAGTGATATTTCAAAAATTAAAATTAGCATTAATACAAATAATCTAAATATTAGTAACGTTGTGATTGTTAGTAATTATAATGAAGAAAGCTGGAAAATTTCTAATTTAAAGTTAAACACAAATATTGACGATAATAGATTTGATTTTAAAGTTCCCGAAAATGTAGAAATTATTGATTTGAGATAATTTATTATGAATAAAAAAGCGATTTTACTATTTTTTGCTTTATCTTTAATTTTTATTTCTTGTAATCCAGTAAGAAATTCAACTATTCGTTTTGCAACCAAAGATAAAAAAAATAATAATGAAAGTGAAGAAAACAATTTATCACTAATTAGAGATAATAGATTTATTGATACAACTATTATAAAATTACCAGATATTGTTGATAAAGAAAGTGAAAGTGAAGACGACACTCAAAATAATACTTATAATAACGAATATAATAAAATTTTTAAAGAAGCCGTAAGCGATTTAGATAATAATAATTTCGAGTTAGCTTATCAAAAATTAAATAATCTAAAAAGTACCTTATCTACAAATGATTCATTATATTTTGAGTGCGATTTTTATATGGCTGAATGTATGGTATCTCAAAATAAATTGAACGATGCAAAAAAAATATTTGACTTACTCGAAACTAATGAAAATGCGCCAGAAGTTGTATTAGAAAAAACATTAGTGCGTTTAGGGCAGATTTATTGCCAAAAAAATGATAAAAAAACTGCGGCAAGCTATTTCTCAAAATTAGAAATGTTAAATCCAAAATCAATATATTTGAAAGTTGCAAATTGTAATTTTTTAGATAAAAGGGCTAAGTAATTCGTATCTAATAGGATAATTTTTCCTTAAATTATCAAATTCAATAATTTTATCTTTATTATCTAAAGATATGATTTTTTTGAATATATCATTATCATCAAGAATTTTTCTACGCTCATTAATTGAATTCATTAAGTGAAATTGATTTTTAAAATCATTTATCGAAAAAAGTGAATTTCTACTTAATTCATCGTAGATTAACTTTTTGTCAACTTCAATAGAGCTATATTTTTCAAAAATTTCTATAATTTTAAGAGTTCCTAAAAGCTTACCATTATGAGAATGTCCCGCAATGTGTGGACTTGCAATCAAGGTTTTTGTGGCTAAATTTATATTAAAATCTGGTTCGTTTTCCCAAACATCAATAATCAAACTTGCTTTTTTTTCTAAATTAAGATATTCTAAAGTATTTTCATCAAAAACTTTTCCTCGAGAACTATGAATTATCAAACCATTTTTTTTGAAATTTATCATATTTTTCATATTAAATAAATTACAACTTGGATATTCGCCTTCGAAACTAAGTGGAATATGATTTGTTAAAATATCTGAATTAGAAATTAAGGAATCTAAATCAGCGTAATGATAAATTTCGGGGAAATTATAATTTTGATTTTTTAACGGTGGGTCGTTTATTAATACTTTCATACCCAATTGAAATGCGTAATTTGCAACAATTTGACCAATAGAGCCAAATCCAACAATTCCAATAGTTTGATTTTTAGTATCTAAATTAAATAAATTATTCCAATATAAAATAGAAAAAATTACATACTCGGCGACAGAATTTGCATTAGAGCCTTTTGCATCGTAATGCTCTAAATTACTTTTTTTTAAATACTCTAAATCAAAATGATCAGTTCCCGAAGTTGCCGTAGCAACAAGTTTTACTGAAGAATTATTTAATAAATCGCTATTTACTTTTGTTTGAGAGCGTGTAAAGAGAATTTCGCATTTTGAATTAATCAAATCATTATTATTTAATTTTCTACCATTAAATTGATGAAATTCACAATAATTTGATAAAATTTCTTTTAAAAAAACTATATTGTCATCTGCAAAAACTATCATAAATTATAAACTAAGCCTTTTGAATATTTTTTCTGGAATAATTTTTATTATAAACATAATTAAACGCCAAAAAGAGGGTAAATATACTATATCCTTTTTATTTTCAATAGCTTTTACTATTCCTATAGCAATATCTTTTGCTTGTGCAAAAAGGAAATTTTTATTTATATCTGCTGTCATCGGTGTATCTACAAATCCCGGTTTAATTGTAAGAACCTGAACATTTGATTTATATAAACAATTTCTTAATCCTTGAAGATAAATAGAAACGGCTCCTTTTGATGTGCCATAAATGAAATTACTTTGCCTTCCACGGTCTCCCGCAACAGAGGAAATTACTGCGATTGTGCCTTTTTTCATTTTCTCAAAATATTCAGCGAAAATTGTTGTTAAAGAAATTATCGAAAGTAAATTTATTTCGAATTCTTTTTTTATTTTCTCAAAATCATTTTCAATTAATTTCTGATTTGCAAGTGTGCCATAAGCAATTAAGACAATATCAATTTCACCATATTGACTAATTATCTGATTTAAAAACTCCTTATGAGAATTATAATTTAGTATATCAATAATATGATTTTCTATAAATGATTGCGGATAGTAAGCTAAAATATCTTTTTTAACAGAATCTAATTTTTGTAAATCTCGACCTGAAAGAATAATTTTATAATTTTTTTCTGCAAAAATTTTCGCAGTTTCACTTGCTATTTTTGAACTTGCACCAATAATTAAAACTGTTTTCATATTTTACCTTTTAACAACTCTTTGCCAAAATCCTGAAGAAAATTTTGGGTCTATAAATTTTGAAAAATATTCCCATTGTGGATAAAATTTTTTAAAATTTTGAGGCGACATTCTTGCATCCTTTGCGGGATAGACCGCTCCACCGCAGTCAGTAACAATTTCATCTGATGCGTCTAATTTTTCTAATATCGCTTTATCTTTCATTTTAAAATCAATAGCTACGGTAATACCTTCTTTTGGAAAAGACATTATTCCCGGTGATTTAATATCACCGAAAGTTTTCAGAACTGTAAGAAAAGAATTATTTGATTTTGATACTATTGTATTTAGTATTTTTTTTAAAGTCGAAAGACCATTTTCCAAAGGAATTACAAATTGATATTGAATAAAACCGTTTTTTCCATAAAATTTATTCCAATTATTAATTGCGTCGAGTGGATAGAAAAAAGAATTAAAATCAATATAATTTTTCTTAAATTTATCGAATTGTTTTAGAAAATATAAAATATTAAAAGTATAAACTGTGATTGGATTAATCGTTTCACATTCAAAAGGAATGCTTAATTTTGCCTCTTGAGATTTATAATCTTGTTGAAATTCACGACTTGCAAAATCGCCACGCGAAAATATTCCACGCGATAAAGTATTTGTATCAAGCCACGATACCGTATATTCATAATTTTTAGATTTCTCATTAATTTCAAAAAACTCTTCTAATGAGTTAAATTTTATATTTTCATTCTCTATTACGGGACCATTAGTTCTTATACACTGAAATTCTACCCAAGTAATTATTCCCGTCAAACCAAGCCCGCCAATAGTTGCTTTAAAATACTCAATATTCTCATTTTTTGAGCATATTAGCCTTGTTCCGTCGGAGCGTAATAATTCAAATCTAATAATATGATTTCCGAAAGTTCCGCTTCGATGGTGATTTTTGCCGTGTACATCATTTGCAACAGCTCCGCCAACGGTTATTAATTTTGTGCCGGGCGTTACGGGTAAAAACCATTTGCGCGGCATTAAAAAATCAATACATTGCTTTAAAGTAATGCCCGACTCGACACATAAAACACCATTTTCATTATCAAAATTAATAATTCTATTTAAAAATTGAGTGAAAATAATATTTCCATCTGGATTAAGACAGCTATCACCATAACTTTTACCAAATCCATAGCATAAATATTTAGAATCGTCCGAAAAATCGAGATTATCACTAAGCCAAGAAAAATACTGATAACTTGCGTGATTAAGCTTAGGGTAATTGCCAAAAGATTTAATTGAATTTATCATATTGTTGCAATGAGTGCGATTACTATAATTAAAATAAAAATTATTATACTTACTTTATCTTTTATTGCATAAGAAATTGGGTCGTCATTCATCAGTCCGCGATGAGCTTCGAACCACATTCTTAAAATCCAATAAAGCAAAATAGGTATTATTAAATATAAATAATATGGATTATTGTATAAATATGAAACATCAGGATTGTTGATATATAGCATAAAAACTAAAATTGAAACAATACCCGTTGATATACCAAGATTTAAAAGTAATGGAATTTCATCAATATAATAATCACGTCCCTTAGTTTTAACTTTTTGCGAGGAGAGCAATCCTTTTAATTCGGTATAGCGTTTCAATGCACCTAAGGACAGGAATATAAACAATGTAAAACTTAATAACCAAGGTGAAATCGTGGTATTAGTAATTATTCCACCAGCAAACAACCTAATAGTAAATAAAATTGACAAAATGATAATATCAATTAAATATAACTTTTTCAGATAAAATGAATAAAGAATTGTTATAACAGTATATATTAATAAAATAATTACAAAACTAAAATTATACGTAAAAAGTGATAAAACGAAGCCTAAAATAAAAAGTATTGGAATAATTTTGAAGCTCGTTAATATTTTCATTTGTCCCGAAGCAAGCGGACGATATTTTTTTGTTGAGTGATTTCTATCAGATTCGATATCTGCAAGGTCGTTTATTACATAAATAGCCGATGCAATAAAGCTAAATGAAAAAAATGCTAAAATTAAATCAAGAAAATTATTAAAATCCGTTTTATGAGCTAAAAAAGTTGGCACAAAAATAAGAAGATTCTTAATCCATTGATGAACTCTTATTTGTTTTAAATATACAGAAAGCCCCTCTTTTGGTATATTAAAAATTTTACCAATTTTTGTTTTTTGCTCTACAATATTAATTAGATTATTATCATTAGTAACTATATGTGCAGTATTGGAATTTTCCCAAACGACAATATCTTTATAAGAATCGCCAATGTAATCAAAATTTTTATAGCCAAATCTATCAATTAAAAAATCTGCTTTATTTTGGTGTACAAGATTAATCCCATCTTTGCTTGCATAAACAAAATCAAAAATTTCTAAGTAATTCGCAACTTTTTCAGCTAAAGCTTGGGCGCTTGCTGTTACTAAGGTAATTGTTCTACCTTTTTCTTTTTCACGTTTTATAAAATCAATAATTTCAGAATTATAAGGTAAAGAGCTTACATTGGGCGATACATATTGAAGAAGTTTATATTTGGTATAATACCTACCCTTTAAAAACCAAAAAGGAATAATAAAAATATAAAAAAAATTCTTTTTTAGAAGATAAATAATAGATTCGTAAAGTAAATCAGTTCGTAATAAAGTTCCGTCTAAATCAACACATAAAGGAACATTATTATTATCTTGTTCAAGCATATTTTCGTAATACTAAATTGTTATAATCACAAAAATATAATTTATTTTCTACTTGTCCAAAACACTCGTATTAAAAGCTGGCCTACTACTTTTAAAGTGTAGTTGAGAAGTTTATAGACAACGGGGCATGCCCCGTTGCCTCAGTTTCCTAGTTGTCCTACACTTAGCAAGTGTAGGACAACTTAATTATTACCTCACCCATCTCTTTTGGAGAAGGGGCTGGGGGTTGAGGTTGTTTTGGACAAACAAGAATGTTTATTCTACCAATATAAAAAACATATCTCAAAATTACGAGCTTATTTAATAACACAAAAACTTCGATTTTGTGAAAAAAAATTAAAATTTTAAAAAAAAACATCAATAAATTGTATATATCATAAAAAAAAGATAAATTTGAACTTTGGTAGAATGCAAAAACTAAAAAATAGGTTTTTTAAATATGCTTGAAAATTATTTACCATTAATATTAATGATGATAGTCGGCTTTTCAGTCGGTATAATATTTTTATTACTATCAGAATGGCTCGGTGCGAGAAGATCAACACCCGAAAAACAAACAACTTACGAAAGTGGAATGGTTCCACGAGGTACAGCTCGTGATAAATTCTCTGTAAAATTCTATATGGTTGCGATGAGTTTTATCGTTTTCGATATAGAAGTTGTGTTTATGTATCCGTGGGCTGTTCAGCTTGGCGAACTTGGAATGACTGCATTTTGGGCGATGTTTTCGTTTATATTAATATTATTCATTGGATATATCTATGAATTAAAAAAAGGAGGATTCCAATGGGATTAGAAAACAAATTAGCACAAGATGGATTTCTTACTACTACCGTAGAAGCTGTTGTTAAATGGGCGCAAGCAAATTCTGCGTGGCCCATGCCTCTTGGAATTTCTTGCTGCGCTATCGAAATGATGGCTTTCGCGGCGGCAAGGTTCGACGTTGCACGCTTTGGTTCAGAAGTATTTAGAATGACCCCACGCCAGTCCGATATATTACTTGTTGCGGGAACTGTTACATATAAAATGGCACATGTAGTTCGTAAGATTTACGACCAAATGCCCGACCCCAAATGGGTGATTTCTATGGGTGTATGTGCCTCTTCTGGCGGAATGTTCCGTAGCTATTCTGTGGTTCAGGGTATTGACCAATTCTTACCCGTTGATGCATATATTGCGGGTTGTCCACCACGTCCCGAGTCTGTAATTATGGCACTAATGTCCATTCAAGAAAAAATTAAAAAAGATCATAAACCCGATTTATTTAATTTTTGGAAAAATGTTAGTAAAACTCCGCAACAACACAAATATGACGGCAGTTTATTTTTTGACCCACTAAAAAAATCTTAAATAAAATAGAAAATAAAATTTACTATAAATTAAAGGGGCTTATGCCCTTTTTTTTATTTAAAAATTCTCGGAAATTGATTTTATACCTAAATAAATTTTTATAATTTGTTTTTAAAGGATAAAATTAATAACGATATTTTTTAGTTATATAATAATTCCTTATTTTCAAATTTATATTTTTTTGTAAAATTATTTTTTTATGCAACAAAAGCAAAATAATCGAATTAATACAATCAAAAATGATGATCTTGCCATAATAGAAGAAATTCTTAATGGTAATAAAAATTTATTCAGTGTTTTGCAAAAAAAATATAGTAAGCTAATTAAGACACTTATCCGTAAAATGATAAAAGACGAAGATGATGTCGAGGATTTAGTACAAGAAACTTTTATTAAAGCATACAAATCATTAGATAGATTTCAGTCAAATTATACATTTTCATCTTGGATATATAAAATTGCATCGAATTCTTGTATAGATTTTTTAAGGAAAAAAAGGCTTAATATTGTATCATTAGATCAGCCTTTTACAAATAAAAACGATGACGAAGACAATATTCATTTAGAGATTGAAGATAATTCTTATCAGCCCGATATAGAATTTATAAATAATGAACGAAAAAATGCACTAATTGATTCAATAGAAAATTTACCTGAAAAATATAAAATTATAATTAAAATGCGACACGAAGAAGAGCTTGATTATAATGAAATTGCAGAAAAATTAAACCTTCCACTTGGTACTGTAAAAGTTCACCTTTTCCGAGCCAGAAAACTCCTTCTTGATAATTTAAAAAAATATAATATACAACTTGATTAATTTATAAATTAATACAAATATTTATTTAAATATCAACATATTATCATATCATAATAATTATTATTAAGTGAATAAAATCACATATTAACAAATATAATTATATAAATATAATAACAAGGGAAGTTGTAACATAAATATATTAAAAATTAATAATATTGTGAATATAAATTGCATAAAATTATCAAAAAATCAATATATAGTTAAAAAAATAACATAATAATGTTTTGCCATATCAAAATAAATCGTATATTTATAGTATAAAAAAATAACATTTTTTTAAAACTGATTAAATAACAATAATTTTTAGGTCTTATCTATGAAAGAGTTAGAATGTTTAGTTTGTCAAGAAACTGTAACAGAAGAAGATCTTTACAATCAACTTGACGACATTTTAATGGAATATCTTGACAAACCGGGTGCATTAATCCCAGTTTTACAAATCACACAAGGTATTTTTGGATATTTGCCCGAAGAGGCTTTGAAAAAAATTAGTGTAAAGCTGAAAAAACCTTATAGCGAAGTTACTGGGGTTGTATCGTTTTACTCATTTTTCTCAACTCATCCACGTGGTAAGAATTTAATAAGAGTTTGTCTTGGCACTGCTTGTTATGTTCGTGGGGGCAAAGAAGTTCTTAATTCTTTGAAAAAAGAGTTAAATATTGATGTCGGGATGACGACTTCAGACAAATTATTTTCTCTCGATGTCGGCAGATGCTTTGGTGCATGCGGTTTAGCGCCAGTAATTATGATTAATGATGATGTTCACCAAAGAGTGCGTCCCGAAAAAATTGGCGATATCTTAATGGAATATAAAAAAATTCCAAATAAAGATTTTAAGGAGGTTATATGAGAAAAATTAGCACTTTTGATGAATTAGCTAAATTTAGGGAATCAATTATTACCAATTATAATAATGAAAAATCTACTTTAATGAACAAAGTATATGTTTGCGTGGGTGGCGGTTGTATTGCTTCAGGTTCATTAAAAGTTAAAGATGCACTTGAAAAATCTATTGAAAAAAATGGATTGATAGAAAAAGTTAGTATTATTGGTACGGGTTGTCTCGGACCATGCTCTTGTGGACCTGTTGTTGTAGTAGATAAAGATAATGTTTTTTATCAAGGTGTAAATCCTCAAGATGCTAATGAAATTATTGAAAATCATATTATAAATGGTGAAATTGTTTCACGTTTAGCTTGGCATGAACATAATTCCGACGATTATATACCAAATTTAGAAAATATTCCGTTCTTCGAAAGACAAAATAAAATTGTATTAAAGAATTGTGGTAATATTGATCCTTTAAGCCTTGAAGATTATATTCGAGTAAATGGTTATGCGGCATTATCAAAATCTTTAGAAAAAATGAAGCCCGAAGACGTAATTTCTGAAATAAGAAATTCTGGTTTGAGAGGGCGTGGTGGAGCGGGTTTTCCGACTTGGATGAAATGGTCTTTTGCGGCAAAAACTGGTCTTGGTGAAAAATATATTTTATGTAATGCTGATGAAGGCGATCCTGGCGCTTTTATGGATAGAAGCGTTCTCGAAGGCGACCCACATTCAATTATCGAAGGTATGGCAATTGGTGCTTATGCAATTGGTGCAAGCCAAGGATATGTTTATGTTCGTGCTGAGTATCCACTTGCGGTAGAAAGATTGAATATTGCAATATTGAAAGCAAAAGAATATGGACTACTTGGTGATAATATATTAGGAAGTGGATTTAGCTTTAATCTCGAAATTCGTATGGGGTCGGGTGCATTTGTTTGCGGTGAGGAAACTGCACTTATGAATTCAATCGAAGGTAAAAGGGGAGAGCCACGCCCGAGACCGCCATTTCCAGCAGAAAAAGGTTTATGGGGCAAGCCAAGTGTTCTAAATAATGTTGAAACTCTTGCTAATATTGCACAAATCATATATAATGGAGCTGAGTGGTTTGCCTCTATCGGTACTGAAAATAGTAAAGGTACAAAAGTATTCGCACTTGCAGGAAATATTCGTAACTCAGGTTTAGTTGAGGTACCTGTTGGAACTTCATTAGGTGAGTTAATATATGATATTGGATTAGGTATTCCGCAAGGTAAGAAATTTAAAGCCGCTCAAATTGGTGGACCATCAGGAGGTTGCGTTCCGAAAGAAAATTTAAATGTACCACTTGATTATGAATCACTAAACGAACTTGGCGCGATTATGGGTTCGGGTGGTTTAATTGTAATGGACGAAGATACTTGTATGGTTGATGTTGCACGCTTTTTCCTTGAATTTGTTCAGGAGGAATCTTGCGGCAAATGCGTTCCTTGCCGAGTCGGTACAAAAAGAATGTTAGAAATCCTCGAAAGAATTTGTGATGGCAAAGGAAAAGAGTCAGATATAGATTTATTAATTGAACTTGGTGAGCAAATTAAAGAAACATCTTTATGCGGACTCGGTCAAACTGCACCTAATCCCGTACTTTCGACTATTAGACATTTTAGACACGAATATGAAGCACATATAAAAAATAAACATTGTGAAGCTGGAGTTTGTCATGGTTTAGTACGCGCCCCTTGTCAAAGTGCTTGCCCTGCACACGTGGACGTACCGGGTTTTGTTTCGCTTATTGGTGAGAAACGTTATGCCGAAGCTCTAAAACTTCATAGAGAAAGAAATCCTTTTGCGGCGGTTTGCGCAAGAGTATGTTTCCACGTTTGTGAAGATAAATGCCGTAGAACAACGATAGATGATCCAGTTTCTATTAGAGCATTGAAAAGATTTATGGTTGACCAAGAAATCACAATGCAAATTCCAGAAGTAAGAGAAAATCCAATAAATGCAAAGAAAAAAATTGGTATTATTGGAGCAGGTCCCGCTGGATTAACATGTGGATATTTTCTTGCAAGATTAGGATATAAACCAAAAATCTTCGAAGCAGAGCCGCGTCCAGGCGGAATGCTTGTTCAAACTATTCCAGCGTATAGATTGCCACGTGAGATTTTAGCACGTGAAATACGTATGATAGAAAATCTCGGCGTAGATATTGAAACCAATAAGAGATTAGGACGTGATTTCTTAGTACAAGATTTAAAAGATGAGGGATACGAAGCACTATTTATTGCAATTGGCTCTCCAAAAGGAATTGCTATGGATATACCGGGTTATGACCATCCGTTAGCAATTAAGGCAATGGATTTCTTAAGAACATATAATTTACGTGGTTCGGTTAGAGTAGAAAAGGAAATTGTAATCGTTGGTGGCGGTAATGCCGCATTTGATGCCGCAAGAACTGCAATTCGACTTGGTGCAGATGTTGTTAATATCGTTTATCGCAGAAGTAGAGAAGAAATGACAGCTTATGCTGAGGAAATTGAAGAAGCATTGCAAGAAGGTATTAAGATTTATCCTCTTACAAATCCACGTGAAATAATTGTAGAAAATGAAAAAATTGTTGGCGTAAGATGTACTAAAATGCGTCTCGGTGAATTTGACCATTCTGGAAGAAGAAGACCAATTAATGATTCTGAATCATTTGTGATAAAGGCAGACCAAGTCATTATGGCATTAGGACAAGATTTTGATACTGAATTGATTTATAAAGGTACAAAACTCGAAATGAATGCTGAAAGTAGTATTATTATTGACCACTTGACTGGAAGAACATCAGAGCCTTGGATTTTTGCTGGTGGTGATTGCGCTACAGAAGGCTCTAAAACAGTAATTGAAGCAATCGCTGCAGGTGAAAGAGCCGCTGTTGGAATAGATACATTTTTAACTGGTAAAAATAATGCCTTTTGGCGTGAAGAAAGAGTAGTACATACTTTCTTTGATCCAAATGCGGAGCCTGCAAGTTATAAAAGAAGTAAAATGACATTATTGCAAGTTGAGAGAAGAAAATATAATTTCAACGAGGTTGAACAACCTTGGCTCGAAGCTGAAGCAGTAAGACAAGCACAAAGATGTTTAAGATGTGATTATGGACATTGATAAAGAGGAGAAAAAATAATATGATAAATTTATTTATTAATGGTATAGAAACTCGAGTTGAAGAAGGTTCAACTGTACTTCAAGCCGCTGTAAAAGCTGGCGTAAATATTCCTACACTTTGCCATATTCCCGGTCACGAAGCAAAAGGTGCTTGTAGAGTATGTTTAGTCGAAGTGAAAAATGCACGTTCACTCGTTGCTTCTTGTGCTATGCCCGCTCAAGAAGGTATGAGAGTATTTACATCTACTAAAAGAGTTAGAGACGCTCGAAAAATGGTTGTGGAGCTACTACTATCCGAACACGAAGGCGATTGTAAAACTTGCGAAAGAAATGATGACTGTGAATTGCAAGCATTAGCAAGAAATCTTGGAATCGAGGATATTAGATTCGAAGGACAACACGCAAAATACCATTTTGATGATTCGACCCCCGCATTAATACGTGATAATGGAAAATGTATTAAATGCCGAAGATGTGTAACAATATGTAATGAAATTCAAGATGTAGGCGCATTATTCCCACAAGGAAGAGGTTTCGATTCTGTTATTGGACCAGCCTTTAATGCTAATCTTAATACTGTTGCTTGCGTTCAATGTGGGCAATGTGCGGCAATTTGTCCCGTTGGTGCAATTACTGAAAATTCTCATATATGCCACGTATGGAATGCTATTGATGACCCAAATAAAGTTGTTCTTGTGCAAACTGCGCCCGCCATTAGAGCCGCTCTTGGCGAATGCTTTGATTTAGAACCCGGCACGCTTGTTACTGGTAAAATGGTTACTGCACTACGCCAAATTGGATTTGATAAAGTATTTGATACTAATTTTACCGCCGATTTGACTATTATGGAAGAAGGTACAGAGCTTCTTATGCGACTTAAAAATCGTTTACAAGAAAATGGTAATGCCGCTCTTCCACAATTTACAAGTTGTTCACCGGGTTGGATAAATTATATGGAATATTTTTTCCCTGAATTTATCGAAAATGTATCAACATGTAAATCACCGCAACAAATGTTCGGTGCAGTTGCAAAAAGCTATTATGCTCAGAAAAACAATATTGACCCCAAAGATATTGTAGTAGTTTCTGTAATGCCTTGTACAGCTAAGAAATATGAAGCTGTTCGCCCTGAAATGAATAGTAGTGGATATCAAGATGTTGATTATGTCTTAACTACTCGTGAACTAGCAAGAATGATTAAACAAGCTGGCATTGAGTTTGTTAATTTACCAGATTCCGAAATGGATAATCCTCTTGGACGCTCTTCGGGTGCGGCAGATATTTTTGCAAATACGGGTGGTGTTATGGAAGCGGCTATTCGTACTGTTTACGAAATTGTTACTGGACGCGAATTACCAACTGAAGAATTGCATATTCAGCCTCTTATGGGTTTAGAAGGAGTGAAAACTGCGTCATTGAAAATTGAAAATACGGTTCCAGAGTGGTCTTTCCTCGAAGGTGTTGAGTTAAAAGTTGCTGTATCACACGGTCTTGGCAATACCTCTCAACTAATGAAGAGAATTAACGAAGGAGAAGTATTTCATTTTGTTGAGGTTATGACTTGTCCCGGAGGATGTATCGGTGGTGGCGGTCAGCCAAGATTTACTGATGATAGCGTTAGAGAAAAAAGAATAGCTGCAATCTATAAAGAAGATGAAGGTAAAAAATTACGTAAATCTCATGAAAATCCAGATATAATTGAAATATATGCAGAGTATTTTGAGAAACCTCTTAGTCATATATCGCACCAATTATTGCATACTCATTATCATAGAAAATCCCCAGTATAATTTTTTCATAATTTGTCTCTGAATTATATGCCTAATATTTTAAAAGTATATTAGGCATTTTTTTGGGGAGAAATTAAATTCTAACTTTATTAAAAAAGTTGTTTACACAACAAAAAAAATAATAAAAAATTGGCACGATATTAGATATATATTGCTCGTTGTTGTTTAAGAATTATATTATTAATAATGATTGACGAGTATATTAAATATCAAGATTTAAATGTTGGCTATAATTTAGATAATACATTTAATATCAATGGAATAAATGGATTAGGAAATAATAATCTATCTCGAAAATTTGTATATCATGACAAAAAATTAGATTTATTCGAAGATGGAATAGATCTAAATGAGCAGTTTGTTAACTCGCCCGATAAAACATTTTTAATTAGGGTAAAAGGCGATTCAATGATTGGCGCTGGGATAGATGATGGTGATATCATCCTTGTTGATAGCTCTATAAAACCCAAACATAATAATATTGTTGTAGCCTCGATAAACAATAAATTAGTAGTAAAAAGATTGCATTATTCTTATAAAGAAACTATGCTTATCTCCGAAAATGACGATTATTTACCTATAAGACCAAAAGAAAAAGATAAATTAAAATTTCTTGGTGTTGCAATTATGGTAATCAAAGATATGAAAAATTAATCTTAGGGATGCTAATAAATATTTGGTAGGAAACGCCCCAAGATAAAAAGACCTGTACAATCCCCCCGTACAGGTTTTTTTTATTTATAATCGAAATTTATGTATTTTTGAAATTATTTTTACAACACTAATTAATTAATATTTTGGAAAAAATCATTCAAAATTTCTCTTTAAAGTCAAAAAATACTTTTGGAATAAATTGTATTGCTGAAAATTATTTTTCATTAGAAAATATTGAGAACTTAAAAAATATAGATTTCTCAAAATTTGAAAAGATTTTTATTCTCGGTGGGGGAAGTAATATTGTTTTACCCCAAAATTACGAGGGGTTAATAATCGAAAACAATATTAAAGGTTTTGAAATTTTGGAAGATAATCCCGCATTTTCATTAGTTAAAGTTGGTGCAGGCGAGAATTGGGATAATTTTATTAAAATTTTATTGAAAAATAAAATTTATGGTTTAGAAAATCTTGCATTAATACCGGGAAAAGTTGGTGCCGCACCAATACAAAATATTGGTGCTTATGGATTAGAACAAGAAAAATATTTTGAAAAAGCTGATATTTATGATTTTAAACTTGATAAATTATATACAATACATAAAAATGAATGTAATTTTGGATATAGAGATTCAATTTTTAAAAATGAGTTAAAAAATAGAATAATTATCTTATATGTATATTATAAATTTTCTAAAAAATGGATTCCAAATATTGATTATGCTGATATTATTAAAGCAATTTCTGAAAATACTAATATTGAAATAAATCCATATAATATATATGAATTAGTTTGTCAAATTAGAAAAAGAAAGTTGCCAGATCCTCTAATTACAGCTAATGCAGGTAGTTTTTTTAAAAATCCCATAATTGATGATGTTAGTTATAATAAGTTAATTTCTGAATATCCCGATTTAACTGGTTTTAAAGTTCAAAATGGGTATAAACTTTCTGCGGCAAAATTAATTGATAAAGCTGGCTGGAAGGGGAAAAAATTAATTGAAAAATCAAAAGCATTAGTCTCATCCAATCATTCTCTTGTTATTATTGGAGAGAGTGGAGTAAACCAAAGAGAAATATTAGAATTATCCCAAGCTATAATAGATGATATTTTAAATAAATATAATGTAGCCCTTGAAAGAGAAGTAAACATTATATATTAATTAAAATATTAGTAATTAGGAAAATTTAGATTATAAAAAATCAAAAATATATTATTTTATACTTCATCTACTTAAAATTAACAAAAATTAATTAAAATTTTATATAAAAAATATTGAATAAATACTATTTATTGTTTGTAATATTAATATTTTTTGTAATTTAGAATAAAAGAAATTAAATAATTATAAATTAATTTTTGAGAGGAGTATCATGCGAAAAATATGTTCCATAATCTCAGTATTCATTGTATTAGCATTATTTTTTAGTTGTAATACAATGAAAAAACCTTATCATACCAAAGTTTTTGAACCAGTATATATGAGTTTGAGCGACATACGCAATGGAATTAATAACGAGCCTACTAAACCATTGAAAAATACGGGAAAAATATACTTTTATAATAATTATATACTTATTAATGAAATAAACGAAGGCATACATATTATTGACAATATAAATCCAAGTAACCCACAAAATATTTCTTTTATTTCCATACCCGGTAACTCAGATATGGCTGTAAGAAATAATGTGTTATACGCAAATAGTTATATTGATTTAGTTGCATTTGATATTTCAAACATAACAAATCCAACAGTTTTGAAAAGAATTGAAAATATATTTCCCAATTTACTCGAAATTAATAACTATTCTTATGTGGACAAAGAAAAGGGTTTATTAGTAGATTTTATCGAAAAAGATACTGTGATTTATATTGATGAATATGGTGATGGTGGAATTTCTGTACCAATAAGGGGTGATATTGCTTTTGATAAAAGTAATGGCGCCGCAGAGTCAAGTAATGGTTCTATGACGGGTAAAGGTGGTTCGATGGCAAGATTTACTATATATGATAAATATTTATATTCAGTTGATAGACAATCTTTACAGTTATTTGATATACAAAATCCAAGAGATCCAAAAGTATGGAATAAAGTAAATATTGGTTGGGATATAGAAACAATTTATCCATTTAAAAATAAATTATTTATAGGTTCTATGATGGGAATGTATATTTATGACGTTTCAAATTCTTCTCAACCCGTGTTATTATCCCAATTCTCGCATACAACAGCTTGCGACCCAATAGTTGCAGATGATAATTTCGCCTATGTAACTTTAAGGACTGGCACAAGATGCTTAGGAAATCTCAATCAACTTGAAGTATTTGATATAAAAAATATTACAAATCCTATACTTTTAAAGACTTATCCTATGCAAGAACCAGCAGGATTAGGACTTGATAATAATATATTATTTATTTGTGATGGACCTGCAGGACTAAAAGTATATGATGTGAAAGACCCTCTAAATATTGAGTTAATTGATTGGAAAAGCGATATTCATACATTTGATGTAATTCCATTAGGTAAATCATTACTAATGATTGGTAATGATGGATTTTATCAATATGATTATACTAATCCAAAGGATTTGAAATTATTAAGTAAAATTCCTATTGTTAAATAATTATGAATATTTTATTCGATTAATTCATCAGAAGAGAATATATTAAAATTACTTTTTTTTAATTTAATTTGTTATAGGTTGGATAGATATTATTTTCTATCCAACTTTTTTAAAATTATATTCAGGTCAAAATGCTTAAGATAATGAAAACTATAAATAAATATGACAAAGCAAAATATTTTTGGTATGGGCATTTTCTTTATTCCTTTAAAATAAATACTAATATTAAATGTTCTATTTACTTAAGGTCTTCTTTTAAAAATATATAATTCTCTTTCACATTCTTTTTTGTGGAGATTCTGAAATGAAGAAGTTAAGTATCATTATTGTATTTTTATTAACTCTTTTTGTTTATGAAGTCGGTTCGCAAGCACCTTGTAAACAAGATTCGAAAAGTTATTTTTTCGAGATGGAACACTTAAAAAGTTACCCACCTTATAGTAGTGAAATGTCCGAAGAAGTACTTACGGGTTATAGAGTTACGGATAGTATTTGCAGAAATTTAAGACGGCTTGGATTGAATGAATTTTTTGAGAGGCAAACAGACAGCGATACTCTTCGGTATTTTATGAAATATTATTACTTGATGACTGATTATGACCCTCTTCTTTTAAATCAATATTGTATGTATAGCGAATCGAGCAGTATGCCCGCTGATTTTATTATTGATGAATTGCTTAATAGTATGAAATTTCATATTCCATTTGTAGCTCAATTATTAATCCAATCATATTATATTCTTCACGTAAATATACAAGATACTACCATAATAGATAGCGTAGGCGGGGTACTTTGCAAAAATTTGACAGTAGCAAATTGCTATGTGATTGATACTATAAAAGGGAAAGTATTGCCACCGTTAAAATTAAATCATAATAATTCTGTAAATTTTATCTTTAATTTTTGCAATCAATGGACACGTGCCGAGCGGGAGCCTTTAAACGACGGATTAGGAAACACATGGCTACAGCCTAAAACTGAGTATATCCTATTTTTATATCCAAGAATGATTTGCAATGATTCATCATATTATTATTTTACAATTTTCCCTTCGAGCCCAAGCTCACTCTCACACGGAATGTACCCAATAATAAATGGTAATGTGCAAGACGAAGGTAATGATTTTGGATTAGGAACGAGCGTCCCCCTTGCCAAATTCAAAAAGCATTTGCAGAGTCTTATAGATGAAATTAAAAATTATGGCAATTGAAAGCGATTTTGATGTCTTGTGTATCAGTAAAGTGAAGATGTGAACATAATATTTTAATTAACTTATATTAATTATGTAGCTTTTATAACGTGATGGTAAATATTTATAAAAAGTACTATCTTTTAGTAGAAGATTTTGATTAAACAGTTATTAATTCTTCTTTTGCTATAGGTACTTCATCGCCAAATTCTTTTGCAGTTGCAATCCATAACTCCTTAGCAATTTTTATATTTTTGAGTGCTTCAAATTCATCTTTCCCATGAGCAATGCAACCTGATAATTCTGGAATTTCAGCAATATAACATTCATCTTCTTTTGACCAATAAAGTAATATTTTGAAATTATACATCTTTTTCTTTTCCTAATTTATAATCTAATACTATTCTTCTAACTTGCTTTACTTGATGTGGTTTTGCTAAATCGCCATCTTTTTGTCAATTAACTTTTGCAAATATACCCTCTTTACGAAAAATATGATGACTACCAGAAATCCTCATCTCAAATCCCAAATTAAGCAATAGATTTACTAATTCTGAAAACTTAATATTATTATCTGAATTAGTTGATAATATTTTTGAAATAATTTTCTCTAACTTACTCATATTTAGACTACGAAAATAAATATCTCATATTTTATTTAATATTTGGATTATTTTATCTTTTTGCTACTTTTTTTTAAGTTATATTATTTACTCACTATTATCCTAATTATATTGCTAACGGTGCCGCTATTAATATGAATTAGATAAACACCAGCTGGTACATCGGAGCAATCCCATACTAATTTGCACTATGATTTGTAAATTTATCAAGCCGTATATTATCTTTTCTACTTATTTCTTCACCATAAATATTTATTTAAAATTATACTCAATTATGAATGCCTAAGCTATCGAAAAATATAAATAAATTAAAACAGAGGCTGTCTCAAAAGTATTTTTAGAAAATTCTTTCAAAAAAAAGACCTTAATAAATCGCCTACATTGAGTTTTTTAAATCAAGAACATCATTTTTGATAGATCTTTTTTCATGTTTTATACGATTTTTAATACTTTTGAGACAAGCTCCTAAAAATTTTATACTAAACAATTGTTTCACAAATGCGTTCTTGGTTACCAAACGAAATTGGTGGAATATTCTGGTATGGTGTAGATGATAATTATTCTACTGTTTACAATCCATTGTATTGCTCAATTACCGAGTCACCACCATCTTCACAAGGATATTCTATTAAAGATTTTAGCTTAAATTCTGCATTTTGGGTATTTAATTTAGTTGCAAATCTTGCTTATACTAAATATTCTTATGCTATACAAGATATTCAAAAAGTGCAAAGTGAATTAGAAAACAAATTTATGAATTTCCAACCAGCTGTCGAGACTGCCGCAAGCAAACTCTATAAAAAAGATAAAAAACTTGCTATCAGCTATTTAACGGATTATTCTGTAAGTCAATTTGAAAAT